>JASGFY010000068.1:0-16025 GCA_047605265.1 Solimonas sp.
GCGCGCGGCCCGCGGCACGGCCGCAGCGCTCGGCGCCGATACGCAAGCCGTGCTGCAGCGCTTCGGCATCGCATGCTGATCCGCCGCGCCGAGCTGCACTTCGGGCCGGTCGTCGACGTGCGCGTCGTCGCCGGCCGCATCGCCGCGATCGGCGCGAACCTGCCGGCGCGCGACGGCGAAGCGGTCGTCGAGGCCGAGGGCGGCGCGCTGCTGCCGGCGCTGCGCGACCACCACATGCACCTGCAGGCGCTCGCCGCCGCGCGCGCCTCGGTCGTCTGCGGGCCGCCGCAGGTCGGCGACGAAGCCGCGCTGCGCGCCGCGCTGAGTCGGGCGGCGACCGAAGGCGAAGGCTGGCTGCGTGGCGTCGCCTATCACGAGGCCGTCGCCGGTCCGCTGGATCGATGGCGGCTCGATGCTTTCGTGCCCGAGCGCCCGCTGCGCATCCAGCAGCGTAGTGGCCGATTGTGGAGCTTCAACTCGGCGGCGCTCGCGGCGCTCGGCGTGCGCGACGCCGGCGACGACCCCTTCGAGCGCGTCGCGGGCGAGCTGACCGGCCGCCTCTACGACGCCGACGACTGGCTGCGCGCGCGCCTGCCGCGCGAACGGCCGTCCCTGCGCGCGCCCAGCCGCGCGCTCGCCGCGCGCGGCGTGATCGGCCTCACCGACACCACGCACACCAACGGCCCGGACGATTTCGCGCACTTCGCGGCGCTGCGCGCGCGCGGCGAACTGCTGCAGGACCTCTGCGTGATGGGCGACGCGCGGCTCGACGCGCAGCGCGACGCGCCCGGCGTGCTGCGCGGTGCGCACAAGTTCCATCTGCACGAGCACGAGCTGCCGGACTTCGACGCGCTCTGCGCGGCGATCCGCGCCAGCCACGCGCACGGCCGCAACGCCGCCTTCCACTGCGTGACGCGCACCGAGCTGGTCTACGCGCTTGGCGCGCTGGCCGAGACCGGCGCGCGTCCCGGCGACCGCATCGAGCACGCGGCGGTTGCGCCGCCGGAGCTGGCCGCCGCGATCGCGCGGCTCGGCCTGTGGGTCGTCACGCAGCCGAATTTCATCACCGAGCGCGGCGATGCCTATCTCGCCGCCGTCGACGCCGAAGACCTGCCATGGCTGTACCGCGTGCGCGGCCTGCAGACGGCCGGCGTCGCCGTCGCCGGCAGCACCGATGCGCCGTTCGGCGCGGCCGATCCCTGGCGCGCGATGCAGGCGGCCTGCGAGCGGCGTTCGCCAGGCGGCACAGTGCTCGGGGCCGGCGAGGCTCTGACGCCGGAAGCGGCGCATGCGCTGTTCACCGGGCCGTTGCGCACGCCGGCGCGACCAGCCGTGCCGCTCGCGATCGGCTCGCCCGCCGATCTGTGCCTGCTGGCGACGCCGTGGGCGGCGGTGCGCGACCGGCTCGGCGAGGCACGGGTGCGCATGACCTGGCGCGCCGGCTTGCCGATCCTGCCGGACTGAAACGGCGGCGGCGCCCTTGCTCAGGGGTTCGTGCGACCGAAGCGTCCCGTTCGTCCGTTGATCGTCGCCCATGCGTGTGGCCTGCCATCCGCGCGTGCTTTAGAATGCGCCTCCCCGCGCGCCCGTAGCTCAGCTGGATAGAGTGCCGGTTTCCGAAACCGTAGGTCGCAGGTTCGAATCCTGCCGGGCGCGCCATTCAGGTATAAAAGTCAGAACTGCTCCAGCCGAGCTGACCTTTCCGTTCGCCGCCGCACTGACGGGCACGTGTCGCGCGACATTTGGTTTGGGGCACGATTCCCGACTGATCAAAACCCGACCGACCTGCGCCGTCAGCAGCGGAAGCAAGCAGTGCGGCCGTATCAGGAGGAGACAAGCATGATCGCGTACGTGATCTTCGTAGTACGGGCTCAGCTGCGGATCGGCGGCGATCGCCTTCAGCACTTCCTGGCGCTTGAGCGCGGTGGCGAATGCATGATCGTCGGAGACGAACATCACGCGCTTGCCGTTGCACGGCGTTCGATCGCGAACGCGCGCGCGTAGAGCCGCGTGTGGATGCCGTTCTGCGGCTGCGGCGGCAGCACCATGCCGGCGAGATCGGCGTGTCCGGCCGGTGCGCCGCCGATCGGCCCGGTCACGTCGTAAAGCCCGCTGCCGAAACGGTAACCCTCGTTGCCACGGCAGTCTCCGGCCGGCTGCGGGCTGACATTCTTCAGCGGCGTCTCCAGCGGCCCTGTCGCGTCGGGCTGATGGGAGGTCGTATAGGTGACGCCGTCGACGACCAGACTGCTGTCGCTGCCGACGGCGAGCGCTGCGCTCTTCAGCACGCATTGCGAGGCCGCCGGCAGTGCGGCGGCGCCGCCCGTCGAACTGGAGGAACGGCCGCAGGCCGCGAGCAGTCCGCAGAGCGCCGCCACCGTCTTCCGCCAGGCCCATCCGCTGTTGCCGTTTGGCATGTCGTCATCCCCGTTGCGGCGCCCCGCCGCGCCGTTGCTGAAGACTGTAGTGCGCGGTCCGCGCAAAAAATTGACCGCGTGCGACACTGCGGCGGGGCGTGGCGCGAGGCCGCGCCGCGCCCGCGCCCGCGCCTTGCGCGTATCGAGCTCGTTGCGGCGTCCAAGCTCCGGCGCCAGCGAGCGCAGCTGCGGTACGAACCGCGCGGCGATGCGCGCCACGACGTCCGGCAGTTCGCGCGTCGGCACCCGCGTGCCGCGCGCGCCGAGCTCGTCGCGCAGGACTGCGCGATGTCCCGCATCCAAATGAAATTGCCGGCGGCGAGGAAACGTTCGCCGCCGGCGTCCGCTGCGTTCACCGCGCGGACGTGCAGATCGGCGAGATCGCGCACGTCGACGATCCAGAAGCCCAGGCGCGGCGGCCGACCTGCGAACAGGCCGCGGATGACCTGCACGGAGCCGAGTTGTTCGCGCATCAGCAGCGGGCCGAACACGGCGCCGGGCAGGATCGTCGTATCGACGAAGGCGCCGGCGTCGCGCCGGCCGGGGCGGCAACCGGCGTGGTGTCGAAAGCCGAGCCTGACGTTCGGCAACTGCGGCTGTGCACCACGCCCAAGATCGCCGGCCGGGCGTGCGTGGATCAGGCGCCGGCCGGCTCCAGCTCGATGGTGACGTGCACCAGTTCCTCGTGCACGGCGAGCCGGCGGCGGAAATCGTCGGCACTGACCTGCGGTGGCGCGCGGAGATGGAGGATGCATGCGTACTTCGCGCCGGCGACGCGCCACACGTGCAGATCGGTGATCGTCGCCGGCACCGGACTTTCGGCGATCACTTCGCGAATCTCGGCGACGACCGGCGCGTCCATCTCGGCATCGAGCAGCACGCGGCCGGTGGACTTCAGCAGGCCGATCGCCCACGCCGCGACGAGCAGGGCGCCGACGATGCCCATCAGCGGATCGAGCCAGGCCGCGCTCCACAGCTTGCCGCCGAGCAGCGCGACGATCGCCAGCACCGAGGTCGCCGCGTCGGCGACGACGTGCAGATAGGCCGAGCGCAGGTTCAGGTCCGCGTGGGCGTGGGGAGCATACCCGTGCGCTTGATCGTGCTCATGCGCGTGGTGATGGCCGGCGTGCAGCAGGCGGGCGCAGGCCAGATTGACGATCAGGCCGACGGCGGCAATCGCGATCGCCTCGTCGTAGTGGATGACGGCCGGCACGAGCAGGCGTTCGACCGACTGCCAGGCCATCGAGAATGCGACGAGCAGCAGGAGCAGCGCGCTCGTGTAGCCGCCGAGGATCTCGATCTTCCAGGTGCCGAACGCGAAGCGGCGGTCGTGCGCGAGACGGCGCGCGAGGCGATAGGCGAGCACGGCGAGCCCCAGCGCCAGCGCGTGCGAGCTCATGTGCCAGCCATCGGCGAGCAGCGCCATCGAGTTGTAGTGCCAGCCGCCGGTGATCTCGGCGACCATCATCGTCGCCGTCAGCAGCACTGCCCAGCGCGTGCGGCGCTCGGCGAGGGGATTGCCTTCGTTGAAGGCGTGCGAATGCGTGGACACGGGATTACCGGCGGTTCTGTATACTCCATCCCAGTATACGGAACGAGCGGCATGAGTCATACCATCGAAAATAAAAAGCCGCTGCTCAACCGCGTGCGGCGCATCCGGGGACAGCTCGGCAGCCTCGAACAGGCCCTCGACGGCGGCGCGGAATGCAGCGCCGTGCTGCAGCAGATCGCGGCGATCCGCGGCGCCGTCAGCGGACTGATGGCGGAAGTGCTCGACGGACATCTGCGCACGCATCTGGTCGCCGCGCAGCCGGGCGATGACGACGATCTCGAAGGCGTGCTGAAAGTGATCCGTTCCTACATGAAGTGAATGCGCGCGGCGCGGTGCCGCACACCACGCGACGCGGAGGAAGGCGCGCCGGACTTGCACGAGCGACGTCATTTGCGAGAATCGTTCCGCCCCTCCTCAAACGCGATGAAGGCTCATGCTCAGTTCTGCTTCTCTGTTCCGGCGGGTCGCGCCGCTGGCGTTGGCTCTGTGGTCCGTGCTGCCCGCCTACGCTGATGACTCCTGCGACGTCTGCGGGCAATGGAACGAGCCGGTCGATCCGTTCCGCCTGTACGGCAACACCTTCTACGTTGGCGCGAAAGGCGTCAGCAGCGTGCTCGTCACGTCGCCGGAGGGGCATATCCTGATCGATGGCGGACTGCCGGAATCGGCGCCACTGATCGCACAGAACATCGTCGAGCTCGGCTTCAAGTTCGAGGACGTCAAGATCATCGTCAACTCGCATGCCCACTTCGATCATGCCGGGGGCATCGCCGAACTGGCGCGCGAGAGCGGCGCGCAGGTGGTGACGAGCCCCTGGAGCGCGATGGTGCTGCGCAGCGGGGGGCAGTTCAGCGCCGGCGATCCGCAGGCCGGAACACTGCCGCGCTATCCGACGTGGACGCATCCGCAGACGGTGGTCGACGGCGGGGAGATCACGCTCGGGCCGCTGCGTCTGACGGCGCATTACACCGGCGGCCACACGCCGGGTGGCACGACCTGGACCTGGCAGTCCTGCGACAACAACAATCATTGCCTCAACATGGTTTACGCCGACAGCCTGACGCCGGAGGCCGCGCCCGGCTTTCGCTTCACCGGCAACAAGACGTACCGGACGGTGCTCGCCGATTTCGAGCACAGTTTCCAGACGATCGATGCCTTGCCTTGCGACATCCTGATGACCCCCCATCCCGATGCGTCGGCGCTGTGGGTGCGCCGCGAAGCACAGGAGGAGGGCGGCGGCGTGAATCCCTACATCGACCCCGATGCCTGCCACAACTATGTGGCGATTGCGCGCCTCGCGTTGCAGAAACGCCTCGCCCAGGAACAGGCCGGTGTCGCCAAATAGACACAAGCGCTTGTGCGTATTGGGATTTGCGACGAACGTCGCCGACGCGCAGCGGCTTGCGCGGTGTTGCACCCGCCGATATTGATCAGTCGTTCAAGAATGGCATGGAATCTGCTTTATAAACACCATGGCGGAACAGAAGTTCTGCTCGCAGCGCAGTCATGAAATGCATGAGGAATTCGTCCGAACGCATTATTGACTTGATAGTCAGACGACTTTATACTGCACCGCAACATGATTCAGGCAATGAAAAACCCGGCAGGCCGGGCGGCATTGCCGGGTCAGCACAGTCTCCTCCAGAAAGGCCAAGCGCCTTTCTCGCACCTTACCCTCCGGTACCCCGGGGGGTTTTCTTTTTGCGCCGCCACCATCTGCCGAGGCCGCTTTTGCGCGTGTCTCCCGGCGCTCTCTCCCCAGAAAAACCAGCGACGCACCTTGGTGCGTCGCGGGCCGCAAGTTCATATCGATAGACCGATTGTGTAACAGGTGTCACATCGATTACAAGCGCTGCCCGCGTTGCAAGGCTTCCTGGCGCCCCCCGGGCCTGCGTCATTTAAGGGCATTCACCGGTGGACGGGCTCAGCCGGGAAGGCGCAAACCGATCTGCGTGGGAAGGTCGCCCTCGGTTGCCTTGACGACGAGCTGCACTTCGCCGATGCGCAGACGGTCGCCGACGACCGGATGCGGCAGATGCAGGCTCAGCAGCTGGGCGACGGTCTTGCCATCGGCCTGCGCCGGCAGGGGCAGGCCGTAGGCTTCGCATAGATCGCTGACCGCTGCATCGGCATGCACAGTGAAGTCGCCGAAGTACTGGCGCGTCTGCGGCGCCGGCGGATGGCGCACGGATTCGAAGACGCGGTCAAGCGCGTCGAGCTGGCTTTGCGCCGCCAGCAGGGAAACATAATCGTGGGCGCGCAGCTCGCCCCATTCGCGATAGTGCAGCAGGCGGCCGTCACGGGCGACGCAGATGACGCGCGAGATGTCGGGAATCGGCAGATCCTTGTGACGCCGGCCGATCAGTTCGCTGTCCGGCGGAATGCGATAGCTGACGACTTCGTAGCCGCGCTGACCGGGCAGGTCGATATCGACGCGATGCACGCGCGCCGCGCGCTGCGGCACCTGCAGGCCGAACAGGCGCGCCGCCGGCGCCACGGTCGCGCCCTGCACGACCAGCGAAACGAGCACGATGAAGAATGCGATGTTGAAGAACAGTTGCGCATTTTCAAGCCCGGCGAGCCAAGGGTAGGTGGCCAACACGATAGGCACCGAGCCGCGCAGGCCGACCCAGGCAATGTAAAGCTGTTCGCGCCACGGAAAACGGAACGGCAAGAGGCTGACGAACACGGCGGCCGGCCGGCCCACCAGCAGCAGTCCCGCGGAGACCAGCAGGCCCGGCACCGCGACATCGAGCAATTGATGGGGAGAAGCGAGCAATCCGAGGATCACGAACATGCCGATCTGCGCCATCCAGGCGACGCCGTCGTGAAAGCGGCGGATGCTCGCCGCGCCGCGCAGCACGCGGCTGCCCAGAAAAATGCCGGCAAGGTACACGGCGAGGAAGCCGCTGCCGCCGATCAGGCCGGTGAACCCGAAGATTGCCAGGCCGCCGAACAGGGCCAGCAACGGATACATCGAATCGCCGAGCCGCAGGCGATTCAGCGCTCGCATCAGCAGCCAGCCGCCCGCGACGCCGCAGGCGGCGCCGGACAGCATCTGCCAGGCGAGCATTCGCAAGGCATCGGCGAGGCCGAAGTCGTGCGGCGTCTTCAGGTATGCGATCGTCGCCAGCGTCAGAAACAGCGCCATCGGATCGTTGGTGCCGGATTCGATTTCCAGCGCCGATGCCACGCGCTCGTTGAGCGCCAGCGCACTGGTGCCCAGCAGGGAAAAGACTGCGGCGGCGTCGGTCGACGCGACGATCGAGCCGATCAGGAACCCTTCGGCGACCGAAAGACGCAGAAGCCAGTGACAGATTGCGGCCGTGATGCAGGCCGTCAGCAGCACGCCGACGCTGGCGAGCGCGAGCGCGGGCCGCAGTCCCGTGCGAAAGCTCTCGATGCGGGTGCGCAGCCCGCCGTCGAACAGCACGACGGCGAGGCCGGCGGTCGCGGCGAGGTTGGCGAGTTCATAGTTCTGAAAGTGGATGCCGCCCGGCCCATCCTCGCCGGCGAGCATGCCGACGATCAGAAAGACCAGCAGCAGTGGCACGCCGAGCCGCGGTGTGATGACTGTGGCCAGAATGCTGACGAGGAACAGCAGTGCGGCAAGCAGGATCAGATGGCTGGACGTGTCGAAGCTCATGATGCACAAGTTTAAGCATCGGGCATGCCGACGCCTTGCGCAGCGCGCATGCCGACCGGCGAAGCCTTGGCGCGCCTAGTCGCTTCATGCAAGTAGCCGCTATACTGCGCGCCCAAAATCCCGGCCGGTGAGGAGTCGTCAGTGGCACATAAGAACCACGACCAGGTGTTCTTCATCAATTTTGGAATGGTGCTCGGGGCGCTGGTGGCCATTGCGATCGTTTGCGCGACGGCGGCGCGCTTCCTCGATGCCGGCGACGAGCACGCTGACCCGGCTGCGCAGGCGCGGCTGGAAGAACGCATCAAGCCGGTGGGGACGGTCATCACGGATCCTTCGGTGCTCGTGCGGCTTGCCGCCGCCGCGCAGGCGTCCCGCGCGCCGATGACTGGCGAGCAGGTCTACGCGAAGGTCTGCACCGGCTGCCATGCCGCCGGCGTGCTCAATGCGCCGAAGGTTGGCGACAAGGCGGCCTGGGGCGAGCGCTTCAAGTCGCAGGGCGGACTCGACAGCCTGGTCAAGAAGGCGATCGCCGGCATCAACCAGATGCCGCCGCGCGGTGGCGATGCGAGTCTCAGCGATGATGAGGTCAAGGGGGCCGTCGAGCACATGCTCAAGCAGACCGGTATCTGAAGTCTGTTCGCCGCGTGAGAAACGCCGCCTCCGGGCGGCGTTTTTTGTTGGCGCTGCCGGAAGATGACCTTTATTGGTGCTATATGCACCAATTTGGACATCCTCGCTGTCGGGAGGGGGGCGGGGCGAAATCGCAGTGCCCCGTTTTGAGCGGCCGTCGCCGTTCCATGTGAATGTTGCGATGAGGAAAAGTGACCATTGACGTCCTATCCGAAAAGTGAATGGCATGGGCTTTGCGTTGATGGCCCGGGGCCGCACGCAACGATGCGAGCGGAACATTTATCCACTTGGGAAGAGGATTTACATGGAATTCAAGCGTTCAGTGTTGGGCGCCGTCCTCATCGGCGCGGCGGTGTTCTCGGGCAGCGCCTTCGCGGACGTCACGGGCAACGTCGGGGTTGTCAGCGATTACATCTATCGTGGTCTTCCGCAGGCAGCGACTTCGGGCGAATCTGCGGTGCAGGGCGGTCTGGACTACACGCATGCGTCGGGTTTCTACGCCGGCTTCTGGAGTTCGAGTCTCGCTGGCGGCACCAACGGTGGTTACGAGCTCGACGGCTACCTCGGCTTTGCCAGCACGATCGGTGATTTCGGCTATGACATCGGCGCGCTGTACTACGGCTATCCGAAATCCGGTGAAGGCGAGAACGAGGACGTCGGAACCCTGGAGTTCCACGT
Organism: Solimonas sp.; assembly: GCA_047605265.1. GTDB lineage: Bacteria > Pseudomonadota > Gammaproteobacteria > Nevskiales > Nevskiaceae > Solimonas. The sequence continues at coordinate 8,924 of JASGFY010000068.1, forward strand.
GAAGGGCAGCTACGGCCCGGTTTCCCTGGCTTACAACTACAGCGATGACTGGTTCAACACCGGCAAGAGCGCGCAGTACGTCGTCGGTGCCCTGACGCTGCCGGTTTCCGATTCGCTGAGCTTCGGCGCCAGTGTCGGCTACAGCTTCGGCGACGCCTTCAAGGGTACTGATGGCGCCAGCGATACGGATTACGTCGATTACAGCCTGAGCCTGACGAAGTCCCTCACCAAGGAGTTCTCGGCGAGCTTCAGCGTCGTCGGCACGGACCACGGCTACGACGAAACCGACAAGACGCCGCGCTTCCTGGTTGGTGGCAAGTACACGTTCTCGCTCTGATCGACGCGAAAGCGGATGTCACGAGGGGCCGCCATGTGCGGCCCCTTTTCGTTGTGCACTCAGCCCATGGTGCCTGGATCGCGATAGCGCAGCGCCTCCGCGACATGGGCGGCGGTGACGTTTCCGCCGCCGCCAAGATCGGCGATCGTCCGCGCCAGCTTGAGCACGCGATGGTAGGCGCGCGCCGACAGGTCGAGCTTGTGCATCGCCTGCTGCAGCAGCGCCAGTCCGGCCGCATCGGGCCGCGCGTGGCGGTCGAGCTCATCGACCCCGAGGCGCGCATTCGGCTTGCCCTGCCGTGCCAGCTGCCGGTCGCGTGCGGCGATGACGCGAGTGCGGACGTCGGCGCTGCGCTCGCCGTCTGCGGACGTGGCGGCCAGCAGCTGCTCGCGCTCGACGCGCGGCACGAACAGGCGCAGGTCGATGCGATCGAGCAACGGGCCGGAAATGCGCGCGCGATAGCGCGCGACCTGATCAGGCGTGCAGCGGCACGATGCCGCGGGATCGCCCAGATATCCGCAGGGGCAGGGGTTCATCGCCGCGACGAGCTGGAAGCGCGCCGGGAAATCGACCTGCCGGGCTGCACGCGAGATCGTGATCGCGCCGCTTTCGAGCGGCTCGCGCAGCACCTCCAGCACGCTGCGATCGAACTCCGGCAGTTCATCGAGGAACAGCACGCCGTGATGGGCGAGCGTGATTTCGCCGGGCTTGGGGCTGCCGCCGCCGCCGACCAGGGCGACGCCGGACGCCGTGTGATGCGGCGTGCGGAACGGCCGCTGGCCCCATTGCGTGATGTCGAAGCCGCGGCCGATCGAGGCGACGGCGGCGACTTCGAGCGCTTCGTCGTCGGCCAGCGGCGGCAGGATGCCCGGCAGGCGCTGCGCGAGCATCGATTTGCCGCCGCCGGGCGGGCCGATGAGCAAGAGCGAATGCGATCCGGCCGCCGCAATCTCCAGCGCGCGCTTGGCCAGCGCCTGACCGCGCACATCGGCGAGATCGGCGGCGGCGCTGTGCGGGCTCGCGGTGATCGGCATCGCCGCCGTGTATGTGCTGAGCCGGCCCTCGTGCAGTTCGGCGCACAGGGTGCCGAGCTGCAGCGCTGTGTGGATTCGTGCGCCGCGCGCCAGACTCGCTTCGGCGCCGTTGGCTTGTGGCAGCAGCAGGGCGCGGCCGGCGGCCGTCGCTTTCAGGGCTGCGGGCAGGGCGCCACGGATCGTCCGGATCTCGCCGGACAGCGACAGTTCGCCAAGCACTTCGATCTCGCGCAAGGGCTCGGCCGGTATCTGCTGCGACGCGGCGAGGATGCCGAGCGCGATCGCCAGATCAAAGCGCGAGCCATCCTTCGGCAGATCGGCCGGCGCGAGATTGCAGGTGATGCGCTGCAGCGGGAAGCGGTAGCCGCTGTTGACGATGGCGGCGCGCACACGATCCTTGGCCTCGCGCACCGACGCTTCGGGGAGTCCGACGATCGCCAACCCCGGCAGGCCCGGTGCGAGGTGGACCTCGACGGTCACCGGATCGGCGGCAAGGCCGTTCTGGGCACGGGCATGAACGGTGGCGAGCGACATGCCCGGATGCTAATCAGCCGCGCGGATCGCCTTGGTGCGCTGTTTCACGCTGCTCCAGCGCCTTGATGCGCTTTTCCAGCGCGGCCAGTTTTTTCTGCGTACGCGCCAGCAATTCGGCTTGCGTATCGAAGCGTTCGCGGGAGACGAGATCCCATTTTTCGAGATTGGCGCGCAGCACGGCGCGGAAGTTGTCTTCGAGCTCGCTGCGCAGCATGCGCAGGCCGGGCGGCAGCAGGCTGGCGAGATGGCTGGCGAGATCTTCGATGCGACGGGTATCCATTGGCGTTCGGCGAGGAAATTTTGTTCATTATGCCTTGGCGACGATACGGCTCCTCGTGAATGACCTGCCCCATGTTGGGGCGTTTCGATTGCGAATCGCACCGGGAAAGCCCTCAATTCGCTGGCATGGTCCATGCTTTGAAGGCCGAGGCCGTCGGGGTGATGAGGCTCCCCCGGCGTCTAAGGACGCTTTCCGACTCAGGAGTGAACTCGCATGAAATTAATCGCAGCCATCATCAAGCCGTTCAAGCTGGACGAGGTGCGCGAAGCACTCTCGGATATCGGCGTGGCTGGCATTACGGTGACGGAGGTCAAAGGCTTTGGCCGCCAGAAGGGCCATACCGAGCTCTATCGAGGCGCCGAATATGTCGTCGATTTTCTGCCGAAGGTGAAGATCGAAGTCGCGGTGCCGGACGACAAGCTGGACGCGGCGATCGATGCCATCAGCAAGGCCGCGCATACCGGCAAGATCGGCGATGGCAAGATTTTCATCTACAACCTTGACCAGGCCATTCGCATCCGCACCGGCGAAACGGGCAAAGACGCTCTCTGAGGGGGAACTACGCAATGATGCGCAAAATTTTGAGTGCCGCGATGCTCGCGGCCGTATTCGGCCTCGCGCCGACCGCCTGGGCGCAAGACACTGCCGCGCCGGCTTCCGCTGCGACAACTGAAGCTGCTCCGGCCGCCGACGCAGCCGCCCCGGCCGAAGCCGCTCCCGCTGAAGCCGCGGCGGCGGAAGCACCGGCTGCCGTGCCGCACTGTGGCGACAAGGGTTTCGACTGCAACAAGGGCGACACGGCGTGGATGATGGCGTCGGCCGCCTTCGTGCTGTTCATGACGGTGCCGGGCCTCGCGCTGTTCTACGCCGGCATGGTGCGTTCGAAGAACGCGCTGTCGACGGTGATGCAGAGCTTCGCCATCTTCTGCGTGATCGCCGTTCTCTGGGTGGCCTACGGATACAGCGTCGCGTTCACGGTGAACAACCCGTTCTTCGGCTCGCTCGACAAGCTGTTCCTGCACGGCGTCGATTCGACGACCGTCGGTGCGACGTTCAGCAAGGGCCAGTACATCCCGGAAATCGTGTTCGTCGCCTTCCAGCTGACCTTTGCCGCGATCACCGTCGCGCTGGTCGCCGGCGGTTTCGCCGAGCGCATGAAGTTCTCGGCGGTGATGATCTTCAGCGTCCTGTGGTTCACGATCTCCTACCTGCCGATGGCCCACATGGTCTGGCTGTGGGACGGCCCGGACGCCTACACGAGCGCCGATGCGGCGACCGCGGCGGGTGAACACGCGGGCTTCCTGTTCCAGAAGGGCGCCATCGACTTCGCCGGCGGCACGGTCGTGCACATCAACGCCGGTATCGCGGCGCTGGTCGCGGCAATCGTCGTCGGTCCGCGCAAAGGCCTCGGCAAGACGCACTTCGCCCCGCACAGCCTGATGATGACGGCGATCGGCACCGGCATGCTGTGGATGGGCTGGTTCGGCTTCAACGCCGGTTCCAACCTCGAAGCCACGGGCGGCGCCGGCATGGCGTTCTTCAACACGATGTTCGGCACCGCCGTCGCGGGTGTGGCCTGGGCAGCGGTCGAATGGCTGACGAAGGGCAAGCCGAGCCTGCTCGGCATCTGCTCCGGCATCGTCGCCGGTCTCGTCGCAATCACCCCGGCCTGCGGTTTCGTCGGCCCGCTCGGCGCGTTCTGGATCTGCCTCGTCGCCGGCGTCGTCTGCTTCTTCGCCGCAACCAAGCTCAAGGCGCTGCTCGGCTATGACGACGCGCTCGACGCGTTCGGTGTGCATGCGATCGGCGGCATCATCGGCGCGATCGGCACCGGCATCTTCGTCAACCCGGCCCTCGGCGGCGCCGGCGTGTACGACTACGTTGCCAATGCCGTGGGCGCGTATGACATGAAGGCGCAGGTCATCTCGCAGCTCTGGGGCGTCGGCGTGGCCATCGTCTGGTCGGGCGTCTCGGCGGCCGTGATCCTGCTGATCCTGAAGTACACGATCGGCGTGCGCTCGAGCGACGAAGCGCAGGAAGAAGGCCTCGACATCGCCGACCACGGCGAGAAGGCCTACAACCACTAAGCGCCGCAACCGTTTCATCTCCGGTGGGTTGGGGCGGGTCCGGCATGGACCCGCCCCTTTTTTATTGCGGATTTCTTTTGCGCATCGGCTTGCGCATGACTTTTGCGGAATCGGCTAACCGCTGGCCCATGCTAGACTTCCGCTGAAAGACCGCCGAAAGACCGCTACGCACAAGAGCGCACGCCATGAAAATGCTCATCGCCATCATCAAACCCTTCAAGCTCGACGCCGTGCGCGAGGCGCTCGCCGACATCGGCGTCCAGGGCATGACCGTGACCGAGGTACGTGGTTTCGGCCGCCAGAAGGGCCATACCGAGCTGTATCGCGGTGCCGAGTACACCGTCGATCTGTTGCCGAAAGTGAAGATCGAAGTCGCCGTTGCGCCCGAGATGGCCGAGCGCGCGACCGAAGCCATCCTCAAGGCGGCCAAGACGGGTCAGATCGGCGACGGCAAGATCTTCATCTACGATCTCGGCCAGGCCGTGCGCATCCGCACCGGCGAGGCCGGCGTCGACGCCGTCTGAGGTGGTCGACGCAGCCCCGCGGCGCACCGTCCGGCGCCGCGGGGCATTTTCGTCATGGAGCGCACGGCAGAGGCTGGGCGAGAGAGGCCGACAGGAGAGGTGATGAGACGGACAGCGGTGCGGAGGTCGGGCCTGGTGATGATCTTGTGCATGAGTGCGGCGGCCAGCGCCGGGCCGGTCTACAAATGGGTCGACAGGTCCGGGCACATTCACTATGGCGATACACCGGAGCCGGGCTGGACGCGCGTCGATCCGGGTCGTGCCAACACGTCCACGGGCGAAGCGCCGCAAACCGGCGACGACGTCGCCAGCGAGGCGCAAGCCGCCGAGTGCCAGAAGCAGCGCGAAGCGCTTGGCAGCTATCGCAATGCCGCGCGCATCGTCGAGCGCGACGCGCTGGGCAACGAGAAGGAATATAGCGCCGAGCAGAAGCAGCAACTCGTCGCGCGCGCCGAAGCACAGGTCGAGCAGGCCTGCGGTGCGCCAGCGTCCTCGCCATGAACGGCTGTGCGTGAATCGGCCGGCCCCCCGGCCGCGGCGAAAAATACGAAAGCCGCCATCCGCGAGGATGGCGGCTTTTTCGTGGTCCCGCCTGTGGCGTTCAGCGCTGCAGCGCGTGCTTGACGTAGGTCGGCAGCGCGAACGCGCCGCGGTGCGTGTCGGCATTGTAGAACCGGCAGTCGAGCGCAGTGATCGCCGGCTCGTCGAGCCGGCTGGCCAGCACGCCGGCGTGCTTGCAGGCGATCGAGCCCGACCACCAGCCCGACGGATAGATCACCTGCGGGAAGTGCAGCAGATGCGTCTGCGCGAAGCCGGCCTCGAGCATCGCGGCGTGCATCTCCCGGATCAGTTCAAGATGCAGCAGCGGTGATTCCGACTGCTGGACGAGCATGCCGTCCGGCTTCAGGGCCTTGATGCAGTCCAGATAGAACTTCTTGCCGAACAGGCCTTCGGCCGGACCGACCGGGTCGGTCGAGTCGATGATGATGACGTCGATGGAGCCGGGCGCAGCGTCCTTCATCCACCGGATGCCGTCGCCGAAGAACAGCGTCGCGCGCGGGTCGTCGTTCTTGTCGCAGAGTTCCGGGAAATACCGTTCGGACAGCCGCGTGACGCGTTCGTCGATTTCGACCTGGATCGCCGATTTCACTTCCGGGTGCTTCAGCACCTCGCGCAGCGTGCCGCAGTCGCCACCGCCGACGATGACGACACGCTGCGGGTCCGGATGCGAGTTCAGCGCCGGGTGCGACATCATCTCGTGGTAGAGAAAGTTGTCGCGCGTCGACACCATCGTGCAGCCGTCGATCGTCATCAGCCAGCCGAAGGTTTCGGTCTTCCAGATCTCGATCTTCTGGTACGGCGTCTGCTCCTCGTGGACTTTCTCGCCCTTGAGCGAGAAGGCCGTGCCGGTGGATTCCATCGGCTCGGTGAACCAGCTGCGATCGAGCGTCATGCGGGCCTCGTAGACTTGCGCGAAAAGGGATCGGTCGGCGAAACGTCCGGCGGCTACAATGCCGGGCTCGCGCCGGAAAATTTCCGGGCGCGAGTATATCGGCAAGACAGGACGGGCGAGTGACGGTCGCGATGACGAACGAAGGCTGGGACGCAGCGCAGGCGCGCGAGCTGTACAACGTGCCGCAGTGGGGCGAGGGCTACTTCGACGTCGCCGCCGACGGCCACGTCCGCGTGCGGCCGTTCCGCGAGCGTTCGGAGGTCGGGATCGACCTCTACGAGCTTGCCCGCCGCCTCCCGGACGAAGGCCTCGCGCTGCCGGTGCTGGTGCGCTTCGTCAACATCCTGCACGATCGCGTCGACCAGCTGACCGGCGCATTCGCGTCCGTCATCGACGAACTCGGCTACGAGGGCCGCTACACGGCGGTCTATCCGATCAAGGTCAACCAGCAGGGCGACGTCGTCGAGGAAATCGTCGCGCACGGCGGCGAGCGCGTCGGCATCGAGGCCGGTAGCAAGCCGGAACTCGCAGCGGTGCTTGGCCTCGCGCGGCCGGGCAGCGTCATCGTCTGCAACGGCTACAAGGACCGCGCCTACATCCGTCGCGCGCTGATCGGCCAGAAGCTCGGCCACAAGGTTTACATCGTCGTCGAGAAGCTCTCCGAGCTGCCGCTGGTGATCGAGGAGGCGCAGGCGCTCGAGGTCGCGCCGCTGCTCGGCCTGCGCGTGCGCCTGTCGGCCGACTTCACGAGCACGCAGCAGAACACCGGCGGCGAGAAGGCGAAATTCGGCCTGAGTCCGCCGCAGATCCTCGAGGCGGTCGACATGCTGCGCGCCGCCGGCCACCTCGACGC
>JASGFY010000069.1:0-15551 GCA_047605265.1 Solimonas sp.
GGCGGCGGCGTCACCATCGCCGTCGCGCGCGACGCCGCAGCAGGCGCGGCCGGCCGGCGCGTTCATCCCTTCACCGCCCCGGCGGTCAGACCGGCGACGAGCCGCTGCTGGAACAGCAGCACCAGCGCGAGCACCGGCAGCGTCGCCAGCACCGAGGCCGCCATGATCGTGCCCCAGGGCACCTGGAAGTCGGCGGCGCCGGCGATCATCGAGATCGCCACCGTCACCGTCCGCTCGGGTTCCCGCGTGGTGAACGTCAGCGCGAACAGAAACTCGTTCCACGCGGTGACGAAGGCCATCAGGCCGGTCGTCACCAGCGCCGGCCACAGCAGCGGCAGGAAGACGCGGAAGACGATCGTGCCGTAGCCGGCGCCGTCGACGCGCGCGGCGTCCTCCAGTTCCTGCGGGATGCCGCGCATATACGCGGTCAGCGTCCAGGTGGTGAACGGCAGCGTGAAGACCAGATACGAGAAGGCCAGCCAGCCCAGCGACCACGGCCGCGTCCAGCTCAGGCCGAGCGCGGCGTCGAGAACGCCGCGCCAGGCGACGAACATCTGGTACATGCCGGACAGGATCGCGATCTGCGGGAACATCGACACCGAGAGGATCGTCAGCAGCAGCGCGCGGCGCCCGAAGAAATCGACCCGCGCCAGCGCGTACGACGCCGTCACGCCGGCCGCCAGCGACAGCAGCACGACGGCGGCGGCGACGAGCACCGAGTTGACGACGCTGGCCGCGAAGAACGCGTGGCGGAACAGTTCGCGGTAGTTGTCGAGCGTCGGCGCGTCCGGCAGCAGCGCGGGCCGGAACAGCGCGGTGCCGGTCTGCAGCGAGGTGCTCAGCGCGTAGCCGAGCGGGAACACCAGCCAGGCGACGACGACGCACAGCCACAGCGCGAACAGGACGGAGCGGATCTTCATGGCGAGGTGCGCTCGATCACGCGCGACACGCGGATCCACAGCACCGCCAGTCCGGCGACGACGAGGAACAGCAGCACCGAGGCCGCCGAGCCTTCGCCGAAGCGCCCGTACTCGAACAGCACGCGGCGGACGTAGACCGACATCGACATCACGCTTTCGCCGGACGGGTTGACGATGTAGATCAGGTCGAAGACGCGCAGCGCGTCGAGCAGGCGGAACACCACCGCGACGGCGACCGCCGGAAAGATCATCGGCAGGACGATGCGCCGGAACGTCTGCACCGGACCGGCGCCGTCGATGCGCGCGGCCTCGAGCAGATCCTTGGGCACCGTCTGCAGCGCGGCGAGGATCATCAGCGCCATGAACGGCGTGGACTTCCAGGCGTCGATCACGATGATCGCCGCCAGCGCGGTGGACGACTGCGACAGCCAGGCGACGCCCTCGTCGATGAGCCCCAGCCCGCGCAGCAGCGCGTTGATGACGCCGTACTGGTCGTGCAGCATCCACGCCCAGATCTGCGCCGAGACGATGGTCGGGATCGCCCACGGCACCAGCACCGCGGTGCGCACCAGCGCGCGGCCGCGGAATTCGCGGTTCAGGCTCAGGGCGATGGCCATGCCCAGCAGCAGTTCCAGCGTCACCGAGCAGAGCGCGAAGATCACCGTGTTGCGCACCGCGTTCCACCAGCGCGGATCGGCGAGGATGCCGAACCACTGCCCGCCGTCGCGCGCCAGATAGTTGCCGAAGCCCACGCCGGCGGCGGCCGACGGATCGTCGGCGCTGGCGTCGGTGAAGCTCAGCGCCAGCGTGTGCTGCAGCGGCACGACCGCGACCAGCAGCAGCAGGATGCAGGCCGGCAGCAGCATGCGCAGCGCCACGTTCCGCCGATGCCGTTCGACGCCCACGGACTACCAGCCCTGCCGGCGGACCTGACGCAGGATCGCGTCGAGGCCGGCCAGCGCCGCGGCGGGATCGGTGCGGCCTTCGAGCACCTCGTGCGTCGCGCTCCAGAACTCGGTGCTGACTTCCGCGTAGTGCCGGCCGGTCGGCGCCGAGGGCCGCGCCAGCGCCTGCGGCACGATGTCCTTCAGCAGCGGCAGCAGCGGCGCTTCGCGGATCAGCTGCGGATCGTCGTACAGCGCCGGATAGGTCGGCGGCAGGCCGCGGCGCGCGTAGTCGCGCTGCGCTTCCTCGCGGGTCAGGAACTGCACGAGCCGCACCGCCTGTTCCTGACGGCGCGAATGGCGCGACACCGCGAAGCCCCAGCCGCCCAGCGTCGCGGCCACGCGGCCGGCCTCGCCCGCCGGCAGCGGCGCGACGTCGAAGCGGCCGGCGACCGCGCTGCCGCGCTCGGTGCGCAGCAGTTCCCAGATCGCCGGCCAGTTGCGCATGAACACGGCGTCGCCGGTCTGGAACACGCCGCGCGCATCGTCCTCGCGATAATTGAGGACGCCGCGCGGCGCGATGTCGCCGACCCACGAGGCCGCCAGGCGCAGAGCGGCGGCGGCACGCGGATTGTTCACCGAGATGCGGCCGTCCGGCTCGACGATGCGGCCGCCGCCGTTCGAGGCGATCCATTCCATCGCATTGGCGGTCAGGCCCTCGTAGGCGGCAGCCTGGAACACGTAGCCCCACGGTGCGCGCCGGCCGGCCGCGCGCTCGCCGGCCCGGATGCGCCGCGCCGTCGTGGTCAGCTCCGTCCAGGTCTTCGGCACCGGCAGGCCATAGCGCTGCAGCAGATCACGCCGGTAATACAGCAACGGCACGCCGACGGTGTACGGCAGCGCCAGCAGCGCGCCGTCCGGCGCCCGGTAGGCCTCCAGAACGTTGGGAAACATGCGGCGCGCCTCATCGACACGCGGCCCGAGATCCAGCAGATGCGCCCCGAGCTGGCCGACCCACTGGCTGTCGAGCTTGTACACGTCCACCGCGGGGCTGTGCGCGGCGAGCCAGGTGCGGTACTGCACGAACACGTCGCTGCCGGCGTTGCTGAGCTTGACGAGTTCGACGCGCTGGCCGGTCTCGCGCTGCCAGCGGTCGAGCTGCGCCTGCAGCGCCGGCAGCTGCGCGTCCGACGGCGCGGCCAGACACAGATCGGCGGCCGGCGCCGCGCCGGCGAACGACAGCAGGGCGGCGGCGACCCAGCGCGCCAGCGCGGCCATGCGCTTCAGTCCCCTTCGGGCCGGATCGAGCGGCGCGACACGACGTGAATCGCCTCGGGCGGACGCCAGTCCGGATCGAGCAGCGGATCGTGCGTCTCGACCATCCAGCGGTGCAGGCGCTGGCGCAGTTCGTCGAGGATCGCGGCGTGATCCGCGCGGCCGGCGAGATTCACCTTCTCGCCCGGGTCCAGCACGAGGTCGTGAAGACTCTCGGCTTGCGGCAGCCAGCGCTGCCAGCCGTGCTCGATGAACAGCGTCTTGGCCGCGCCGGCGTCGACGTTGGCCAGCACGCGCAGGTCGGCGCCGTCGAAGCGGCGGATGTAGCGCCAGCGCTCGGTGCGGATGCTGCGCATCGGCTCGCTGGCGGCATGGCAGGTGACTTCCGCGAACAGGGCGTCGTGCACAGCGGCGCGCTCGCCCTGCACGAGCGCAACGAGACTCTCGCCGCGCAGCCACGGCGGCCGCGGCAGGCCGGCGAGCTCGCAGAACGTCGGGAAGATGTCGAGCTGCGAGACCATGGCGTCGACGACCTTGCCGCCGCTGAAGCCGCCGGGGCCGCGCAGGATCAGCATCACGCCGGTGCCGGCGTCGCTGACGGTGCACTTCATGTCCGGCCACGGCAGGCCGTGGTCGGTGGTCAGCACGACCAGCGTGTCGTCGGCCGCGCCGGTCTCGCGCAGCACATCGAGCACCTGGCCGAAGCCTTCGTCGGCGGCGCGCACCATCTTGCGGTAGCCGGCCACGTCCTCGCGGATTTCCGGCGTGTCCGGCATGCCGGGCGGCGGCGCCAGGTAGCGCGTGTCGTCGCTAGCGTCCAGCGGCGGGTACGGCCGGTGCGTCTCGTGCAGGCCCACCGTCAGGAAGAAGCGCTGCCCGCGGTCGCGCCGGCGCAGCCAGTCCAGCGCCACCGGAATCACGTCGGCGGCGCGCGTCGACGCCACCGCGGGCACCTCGTCGTAACCGAGTTCGCCGAGACCGGCGGCCGGCGCCACGTGCTGCTCGCCGACCAGCACGCTGCGCCAGCCGGCGCGGCCGAGCACGCGCGCCAGATGCTGCGACGGATCGTTGAGGCGGCTGCCGCGATGCGCCAGCCCGATCATGCCGTTCTCGTGCGGCCAGTTACCCTGCAGGAGCGCGGCGCGGCTGGGGCTGCAGACCGGCGCGGCGGAGAACGCCTTGCGGAACAGCACGCCCTCGCGCGCCAGCTGCGCCATCGCCGGCGTCGGCAGGTCGTAGCCGTAAGGCGATATGAAGCGGCCGCTGTCGTGCGTGTGCAAGTAAAGCAGATTCATCCTTCAGAAAACCCTTTGGCGAGAAAAGGAAAGCGGAACCGCGCCGGTCGGGCGCGGTCCCGCTCTTGAAGCATGCCGGATCAGAAGCGGTAGCGCAGGCTCAGCTGGTATTCGCGGCCGAAGATCGCGCGGCCGAGCACCACGTTGTCGACGTTGCCGGAACCGGATACGCGCGGGTTGCCTTCGGTCAGGGCCAGCTCGTTGGTGACGTTGGTGCCGACCAGCTGCACGCTGAAATTGCCGATGTCCAGCGTGGCGCCGAGGTCCACCGTCTCGTACGACGGCAGCGGCTGCAGGTTGGCGATGTCCGAAAAACGGCGGCCGACGTAGCTATAGGTTCCGAACACGGTCAGGTCGGCGTTCGCCAGCGAGAACTGGTAGCTCGGCACGATGCGGTATTGCGTCGACGGCTGGCGCAGGATCTTGTTGCCGTTCTGCACGCCGGAAGAGGCGCCGTCGACGATGTCACGGAACCGGCCGTGCAGCCAGGTGCCGTCGAAGCGCACCTCCAGTCCGCGCAGCGGCCGCACGCCGCCCTCCAGCTCCAGGCCATAGGTCCGCGAGCCGGCGATCGCCGTGCGCGTGCTCTCTTCACTGGTATCCGGATCGACGTAATCCTGCGTGTAGGTCTGGCCGTCGAAGTCATTGAAGAACAGCGTGGCGGCGACGTCGTAGGCCCGCCGGATGTTCTTCAGGCCCAGCTCGTACTGGTCGACGTTCTGCGTCACCACGCGGCTGCCGTCGGCCTGGCTGCGCACGTCGCCCAGCGACGGCGGGCGATGGCCCGAGTTGATGCGCGCGAAGCCGCTCAGGTCGGACCGGAAGTCGTAGTTGGCGCCCAGCGTCCACGAGGTCATGGTCGCGGAGAAATCCGTGGCGGTGGAGCCGCCGTCCAGGACCACCGTGCTGTTGTCGTAATACGTCAGCGCGTCGTCGTCGAGATCGACGCCCGAAGTCGTCGTGCCGTCGCTGCCCTCGGCCTGGTAATGCTCGAGACGCACGCCGCCGTCGATGCGCAGCGCGTCGCTGATCTGCCATTCGTCGGCGACGAAGCCGGCGACGTTACGCCCGCTGTACGAAGCCTTCACCTGGTCGATGGTGGCCTTGGTGAAGCCGTCGCGCGTGATCTGCACGCCGTTGTCCAGGGCCAGGTCGATGCGCCGCGCGTTCGGTTCCATCGCCAGCAGCAGGCTGCTGTAGTACCACTGATCCTTGACCTCGTAGCTGGCCAGATAGAGGCCGAAGGTCACGGCATGGTCACCGAAGGTGCGGCTGAGGCGAATCTCGTCGCTGAACGACTGGATGTCCTTGTCGACCACGCGCGGCAGCGCCACGATCACCGGCAGGCTGGTGTCCGTGATGGTCGCGCCCGAGCCCGTGAAGGTGGCGGTGCCGGTGGTGGCCGAGCTGCCGGCCGCGGCGAGCACGGTGGAGTCCGCATTGGCGGCCGTCACCTGCGCGCTGATGTAGCTGGCCAGGGTCGTCGGCGTGGCACTGGAGAACAGCGCCCGGACGTTGGCGGTGCCGGACAGATAGCTCTGGCGATTGCTCAGCCGCCAGTCGCCGGCCTCGAGATCGAGAGACGATCCGAACACGTTCAGATCGATGGTGCGGCCGTCGGAAAGATCGGCCGTCACGCGCCCTGGATCGGTGCCCGACGTCACTTCGAAATCGAGGAGCCGCGTATCGTTGCCGAGCAAGGTGTCCTTGCGCTGGTCGAAGCCGGGATACGCCGAGATCTTGCCGTTGGCGTGCGAAACCACCGGTTCCGGCGCGAAGAAGGCATTGGAGTCCTTGGTCTTGCGCGCGTAGACGGTGAAGTCGTTGTGCTCGCCCCAGCGCCGGCTCAGCGTGGCGCTGAGCTGCCCGCCCTCGTCGGCGGGGAATTGCGTGTCGCGGATGCCGTCGCTGGTGCGCCAGAAGCCGCCGACGCTGCCGTAGACGCCGTCGGCGAGCTTGCCGCCGTAGTAGCCGTCGAGGCGATACAAACCTTCGTCGCCGCCCGTCAGGGCCAGTGAGCCCTCGGGCACGTCCTGGCCTTTCTTCTGGATGAAATTGACGGTCAGGCCCGGATTGCCGTTGGAGAAGATCGGACTCGGGCCTCCGCGCAGCACTTCCACGCGCTCCACCGTGTCGTCGATGCGGAACAGGCTGAAGCCTTCGAGGAAATCCAGCGTCGCCGGCACGAACTCCGGCGCGCCGTCAAGCTGCACGGTGGCGAAGCCGCCGCCGCCGCTCTGCGGAAAGCCGCGCACGCCGACGTTCAGGCCGGCCACGCCGCCGCTGGTCTCCGCGAAGACGCCGGGCACGATGCGCATCAGATCCGCGGTGCTCTGCGGCCGCAGCCGCTGGATGTCTTCCGGCGTCACCGTCGTGATCGAGAAGCCGGCGTCGAGCTTGGCCAAGCCGCTCGTGCGCGCCGTGCCGGTCACGACGATTTCATCGAGCCCCTGGGCGCTGTCCGCCGCCTGCGCGGACTGATCTTCGTCCGCCTGCGCCTGCTGCCCGAGCGCCGCCAACCCAAGCGCCAGCATCACTCCCCACTCAGTCTTCTTTCCCATTCCCGATCTCCCGATGGTCTTGCGTGCGGCACGAGAACCCGAGCCACGGGCCGCGCCGCTGATAAAAAATGACTCAAAGCGCTTTGAATCATAGTTTTCGGCTTTTAAGCCGCAAAAGAACAAATTCTCTTAAGCACTGCGCGAGTTCGGAATATGGCCCCCAAGACATGGATTTCCTTATGCTTTCGTGGTCGCCTCCGGAGTCGCTCGCATGTCGCTGAAACAGATCGCCGCCGAACTGGGCCTCTCGCTGACCACGGTCAGCCGGGCGCTCAACGGCTATCCGGAGGTCGCCGAAAGCACGCGCGAGGCCGTGCGGGCCGCGGCCGCCCGGCACGGCCATCGCCCCAACGTCAGCGCGCGCGGCCTGGCGCTGGGCCGCGCCGACGCGGTCGGTCTGGTGTTCCCCATCACGCCCAGCGATCTGGGCGATACCCTGTTCCTGAATGTGGCCGCGGCGATGAGCGACCGTCTGGCGAAGGAAAGCCTGGACCTGCTGATCATCTCGGCCTCGCGCGACCATGAGCTGGCGGCCTACCGGCGGGCGATCGCCGCCCGCCGCATCGATGCCTTCGTCGTCGCGCGCACGCTCGTCGACGATCCGCGCCTGCAATTGCTGCAGCAGCACCAGATTCCCTTCGTCGCCTACGGCCGCAGCGGCAGCCTGCGCCAGCCTTACGCCTGGTTCGATTTCGACAACGAGGCCGGCGCCCGCCTGGCCGCCGAACGCTTGCTCGCGCTGGGGCACCGGCGCATCGCCTACATCGGCGCGGCGGCGGAATACAACTTCACCGCCCAGCGCCTGACCGGCTTTCGCGCGGCGCTGGCGAAGGCCGGCGCGACGCTGCCGCGAAGCGCGCTGCGCCTCGGCGCGCTGGACCGCCGCGCCGGCTACGACGCGATGCAGGCGCTGCTGGCGCAGCCGCGCCGTCCGAGCGCCGTGCTGGTCGACAACCATCTGGCCGGCGCCGGCGCGGTGCATGCGATCCTCGGCGCGGGCCTGCGGCTGGGGCGCGACGTCTCGGTCATCGTCTACGGCGGGCTCGACGAGGACTCGGTGATCCGCAGCCCCATCACGTCGATCAAGCCGGCGACGCCCGCGGCCACCGGCGAGACGCTGGCCGAGCTGACGCTGCGCCTGCTGCGCGGCGAGCCGGTCTCCGCCTTGCAGGAGCTGCGCATGCCGGCCCTGGAAATCGGCAGCAGCGACGGACCTCCGCCGGCCTGAAGGCGGGCCGGCCGGCGCGCCGTCATGCTCCCGCCACAGACGGGCCCGACGATGCGCTCCCCTGTGCGCTGCCCTATGCGCTCCGGTCCGCCTGCCCTAGAATATCCGTTCATCCGTATAGACAGATCGCCCCGAGGATCCCATCGATGTCCGAATACCTGTTCACGTCCGAATCCGTTTCCGAAGGTCATCCCGACAAGGTCGCCGACCAGATCTCGGACGCGGTGCTCGACGCGATCCTCGCGCAGGACAAGAAGGCGCGCGTGGCCTGCGAGACGCTGGTCAAGACCGGCGTGGCGATCGTCGCCGGCGAGATCACCACCAGCGCCTGGATCGATCTCGAAGCGCTGACGCGCAAGGTCATCACCGACATCGGCTACACCTCGTCGGCGGTCGGCTTCGACGGCGCGACCTGCGGCGTGCTCAACCTGATCGGCAAGCAGTCGCCGGACATCGCCATGGGCGTCGACCGCAAGAAGCCGGAAGAACAGGGCGCCGGCGACCAGGGCCTGATGTTCGGCTACGCCTGTGACGAAACCAGGGAGCTGATGCCGGCGCCGATCTACTACTCGCACCGCATCGTCGAGCAGCAGTCGAAGGTGCGCAAGGCCAAGAAGTCGGCGCTGCCGTGGCTGCGCCCGGACGCCAAGAGTCAGGTCACGTTGCGCTACAAGGACGGCGTCGCCGTCGGCCTCGACGCCGTCGTGCTGTCGACGCAGCACGATCCGAGCGTCAAGCTCAAGGAGCTGCGCGAAGGCGTGATGGAGGAAATCCTCAAGCCGGTGCTGCCGGCGAAGTGGATCAGCAAGCACACCAAGTTCCACATCAACCCGACCGGCAACTTCGTCATCGGCGGCCCGGTCGGCGACTGCGGCCTGACCGGCCGCAAGATCATCGTCGACTCCTACGGCGGCTGGGCGCGCCACGGCGGCGGCGCGTTCTCGGGCAAGGATCCGTCGAAGGTCGACCGCTCGGCCGCGTACGCCGCGCGCTACGTCGCCAAGAACATCGTCGCCGCCGGCCTAGCGTCGCGCTGCGAAGTGCAGGTCAGCTACGCGATCGGCGTCGCCGAGCCGACCTCGATCATGGTGACCACGTTCGGCACCGGCAAGATCAGCGACGAGTCGCTCGAAAAGCTGGTGCGCCGCCACTTCGATCTGCGCCCGTACGGCATCACCAAGATGCTCGACCTCGTGCACCCGATCTATCAGCTCACCGCCGCCTACGGCCACTTCGGCCGCAAGCCGTTCGAGGTCAAGCTCGCCGACGGCACGACCGCGACGGCCTTCTCGTGGGAGAAGACCGACAAGGCCGACGCGCTGAAGGAAGATGCCAAGAAGCTGAAATAAGCGCTGCTCTCATGCTTCAACGAAAAGGCCCGCTTGATGCGGGCCTTTTCGTTGGCGGCGGCTTATTGTCTTGGCCGTGGTCTCCTGCCCGTTCGTCTCCTGATGCAGTCTTCACCCCGTGTTCTGCAAGCCCTGCGCCACCCCATTCACCGTCGCCACCAGCGCCCGCAGCAAAGCCTCGTCCTGCGCCCCGCCCTCGCGCCATCGCCCGAGCAGATCGATCTGCAAGAGATTGATCGGATCGACATACGGATTGCGCAGGCGGATCGATTGCGCGAGGCGCGGGTCGTTGCTGAGCAGACGGTCGGCGTTCTTGATGCGCAGCACCCAGTGCACGGTGCGCTCGAACTCGCCGCGCACGCGCGCGAAGAACGGCTCGTGCAGCGGCCCGGCGAGCAGCGAGTAGCGCTCGGCGACGTCGAGATCGCACTTGGCGAGCACCATGTCGACGTCGTCGAGCATCGTGCGGAAGAACGGCCAGTCGCGCGCCATTTCATGCAGCCGCGCTTCGCCGAACTGCTGCGCGGCGCGTTCAAGGCCGCTGCCGAGTCCGTACCAGCCGGTGATGATCGCGCGGCACTGCGTCCACGCGAAGACCCAGGGAATCGCGCGCAGTGATTCGACGCCCTGCATCGTGCCGCGCCGCGACGGCCGCGATCCCAGCGTCATGCGCTCGATGACGTCGATCGGCGTAGCGCTGCGGAAGTAGTCGACGAAGTTCGGCGCGTCGACGAACTCGCGATACGCGGCACGCGACGCGGCCGACAGCAGCAACATCGTCTCCTTCCAGCCGGCTTCGCGCGCATCGGGCGCACGCGGACTCAGCGTCGCGCGCAGCGTCGCCGACACGGCGCGTTCGAGCTCGCGCAGCGCCAGCGCGCGGATGCCGTACTTGCGGTGGATGACCTCGCCCTGCTCGGTGACGCGCAGCACGCCGGCCACGGAGCCGCGCGGACTGGCGTTGAGCGCCGTCGAGATGCGGCCGCCGCCGCGGCTCGCGCTGCCGCCGCGGCCGTGGAAGAAGCTCAGCGCGATGCCGGCTTCGTGGGCGACTTCGAGCAGTTCGACCTGCGCGCGCTGCAGGCCCCATCTGGATGCGACGGTTCCGCCGTCCTTGCCGCTGTCCGAGTAGCCGAGCATGACGACCTGACGATGGCCACGCGCGGCCAGATGCGCGCGATAGACCGGATCGGCGAACAGCGCGCGCAGCGTCGCCGGGCCGTTCTGCAGATCGTCGACGGTTTCGAACAGTGGCGCGACGTCGAGCGGCACATGGCCATGCACGCCGACGAGACCGCCGAACCGCGCCAGCGCGAGCACCGCGAGCACATCGGCGGCGCGCTGCGCCATGCTGATGATGTAGAGGCCGGTCGAGCCGCTGCCGTAGCGTTCCTGCGCGTCGGCGAGTTGCGCGAACACGGCGCGCGCGCGCTGCGCGACGGCATCTTTCGACGCCGCAAACACGGCGTCGCGGCCGGCATACGGGCGCAGGATGTCGGCCTGCTCGCCGGCCACGCGCTGCGCCCAGGCTTCATCGCCGAGCAGCGCGGCGATCGCCCGCGCATGCACGCGCGAATCCTGGCGCACGTCGAGCCGCGCCAGATGAAAGCCGAAGGTCTTCGCGCGCCACAGCAGGCGGCGCACGGCGAACCAGCCGGCGTGCACGCCCTTGTGCGCGCGCAGCGAGTCGGCGATCAGGCGGATGTCGGCGATGAACTCGTCGGCGTCGATGTAGCCGTCGGTATCGTCACGTTGCGTCGCCCGCAGGCGCGCGCGCATCAGCGTCAGGAACACGCGGTACGGCATGTCGGCGTGGCGCGGACGGATCGCCGCCGCGACCTTCGGCAGGCGCTCGCGGTAATCATCAAGGCGCGCGGCGAGTGCCTCGCTGATCGTCACGCGCCGCGCGGTCTGGCTGAGCAGGCTGGCGAGCTCGGCCACCTCGCCGCTGTAGCGGTCGAGGATCATCTCGCGCTGCCCGCGCAGCGTGGTCGCGATGGTGTCGGCGCCGACGTTCGGATTGCCATCCATGTCGCCGCCGACCCAGGACGCGAAACGCAGGAGGCGCGGCAGTTCAGCTTCGATGCCGTAGACCTCCCGCAGCGCGTCTTCGAGCAACTCATAGAAGATCGGCACGACGAGGTAGATCGGGCCGCCGAGGTAGAAGCCGACGTGCTCGAACTCATCCTGCACCGAAGGCTTCACCGGCGCCGTCTCGCTGGTCTGCCACGCAGCGGTCAGCGCCATGCGCAGGCGCTCCCAGTCGTGACGGCGTTCGAGCGGCGTGCGCTCCGGATCGAAGCCGTTGATCAGGCAACGGACGATGTCCTGCTCCTTTTCGAGCAGCGCGCGGCGCACCGCTTCGGTCGGGTGCGCGGTGAAGACCGGCTCGACGTCGAGCGTCGCCAGCGTGTCGAGCAGTTGCCCGGCGTCGACGCCGGCCGCCTGGAGATGGCGCAGCGCGTCGACGAGGCCGTCCGGCTGCGGCTGCTCGCTCTGCCGCTGGTAGTCGCGGCGACGGCGGATGCGGTGCACGCGCTCGCCGATGTTGACGGCCTGGAAGTAGCTGGAGAACGCGCGCGTCAGCGCCTCGGCGAGTTCGAGCGGCAGGCCTTCGAGCTGGCCGGCCAGCGCCGCCGCCGGCTCGCCGCGCTCGCGGCGGGCGATCGATGCCGTGCGCAGCGCCTCGACGCGGGCGAGGAAGCCGTCGCCGAGCTGTTCGGCGAGCATTTCACCGACGGTGGCGCCGAGATGGCGGACATCCTCGCGCAGCGGCGCATCGTACGGCGAGGCATCGAGGCGGCGGCTCGCCGCGGGGGTGTCGAGGGCGTTCATGCCACAACGCTAGCAAACACCGTGACAACCGCAACGCGGGTCGGACCATTGCGCCGGACTTCTATATTCCTTCATCCGCATAAGCGGATATACTCCGGCGATCCGCCCTCAGGAACGCACGCCATGAATGCCCAGCTCAAGCCCGCCGCCGCGGACTACAAGGTCCGCGACCTCTCGCTCGCCGAACTCGGCCGCAAGCGCGTCGTCATGGCCGAGGAGGAAATGCCTGGCCTGATGTCGATCCGCGCCAAGTACGCGCCGCTGCAGCCGCTCAAGGGGGTGCGCCTGACCGGCTCGCTGCACATGACCAAGGAAACCGCCGTGCTGCTCGAGACGCTGGCCGCGCTCGGCGCCTCGGTGCGCTGGGCCTCGTGCAACATTTTCTCGACGCAGGACGACGCCGCTGCCGCGGTCGCCGCCGCCGGCACGCCGGTGTTCGCGTGGAAGGGCGAGACGCTGGAGGAATACTGGGACTGCACGCTCGATGCCGTCACGCACACCCTGCCCGACGGCACGCTGACCGGCCCCGAGCTGGTCGTCGACGACGGCGGTGACGTGACGCTGCTGATCCACAAGGGCTACGAACTCGAACAGGGCGACCGCTGGGTCGACACGCCGTCCGACAGCCACGAGGTCAAAGTCATCAAGGACCTGCTCAAGCGCGTGGCGAAGGAGCGTCCGGGCTTCTGGACGCGCGTCGTCAAGGACTGGCAGGGCGTCTCGGAGGAAACGACGACCGGCGTGCATCGCCTTTACCAGATGAAGGAAGCCGGCAAGCTGCTGGTGCCGGCGATCAACGTCAACGACTCGGTCACCAAGAGCAAGTTCGACAATCTCTACGGCTGCCGCGAATCGCTGGCCGACGGCATCAAGCGCGCGACCGACCTGATGATCGCCGGCAAGGTCGCCGTGGTCTGCGGCTACGGCGACGTCGGCAAGGGCAGCGCGCACTCGCTGCGCGGCCTCGGCGCGCGCGTCGTCGTCACCGAGATCGATCCGATCAACGCCCTGCAGGCGGCGATGGAAGGCTTCGAGGTCAAGACGGTCGAAGACACGCTCGGCCTCGGCGACCTCTACGTCACCACTACCGGCAACAAGGACATCATCACGCTCGAGCACATGCGCGCGATGAAGGCCAACGCGCTGGTCTGCAACATCGGCCACTTCGACAACGAGATCCAGATGGACCGCCTGAATGCGTCTGGCGCGAAGCGCGAGACCATCAAGCCGCAGGTCGACCGCTACACCTTCGCCGACACCGGCCGCTCGATCTACGTGCTCGCCGAAGGCCGCCTCGTCAACCTCGGCTGCGCGCACGGCCATCCGAGCTTCGTGATGAGCAATTCGTTCTCGAACCAGACGCTCGCGCAGATCGATCTGTGGGCGCACAAGGGCCAGTACGAGAAGACCGTCTACCGCCTGCCGAAGAAGCTCGACGAGGAAGTCGCGCGCCTGCATCTGGGGCAGATCGGCGTGAAGCTGACGACGCTCACGCCGGCGCAGGCCGATTACCTCGGCGTGCCGGTCGACGGCCCGTACAAGCCCGAACACTATCGCTACTGATCCGCAAGACGGCTGCGCGCCTGGCCGCCGTGCTCCTCGCGGCAGGCTGCCTGACCGCGGCCTGCTTCGCACGGAAGGACGCCGATGAAGATTCATCACCTCAACTGCGGTTCGATGTGCCCGCATGGCCGGCGCTTCCTGCAAGGCGCGGGCGGCTGGCTGGAACCCGCCCGCATCGTCTGCCATTGCTGGCTGATCGAGGCGCGCAATGGCCTCACGCTGGTGGATACCGGCAGCGCCTGCTGGCCGTCGAGGGCGACAAACGCCTTGCCAACCGCCGGCGCCTGCAGGAGCTGCACCGGGCCGGCGGCGTGACGCTCAACAGCGCCCACTGCCCGTACGAATACGACCGCAACGCCGGCCAGAACCCATGACCTCCTCCGCGCATTTTTCGTTTGAACTGTTCCCGCCGCGCACGCCCGCCGGCGTCGAAAAGCTGCCGGCGGTCGTCGCTCAGCTGGCCGCCGTGCAGCCGTCGTTTTTCTCGGTGACGTACGGCGCCGGCGGCTCCGATCAGGACGGCACCTACGACACCGTCGTGCAGGTCGTGACGCAGACCGGCATCGAGGCCGCGCCGCATCTGACCTGCGTCGGCTCGACGCGCGCCAGGATCGCGGGCTTGCTCCAACGCTACAAGGCCGCCGGCATCCGCCGCATCGTCGCGCTGCGCGGCGATCTGCCGGCGACGGCGACGTCGCCGAGCGCGCCCGGCGAATTCCATTACGCGAACGAACTGGTCTCGTTCATCCGCGAAACGCATGGCGACACCTTCACGCTCGAAGTCGCCGCCTATCCGGAAATGCACCCGCAGGCGCCCGATCCGCAGCAGGATTTCGACGCCTTCAAGCGCAAGGTCGAGGCCGGCGCGCACGGCGCGGTCACGCAGTACTTCTACAACGCCGACGCGTATTTCGATTTCGCCGAGCGCTGCGCGCGCGCCGGCATCACCGTGCCGGTCGTCGCCGGCGTCATGCCGATCACCAATTACACGCAGCTGATGCGCTTCTCGGCCGCCTGCGGCGCGGAAATCCCGCGCTGGATTCGTCTCAGGCTCGAAGCGCTGCAGAACGACAGGCCGGCGCTGCTCGACTTCGGCCTCGACGTCGTCGCGCGGCTATGCGAAACCCTGCTGAAGAACGGCGCGCCGGGCCTTCACTTCTACTCCATGAATCAGGCCGAGCCGACGCTGAAGCTGTGGAAGCGCCTGGGCCTGCCGACGCCGCAGGTCTGAGCGGGCCTCCTAAGAATCGAGCAGGCGCCCTCACCGTGCCTCCCGCTCCGGACTCCGGCGTACGCGGGAATAACGCCGCCCAGGGTTTCCGCAACGCGGCGACGGATCGTTGATTGAGGCATCGCGGCACGCTCCGGAGCCGCGAGGGACTCATCCATGCCAGCCGACGCCGCTCAAGCTGCTCCGCAACCACCCTGGCCGCTGTCGGCCTTCACCTCGGCGCTGATCGCCGCGCTCGTCGGCTTCGGCGGCACGATCGCGCTGATCGTGCGCATGGGCCAGAGCCTCGGCGCGAGCCCGCTGCAGATCACCTCCTCCGTCACCGCGCTGTGCGTCGGCATCGCCGCCGGCGGCGCGTGGCTCAGCCTGCGGCTGCGCATGCCGATCGTGCTGGCGTGGTCGACGCCCGG
>JASGFY010000070.1:0-15395 GCA_047605265.1 Solimonas sp.
AAAGGCATGGCCGCGCTCGACGGCGTGAAGCCGGTCAGTTACTCGTTCACCTGCAGGCACTACCAGATCTGTCTGCCGAGACAATGAGCCCATGAAGACCACGCCCGCCGATCTCGCTGGGAACCGCCGTATGCGGCGTCTGGTGGTCCTGCTGCTGTCGGTCGTCACCGCACTGACCGCGACCCTGCCCGCCGGCGCGGCGGAGCGCCGCAAAGTCATCATCGACCAGGACGCGTTCGAAGGGCCGGGACTGCAACCGATCCTGATGCTGCTGCAGGACCCGGACGTCGATGTGCTGGGCATCACCACCGTCAGCGGTGACGGCTGGCAACCCGAGGAGACCGCCGCCACGCTGCGCATGCTGGAACTGGTCGGCCGCAGCGACATCCCGGTGATGGCCGGCGCCATCCAGCCGCTGATCAACAGCAAGGAACGCAACGAGCGTCGCGAGGCGCTGTACGGCGCGCATCCGTACAAGGGCGCGTGGATGGAGCAATGGCCCGGCTACAACACCATGCAGCGGCGCAAACCGCACGCGCCGGACATCGTGCCGCCGATGCCCGAAGGCGTACCGACGACCCGGGCGGCACCGATCAGCGCAGTCGATTTCCTGCTGCAGAAGACGCGCGAATATCCGCGGCAGGTGACGATCCTGGCGATGGGGCCGCTGACGAATCTGGCGCTGGCGCAGCGCATCGACGGCGGCTTCGCCGAACGCGTCAGGGAAGTCGTGACGGAAGGCGGCAATCTGCTCGGCCAGGACATCGCGGGCGAGCACGACGAGTTCGACATGCAGATCGCGTACTCGCCGCGCCTGTCGTTCAATCATTTCTGGGATCCGGAAGCCGCGCACATCGTCTTCACGTCGCCGTGGCAAAAGCTGACGCTGGTCACCGGCGACGCCAGCCAGAAGGTGATCGGCACGGCCGCACTGCTGAAGCAGGCGACCGCCAGCGGCCAGCCGGTCGCACGCTATGTCAAACGCATCGCGCAGCCGGGCTATCCCTTGTGGGACGAGACCGAAGCCGCCGCGTGGCTGCGCCCGGAGATGGTCACGAAGCGCGGCACGCTGTCGATGGACGTCGATCTGATGGAGGGCGCCAATTACGGCGCGCTGCTGACCTGGCCGGCAGGCAAAGGCCCCGGCCTCGGCGAGCAGACGGTCGATATCGTCTACGCCGTCGATGTCCCGGCCGTCGAAAAGCTGTTCGTTTCGCTGCTGAACCGATAGCCGGGCCCACACGGATGAGCGCCGACGGAACATTCGCCATCAGCCGCGCGCCACGCATCCGCCTGACGCTGGCCTGCCTGCTCAGCTACTTCATCGTCGCCGGGCTGATTTCGCAGATCGGCGCGCTCAGCGGACCGATGGCCGCGCACTTCGGCCGGCCGCTGACCGATGTCGCCGCGCGCTTCTCGTCGCTGAGCGGCGGAATCATGATCGGCACCTTGCTGAGCCTGGTCTGGTTCGAGTGGATCGGACTGCGGCGGGCCATCGTCGGCTGCTATGTGCTCGGCGCCGGCGCGCTGCTGGCCATCGCCGTCGGCGACAGCTGGACCCTGCTGCCCCTGTTGCTGCTGCTTGCCGGTGCCGGCTGCGGCCTCGGCCTGTCGGCGGCATCGGTGACGCTGGCGCTGAGCTATTCGCCGCAACGCCGTGCGACGCTGCTGCTGTGCAGCGATCTGTGTTTCGCGATCGCCGGCATCATCTGCGCACCGGCCGCGGCGGCGCTGATCGCACGCGGCCTGCCGTGGAGCAGCAGCTATCTGGCGCTCGCCGGGCTTGGCGCCTGCATCATCGTGCTCGCGCTGATCAGCCCCTACCCGCCGTCGGCGCGCGAGGCCGGCCAGCGCCTGCTGCGCGAGCGCTGGCCGCTCGCGGCCTGGCTCTGCGCGGCGGCGCTGTTCTTCTACCTGCTCGGCCAGGTCACGATGCTGCTGTGGCTGCCACAGCACCTGCAACAGCATCTGCAGCTCGACGCGGTCGCCAGCGCCGGCGGCATCGGCCGCTACTGGAGCGGCATGGCGATCGGCCAGATCACGCTGATCGCGCTGCTGCAGCGCATCGACTTCCGCCGCCTGCTGCCGCTGATCGCGATCCTGTCGGCCGCGGCCTCGTTCGCCCTGTGGCACAGCGCCGGCACGCGCAGCCTGCTGTTGGCGACGACCCTGCTCGGCATCACCAACGGCGGCCTGCTGAAACTGACCTTGAGCCACGCCACGACGCTGGTCCGCCATCCGCAACGCATCGTCACGCTGGTGCTGTCGGCCGGCTCGCTCGGCCAGGCGCTGAGCCCGTACATCAGCGCGACACTGGTCCGCCATTTCGACACGACGGCGGCCCTGCAGCTCGTCAGCGCCTGCTACGCACTGATGGCGATCTGCGTCGTCGTCGCCAGCCGTCCGCGTACCGCGCTGCCGGCCGCGAGCGCCGTCAGCGATGCCGTCTGATCCCGTCATCCACCTTCGAGGAGCCTGCGATGAACCCTGCCCGAATTCCCGTCATCGACCTGCACCATTGCCATGGCCGCGAACTGGTCGATGCGCTGATCGCCGCCTCCTGCGTCTTCGTGACCGGCCACGATGTCGACCGCGCCCTGCGCGATGCCGTGCTGCGGACCGGCGATGCCTTCTTCGCGCTGCCGCGCACCGAGAAGAACAAGGTCGAGTGGCCGGGCGACGGCCCGTGGTACGGCTGGCAGCCGGTCTGGGAATCGGGCCCGAAGGCCGATCTGATGGAACGCTTCGAGCTGCGCCTCAAGCCCGGTGACGGCCACCTGCCGCCGGCGCAGTGGGCCGACAGCTTCCCGCTGTGGCCACAGCAGCCGGCGCAATTCCGTGACGCCTGGACGCAGCTCTACGTCGCGCTGCACGGCCTCGCCTCCCGCGTCGTCGGCCTGCTCGCCGAAGGGCTCGCGCTGCTGGCGCACGATCTGCCGGCGTGGACCGTGCAGCAGCATTCCAATCTCGTGCTCAACCATTTCCATGCGCAGCCGACACCGCCTGCAGCGGGCCGCATCCGCGCCGCGGCGCATACCGACATCGGCGGCATCACGCTGCTGTGGGCGGACGATGCGCCGGGCGGACTCGAAGCGGCGATCGGCCCGGCGCTCGAATGGGTGCCGGTGAAGTTCCGCGACGATGCGTGGCTGCTGCAGGCCGGCGATCTGCTGCACCTGTGGTCCGGCGGACGCATCCCGGCCAACCCGCACCGCGTCGTCAATCCACCGCCCGCGGCACCGCCGAGCGCGCGGCGCTCGCTGGTGTTCTTCCATCACCCGAACGCCGAGACCTGGGTCGCGCCGGCGCAGGCCGAGCACGGCACGCAGGCACTCGACCACATTCTTGCGCGGCAGCGCGGCGAGTACGCCGCCGTCGTCGCACACCCCCACTAGGCATGAGCGTGTCCGGCATCCGCCCGCCGCGCCTTGAGGTCGATGCGGTACGGCGTCTTGGCCGACCAGGAAAATCGTTGATCTTCGACGTCGATCGCCGCGTTGCAGCGCTCATCGCGAAGCATGGCGATGGCCTGGAAGTCGCTGGCGAACCGAGGCGGCCTGCGCGGCAAGGATGTCCTGTCACGCCACCGGCGCGAAGCGGATGACGCGCGCCGTTTCGATCGGGTTGGCATTGGCGACGAGATCGTTGAAACGGTAATTGGCGATGCGTGCGGCTTCGACGAGGCCGGCGGCGCGTTCGACCGTGCCGGTGTTGGCCAGCCGCGACCAGCCCTGCGCGAGCACGCGCTCGTAGCGCTCGACCTCGCGCGCGCAGACCACCAGCGGGAAGCCGAAGTGGCGGCGATAGGCCCGCGCCAGTTCGAGTACTTCGTGGTGCTCGTCCTCGCCGAGCACGCCGAGACCGGCGCGGTCGTGATCGAGGATGTAGGCATTGTCGGCATCGGCCTCGCTGCCGAGATCGGCGTACGCGTTCAGCAGTTCGAGCTGCTGCGCGGTATCGCCGGCGAGCAGCGCTTCCTGCAAGGCCGCGCGCAGCGCGTTGGTATCGGCATAGGGGCGCTGCGCCCAGGTCCGCTCGAGCACCCACGCCGTGTTCTCGACGAGCCCGCCGAAAGTCTGCGCGAAGGTCTCGTACGGCATCGCGTTGACCTGTTCGAGCGTGATCAGCGCCGCGCCGGGCCGGCCGGCGACCGCGGCGTCGCTGCCGGCGCCCGGATGCATGAACAGCGCATTGAGCACGATCGCCGCGATCGCGCCGAGCGTGATGCCGCTGCCGAAGATGATCTGTGCCCAGGCTGGCAGCGCCGTCGCCACGAACGGCTGCGCGGTGATCAGCATGCCGAGGCCGACGCTGGTGCCGACGATGACGAGGTTGCGGTGATCGTTGAAGTCGACCTTGGCCAGCGTCTGAATGCCGACGACGGCGACCGCCGCGAACATCGCCAGCGCCGCGCCGCCGATCACCGGATGCGGAATGCCGGCGACGATCGCCGCCGCCTTCGGCATCGAGCCGAGGATCAGCATGATGATGCCCGCGGCACAAACCACCCAGCGGCTCTTGACCCGGGTGAGGCGCACGAGGCCGACGTTCTCGGCATAGCAGGTGTACGGAAACGAGTTGAGCACGCCGCCGAGCAGCGTCGCCAGGCCGTCGGCGCGCAGTGTGCGGGCGATGTCGTCGCGACGGATGCGTTTGCGCACGATCTCGCCGGTCGCGTAGACGTCGCCGGTACTCTCGACCATCGTGATCAGCATGACGACGATCATCGACACGATCGCCGTGATGCTGAACGTCGGCCAGCCGAAGTAAAACGGATAGGTGTAGCCGAACGCCGCCGACGTCGCGACCTCGTCGAAATGCGCATCGCCGAGCAGCCAGGCGACCAGCGTGCCGATGACCAGGCCGGCGAGCACGGCGACGGTGGCGAGGAAGCCGCGGAAGAAGCGCTGGATCGCGACGATCAGCGCCAGCGTGCCGAAGGCGTACAGCAGGTTCTTCAGCAGCACCGGATTCTGCATCGCGCTCGGTCCGTGGCCACCGACGACGTCACTGGCCGCGACCGGCAGCAGGCCGATGCCGATGATCAGGATCACCGTGCCGGTGACGACCGGCGGAAAGAAGCGCGCAAGCCGTGCGAAGTACGGCGCCGCGAAGAACGTGAACAGGCCGCCGACGATGACCGCCCCGTAGATGGCCGGCAAACCGTCGCTGCCGCCGCCGGCGGCCATGCCGATGCTGATCATCGGCCCGACGGCGGTGAACGTCACGCCCTGCAGCAGCGGCAGACGCACGCCGATCTTCGGGCCGAGGCCGACGGCCTGGATGATCGAGGCGATGCCGCAGGTGAACAGATCGGCGTTGATGAGGTGGATCAGTTGGGCGGTCGACAGCCCGAGCCCGCCGGCGACGAGAATCGGCACCAGCACGGCCCCGGCATAGAACGCCAGCACGTGCTGCAGGCCGTACGCCGCCAGTTGCGGCAAGGGCAGGACTTCATCGACCGGATGGCCGCGGCGCGGCGCGGCGCTCATCAGTCTGCCCGGAAGCTCATGTGGCAGGCCTTGCAGGTCTGGCCGACGACCTTGACCTGCGCGCGCGCGGCGGACGGATCGCCGATGCCGTCGGCCAGCTTGCGCGATTCGGCGAGCAGCTGCCCGGCGAGCGAATCGAACTTCGCGCGATTCTGCCAGACGTAGTCCAGCGCGTCGGTCTTGAAACCCGCCGCCGCGCCGCTGCCGTCCGGAAACCAGCCCGGCAGCGCCGCGGCGTTTTCGGCGATGGCCGCGGCGTCGGCCTGCAACGCCGCCGGGTCCGGCCCGGCGTTGCCGAGTTGCTCGTTGAGGTGCTTCATCGCCGCGCCCATCTGCTTGAAACCTTTCTGGCGCGCGTCCACGGCGGCGGCGGGCGCCAGGGATTCGCCGGCCGTCGCGATCCGCGCGGCGCCGGCGGCGGTGATCAGCACGATCAGTGCGGGGACGAGACAGGCGGAAGCGCGAAGGGTTCTCGGAATCATCGGGATGTCTTCAAGGCGAGTTGGGAACGGAAGGCCGCGTCATAGGCCGCCTTCATCGCGGCCGGCGTGTCGGTGCGGGCGGCCATGCCGGCTGCGGTCAGCCCGTCGCGGTCGGCGAGGTCCGTGCGCGCGCCCCTGGCGGCGAGCAGGCGCATGAGGGCGGCGGTTTCGGGGCCCGCGCTGCCGCCCAGCAGCAGGTGCAGCGGCGTGCGGCCCTTGCGGTCGCGCACGTTGGCATCGGGCAGCAGTTGCAGCGCGCAGGCCAGCGCGGCCTCGCCGCCGCTGATGGCGGCATGCACGATCGTCTTTCCGTCGTCGAGCCGGAAGCCCGGATCGGCACCCGCGGCGGCCAGCAGCCGCATGCTGTCGACCGAGCCGTGCTCGGCGGCGAGGAACAGCGGCGACTTGGCCGGGTGCTCGACCACGCCGCTCTTGAAGTTGGCCTCGTAGCGCCATTCGACGCTCGGCTTGCCGGTCGGGGCATCGGGATCGGCGCCCTGGGCGAGCAGCAGCTTGACCAGCTCGGGCCGCCCGGCGATCACGGCGGCGTGCAGCAGCGTGTAGCCGTCGCGGTCCAGGGCGCGGACGTCGGCACCGCGCTCGATCATGCGCGCGGCGAAGGCATAGTCGCCCTGATACATCGCCAGCTGCACGGCCGTGGTGTGCTCGGGGCCGACATGATCGGCATCGCCGCCGGCGTCGAGGATCGCGACCGGGGCTTCGGGATGGCCGCTCTTGAGCGCGAAGAACAGGGGCGTGAAGCCGCCGGCGGTCGCGCGGTTTACGTCGGCGCCCCTGGCGACGAGCAGCCGGATATTGTCGACGCGGCCCGTGGCGGCCGCCCACATCAGCGCGGTCCGGCCGTCGCGGTCGGCGTGATCGACCTCGGCGCCGCCGGCGATCAGGCGCTCGACGATCGCCGCCGGCACGCTGGCCGCGCAGGCTTCGAGCGACGTGGCGCCGTCGTCGCGCGCGCGCGACGGGTCGGCACCGGCGTCGAGCAGCAGGTCCACGATCTCCGCGTTGCCGTGCTCGCAGGCGACGATGAGCGGCGCGGTGGCGGCGTTGCGCGCGGCATCGGGCCTGGCCCTGGCGCCGAGCAGCAGCCGCACCATCCGCGGGTCCTGGGTTTCCACGGCCCAGGACAGCGGTGTCGAGCCGTCCGGCAGCGCATGGTCCGGATCGGCGGCGCGCGTTTCGAGCAGTGCCTGCACCGTCGCGTAGTCGCCCTCGCGGATCGCGGGCAGCAGCTCGGCGTCACGCGCGCCGGTGACAGCCATGCCCGGCAGCGTCGCCGCCGCGAGCATGAAGGCCAGGCCCCGCGAAGCGCGCCGGCGCATGTCAGGCGAACACCCCGGACAGCGCGCCCGTGCTGTCGCCGAACGATTCCAGCGGGACGTCGAAGCGGTGCAGCATCGCCAGCAGCAGATTGGCCATCGGCGTCAGCGACGGCACGACGACGTGCCGGTTGCCGGACACGCCGGCGCCGGCGACCACGATCGGCAGGTCGAGCTTGTCGTGCGTGTTGGAATCGCCGAACGCGGCGCCGATCAGCACCAGCGTGCTGTCGAGCAGCGAGCCCTCGCCGTCCGGCGTGTTCGCCAGGCGCTCCAGGCAATAGGCGAAGTGCTGGTAGTGCAGGCGGTTGATCCGCGAGCCCTTGTCCATCTTCACCGGATCGCCGCCGTGATGGCTGAGCATGTGGTGGGCGTCGGCCACGCCGATCTCGGGATAGCTGCGGTTGCTCAGCTCGCGGCCGATCATGAACGTGCCGACGCGGGTCAGGTCCGCCTGCATCGCGAGAATCTGCAGGTCGATCATCATGCGCACGTGATCGGCGAAGGCGTCCGGAATGCCGGCCGGGCGCGTGAGGTTCTGCGCCTGCGCGCCGATGTCCTGCCGGGCGATCTTCTGGATGCGCTGCTCGATGTCGCGGACCGATTGCAGGTACTGATCCATCTTCTGCCGGTCGTTCGCGCCGAGCCGGCCGGACAGCCGCGCCGCGTCCTCGCGCACGAAATCCAGCACGCTGGTCTTGCGCCGCAGCTGCGCGAGCCGGCTCGCCTCGTCGAGCGTGTCGCCGTCGCCGAACAACAGCTCGAAAACGTCGCGCGGATTGACGCTGACCGGCAGCGCGACGGTGGCGCTGCGCCACGACAGCGTGTTCGTGTACGTGCAGCTGTAGCCGATGTCGCAGCTACCGAGCAGACTCGGCGGATCGATGCCGAGCTCCAGCGACGGCAGCGGCGTTTCGCTCGCGTGGCGATTGGCGACGAGCTGGTCCATCGAGACCGCGCATTGCAGGTCCGAGCCTTCAGTGGGACGCACCTTGACGCCGGTCAGGAAGGCGGGACAGGACGGCCCGTGGCCGGCGCCGGCCAGCGCCATCCGCTGCGCGAGGCCGGTGACGACCGTGAAGCGGTCCTTGAACGGCGCCAGCGGTTCCAGCGTCGGCGGCAGCGCGTAGTCCGCGCCAGCCGTCGCCGGCCGGAACTTCTGCATGATCATGCCGTTCGGCGAATACAGCGTCTGCAGGCGCCGCGGGCGCGCGGCGGTGTCGGCGGCGCTCGCCGTCGGCAGCATCGCCTCCAGCAGCGGCAGGCCGACGGCGGCGCCGACGCCCTTGAGGACCGTCCGGCGATCGAGGCGTTTGCGGGGGATGATCATGATTCCGGCGTCCTGCGGAAGTTGAACGGTTCGCTCTGGACGATGCCCAGGATGACGTCGTGAATGCGGTAGCCGTCGGCCGCCGCGCCGCGGGCGATGGCGCGCACGACCGGCCGGTCTTCCACTTCCACGCCGCGTGCCAGCGCATAGGTGAGCAGGCGTTCGGTAAAGGCGCGCGTGAAATCGTCCTTGCGCGCCAGCAGCGCCTGGCGCAAGCCCGGCAGGCCGTCGAGCGGCGTGCCGTCCGCCATCGTCGCGCGGTTGTCGACCGGCATGCCGTTGTCCGTGGTGCGGAACGCGCCGGTCGCGTCGAAGCCTTCGAGCGCGTAGCCGAGCGGATCGATCCGGCTGTGGCAGGACGCGCAGGCCGGGTCGCTGCGGTGCAGCTCCAGCTGCTCGCGCGCGGACAGCACGCGGCCGTCGACGCTGGCCTTCAGCGCCGGCACGTCCGGCGGCGGCGGCGGCGGTGGCGCCGCGAGCAGATTGGCGAGAATCCATTCCCCGCGCTTCACGACCGAGGTACGGTTGGGATAGGACGTGACGGTGAGAATGCTGGCCTGGCCGAGCAGGCCGCCGCGCGGCGAGCCCGGCGGCAGCGAGACCCGGCGCATCGCCGGACCCTTCACGCCTTCGATGCCGTAGTGCTCGGCCAGGCGTTCGTTGAGGAAGGTGTAGTCGGCGTCGATGAAGTCCAGCACGCTGCGGTTCTCGCGCACGATCGAGGCGAAGAACAGCTCGGTTTCCCGCCGCATCGCCTCGCGCAGCGGCGTGTTGAAGCCGGAGAAGGCGTAGACGTCGGGCCGATGGAAATCCAGGTTGCGCAGGTACAGCCATTGTCCGGCGAAGTCGCGCGTCAGCGCCTGCGCGCGCGGATCGGTGAGCATGCGCCCGACCTGCCGCGCGAGCACCCCGGGTTTGCGCAAGCGCTTCTTCGCGGCGAGATCCAGCAGCTCGTCGTCGGGCAGGCTGCTCCACAGGAACAGCGCGAGCCGCGAGGCGAACTCGAAGTCGCTGAGCGGATGCACCGAACCGGGCGCCGCGCCCGGCGGGTCCTGCTCCTGCAGGAACAGGAAGCGCGGCGACACCAGCAAAGCCTCGATCGCCGCTTCGATGCCCGGCTCGAAACCGCCGTCGCCGCGCGCCTGCGCGTAAACCTTCAGCAGCGGTGCGACGTCCGCGTCGCCGACCGGACGGCGCCAGGCCCGGCGGGCGAGCGCGGCGACGATCCTGCCGGCGCAGCGCGCCTCGGCCTCGGGCCGCGCCGGATGGCACTGGAAGATCTTGCGGCGGCTCGGCGTGTCGCCCTCCCCCTGCTGCGCCTCGAACGGACCCTCGACGTCGATCTGCAGCACGTCACGCGGCCAGTTGGCCTGCGAAAAGCGCGGCGACCGGTGATACGACGGCACCGTCGTTTCGCCGACGCTGGCGCCGTCGACGACGAACAGCAGCGGCAGCTGCGACGGCGGCTGCGTCGGCAGCGGCACGTAATCGAGATCGTTGTGCAGCGTCTGCACCGATTCGTCCAGCGCGAGCTGGCGGCGGAAGGTGATGCCGATGCTGTGCGGGCCGGCGCGCAGCGGCACCTCGAGCGCGACACGCGTTTCTTCGAGGCGATCGACCTCGTTGTTGGTGTTCGCGTTCAGCCAGCCGCTGATCCGGTAGACGCCGTCGTGCGGCGCGTAGTAACGGAACGCGCCGCCGCCGCGCGAGTCCAGCGGCAGCGCGTCGCTGCGACGCTCGTTCCACGACGGGATGCCCTGGTTCAACACCGAACCGTCCTTGGGCACCACGTAGCTCGTCACGTAAGGCCGGCTCGGCCCCTGCCCGACGGCCAGCCGGCTGAGCTTGCCGGCCACGGAGAGATAGCGGTCCATCAGCGTCGGCGTGACGCTGAGCACGTCCGCGATGTTGTCGAAGCCGTAGCCCGAATCATCCGCCGGCAACGCGTCGCTGACGTCGACGTCCAGCGCCAGCAGATCGCGGACCGCGTTGGCGTATTCGGCGCGGTTCAGGCGGCGCAGCGTCGCGCGGCCGGGGTCCGGATGCGCGGCGGCGTAGCCGTCCAGCGACGCCTCCAGCCACTGCGTGAAATCCGCGCGCGCCGCCTCCGGCGGCTGCGGACGGTTGCGCGGCGGCATCTCGTGCCACTGCAGGGCGCGCAGGATCTTTTCCCAGTCGCGACGGCGCGTGCCGGCGGCGAGGTCGGCGTCGCTCAGTGCGTCGAACGACAGATCGGCGGCCAGGCGCTCGTCGTTGTGGCAGCGCGAGCAGTACTCGCCGAGCAGCGCCGTGTGCGATGCCGGCGCGGCCGGGCCGTCGCCCGCGGAGGCCGGCACCGGCGCGGCCTGGAGGCACAGACCGAACGCCGCCAGGAGGACAAACGGTCCTGGCCACGAGCCTTTGCTGACGGAAAACATGCCGGCCGTCCCCGCCTTCAGGGCGAAGGAATCCGGTCGCGGTACACGGCCCAGTTCTTCACGATCTCGTCGACGACCTTCGAGCCCACCCGGTACGCGGCCTCGACCGACATCTGCAGCGCCGAATAGCCTTCGCCGTGCCCGCCCTGATGGTCTTCGAGCAGGCTCTCGGCGGCGGTCATGCCCGGCGGCTGCATCGTGTAGTTGCTCGCCGTGCGCAGCACCATCAGGCGGTCGTAGTCGGCCTTGCCGGCCGCCGACAGGTAGGTCAGCGACTGCGCGGTGCCGGTGTCCTCCATCGCCGACGACACGAATTCGCCCTTGCCGTCGGTCCAGTACTTCGTCCAGCGGTTGGCCCATTCGTTGAGCAGCTTGCCGTGCCAGTAGGTCATGCCGGCGAGGTTGTCGCCCTTCAGCACGAACGGCGGTTTCTGCGCGTTCGGGAAGCCGGCGTAGCGCGCGCGCCGCTGCTGCAGCACCGGGCTGTCGCCGAGATCGGTGTCCTTCGTCAGCCGGTAGGCCCACTCGGTCAACGCGCCGTTCAGATGGAACACCTCGCCGCTCGGCGGCGGATGCGGCTCGGCGTACGGCACTTGCGTGCCGCGCGCGAAATAGCCGGTCGGCCAGCCCTTCGGCATTTCGCGCGCGTCGATCTCGTGCGCGAGATCGCCGTCGACCAGCCACTCGGCCCAGGCCGCCGAACCGACCGACGCATCCTCCGGATCGAAGCCGGCGATGCCGGCGACCAGCCAGTACGCATGCGAAAGATCGAAGCGCGGATCGAGGCCCAGCGCCATCACCGCGGTCGCCGAATTCGCCGTGCCCATGCCGGTGACCAGTCCGAGCACGCCGGTCTGCGGATTGAAGTACAGGTCGTGGTGATGCGTGAAGGCATAGCGCTGGTCGAGCTTCTGCCGTTCCTTCCACAGCTGGAATTCGCCGGCGGCATCGCCGCTGTCCTGGCCGATCTCGAACATCGAGACGACGACGACTTTCACCTCGGCCGGCGGCGGCGGTCCGACATCCAGGGGCGTCGGCGGCTTGCCGCAGGCGGCCAAGCCACAAAGAGCCACCAGACCAAGCGGCAGCGTGCGGAACAGCAGACTCATGCGCAATCCTCCGTGCGGGGCGCCGGCGCGCCGGAAGGACCGGACCGCCATGGCGGCGGCCCGGTCCCGGCCGTCAGAACTTGTACGTGACGGACGCCGTCCAGTTGCGCGGCACTTCCGGCAGCACCGAGCTGGAGCCGAACAGGTTCGGGAAGTTGGAGCGGAAGTACTCCTCGTTCGTCAGGTTCTTGCCCTGCAAACCGACCTTCCAGTGCTTCTTCTCGTAGTTCAGGCCGGCGTTGAGCAAGGTGTACGCCGGCAACCGCACCGTCTCCGTGTAGCCCGACCAGACCGAGTCGACGTGCGTGATGCCAGCCGTCGCGGTCAGTCCGTCGAGGACCGTGTTGTCGAAGCTGTAGATCAGATAGAGGCTGAACACGTTCTCCGGAACGCCCGCCTTGCGGCCGTCCTTGTTGAGATAGGCCGTGTTGCCGGCCACGACGCCACCGTAGAACAGCGACGGATCGACGTCGTCCGGCATGTCGCCGGCGCCGAAGCGGCCGTACTGGTAGTTGTCCTTCATCGCGGTCAGGTTCCAGACCTTGATGTTGGTGTACGTCGCCGACAGCGCCAGATTGTTGGTCACGACAGCGCGGATTTCCGCCTCCCAGCCGCGGGTCTTCGTCGTATCGTTGGTCGTCGTATCCTGCGCGTTGTAGTCGACGCGCTGCTGCTGATACCAGTCGGCGGAGAAATACAGGCGGTCGTCGAGCAGGCTGCCCTTCAGGCCCGCTTCCGTCAGGAACGAATCGGCCACGGCGTCGCGGGACGCGACGAGCTCGGACGCGATGTCGCCGCCCTGGCCGACGACCATCGTCGACTGCTTGGCGCGCGTGAAGTACGGCGTCACGCCGATGACCGGAATGTCGTAGCTCAGGCTGATCGACCACGACACCGCGCTTTCGTCGGTACTGTGCTTGTCGCCGTCGTCGCAGCCGCTGCTGATGTCTTCCAGGCAGGTCGAATCGATGCTGATGTGATCGTAGCGGCCGCCGCCGAGGACGTGGACGTCGTCGAAGAACGAGTAATCGCTCATCAGCGCGAGACCGCTGTCGACGTAATTGCCGACGTAGTAGCTCGAATACGGTTCGATTGTCGGGCCGTCGCGCGTCGACAGCGTGCGGATGTCGAGCGCGCTCGCCGCCTGCGTGAGGTCGCGGCGGTCGAAATACTCGTAGTCGTAGTTGCTGCCGTGCCGGAAATCCTGCTTGCGCAGCGACGGGCTGAGCTGGTACGCCGCCTTGATCTCGTCGCCGATGCTGTGCGAGTACGACAGTATCAGCTGATCCTCGAACGCCCAGGTGTCCGCTTCCTGCGAGAAGCCGTAGGCGTTCTCGTTGTTGTTCTTCATCGACTCGTAGAACATCTTGTTCTTGAGGCTGAGCGTGTCGAAGAACGAATGCGTGACGTCGAAGTACAGCGTCGTCACCTTGTCCGTCAGCTCGTCGTCGGGCGCGACGAGCACCTGGCTGCGCTGGAGCTTGGCGGTGCCCACGTTCTCCAGCTTCATGTTGTCGGTGGCGTACGACTCCCATTCCGCCGCCGTCAGGGTCCGGGGATCCGCGGAGATATAGCTTGAAATGTCCCCCGCGCTGGCCTCCGCGGCCGAAATCTTGCCGTCGCCGTCGGTGTCGAGGCTGGTCGGCGTGCCGGTGACGTAGGTGCCGTGATCGATCAGCTTCTGCGAGACACGGTTCCAGCCCGCGACCTGGTTGCCGGCGAACTCGTGATACATGCCGCCGAACTCGACGCGGTCCTTGTCGGTCGCCTGCAGGTCGATCGATGCCTGATACACGCTCTGCGCGGTCCCGGAGTTCTCGTAGAAGGAACCGGAATCCTCGCCCTCGGCGTACAGGTAGTAGCCGAAATCCTTGCCGAGGATTTTGCCGGGGCCGCCGACTTCGGCATGCAGCACGTCCTTGTCCCAGCTGCCGCGCACCACACCGGCTTCGCCCGACGCCGCCTTCATGTAGGCGCCGTCCTGCGCGCGGCCCGATTTGGGCACGAAATTCAGGAAGCCGCCGATCTTCGACGGCCCGAAGATCGGCGACGCCGGGCCGCGCACGACGTCGATGCGGTCGGAGGCGCCGATCGGCGTCGGATAGTTGCCGGGATTGTCGACGCGGCGCACGCCGCGGAAATAGTTCTCGCCCATCGTGCCGCGGATATCGAGCGAACCCGCGACTCCGAAGAACGACTGCGTGAACGAGCCGGGGATCAGCGCCACCATGTCGTTCAGGCCGTCGATGTTGAACTTCGTCAGCATCTCATTGCTCACCGACGTCAGCGAGCGCGGCGTGTCCTTGATGCTTTTGTCGAAGCCGAACACCGAGTCGACCGGCTCGTTCGGCAGAATGTTCACCTCGCGGTTGACCTTCGCCTTGACGACGACGGTCTCGACGTCCGACGTCTCCGCCGCGGGTGCCGGCTCCGGATCGGCGGCGGCGACCAGC
The DNA here is from genome assembly GCA_047605265.1 of Solimonas sp. Classification (GTDB taxonomy): domain Bacteria; phylum Pseudomonadota; class Gammaproteobacteria; order Nevskiales; family Nevskiaceae; genus Solimonas. Next base: position 14,621 of record JASGFY010000070.1, read on the forward strand.
GTCGGCGCTGCGGGAGCCGTGCTGTCCTGTGCCAGTGCCGCCGCGGGGAAGGCCACGCCGCCGCTGATTGCCATCAAGGCGATGGCCCGCATCTTGAAATGCGGAATTGCTCGTTTCATCACGCCACTCCCGTTGCGCGCAGACTGCGATTCGTGATCCGCACCGACGGTGCGGACGTGCCGGCGCGACGCGAGCCTTGCTTGCCCCAGGCTCGCATTGCGCACGGCGAAGTACACATTCCGTCAGGAGATTGCATACAGCGCCGTTGAACGGATAACGCAATCGGCATGCCATGCGGGCGTGGATCGAGCGATGCACGATTGTTGGCAGTGTGGTGCGCGCTTCTGGTCCTTGACGCCCGCTGATGAAGCGTCCACTGGGGGATTTCTCTGCCCGGCGCCATGCCGCGACCGGTGCGATGGCCGTTTGCGGATCGTGATGCTTTCAGAATTGCATACAATCCGTGCGTTGCTTTGCACACGATTCAAACGTCGTGCACCGGCACTGCGCGCGCGGTGCGCAAGCCAGTGTCGTCCGATGCGCGGGGTCCGCTGGCGCCCGGCGCCTTACGGGGCGCCGGTCCGCCTGGCCGACATCAGCGGACGCGACATCAGCGCAACCAGCAGTTGCTCGACGCCCGCCACATCAACCTCGCGCACGACGGTCGCGCGCTGCTCGCCAAGGCCGGGCTCATAGCCGGGCGTCCACGACAGCGTGTCGCCATAGCCGGGGCCGAACTGGGTATCGACATCGATGAACAAGGTGTCGGCGCGGC
>JASGFY010000071.1:0-14564 GCA_047605265.1 Solimonas sp.
GCCCGGTCTCCTCGATGCGCGCCCGCGCGGCGGCGACGGCACGACCCAGTAACCCTGCGGCGTCGTCACGCGCATGACGCCGCGCGCCGCGTGCAGCAGCTGCGGCGCGTCATGGCAGTGGCGTGGCTGCAGCGCGCCGGCTTCGTAATCGAGCGCGAAGCCCAGTGTCCGGCCGGCGTCCAAGAACGGAGGCAGCGCCACGCCTTCCGCTCTGCTGTGTCCGGCCATCTGCTGCGCCTCTCGCTCGGCGTGCGCCGCGTCGTCGGGGTCGGCACCTCGTTCGGCGTGTCGCCGATCCACCTCGCGGCCGCGGTGCGCAACAACGTCGGCGCCGGCCTCGTGATCGGCACCGAGATCAAGCCGCCAAGGTCGCCGCCGCGCGGGCGCGCATCGAGGAGACCGGGCCGTCGCGCTTCGCGGACGTGCGCGAAGGCGACGTCTGCAGACGCTGAAATAGGGGCCCGGCCCCGTCAACTTCGCGCTGCCCGGCATCTGGACGCCGCTGGTGCTGCCCGCGCTGCGCCTGCTCGTTCCGCAACTGCGCCGCGCGCGCGATCGTGGCCTGCGATTACGTCTCGGGGGCGAAGCGCGAGTACGCCGACTATCTCGCCTTCGTGCGCGATCCGGGCAACGGTTTCCTGTCAGCGACCCTGCCGTACTGCGGCGGGCTGGAGCTGTCGGTGCGCGGCGCGTGAAGCGGTCGCGGCGAAGTAACGGCCGCCGTTGCGGCACCCTCGCCGCTCGCGCAGAATTTCGGCATCGCCGCGCCAGCCAGTTCCCCCGACGAGCCACGCCGCACTTCACGATGTCCGACCTCGGGGGACGGATGACATTCGTATTTCGCCGCGCGGCCGCATGGCTGCCCATCCTGGGACTTTTCTGCGCCTTCATCGACTTCGTCCTGCGCCGCGAATTCCCCGGCCTGCGCGATCCGTCCGAGGCCGATGCCTACATGGACCCGCGGCGCGCGGCGCGCCTCAAGGGCCTTCCGCCGACGATCGTCGCCACCGCCGGCTTCGACGTCCTGCGCGACTGCGGCCGCGACTTCGCCACGCGGCTCGCGGCGGACGGCGTGCCGGTCGCGGACCACCGCTACGGCTCGCTGACGCACAGCTTCCTGCAGTTTTCCGGCATCGTCGCCGACGCCGAACGTGCCGCGACCGATACCGCGCGCCAGTTCGGCGCGGTGGTGCGTGGCGGCGGGTTGCCGGCCACCCCCTTCCCGGAGGCATCCCATGAATGACGCATCGACCCGCCGCCTGCTCACCGCCGGCGTCGTCGCCGGACCGCTGGTGCTCGCGGCCGGTTTCGCGCAGGCCTTCCTGCGCCAAGGCTTCGACCTGCGCCGCCACGCCAGCAGCCAGCTCGCGCTCGGCGAGCCGGGCTGGATCCAGTCGCTGAACTTCGTCGTCGCCGGGCTGCTGATGCTGCTTTTCGCGCTCGGCGCACGACGTGCGCTGAAGGGCACGCCGGGCGGTTTCTGGGCGCCGCTGTTGCTCGGCGTGTTCGCCGTCTCGCATGTGGCGGTCGGTATCTTCAGGACCGATCCCGCGTTTGGCTTCCCGCCCGGTCCCGGCACGCCGGCGGGCCTGCCGTCCTATACCGGCGCCAGCACGCACGCCGCACTGCATTCGCTGTTCGGCGGCATCGGCTTCAACGCGCTGATGATCGCCTGCTTCGTGCTGGCCCGGCACTTCGGCCGACAGCGGCGCGGGATGATGGGCTTCTCGCTGTTCACCGGATTCGTCATCGTCGCCACCTTCCTCTACGCCGCCAGCTGGGAAGCGCGGCATACCGATCCGGCGGTGCGCGCGGCGTCGCATTTCAACTTTCTGCCGATGTGGCTCAGCCTGCCGGTGGTCTGGGGCTATCTGACGACGCTGGCCTGGCGGCTGCGGCTGGCGGCGGGAAGCCGTCCATGAGCGCGACGCGAAACGCGGCGCATGAACGCCGCCTGCTGTTCGGCGCCGGCATCGCCGGGGTGCTCGGCGCGCTCGGCTGGACGATCGGCGACGTGCTGATCTTCGGCCATCTCGCCGACCGCGCCGCGTATCCGCTGCTGTTCCAGACCCACGCGGACCGCATCGACGCCGGCCTTGCCGAGCACCTCGTCGGCGTCTCGCACGCGCGGCTGATCGCCGGCGCGCTGTTCGCGGTGTTTTCGATTCCGTTCTACCTGATCGGCCTGCGGCATCTATGGCAAGGCATCCGCGGCGCCGGTCGCACGTGGACGTGGCCGACGATGACGCTGCTGTTCCTCGGCTTCGCCTGGTCACCGCTGCCACACGCGGCGTTCTGCTTCGTGGGGGCGACGTATCAGGCAGTCCTCGCCAGCGATCCGGCCGCGCACGGCGCGCTGCTCGATCTCGCGGCCGAGTTCCGCCACGTGCTGCTGCTGACCTACGTGCCGGCCGTGGCCTGCCAGCTCGCCGGCATGCTGGCGTTCTCGCTCGCCGTCACCACCGGCCGCACGGTCTATCCGCGCGGCTTCGCGCTGACCGCCAATCCCGTTACGCTGCTGCTCGTCACCGCCGGCATTCCGCACCTGATCGGCGGCGCGGCCGGCGCGGCGCTCGGCAGCGCGGCGTTCAACACCGCCTGGCTGCTGGTCTACCTGCAATCGCTGTGGTTGACGCGCCGCAAGGCCGATGCTCACGGACTCCCGAGATGAACGACACATCCACACCCACCGCCGCGACGTCGCGCTCGCCTGCAAGCCCCGCGACACGCCCTGCGACACGCTGGTTCCGCGTCAACCTCTGGCTGCACCGCTGGACCAGCCTGATCGCGACGCTGCCGTTCCTGATCCTGTGCCTGACCGGCACGGTGCTGATCTTCCACGAGGAGATCGATGCCGCGCTCGGCATCGTCCCGGCCTCGCAGAGCGGCGGTGCGCCGCAGCGGCCGCTCGCCGAAGGCGTCGCCAACGTGCTCGCCGCGCACCCCGGCGAGCGCGCGCTGAGCATCGGCATCGATCCGATCGATCATCCCGGCGTGCTGCTCGTCGTCACCGCCGCGGCCGATGAAACCACGTTCGATCACGCGATCCTGCGCTTCGCCGATCTGGCGACCGCGCAGCCGATCGGCGAATCCGAGCCCGGCAAGACCTTCACCGGCTTGCTGCTCGAACTGCACGCGCAATGGTTTCTCGGCCCGGTCGGCGAGGTGATCGGCGCGCTGATCGCGCTGCTGGTGTTCCTGTCGCTGGTCTCCGGCCTCGTCGTCTACGCGCCGTACGTGAAGCGCATCGCCTTCGGCGTGCTGCGCCGGGGCAAGGGCGCACGCCTGCTGCAGCTCGATCTGCACAACTTCATCGGCGCCATCGTCCTCGGCTGGGCGCTGGTCGTCACCGCCACCGGCTTCCTGCTCGGCTTCTCGACGGTGGCGATCATGGTCTGGCAGGCGACCGCACTGGGCGGGATGCGCGCGCAGGCCGCGGCGATGGCGCCGGTCGATCTGCGACATCTGCCCGTCGACGTCGACCAGGTGATCGGCACCGCACTGGCGAACGCCGAGCCGGACCGCCGCGTCACCTCGGTGATCTTCCCGAACACCAACTTCTCGACGCCGCGTCACTACACCGTGCTGCTGAACGGCAGCAACGGCATCCAGCAACGCCTGTTCACCGCCGCCATCATCGATGCCGAAAGCGGCGCACTCGTCATCGACGCCGAGCCGCCGAACTACCTGAAAGCCATCATCCTCTCCGAGCCGCTGCACTTCGGCGACTACGGCGGCCTGCCGCTGAAACTGCTGTGGACCGCCTGCACCTGGCTGACGCTGCTCATCACCGCCAACGGCGCGTGGCTGTGGTGGGACCGCCGCCGGCGCCGCGCGCCGAAAGCCGTCGCGGCGGACGGAGTGCCGGCATGAGCGTGCGACACGGTGTTTCGCGCGCAGCGCAAACGGGTGCGGGAGCACGCTCTGTCATGCGCGCAGCCAAACAGGAAGGTGACGCGAGGGTGGGCGCATGAACGGCCGCCGCACGCTGTGGCTCGTCGTCGCGCTCGCCCTGCTCAGCGCCGGCGCCATCATCGGCATGCTGCTGGTCGAGAACCCGGCCGGCGACGCGCTGCTGTTCGTCGCCGCCGCGCTACCGCTGCTGGCCGGGGCGTGGTGCTGGCGGCGGCAGCAGCGGCCGCGCTGAGCGGCCGCGATCCTGGCCCGCGGCGGCCGGATGCCGGAGCCCATGCACCGGCATGACCCTGATCACTGTGAATATCACTCCCCACATCGTCGATCACGGCACCGACCTGTCCAGCCGCTCCGGTGCGCGCCGGATTCGCGGCAGGCGATCGAGCGCCATGCCACCGACGGTATCGCCGTGCTCATCCAGCAAAGGGCGAAAGAACGCTCAATGGGAACGCTCAAGCCATCACCCGCCCGATCAATCACAGGTTGATCACGGCGTGCGCCGCGGCTATCTCGCCACCCCGATCTGCCGCCCGTCGATTTCCACCGTCTGCCCCGGCCCGGCATCGAGCAGCACGTAGAACGCACCTGCGGGCCGGGCGAAGCGCAGCGTCGAGTCCCGGTCCAGCCGGCCGTGCAGCAGGATGCGCTCGTCGTCCGCAATCACGTCCATCGTCACGCCCGGCGCATTGCCGATCTGGCCGAAGCCGCCGCGGCATTCGATCATCTGCCCGTCGACCGGGCGGCATTCCGCCACGGGCGGCTCGTGGGCCCAGGCGCCGAATGCCGCCGGCAGCGCGAACCAGAACCCGCATCGACGGATCATCGCTTGCCTCCCCGGCCGCGCGCCCATCCGGCGGTCGCCGGCGCAACCTCGGCCAATGGAATTCCCACCCGATGCACCGTCCCGTCCCAGCCTTCCAGCGTGAGCCACAGCTCGGCGTCGGGCGCCAGGTCGGCGGGAATCGCCAGGGTCGCGAACCGGCGATACGGCGCGCCGTCGAACAGCACGCCGGCCGCGCGCAGGCTGCGTGGCTTGCCGACGTGCAGATAGGCCGCTTTCACCTGTTCGAGGCAGGCCTTGCACAAGGCCAGCGCGAAGGTCTTCTCGTACAGGCCCTCGTGCCGCTCTGGCGGCTTCGCGTCCCACTCCGCCAGCCGCAGCGGCCACGGCCCGACGACGTACTCGCGCACCGTTCCCTCGCCGAGGCCGGCACGGGCGAGGCGCACGCTGCTGTTGCGCTGCAGATACTGCGGCAGGAACGCAAGCAGCATCAGCAGCACCAGCGGCGCGCTCAGGTGAAAGCGCCAGCGCAACCACCAGCCGGCGAGTCCCGTCGCCGGATGCCGCACCGCCTTAGTCATGCGCCACCTCCCCGCCGTCCGCCGCCGGGCCGCGCCGGTGCGCTCTGCGCTGCCGGACCGCGGCGGCCGTTTCCTTGAAGGTGCGCTTGCTCCAGATCAGCATGCCGGACCCCACCATCAGCGTCAGCAGCAGGCCGAAGAAGAAGTACGCAAGCTTGAGCGGCAGACCCGCAAAGTCTCCGGTATGCAGCGGCCGCATGGACTGCGTGACGAGCTGCAGCGTCGACAGATCGGACAGCCGCCGCAGGCGTTCGACCGCGCCGCTGTAAGGGTCGATCCACGCGGACTCCAGCAGCAGCGGATAGTCCGGCACGCGACCGGCAATGCGGATGTGCGCGTAGGCGCTGCCCGTGCCCAGGGCGAAGACCGACGGCGTCAGCTCCGACAGCGCCGCGCGCGCGGCCTCGGCAGCGCGGTCGAGCCCGATGCGCGGCGGCGGCATGCCGTCGGCCGTGCGCGGCACGGCCTCGCGCGCGACGAGCAGCGGCATCTCATCCTCGACCGGTCGCAGCGAAACGCCGGCATCCGCGAGAACCGCCTGCGTCAGGAACCACAGTCCGGTCACGGAGATCACGAGGATGAAAGGGATCGACCAGATGCCCGCCAATCGGTGGACGTAGCCCCAGAACTGCCGCGCGCCCTTGTCGAAGCGGATCTGCGGCCGCAGATAGCCGCGCCAGAAGCGCTTGTAAACCACCAGCCCCGTCACCAGCGAACCCAGCAGCGGCAATCCGAGCAGCGATACCGCGTACCAGCCGAACGAGCCGAGGCTTCCCGGCGCCAGCAGCCAGCCGTGCAGCGCGCGCATGAAGCTTCGGAAGCTGAGCCCCTGCGGCGTGGTGCCCTGCAAGGCGCCGGTATAAGGGTTCACGTAATGTTCGACGATGCGGAAATCCGGATATGCCGCCCTCGCCGTCCACGCGAACATGGACTTCGGCGGCCGCAACAGCACGAGTACGCGCGCCTCCGGATGCTCCCGCTCGATGGCCGCGACGATGGCGTCCGGGCTGAGCATCGCCGCGTCCTTTGACGGCGGATTGGCGCGCACCTCCGGCTTCACCAGCCAGACGATCTCCTGGCTCACGGTGGCGATGGTTCCCGTCAGGCAGACGAAGAACAGGAAGAACCAGATCGGCATCGCCAGCCAGCTGTGGGCCAGGAACCAGAGCTTGCGCCGGGATCCGGAGGTGCGCGACGTCACCGGCACTTCTCCGTGGAATCCCGGCGCCGCGACGTCAACACCGCGCGGAGGTGTCGCTGCACGATCCACCGGGATCGACGAGCGGCGGGCAACCCGGTCCTCACCACTGCCCCCGCAGCGTCAGCGTCAAGTTGCGGGGCTCGCCGAAGACGTTGCCAAGGCCGTAAATGCTGGCGTAGTAGGTCTTGTCGAAGACGTTCTTGACGTTCACGGACGCCGACCAGCGCTCGCTGAACGCATAAGCCGCGCGGGCGCTCCACACGGCGTACCCGCCCTGCCGCGCGGCCGTGGTGCTGGCATTGGTGCGCAGTTCGCTGCGCACATTGACGCCCGCGCCCAGCTGCCAGGGGCTCAGGCGGCCCGGCAGCTGGTAGTCCGACCAAAGCCGCAGCAGCTGTTTCGGCGTGTTGTAGTCGAAGCGCGTGCCGACCAGGTCGGAGTCGCGATCCCGCAGATATTCATTGCGGTAGTAGGTATAGCCGCCGCTCAGCTGCCAGCCTGGCAACAGCGCACCGTGCGCCTCCAGCTCGAAGCCCTGGCTGCGCACCTCGCCGGCGGCGCGGTAGCAGTAGCCGGCGCCGCTGCTGCCGCAGATCATGGAGGCGTCATCGTCGATGACGGCGCGGTTCTTCTGATCGATGCGAAAGGCGGCGAACGAGGCGTTCAGCGCGCCGCCGAAGAGTTCGCCCTTGACGCCGGCCTCGTAACTGGCGCCGACGATGGGCTTGAGCGTGCGCAGCTGCGCGTCGGTGTTGCTCTGCGGCATGAAGATGTCGGCATAGCTGGCGTAGACCGACCATTGCGGGTTCAGGGCATAGACGACGCCCGCGTAGGGCGTGAATTCGCCGCTCGCCTTGAGGCGCGTCAAAGACGAACTGGTGGTATAGGCGTTGCGCGTTTCCTTTTCGTACCAGCTCAGGCGGCTGCCCAGCACCAGGGTCAGCGGCGGCGCCAGCTTGCTGCGCAGCATGCCGTAGAAACCCTGCTGCACGGCTTCGCTCGTGGTGGTGCCGACGCTGGAGGGCTCGAGCGTGTCCAGCCGCGGCCGATCGTGATCGATGTCGAACACGTCCCAGCTGGTGATGTATTGCGAATATCCGTCGTCGCGCTCCTGCCGCGAATAGCTGGCGCCGAGCACCGCCTCGTGCCTGATCCCGAACGCCGCGAAACCGCCGTCGAGGTGCGCGTCCAGGCCGAGGTTCTCCGCGCCCGTATCGTAGTCGTAGCCGTAGCCGGCGCTCGTGCTGCCGCCCACGGCGACGGCCTTCGTCGCATTATCTTCGACGGCGTCGTAGGACTCATGGACGTAGGCGCCGGCGATCTTGAGCTTCCAGTCTTCGCCGAAGCGGTGCTCCAGGTCGAGGAACGCCTGGGTCTCGCGGCGGTCGGCGTCGTTCCATTCGGCGCAGGCGCAGGTCGAGCGCGGTACGTTCAGGAAGCTGCCGTCCGCGTAGCGCGGCACGCCCCAGTAGAGCGTGCGGTTGCCGTCGCGCCGCGAATGCGCGAGCCCGAGGCCGACGGTCGTCTGCGCGCCCAGGTCGTAGTCCAGCGCGCCGTAGGCATTGAAGCTGCGGTCGGTGATCGTGTCGATCCAGGAACGGCTGTCGTCGTAGTCCAGCACGACGCGGCTGCGCAGGCGGCTCTGCGCATCGAGGGCGCGGCCGGCTTCCACGCGACCGCCGTAGTCGTCCCAGGAACCCGCCCGCGCCTCGGCGCGGACCTCGGCCTCGGCGAGACCACGCTTGCGCACGAGGTTGAACGCACCCGCCGGATTGCCGGCGCCTTCGAGCAGGCCCTGCGCGCCGCGCAGCACTTCGACGCGGTCCAGGTAGACCAACGAGGCCGAGAAGGAGTTGCCCCAGGATGCGCTGCGCAGCAGCGGCACGCCGTCGTACTCGATGGTATTGGTCATGAAGCCGCGGGCGTAGTAATCGCTGCCGCCGTTCGGACGCGCTATCAACGTGACGCCGGGCGTGCTGGCCAGCACGTCGTCCAGCGTATCGAGCCGCTGGTCATCCATCTGCTGGCGGGTGATGACGGTGACGGACTGCGGAATGTCCTTCAGGGACCGGGCGCCCTTCATCAGGGTGGCGCGCCGGGCGGCGTAGGAGCCCGTGCCTTCGGTCGTCACGTCGTCGACCTCGGCCTGCACCGTCACTGCGCTCAGCGTCGCCACGCCATCGGCAGCCCGGCGCAGTACGTAGCTGCCGTCGTCGAGCCGCAGGGCCTGCAGGCCTGACCCCGCGAGCAGCCTGTCGAACCCCTCGCGCACGTCGTATTCGCCGTTCAGGCCCACGCTGCGCAACCCGTCGAGCTGCGCGGTCTCGAACGACAGCGGCACGCCGGCCAGCGCGGCGAACTGCGCGAGCGCGTCGGCGAGCGGCTCCGGCGCGATCGCGTAGGTTTTCTTCTGCGGCTGCACGTCTGCCGCCGGCGCAGCGGCGGCGCGGATCTGAAGCGGCGCCGCGGCCACGAACGCCAGAGCGGCCGCGAAGCAGCGGCCTGCGTTGATCTTCATCCTGATGTCCCCTTGTTCACGAAGCGGCGCGCCGGTGCACGCCTGCATCCGCCACACCGGACGAGACGGAAAAAAGTATCAGCTGATCAGGACGCAGCTTCGATCGTGACCCAGTAGCGGCTGTGCCGCGCGATGCGCAGCGGCAGCGTCTGCTCCAGCAGCCGCAGGCTGGCGTCGGTGTCGCGCAGCGGGAAGGCCCCGGAGACGACGAGGCCGGCGACGTCCGGATGGCAACGGATGACGCCGCTGCGGTAGCGCGACAGCTCGGCCGCGAGATCGGCCAGGCGCATGCCGCGGACCAGCAGCATGCCGTGCTCCCAGGCGGCCGCGGCCGGATCGGCCGGCTGCGCGGCGTCGACGCCGGCGCGACCGAAGCGCGTCTGCTCGCCGGCCGCCAGCCGCCGGCGCTCGCCGCTGCCGGCCGTGAGGATTTCGACGGCGTCCGCGAACACGGCGACCCGCGTCGCGTCGCCGTCGAGGCGGCGCACGCTGAAACGCGTGCCGAGCGCACGCACGGTGCCTTGCGGCGTCTCGACGATGAACGGCCGGTATTGCGGCGAGACATCCTGGCGGCCGGTCGTCACCAGGATTTCGCCGGCGAGCAGCCGCAGCCGGCGTTCGCCGGCGGTGAAGGCGACGTCGACGGCGCTCGCCGTGTTGAGGACGAGCCGGGTGCCGTCGGCAAGCTGCAGCGATTTCTGTTCGCCGGTGGCGGTGCGCAGGTCGGCGGTCCATGCCGGCAGCCGGCGCGTGGCGGCCCATGCGGCGGGGCCGGCGATCATCGCGCCCGCCAGCATGCGCAGCAGTTGGCGGCGGCGCATCGCCGGAAGCCGCCGCAGCGTCGCGCCGCCGGCGGCGGATGGCACGCGGGCGAACGTGCCGAGCACCTGCTCGGCGCGCTGCCAGGCGGCAGCGTGCCGCGGACTGCGCAGGCGCCAGCGCTCGAACGCGGCGCGGTCCTCGGCGCTAGCCTCGCCGGACTGTAAGCACACCAGCCAGTCGGCCGCCTCGGCGAGCAGCTCGGCGTCCGGTGCTGGCGGGTCGGCGGCGCTCATTGCTCAATCCAGCGTCATGCAGGCGAGGAAACCCTCGCGCATGCGCCGCTTCACGGTGATCAGCGAAACGCCCTTGCGCCGCGCGATCTCGGCGTAGCGCAGACCGTCGATCTGCGCGAGCAGGAAGATCTCGCGCGTGCCGGCCGGCATGCGCCGCAGCATCGCATCGACGCGGCACAGCGCTTCGACGATCAGCAGGCGGTCCTCCGGCGACGGCGCCAGCGGCTCCGGCTGCTGCGCCAGCGTTTGCAGCCAGACCCGCTCGACCTCCTGGCGCCGCCAGTGATCGATCACCAGGCCGCGCGCGACGTGCGTGAGCAAGGCGCGCGGCTCGGTGCCGAAGGTCTCCCGCCGCGAGGCGATCAGCCGCACGAAAGTGTCGTGCGCCAGGTCCGCGGCCTGCTCGGCGCAACCGAGCTTGCGGCGCAGCCATTGATGCAGCCAGCGGTGATGCTCGCGGTAGAGCGAACCGGCGACGGTGGACGAGAGAGCGGTATCGGACATGCGCGAGCCTTGCGTGGCGGATGCCGTGGCTGCGCGAGCTGGCTGGGCAATGCGCGGATTTTACGCAGCGCCGGCGAAGCCGACCATCGGCCGGCAAGCGCCGCCGGCTTGTCCGCTTCGTCTGCGCAGTGCGGCTTCTGGCGCTGGCGCGCCGAACGTTGGGTGCGCAGATGAACTTTTCAGCGTCGCGCGAGCGGCGCTGTTGTGGCGCCGTGACGCTTGTGGCTGTCCTTCACGAATTCAAACCGTCGTTGCGAGAGGCGCAGCGACGAAGCCATCCAGTCCCCGGGCTCGATTGGACCGTGGAACTGGATGGCTTCGCTACCCTCGCAATGACGGTTTGAAGTTGTGCGGGACAAGCCTTGAGCACATCGCAAAATGAACGCGATCTTGTGCAGCGCGCTGCGCAAGAAACATCGCGGTTATGCCCGCGACGGCAGGGCGCGGCGACGCCCGCGCTACTCGCCGCGCGCCAAGCAGCCGCAGTGCGCGCCGTGCCGATGCGCCGCCGCGCAAGCATCGTCCGCGTCACTGTCCTCGATGTACGTGAAGCGGGCCAGCAGCGCGTCCGCGCAAGGGGCGGTGCCCGTGCGCGGCGGTCGCGGCGCCTGCGGGGCGACGCTCGCCGGCGGAGCGGGCCGGACGCGGCGCGCGTAGCCGAACACGATCAGGCCAGCGCCGCGCGCGCCGCGCGCGCCGTCGCCACCATCTGCGCGAGCGCCGCCTCGGTTTCCGGCCAGCCGCGCGTCTTCAGGCCGCAATCGGGGTTGACCCACAGGCGCTCGGCCGGCACCACGGCCAGGGCCTTGTCGAGCAGCGCCGTCATTTCCTCGCGCGCCGGCACGCGCGGCGAGTGGATGTCGTAGACGCCGGGACCGATGTCGTTCGGATAGCGGAAGTCGGCGAAGGCATCGAGCAGCTTCATGCGCGCACGCGAGGTCTCGATGGTGATGACGTCGGCGTCGAGCGCAGCGATCGACGGCAGGATGTCGTTGAACTCCGAGTAGCACATGTGCGTGTGGATCTGCGTCTCGGCGCGCACGCCGCTCGAGGCGATGCGGAACGCCTGCACGGCCCAGTCGAGATACGCCGGCCAGTCGGCCTTCTTCAGCGGCAGGCCCTCGCGGATCGCCGGCTCGTCGATCTGGATGACGCGGATACCCGCCGCTTCGAGATCGACGACTTCATCGCGCAGGGCCAGCGCCAGCTGCAGCGCCACGTCCTTCTTCGGCAGATCGTCGCGCACGAAGCTCCAGAACAGCATCGTCAGCGGACCGCTGAGCATGCCCTTCATCGGCTTGTCGGTGAGGCTCTGCGCGTAGCGTGACCATTCGACCGTCATCGGCCGCGGCCGCGACACGTCGCCGTAGATGACCGGCGGTTTCACACAGCGCGAGCCGTAGCTCTGCACCCAGCCGTTCTGCGTGAAGGCGTAGCCGGCGAGCTGCTCGCCGAAGTATTCGACCATGTCGTTGCGCTCCGGCTCGCCATGCACGAGAACGTCGAGGCCGAGCTGCTCCTGCTTTTCGACAGCGATGCGGATCTGCGCCTGCATCGCCGCGCGATACGCGTCGTCGTCGAGCTGGCCGGCCTTGAACGCCGCTCTTGCCGAGCGAATCTCCGCGGTCTGCGGAAACGAGCCGATCGTCGTCGTCGGCAGCTTCGGCAGCTTCAGGCGCGCCTGCTGCAGGACGATGCGTTCGGCGAACGGCACGCTGCGCCGGGCGTCGGCCGGCGTCAGCGCGGCGACGCGCGCGCGCACGGCGGCGACCTTCGTGGTCGGCGCGTTGCGGCGGTCCTCGATCACCGCCGCGGCGGCGTGCAGCTCGCGCCAGACGGCGGCCTCGCCGTCGTGCAGCGCACGTTTGAGCAGCGCGAGTTCATCGAGCTTCTGCGTCGCGAACGCCAGCCAGCCCTTGAGGCGCGGATCGAGCTTGCGCTCGAACGCCAGGTCGGTCGGCACGTGCAGCAACGAGCACGACGCCGATACCCACAGCCGCGCGCCGAGCACGGCCCGGGCCGCGTGCAGCGTCGTCAGCGCGGCGGCGAGATCGCTGCGCCACAGATTGCGGCCGTCGATGACGCCGAGCGACAGCACCTTGTCGTCCGGCCAGCCGGGGAGGAAGGCGTCGAGCTGCTGCGGCGCGCGCAGCAGATCGAGATGCAGGCCGGCGACCGGCAGCTCGCGCAGCAGCGCGGCCTGCGCGCTGACGTCGCCGAAATACGTCGCCAGCAGCAGCTGCGGGCCGGCGCCGCCAAGCTCGCCGTACGCGGTCCTGAAGGCGCGATGCCAGGCGTCCGGAAGATCGAGCGACAGGATCGGCTCGTCGAGCTGCACCCATTCGACGCCCAGCGTTCTCAGTTCGGCGAGCAAGGCCCAGTAGACGTTCAGCAGCAGCGACAGCAAGCCGAGTTTGTCGAGGCCGGCCTCGGCCTCGGCCAGCCACAGCCAAGTCAGCGGCCCCGGCAGCGCGACCTTGACCTTGTGGCCGAGCGCCAGAGCCTCGCGCACTTCCGGCAGCAGCCAGTCGCGGTTCAGCGAGAAACGCGTGCCGGCGCCGACCTCCGGCACGAGATAGTGATAGTTGGTGTCGAACCACTTCTTCATCGCCAGCGCCGGCTGCGCCGGCGTGCCGCGGGCCATCGCGAAATATTCCGTCAGCCCGACCGGCCCGCTGAAACCGTAGCGCGCCGGCGCCGCGCCGATCAGCGCGGTGACGTTGTGCAGATGGTCGTAGAACGCGAAATCGCCGACGGTGACGAGATCGAGTCCGGCGTCGCGCTGCAGCTGCCAGTGGCGCTGGCGCAGGCGGCGCGCGACCTCATGCAGCCCGGACTCGTCCAGCGTGCCCTTCCAGTGCGCCTCGACGGCGGTCTTCAGTTCGCGCTGCGCGCCGATGCGTGGAAAGCCGAGGATGTGGGCGGTGGACATGACGGAACCCTGGTGGAGGATCGAAGATCAGCGGAATCGCTATGGTCGGCGCCGCCACGACATGATTCAATCTCAGCGTTTTCCTATTTCACTTGAATGGAATTAATACGTCATGGCGCAGTCCCCGCTCGAAATCCGCCACCTGCAGACGCTCGTTGCGCTCGCCGACAGCGGCTCGCTGGCCAAGGCCGCCGACCGCGTGTTCGTCACGCAATCAGCGCTGTCGCATCAGCTCAAGGCGCTGGAGACGCACTACGGCGCGGCGCTGTTCGAGCGCAACACCAAGCCGCTGCGCTTCACACAGATCGGCGCGCGGCTGGTGACGCTGGCGCGCGACGTGCTGGCGCGGATCGGCGAGGCCGAGCGCGAGATCGTGCAGCGCGTGTCCGGCAGCAGCGGCGAACTGCGCATCGTCATCGAATGCCACACCTGCTTCGACTGGCTGATGCCGGCGATGGATGCCTTCCGCGAGCACTGGCCGCAAGTCGAGCTCGATCTGCTCGGCGGTTTCCAGACCGAGCCGATGACGCTGGTCGAGCAGGGGCTCGCCGATTTCGCGGTGATCCACGATGCACCGCCGCGCCGCGCCGGCATCGCCACCGAGCATCTGTTCACGTACGAGACGATCGCCATCCTCGCGCCCGATCATCCGCTCGCCGACAAGCCGCATCTGACGCCGCGCGATTTCGCCGACGAAACGCTGATCAGCTATCCGGTCGACGACGCGATGATCGACGTCATCCGCCATTTCCTCGCGCCCAGGGGCGTCAAGCCGAAGCGCCGCAATGCCGAGCTGACGGTGGCGATCCTGCAGCTCGTCGCCAGCCGCCGCGGCATCGCCGCGCTGCCGGACTGGAGCGTGATGCCGTATCTGGAACGCGGCTACGTGATCGGCAAACCGCTCGGCGCCAGGGGCCTGAAGTGCGAGCTGCACGCGGCGATGCCGGAGAGCCTCGCCGCGAAGCCCTATCTGCGCGACTTCATCGCCAAGGTGCGCGACGGCGTGCGCTGAGCCTCAGCGCCGGCGGCGCGCGTCGCCGCCCCGGACCGCGACGATGCCGTCGCCGTCGAGGCGCG
>JASGFY010000072.1:0-14207 GCA_047605265.1 Solimonas sp.
GTCGTTCGGGAATTCGATGTCGGCCTTGTCGATCTCGTCGATCAGCAGCACCGGCTGCACGTCGGCGGCGAACGCTTCCCAGAGCTTGCCACGCACGATGTAGTTGGCGATGTCCTTGACCTTGGCGTCGCCGAGCTGCGAGTCGCGCAGGCGCGAGACGGCGTCGTACTCGTAGAGGCCGTGCTGCGCCTTGGTCGTCGACTTGATCGCCCAGTCGAGGAACGGACGGTCCAGCGCGCGCGCGATCTCGCGCGCCAGCTGCGTCTTGCCGGTGCCGGGCTCGCCCTTGACGAGCAGCGGGCGCTGCAGCGTCACGGCGGCGTTGACGGCCATCATCAGATCGTCGGTGGCGACGTAGTTCTCGGTGCCTTCGAAGCGCATCGGTCGAATCCTCGGTTGGATGCTCAGTTTAGCGGCGCGAACAGCTCGGCGACGGTTTCGGCGTCGAACTCGACGTGCTCGCCGCTGTCGGCGAACAGGGCCTCGGCGAGCTGGCGCTTGCGCGCCTGCAGCTCGGCGATCTTTTCCTCGACGGTGCCCTCGCTGAGCAGCTTGTAGACGAACACAGGCTTGTCCTGGCCGATGCGGTGCGCGCGGTCGGTGGCCTGGTTCTCCACCGCCGGGTTCCACCACGGGTCGTAGTGGATCACGGTGTCGGCGGCGGTGAGGTTGAGGCCGACGCCGCCGGCTTTCAGGCTGATCAGGAACAGCGGCACTTCCTCGCGCTGGAAGCGGTCGACGAGCGATTCGCGGTCATGCGTGGCGCCGGTCAGCAGCAGGTAGTCGATGCCGCGCTCTTGCAGCGCTTCCTCGATCAGCGCCAGCATCGAGGTGAACTGCGAGAACAGCAGGATGCGCCGGCCCTGGCGCAGCATGTCGGGCAGCAGGGTCATCAGCAGATCGAGCTTGGCCGATTCGCTCACGACCGGCCCGTCGCTGTCTTCGCCGCGCTTGAGCAGGCGCGGATCGCAGCAGATCTGGCGCAGCTTGAGCAGCGCCGCGAGCAGGGCGATGCGCGACTGCGCCAGGCCGCGCCGTTCGATCTCCGCCTGCAGCTCGTCCTGCATCGCCGCGCGCACGGTCTCGTAGAGATCGCGCTGCGCGCCTTCGAGCGCGACGCTGCGGATGATCTCGGTGCGCGGCGGCAGTTCCCTGGCGACTTCGTTCTTCGTGCGCCGCAGCAGGAACGGCCCGACGCGGCGCGCCAGCTGCGCGCGCACGCCGGCGTCGTCGTGCTTTTCGATCGGCGCGCGGAAGCGGCGGCGGAACGACGGATCGTCGCCGAGATAGCCGGGCATCAGGAAGTGAAACAGCGACCACAGCTCGCCGAGATGATTCTCCAACGGCGTGCCGGACAGGCACAGGCGATGCCGCGCGTCGAGCTGCGCGACGCTGGCCGCCGCCTTCGAGCGCGGGTTCTTGATGTTCTGCGCCTCGTCGAGGATCAGCAGGTGCCAGGCCTGCCGCCTCAGCGCTTCGAGATCGCGCGGCAGCAGCGCGTAGGTCGTCAGCACGATGTCGACGTGCGCCATCGCGCTGAAGCGCCGGCGACGCTCGTGACCGTGCAGCACGAGCACGCGCAGTTTGGGCGCGAAGCGCGCCGCCTCGCGGCGCCAGTTGAAGACCAGGCTGGTCGGCGCGACGACGAGCACGGGCCTGTCGAGCCGGCCCTGCTCTTTCTCGAGCAGGATGTGGGCGAGCGTCTGCAGCGTCTTGCCGAGCCCCATGTCGTCGGCGAGCACACCGCCGAAGCCGCGCGCGCGCAGCCATTGCAGCCAGGCGAGGCCGTCGCGCTGGTAGTGGCGCAGCTCGGCCTGCAGACCGGCCGGCGCTTCGACCGGCTGCGGCGTCGAAGGCGCGGACGGGGACGTGTCGCGCAGCGCGGCATCGCGGCCGAGGCCGTCGAGCAGCGCGCCGGCCCAGCGCGGCAGGCGCAGCGTGCCGTCGTCGCGCAGCGGCGCGTCCTCGTAGAGCTCGATCAGCGTCGCGAGGATCGGCTTGACCCGGCCGGCCGGCAGGCGGATCAGGCGACCGGCTTCGTCGCGCGCGATCAGCGGCGCGTCGTCGGCCATCGCCTGCAGCCTGGCCGGCGACAGCTTGTCGCCGGCCTGCCGCAGCAGTGCGACCAGCAACGGCAGCAGCGGCGTCTCGCGGCCGTCGATGACGATCTGCAAACCGATGTCGAACCAGTCGCCGGTCTCGCCATGCGTATCCACGCGCAGGCGCCAGTCGCCGTCGTCCGGCTCGTGCAGGCGCCACGGGAAGTCCGGATCGATCTCCAGGCGCCAGCCCTCGGCGCGCAGCTTCGGCGCCTCGGCGGCGAGGAAGTCGACCCAGCCGGCGCGCCCGACGCTCGGCGGCGGCGCGAGCAGGCCGGTGGCGTTGCGGTAGTAGTCGCGCACCGGCTCGAGCCGCGTCTGGCGCAGGCGCGCCATCAGCGCCTGCTCGCGCGCCGGCTGGCGCTCGATCTGCGTGACGTGGCCGTCGACGACGCGCACCAGCGGCGCCACCGGCGTGTCCGGCGCGCAGCGCAGGCCGCCGTAATCGAAGGACAGCGAGGCGGCGTCGATGGTCTCCTCGCGCGCCCAGGACTGCGGCAGCCAGGTCTGGCGCAGCGCCAGCACCGGCACCGGCTGCACGTCGCGGCGCCGGCGGAAATGCACCGACGGCGGCGGCGGCACGACGAGCGCGTGCTCGCCGAGCACGGCCGACCAGCGCTCGGCAAGCCTGGCAAGTTCGTCCGGCGCCGCCGGCTTGGCCGTCAGCAGCTGCGACGCCAGCCGGTCCGGCACGCCGCTGTCGACCGGCCCGGCGAGCGCCTTGCGCAGGTCGACGTACCACGGCGGCTCGAACGGCAGCACGGCCACCGCGCCCTCGACGTCGAGCTGCAGGTGGCTGCGCCCGTCGTCGCCGAGCCGCCAGCGGAACTCGCCGGCGCGCGGCGCGCCGCGGCTCAGCGCCGGCGTCTGTTCGCTGTGCCAGTGGCAGCGCCCGCCAGCGACCAGCTTGTCCAGCATCTCGGCGCCCCACGCGCCCTGCAGCTGCCACGGCGGACCCGGCTGGCGCTGCTGACGGTCGATGAACTGCAGCAGGCGCCGATCGAGCTCGCTGACGTGGCGCGCGTGGCTGTGCGCGGCCTTGGGCTGCGCCTGCGCGCCGCTGTAGCCGCCGTCGCTACGCCGCCGCACGCTGATGGCCTGCAGCTGCGCGGCGCCCGGCATGCCGCACTCGTGGTCGAGCAGGTACAGGAGGCGCTGCGCGCCCTCGGCGTCGCCGTCGTCGGCGAGCGGCGCGACATCAATCTCGTGCAGCCAGCTTTCGAGCTCGCTGCGCGGCGCGCGCGTGTTCATCGCGGCCCGCCCTCGCGCTTGCGCGCGGGGCCGCGGACGAGAACGCCGGCGGTGGCGAGTCGATGCATCGGAAAACCCGGCAGCCAAAAGACTGCCAGTGTAGGGCCTGCGCGAACCGTCTACAAAAAGACCGGGGCGTCGGGCAGCTCGTTGCCGACGTCCGGGCGGGCCGGCGGATACTTCGCGAGCACGGCGGCGACCGCTTCGACGCCGGCCACCGCGCCCTGCTCGTAGCGGCCGGCGCGGAAATGATCTTCGATCAGCCGACAGCAGGTCTGCCATTCGGCCGGCGGCACGCGTGCATCGCCGACGCCGCGGTCGGCGACGATCTCGACGCCACGCTCGGCGAGCAGCACGTAGATCAGCACGCCGTTGTTGTGCTCGGTGTCCCAGACGCGCAGCTGCGCGAAAAGCTCCGCGGCGCGCCGCCGCGGCGTCACGCCGGCCCACAGCCGCGACAGCGGCAGGGCCGCTTCGACGGCGAAGCGGATCTCGCCGGGATGGCGCGACTCGCAGGCCCGCACGGCGGCCTCGATCGCCGCGCGCGTCGATGGCGGAAATATCGCGCGGACGCGCCACGGCGGCATCGATCCGTGCAGCCAGAGACGTTTCAGGCCCATCTCACCATCTCCCCGATGCGCCGCCGCCGCCGAAGCCGCCGCCACCGCCGCCGAAACCGCCACCGCCCCACCCGCCGCCGAAACCGCCGCCGCGCGAGCTCCAGCCCCCGCCGCCGAACGGCAGAGCGGCACCGAACAGGGTCAGCACGAAGGCCGCCAGGCCGAAGAGCGCCGCGACCGCGAGCAGGCCCGACAACAGCCAGACCAGGCCGAACACCGCGCCGCCGGCGAGCAGCGAACCGAGCCCCTGCCCGAACACGCGGCGCAGGAGCTGCGCGGCGATCAGCGCCAGGAACAGCACCGGGAGCAGCGATTCGAGCTTGCCGCCGCGCTGCGCGGCACTGCGCTGCGGCGGCGCCGGCAGCGGCTCGCCGTCGATGACCTTGATCAGCTGGTCGACGCCGGCGTCGAGGCCGCCGTAGTAATCACCACTGCGGAACTTCGGCACGATGATCTCGTCGATCACGCGATTGGCAATCGCGTCCGGCACGGCGCCTTCGAGGCCGTAACCGACCTCAATGCGCAGCGCGCGGTCGTTGCGCGCGACGAGAATCAGCAGGCCGTCGTCGACGCCCTTGCGGCCGAGCTTCCACTGCTCGGCGACGCGGATCGAATACTGCTCGATCGTCTCCGGCTCGGTGGTCGGCACGATCAGGAGCGCGATCTGGCTGCCCTTGGCCTGCTCGAACGCCGCGAGTTTGCTTTCGAGCGCGGCGCGCTGCGATGCGTCGAGCGTGCCGGTCTGGTCGGTGACGCGCGCCGTCAGCGCCGGCACCGGCACGTCAGCGAGCGCCGCAAGGCTCGCAAACAGCAGCAACAGGAAACTTCCTCTCCACCCGCGCCAGCGGCGGGAGAGGGTTGGGGCGAGGTGGGTGGCCACGAGCGCGCGCCCCCACCCTGACCCTCTCCCCCGTTCCGGGGGACAGGGAACCAAGAGGTGAAGCAGCATCGCTTACTTGCCGCCGCCGAAATCGACCTTCGGCGCTTCCGAGATCGCCTTCTCGTTCTCGACGGTGAAGCTCGGCTTGACCTGCAGGCCGAAGATCTTCGCCGTCAGGTTCGTCGGGAACGAGCGCACCGTCGTGTTGTACTGCTGCACCGCCTGGATGTAACGGTTGCGCGCGACGGTGATGCGGTTCTCGGTGCCTTCGAGCTGCGCCTGCAGATCGCGGAACAGGCTGTCGGCCTTCAAGTCCGGATAGCTCTCGGAGACGACCAGCAGACGCGACAGCGCCGAACTCAGCTCGCCCTGCGCGGCGGCGAACTGCTTGAGCTTGGCTTCATCATTGAAGCTGTCGTTGTCGACCGTCACCTGTCCGACCTTGGCGCGCGCATTCGTCACCTCGGTCAGCACCTGTTCCTCGTGCTGCGCATAGCCCTTCACGGTGTTGACGAGATTCGGCACCAGATCGGCGCGGCGCTGGTACTGGTTCAGCACCTCGGCCCACGAGGCCTTGATCTGCTCGTCCTGGCTCTGCAGCGAGTTGTAACCACAGGCCGACAGCAGCGTGACGGCCGACAGCAGCATCAGGCGGATCAGATGACGCATGGCGAACTCCCGGTTGGCAATACCGCGCGCAGTGTACGCGCGCCACTTTGCAGATGGTGTCGGCGGAACGCCAATCAAGATCCGCGTTCAGGCCGCCGCCACCTCGACCAGACAGTCGTAGAACGTCGGCGCGCGGCCGATGTCGGTCAGGCGCTGGCTCGTCAGCTCGTTGACGTTGGTGCCTTCCGGCCCGAGCTTGCGCCACCAGACGCCGAGGCCGACGACGACGCCGGGCCGCGCGCGGTCGCTGACGTGCACCTTGCAGACGTAGCTACCGCGATCGTTCCACACGCGCACGCGCGTGCCGTCGGCGATGGCGCGCGTCGCGGCGTCATCGGGATGCAGCTCGATCAGCGGCTCGCCCTCGATGCTGCGCAGGCTGCGCACGTTGACGAACGTGGAGTTGAGGAAATGGCGCGCCGGCGGCGAGATCATCGCCAGCGGATAGCGCGCCGCGAGCGCCGGCGCCGACTGCCGCGATTCGTACGGCGCGACGAAATCGGCGACACCGAGCCCGGCGGGCGCGAACTGCGCGCGGCCGCCCTTCGCGAAGAAACCGCCGTTCGCGAACGGCGCGTCGGCGACCGGGTGCTGCAGCCAGCCGTCGCGGCTCAGCGCCTCGAAGTCGAACCTGCGGCCGAACGCACGGCGGCCGATCGCCTCGTCGCTCTCGGCGAAGCACGGCTCGTCGAAACCCAGGCGCGCGGCGAGGCCGCGAAAAATTTCCGTGTTCGGCCGCGATTCGCCGAGCGGCGCGATCGCCGGATGGTTGATCAGCGCGTAGGTGTGGCCGTAGCTCTTGTGCACGTCGAAGTGCTCGAGCTGCGTCGTCGCCGGCAGCACGTAGTCGGCGTGGTCGGCGGTGTCGGTCTGGAAATGCTCGAGCACGACGGTGAACAGGTCCTCGCGCGCAAAGCCGGCGACGACCTCGCGCGACTGCGGCGCCACCGCGACCGGATTGCTGTTGTAGACGATCAGCGCCTCGATCTTCGGGCCGAATTCCGCCGAGGCTTCACGCAGCAGATCGGCGCCGATCGTGCTCATGTTGATCGTGCGCGGATTGCGCGCGCCGAGCAGGTCCGGACGTTCGAGCGCCATCGTGTCGACCGGGTGCCAGCCCGACGACGACAGCAGTAGGCCGCCGGCGCGATGCCGCCAGGCGCCGATCAGGCACGGCAGCGCGGCGATCAGGCGCACGGCGCTGCCGCCGCCGCGCACGCGCTGCATGCCATAGTTCACGCGGATCGCCGCCGGTGTCAGTGTCGCGTAGTCGCGCGCCAGCTCGCGCACGACATCGGCGCCGATCCCGCAGGTTTCGGCGACACGCTGCGACGGCCATCGCAGCGCGCGTTCGCGCAGTTCGTCCCAACCGTCGGTGTGGCGATCGAGGTAGTCCTGATCGAGCCAGCCGTTGACGATCAGCTCGTGCATGAGGCCGAGCGCCAGCGCGCCGTCGGTGCCGGGCAAGAGCGCGATGTGCTGATGGCATTTGTCGGCGGTCTCGGTCCGGCGCGGATCGATGCAGACCAGCTTCGCACCGTCGCGTTTCGCCTGCTGCGCGATGCTCCAGAAATGCAGGTTCGAGGCGATGCTGTTGCTGCCCCAGATGAGGATGAGCCTGGCTTCGGCGAAGAACGGCAGGTGCATGCCGACGCTGCGGCCGTAGATCGCGCGCAGCGCGGCGGCACCGGCGCTCGCGCAGATCGTGCGGTCGAGACGCGAGGCGCCGAGCCGGTTGAAGAAGCGCATCGCCATGCTCTCGCCCTGCACGAGGCCCATCGTGCCGGCGTAGCTGTACGGCACGATCGCTTCGGGATCGCGCGCGGCGATGGCCTTCAGCCGCGTGGCGATGTCGTCCAGCGTTTCGTCCCAGCCGACGCGCACGAACTGCCCGCTGCCCTTGGGACCGATTCGCTTCAGGGGATACAGCAGCCGCTCGGCGTGATACGTGCGCTCCGGGTAGCGCGCCACCTTCGTGCACAGCGCGCCGCGCGTCGTCGGATGATCGGGATCGCCCTGCACCTTCACCGCGCGACCGTCCTCGACCGTCACCCGCATCGCGCAGGTGTCGGGGCAATCATGCGGACAGGCGGCTTTGACGATCGTGCGGGTCATGGCGTGCGCTGCGCGAAGCGGAAACTCGGTGGGATTAGTGTACGCAAACAAAAAGGCCGCGCGGCGCACCGGCGCCGCGCGGCCCTTGCAGACAGCGCCGATCAGCCCCTGGCGCGCGACTCCAGCATCGCCACCGCCGGCAGCGTCTTGCCTTCGAGGAATTCGAGGAACGCGCCGCCGCCGGTCGAGATGTAGCCGATCTTGTCGGCGACGTGAAACTTGTCGATCGCCGCGAGCGTGTCACCGCCGCCGGCCAGCGAGAACGCGTCGCTCTGCGCGATCGCCTCGGCCAGCGCCTGCGTGCCGCCGGCAAAGGCGTCGTACTCGAACACACCGACCGGGCCGTTCCAGACGACGGTGCCGGCGTTCTTCAGTTGCGCGGCGAGTCGGGCGCGCGCCTTGGGGCCGATGTCGAGAATCATCTCGTCGGCCTCGACTTCGTCGATCGCGCGCACGACGGCGCGCGCCTGCGCCGAGAACTCGGTGGCGACGACGACGTCTTCCGGCAAGGGGATGCTGCCGCCGCGGGCTTGGATCTTCGCCTGGATCTGCTTCGCCGTGTCGATCATGTCCTTCTCGTACAGCGACTTGCCGACCGGATAGCCGGCCGCGGCGAGGAAGGTGTTGGCGATGCCGCCACCGATGATCAGCTGGTCGGCCTTGTCGGCAAGGTTGTTGAGCAGATCGAGCTTGGTCGAGACCTTGCTGCCGCCGACGATGACGGCGAGCGGGCGCCTGGGCTGCGCCAGCGCCTTGCCGAGCGCTTCGAGTTCGGCGGCGAGCAGCGGTCCGGCGCAGGCCACCGGCGCGAACTTCGCGACGCCATGCGTCGACGCCTCGGCGCGGTGCGCGGTGCCGAACGCGTCCATCACGTAGACATCGCAGAGCGCCGCCATCTTGCGCGAGAGTTCTTCGCTGTCGTCCTTCTCGCCCTTGAGAAAACGCGTGTTCTCGCCAAGCGAGATCTGGCCCGGTTCGAGTTCAACGCCGGCTATCCAGTTCGACACCAGCGGTACGGTGCGTCCGAGCGCGGCCGACAACCAGCCGGCAACCAGCGTCAGCGAGGCATCGGGATCGAGCTTGCCGGCCTTCGGGCGGCCGAGATGCGAGACGACGAGCACCGACGCGCCTTTTTCGAGCGCCAGCTCCAGCGTCGGCAGCGAGGCGCGCAGGCGCGCGTCGGAAGTGATCTTGCCGTTGGCGACCGGCACGTTGAGATCCTGGCGGATCAGCACGCGCTTGCCGGCGAGATCGAGGTCGGACATGCGAAGGACGGACATGGCGTTCTTCCTTTGTGAAATTCAGGGAGCGGTTAATGAAATCTTGGCCGATCGGCAGCGGCGCGATTGGAACCCGACGCGGAGAAACAAGAAGGGCGGCCTCTCGGCCGCCCTTCTTCGCAAGTCTTACTTGCCAGCCACCACGCGCGCCATTTCCAGGCACTTGTTCGAGTAGCCCCACTCGTTGTCGTACCAGCTGACGAGCTTGACGAAGGTCGGGTCGAGCGCGATGCCGGCGCTGGCGTCGAAGATCGAGGTGCGCGCGTCGCCGCGGAAGTCGGTGGCGACGACGGCATCCTCGGTGTAGCCGAGGATGCCCTTCAGCGCGCCTTCCGACTGCGCTTTGAACTCGGCCTTGATCTCGTCGTACGAAGCCGGCTTTTCCAGCTCCGCCGTCAGGTCGACGACCGAGACGTCCGAGGTCGGCACGCGGAAGCTCATGCCGGTCAGTTTCTTGTTCAGCGACGGGATGACGACGCCGACGGCCTTGGCCGCGCCGGTCGACGACGGAATGATGTTCTCGAGGATGCCGCGGCCGCCGCGCCAATCCTTGGCTGAAGGGCCGTCGACGGTCTTCTGCGTCGCGGTCGTCGCGTGCACCGTGGTCATCAGGCCGCGCTTGATGCCCCATTTGTCGTGCAGCACCTTAGCCAGCGGCGCGAGACAGTTCGTCGTGCACGAGGCGTTGGAGATGATCGGCTGGCCGGCGTAGGTCTTGCAGTTCACGCCGAACACGAACATCGGCGTGTCGTCCTTCGACGGCGCCGAGATGATGACCTTCTTGGCGCCGGCGTCGAGGTGCTTCTGCGCAGTGCCCTTGTCGAGGAACAGGCCGGTCGATTCGATGACGACGTCGGCGCCGACATCGCTCCACTTCAGGTTGGCCGGATCGCGTTCCTGCGTCAGACGGATCTTCTTGCCGTTGACCAGCAGCGCGCCGCCTTCGACGGCGATCTCGCCCTTGAAGTGGCCGTGCACGGAGTCGTACTTCAGCATGTAGGCGAGGTAATCGGGCTCGAGCAGGTCGTTGATGCCGACGATCTCGATGTCCTTGAAGTTCTGCACCGCCGCGCGCAGTACGTTGCGACCGATGCGGCCGAAGCCGTTGATGCCTACCTTGACTGCCATATTCTGCTTCCTCGGGTTGAAAGAAGTGGAGCGGCCTACCGCCCCGGATTCGTGCCGTGGCGAAGTCCACGGCCTGGAAACGAAGACGCCCCGCGAAGGGGCGCCCATTTTAAACGGTTATCGCGCCAGCAGCTTTTCGGTTCGCTCGACCACGTTCTCGACCGTGAAGCCGAAGTGCTTGAACACCGCGGCGGCCGGCGCCGATTCGCCGAAGGTGTCGAGGCCGAGCACGTCGCCGTCGAGGCCGACGAAAGCGCGCCAGTAATTCGTCACGCCGGCTTCGACCGCCAGGCGCTTGCGCAGCTCCGGCGGCAGCACGGTGTCGCGGTAGCCGGCGTCCTGCTGCGCGAACATTTCGGCGCAGGGCATCGACACCACGCGCACGGCGCGGCCCTTGTCGGCGAGCAGCGCGGCGGCCTTCACCGCCAGCTGCACTTCCGAGCCGGTGGCGATGATCAGCGCTTCCGGCGCCGCCTTCGGCTCCCAGAGAATGTAGCCGCCGCGCGCGGCATCCAGCTGCTGCTCGCCGCGCGGCTGCGCGTCGACGTTCTGCCGCGTCAGCGCCAGCGCCGTCGGGCCATTCGCGCGCTCGATCGCGGCCTTCCAGGCCACGGCCGTCTCGAAGGCGTCGGCCGGGCGCCAGACGTGGACGTTGGGGATCAGGCGCAGCGACGACACGTGCTCGACCGGCTGGTGCGTCGGGCCGTCTTCGCCGAGGCCGATCGAGTCGTGCGTGAGCACGAAGATCGAGCGCTGCTTCATCAGCGCCGCCATGCGGATCGCGTTGCGCGCGTAGTCGGAGAACACGAGGAAGGTGCCGCCGAACGGAATCAGGCCGCCATGCAGCGCCATGCCGTTCATCGCGGCCGCCATCGCGAATTCGCGCACGCCGTAGTTGATGTAGTTGCCAGAGAGCTTGCCGTGGCGCAGGGCGACGTGGCCCTTGAAATCAGTGCCGTTCGATTCGGAAAGGTCGGCCGAGCCGCCGATCAGCTCCGGCAGCCTGGCGGCGATGGCGTCGAGCACGGCCTTGCTGGCCTTGCGCGTGGCGTTCGGCTTGTCGGCCTTCGCCGCGTCAGCGAGCGCGGCGCCGATGGTCTGCGCCCAGTCGGCCGGCAGCTCACCGCGCAGGCGGCGCTCGAACTCGGCGGCCTCGGCCGGGAACTTCGCGGCGTAGTCCTTGAACAGCGCGTTCCACGCGGCCTCGCGCGCGGCACCTTGGCGCTGCGCGTCCCAGCCGCTGCGGATGTCGGCCGGAATCTCGAACGGCGGATACGGCCAGCCGAGCTTCTCGCGGGTCAGCGCGACTTCGGCCTCGCCAAGCGGCGCGCCGTGCGAGGATTCCTTGCCCTGCTTGTTCGGCGAGCCGAAGCCGATCAGCGTCTTGCAGCAGATCAGCGTCGGCCTGGCGGTTTCGGCGCGCGCGGTTTCGAGCGCCTTCTTCACCTCGTTCGGATTGTGGCCGTCGACGTTGCGCACGACCTGCCAGCCGTAGGCCTCGAAGCGCGCCGGCGTGTCGTCGCCGAACCAGGCGCCGACGGAGCCGTCGATCGAGATGTCGTTGTCGTCGTACAGCGCGATCAGCTTGCCGAGGCCCAGCGTGCCGGCCAGCGAGCCGGCTTCGTGCGAGATGCCTTCCATCAGGCAGCCGTCGCCGGTGAAGACGTAGGTGTAATGGTCGACGAGATTCAGGCCGTCGCGGTTGTAGCGCGCGGCGAGCACGGCCTCGGCGATCGCCATGCCGACGGCGTTGGCGAGGCCCTGGCCGAGCGGGCCGGTCGTGGTCTCGACGCCCGGCGTCACGAAACTCTCCGGATGGCCCGGCGTCTTGCTCTTGAGCTGGCGGAAATTCTTCAGCTCGTCGAGCGGCAGGTCGTAGCCGGTGAGATGCAGCAGTGCGTACAGCAGCATCGAGCCGTGACCGTTGGAGACGACGAAGCGGTCGCGGTTGACCCATTTCGGATTCGCCGGGTTGTGCGACAGAAAGTCGTTCCACAGCACCTCGGCGATGTCGGCCATGCCCATCGGCATGCCCGGATGGCCAATGTTGGCTTTCTGGACGGCATCCATCGCCAGCGCGCGAATGGCGTTGGCGAGTTCGAAACGAGTCGGCATGAAGCACCGGGGGCGGACAAAAAGGGGGGCGTATTGTCCGGGTTTGACGCCGTGCGGGCAAGGAATCGCCAGCGGCGCCGGCGCGCGCTACGCGCAGGCGACGCGCCGCTGCGTCGCCGCGTCGAACAGGTGCGCCTTGGCGATATCCGGCAGCAGCCGGACGTGCGCGCCGGGCGCGATCGCGCTGCGATCGCGCAGCAGGCAGATCACCTCGCGGTCGCCGATGCGCGCCACCACGTGCGTCTCGGCGCCGGTGTGCTCGACGACGACGACCCGGGCCGGCAGGCCATCGCGATCACGATCGCGATGGCCGATCGTCCAGTGCTCCGGTCGGATGCCCCAGACGAACTCGCCGTCGGGCGGCGGCGACGGCAGCGGCAGGTGCAAGCCCTCGGGCGTGCTCAGCACGCCGCCGGCGGCGCGCCCGCGCAGCAGGTTCATCGCCGGCGCACCGATGAATTCGGCGACGAACAGATTGGCCGGGCGGTCGTAGAGGTCGAGCGGCGCACCGGCCTGCTCGACGACGCCGTCGCGCATCACGACGATCTGGTCGGCCAGCGTCATCGCCTCGATCTGGTCGTGGGTCACGTAGATCATCGTCGTGCGCAAGCGCTGGTGCAGTTCCTTGATCTCGATGCGCATGCGGCCGCGCAGCTTGGCGTCGAGATTGGACAGCGGCTCGTCGAACAAAAAGACCTGTGGCGAGCGCACGATGGCACGCCCCATCGCCACGCGCTGGCGCTGGCCGCCGGACAGCTCGCGCGGATAGCGCTGCAACAGCGCGTCGAGGCCGAGGATCGCCGCCGCGTCGGCGACCTTGCGCGCGATCCCGGCCTTGTCGACCCCAGCCAGCGTCAGCGCGAACGCCATGTTCTGCGCCACCGTCATCTGCGGATACAACGCGTAGCTCTGGAACACCATGGCGATGTCGCGCGCCTTCGGTGGCAGCTCGTTGACGCGACGCCCGCCGATGCGGATCTCGCCGCCGTCGACGTCCTCGAGCCCGGCGATCGCCCGCAGCAGCGTCGACTTGCCGCAGCCGGACGGCCCGACCAGCACGACGAACTCGCCGTCGGCGATGTCGACCGAGACGCCGCGGATCACCGGCGTCGTACCGAAGGATTTGTGCAGCTCGCGAATCTGGACGGAGGCCATGGTTTACGTGCTTTGCGCAGCCGGGCCGCGCGCGCAGCGGAAGCCCATGTGCGAGGTGGAACTGTCCGGCGCGTTCGACGAACGCGCGGCGACGCGGTAGCGGTTGCAGTACGAGGCGTGGCAGAGGAAGGAGCCGCCCTTGATCACGCGGGCCTCGCCGTGCGCCGGACCGCGCGGGTTGCGCCGCGGCGCGCCGGCGCGGGCGTGCGCGCTGGCCGAGAACCAGTCCTCGCACCATTCCCAGACATTGCCGACGACGCCGTGCAGGCCGTAGCCGTTCGGCGCAAAGGCCCGCACCGGCGCGGTGCCGGCGTAGCCGTCGTCGGCGCGGTCGTGCGCGGGGAAATCGCCCTGCCAGACGTTGCACAGATGCCGCCCCTGCGGCGTCAGCTCGTCGCCCCACGGGAAGCGCTGCCGCACGAGGCCGCCGCGCGCGGCGTACTCCCACTCGGCCTCGGTCGGCAGGCGCAGGCCCGACCACCGACAGAACGCCTGCGCATCGTTCCAGGACACGTGCACCACCGGATGGTCGCCGCGCGCGGCGATGTCGCTGTGCGGCCCTTCCGGCCGCCGCCAGCAGGCGCCGTCGACGCGGCACCACCACGGCGTGCCGGCCACGCGCAGGCCGCACAGCGCCGGCGGCAGATGGCCGGCGAAGACGAACGACCAGCCGTAGCGCTCGGCCTCGGTGACGTAGCCGGTGGCCGCGACGAAGCGGCCGAACTCGTCGTTGCTGACCGCGCCGATCGCGATGTCGAAGGCATCGAGCTCGATCTCGCGAATCGGACCCTCGCCGTCGGCGGGAAAGCCGTCCGCGTCTTCCGCGCCCATCAGGAAGCGGCCGCCGTCGAGCCGCGTCAGCGCGACGCCGGCGTCGCCGCGCGCGGCGATGCCG
>JASGFY010000073.1:0-14147 GCA_047605265.1 Solimonas sp.
ACAGAGCGGGCTGAGGCGGAGCACGGCTCCGCCAACGCCGAGCGCCCGAAGGCTGTGCCTGAGGGCCGGACGTGGCGTGGCAAGTCATCCTCCCGCTCGACAGAGCGGGCTGAGGCGGAGCACGGCTCCGCCAACGCCGAGCGCCCGAAGGCTGAGCGCAGGGCTGGATTGCTTCGTCGCTACGCTTCTCGCAATGACGAATGGCGGGGGCTCTCCGGCCGGAACCGGCGACATCTCCCGGCGCGTCGGCGTTTATTTCGTCGCGTTGGCTTCCAGCACGGTGAGCGCCGTCATGTTGACGATGCGGCGCACCGTGGTGGATGGCGTGAGGATGTGCACCGGAGCGGCGGCGCCGAGCAGGATCGGGCCGATGGCGACGTTGTTGCCGGCGGCGGTCTTCAGCAGGTTGTAGGCGATGTTGGCGGCGTCGAGGTTCGGCAGCACCAGCAGGTTGGCGTCGCCGTGCAGCGTCGTCGACGGCAGGATGGCCTTGCGCATGTCTTCGTCGAGCGCGCAGTCGCCGTGCATTTCGCCGTCGACTTCGAGATCCGGCGCGCGCGCGCGCAGCAGTTCGAGCGCCTCGCGCATCTTCTGCGCCGACGGTGCGTCGGAGCTGCCGAAGTTGGAGTGCGAGACCAGCGCGGCTTTCGGCGCGATGCCGAAGCGGCGGATTTCGTCGGCGGCCATGATCGTGATCTCGGCGAGCTGTTCGGCGCTCGGGTCGAGGTTGACGTGGGTGTCGACAAGGAAGATCTGGCGATCAGGCAGGATCACCGCGTTCATCGCGCCGTAGGTGCAGACGCCGGCGCGGCGGCCGATGACCTGGTCGATGTAGTGAAGATGGCGGCCGGTCGTGGAGATCGTGCCGCAGATCATGCCGGCGCCTTCGCCCTTCTTCAGCAGCATGGAGGCGATCAGCGTCGTGCGGCGGCGCATTTCGAGCTTGGCGTACTGTTCGGTGATGCCGCGGCGCTGCATCAGCTCGTGGTAGCTCTGCCAGTATTCCCGATAGCGCGGGTCGTGCTCGGGATTGACGACTTCGTAATGCTCGCCGGCCTTGAGGCGCAGGCCGAACTGCCTGATGCGCGTTTCGATGACCGACGGGCGGCCGACGAGGATCGGCCGCGCGAGCTTTTCGTCGACGGCGATCTGCACGGCGCGCAGCACGCGTTCTTCTTCGCCCTCGGCGTAGATGATGCGGCTCTTCTCCGGCGCCAGCTTGCGCGCGGCGGCGAAGATCGGCTTCATCAGCGTGCCGCTGTGGTAGACGAACTGCTGCAGCTTCTGCTTGTACGCGTCGAAGTCCTCGATCGGTCGCGACGCGACGCCGGCGTCCATCGCCGCCTTGGCCACGGCCGGCGCGATCTGCACGATCAGGCGCGGATCGAAGGGCTTGGGGATGATGTATTCGGGGCCGAACGACAGATCCTCGATGCCGTAGGCCTGGGCGACGACGTCGCTCTGTTCCTGGCGCGCCAGTTCGGCGATCGCCTGCACGACGGCGATCTCCATGCTGCGCGTGATCGTCGTCGCGCCGACGTCGAGCGCGCCGCGGAAGATGAACGGAAAGCAGAGGACGTTGTTGACCTGGTTCGGATAATCGGTGCGGCCGGTGGCGATGATCGCGTCGTCGCGCACGGCCTTGACCTGTTCCGGCTTGATCTCCGGCGTCGGGTTGGCGAGCGCGAGGATCAGTGGTCTGGCGGCCATCTGCGTGGCCATCTCCGGCTTGAGCACGCCGCCGGCGGAAAGGCCGAGGAAGACGTCGGCACCGGCGATCACGTCGGAGAGCGTGCGCGCGCCGGTCTTCTGCGCGTACTGCGCCTTGTCCGGGTCCATCAGCTCGGTGCGGCCCTCGTAGACCACGCCGGCGAGGTCGGTCAACCAGATGTTCTGCTTCGGCAGGCCGAGGTCGACGAGCAGTTCGACGCAGGCCAGCGCCGCGGCGCCGGCGCCGCTGACGACGAGCTTCACTTCGTCGATCTTCTTGCCGACGACCTGGAGGCCGTTGGTCACGGCGGCGCCGACGATGATCGCGGTGCCGTGCTGGTCGTCGTGGAAGACCGGAATCTTCATGCGCTTGCGCAGCTCGCGCTCGATGGTGAAACACTCCGGCGCCTTGATGTCTTCGAGATTGATGCCGCCGAACGTCGGTTCGAGCGCGGCGATGATCTCGATCAGCTTGTCCGGATCGCGCTGGTCGACTTCGATGTCGAACACGTCGATGCCGGCGAACTTCTTGAACAGCACGGCCTTGCCTTCCATCACCGGCTTGGCGGCGAGCGGGCCGATGGCGCCGAGGCCGAGCACGGCGGTGCCGTTGCTGATGACGGCGACGAGGTTGCCGCGCGCGGTGTAGCGGAAGGCGTTGACCGGATCGGCGACGATCTCCTCGCAGGCGGCGGCGACGCCGGGCGAGTACGCCAGGGCGAGGTCGCTCTGGTTGGTCATCTGCTTGGTCGGCGTGACCGCGAGTTTTCCGGGTACCGGAAATTCGTGGTAGTCGAGGGCGGCTTGGCGGAGGGCTTTGAGGTCGCGCATGTGTTTCGATGGTCGCTGCGGTAACGTTGTCCGTGCAGGGAGGGGCCGCCGCCGCGACAGATCCTGGGTCGGGGGAGGGCGGATTATAGGGAGGAAGCACAGCCATGGGAGAACGCATGTCTTCCGATAATGGTGCGGTTATCGCACAGCCGGACACGGTCGCCGGACGCGTCCGTTCGATCTTCAGCGGCTCGGCCGGCAATCTCGTCGAGTGGTACGACTGGTACGTCTATTCGGCGTTCTCGCTGTACTTCGCCAGATCGTTTTTTCCGGCCGGCAGTCCGACCGCGCAGTTGCTGAACACCGCGGCGATCTTCGCCGTCGGTTTCCTGATGCGGCCGCTCGGCGGCTGGCTGATGGGCTGGTACGCCGACCGCCACGGCCGCAAGGCGGCGCTGCTGCTGTCGGTGACGATGATGTGCGCCGGCTCGCTGGCCATCGCCTGTACGCCGACCTACGCGCAGATCGGCGTCGCCGCGCCGCTGCTGCTGCTCGTCGCACGGCTCGTGCAGGGCCTGTCGCTCGGCGGTGAGTACGGCACCTCGGCCACGTATCTGTCCGAGATGGCGACGCGCGAACATCGCGGTTTCTACTCGAGCTTCCAGTACGTGACGCTGATCGCCGGACAGCTCATCGCCATCGGCGTGCTGCTGTTGCTGCAGTTCGTGCTGCTGAGCGCCGAACAGCTCGAAGCCTGGGGCTGGCGCATTCCGTTCGCGATCGGCGCGCTGCTGGCGATCACCGCGCTGTTCCTGCGCCGGCACATGGCCGAAACCGAATCGTTCGCCCGGCGCGCCGTCGTGCGCGAGCGCGGCCTGACGCGCGAGCTGCTGCGTTATCCGAAGGAGATCGCCACCGTCGTCGGCCTGACCATGGGCGGCACGCTGGCGTTCTACACCTACACCACGTACATGCAGAAATACCTCGTCAACAGCGCCGGCATGAGCAAGACCGATTCGACGCTGGTATCGGCGGCGACGCTGTTCGTCTACATGCTGCTGCAGCCGCTGATCGGCGCGCTGTCCGACCGCATTGGCCGGCGTCCGCTGCTGATCGCCTTCGGCGTGCTCGGCACGATCTTCACTGTGCCGATCCTCAGCGAGCTGAAACGGGTGCACGATGTCCAGGGCGCGTTCTGGCTGATCATGGCCGCGCTGCTGATCGTCAGCGGCTACACCTCGATCAACGCGGTGGTGAAGGCCGAGCTGTTCCCGTCGGAGATCCGCGCACTCGGCGTCGGCCTGCCGTACGCGCTGACCGTCGCGATCTTCGGCGGCACCGCCGAGATGATCGCTGTCTGGTTCAAGGAATACGCGCACTACGAGGCCGGTTTCTACTGGTACGTCACCGCGTGCATCGCGATCTCGCTGGCGGTCTACGTCGGTATGCGTGATACCAGGCATCATTCGCGGATCACGGAGCACTAGCGGCCAGCGGGAACCCGTCATTGCGAGGCGCGCAGCGACGAAGCAATCCAGCGACGCCGTACGATCGAGACGTGAACGCCTGATCCGGCCGGGTACTGGATTGCGGGGTCGCCTTCGGTCCCTCGCGATGACGGCACGGATTCAATGGCCGGCGCCGTAGGCGACATCCGTCGCCGGATCGCTGCTCGACGGCGAATCCAGCTCGCGGCGCAGGTGCCCGACGTCGAGCTCCTTTTCCCAGCGCGACACGACGATGGTCGCGACGCCGTTGCCGATGATGTTGGTGATCGCGCGCGCCTCACTCATGAAGCGGTCGATGCCGAGAATCAGCGCGAGGCCGGCGACCGGCACCGACGGCACGACGGCCAGCGTCGCCGCCAGCGTGATGAAGCCGGCACCGGTGACGCCGGACGCGCCCTTCGACGTCAGCATCGCCACTGCCAGCAGGGTGATTTCCTGCGTCAGCGTCAGGTCGACGTTCAGCGCCTGCGCGACGAAGATCGCCGCCATCGTCAGATAGATGTTGGTGCCGTCGAGGTTGAACGAATAACCGCTCGGCACGACGAGGCCGACGACCGCCTTCGGGCAGCCGAGTTTTTCGAGCTTCTGCATCAGCGGCACCAGCGCCGATTCCGACGACGAGGTGCCGAGCACCAGCAGCAGTTCCTCGCGGATGTAGCGCAGGAACTTGAGGATCGAGAAGCCGGTGAAGCGGGCGATGAGGCCGAGCACGACGAGCACGAACAGCGCGCACGTCAGGTAGAAGCTGCCCATCAGCTTCAGCAGCGGGCCGAGGCTGTCGATGCCGTACTTGCCGATGGTGAAGGCCATCGCGCCGCCGGCGCCGATCGGCGCGAGCTTCATCACCATCGAAATCATGCGGAAGAACGCCTGCGACAGCGACTCGAGCAGACTGATGACGGGCTTGGCCCTGTCGCCGACATGCATCAGCGCGAAGCCGAACAGCAGCGCCAGCAGCAGCACCTGCAGCAGGTCGCCGCTGCCGGTGAACGCATCGACGAAGGTTTTGGGAATGATGTGCAGCAGGAAGCCGACGGTGCTCTGCTCGTGCGCGGCCTGCGCGTACTTGGCGACGGCTTCGGCATCCAGCGTCGCCGGGTCGACGTTGAAGCCGGCACCCGGCTTCAGCGTGTTGACCACGATCAGGCCGATGACGAGCGCAAAGCTCGACACGACCTCGAAGTAGCCAATGGCCTTGGCGCCGACGCGGCCGACCTTCTTGACGTCGGCGACGCCGGCGACGCCGAGCACGACGGTCAGGAAGATCACCGGCGCGATCAGCATCTTGATCAACGCGATGAAGCCATCGCCGAGCGGCTTGAGCTGCACCGCGAAATCCGGCGCGAAGTGGCCAAGCAGGCCGCCGGCAATGATCGCCGCCAGCACCCACAGGTAGAAACGTGAGGCTTTCGAGCTCATGTCGCGTGCGCTCCTCCGCGCATTTTTTCAGGCAGGGGACCAGCATGTCAGCGCGATGCCGGTCTGCCAATAACACCTTTGCACTATGCGCTGCGCAAGTGCCTTTGTCCTGAGCCTACTCTTCTAGAATGTCGTCGTGGGGACAGCAAGGCGAATGAAACGGTGGCGGGCGCGCATGCGGGCAGTGCGCTATCGGTCGGTGCTCGTCATTGCGCTGCTGCTGGTCGGCGGCACCGTGCTGCTGGCGTGGCTGGCCGGCAGCATGGTGACGCGGCGCGCCTTGCACCAGGAAGGCGCCGATGCGCATGAGCAGCTCGGGCTCTACGCCGCAGCCCTGCAGCGCTACATCGATCGCTACCGCACGCTGCCGGCCGTCCTCGCCCTCGATCCGGACCTGCGCGCGGCGCTGACGCAGCCGCTCGACGCAAGCGCGCGGGCGCGGTTGAACCGCCGGCTCGAAGAGGTCAACGGCGTCACGCAGTCGTCGACGCTGACCCTGATCGACCGCCATGGCTTCAGCGTCGCCGCGAGCAACTGGCGCTTGCCGGCGAGCAACGTCGGCCACGACTACGCGTTCCGTCCGTATTTCCAGCGTGCCGTCGAACACGGCAGCGCCCGCTTCTACGGCGTCGGCGCAACGACCAACGTGCCCGGCTACTTCCTGTCCGAAGCGATTCGCGACGACAGCGGTGGCCTGCTCGGCGTCGTCGTCATCAAGCTCGAACTGCAGGAGATCGAGGCGCAGTGGGCGGCGAGCCGCGACACCGTACTGGTCAGCGACGAACATGGCGTCGTCATCCTCGCCAATCGCGCGGCCTGGCGCTTCCACGAACTGCGCCCGCTGGTCGCCGCCGAACAGGCGGAGATTGCCCGCACGCGCCAGTACGCCGGCCAGCGGCTGCAACTGCTGCCGCTGGGCACGCAGACCCCGCTCGGTGCCGACGGCCGCCGCGTGCAGTTTGGCGATCCTTCGCGGCACGGCCAGCGCAGCGAAGCGGTCTGGCAGACGCTGGCGCTGCCTGGCGAGGGCTGGACGCTGCACCTGCTGCGCGATCCGGCGGCAGCGCTGGCCGCCGGCCGCGTCGCGTCGCTGGCCGCCGCCGGTGCGTGGCTCGCGCTGCTGTTCCTCGCCCTGTTCGTGCAGGGCCGCGTGCGTCTCGCGCGGCTGCGCCGGCGCAGCCGCGAGGAGCTCGAACAGATGGTCAAGCAGCATGCCGCCGCGCTGCGCACCGCGCAGGACAGCGTCGTCGAGGCGGCGCGCCGCGCGGCGCTCGGCCAGAGCACCAGCCTCGAACATCTGCCGCAGGGCGTCAGCATCGTCGACGCGGAGCTGCGTCTGATCGCGTGGAACCGGCGCTATGTCGAAATCTTCCGCTACCCGGCCGAGCTGATCCAGGTCGGCCGGCCGATCGAGGATCTGTTCCGCTACAACGCGCGGCGCGGCCTGCTCGGGGACGGCAGCGGCAATTACGATGAGGCGATCCGCCGCCGCCTCGAACATCTGCGCGCCGGCACGCCCTACATGCACGAGCGCGAGCGGCCGGACGGCACGGTGCTGGAGATCCGCGGCAATCCGCTGCCGGACGGCGGCTTCGTCACCAGCTACGCCGACATCACGCAGTACAAGAACGCCGCGCGCGATCTGCGCACGCTGGCCGGCACGCTCGAACGGCGCATCGACGAGCGCACGCACGACCTGAAGCTCGCCAAAAGCGAGGCCGAGCGCGCCAATCTCTACAAGACCCGCTTCGTCGCCG
The DNA here is from genome assembly GCA_047605265.1 of Solimonas sp. GTDB lineage: Bacteria > Pseudomonadota > Gammaproteobacteria > Nevskiales > Nevskiaceae > Solimonas. The sequence goes on from JASGFY010000073.1 coordinate 7,166, forward strand.
CGGCCGTGCACGATCTGCTGCAGCCGCTGAACGCGGCGCGCATGTTCGTCTCGGCGCTGCGCGGTCGCGACGATGCCGAACAAAGGCAGCTCATCGACAGCGTCGAAGGCGCGCTATCGGCGCAGGATGCGATCCTCAACGGCCTGCTCGATATTTCGCGCCTCGAAGCCGGCAAGCTCGAAGTGCGGCGTCGTCATCTGCGTCTCGACGACGTGCTCGGCGCGCTCGCCCGCGAGTTCACGGTGCTCGCACAGGCGCGCGGCCTGCGCTTCGACTACGTGGCGACACGAGCGGTCGTCGACAGCGACGCCGATCTGCTGCGGCGCATCGTGCAGAACTTCCTGTCGAACGCGATCCGCTACACGCCGGGTGGCCGCATCGTGCTCGGCTGTCGTCGTGCGGGCGATGGCGTGCGCATCGAGGTTTGGGATACCGGTGTCGGCATTCCGGACACGCAGCGTGTGGCGATCTTCGAGGAATTCCGCCGCCTCGACACCGGGCGCAATGTCGCCGAGCGCGGCGCCGGCCTCGGCCTGGCGATCGTCGAACGCGTCGCGCGTCTGCTCGGCCACGCGATCGGCCTGCGTTCCTGGCCGGGCCGCGGCAGCGTGTTTTCGGTGACGGTGCCGCGCGGGCAGCTGGCCCCGGAAGTGGAGCCGCCGCCTGCGGTACTGCGCGACGACAGCTCGCCGCTCGCCGGTCTGCGCCTTGCGTGCATCGGCGGCGACGCAGCGGAGGGCGAGACCTTGCGCGCGCTGCTCGCAAGCTGGGGCTGCGTGGTGAATGTTGCGGTGAGTGACGATGCGCTGGTGGCCGACGGCGCCCGTTCCGATCTTCTGCTGATCGACGGCAGCGGCGATGCCGCGCACCCGGCGTCGCGCATCGCGGCCTTGCATGCGCGGCTCGCTGATGCGACGCCGGCGATCGTCATCGTCGGCGACCGGCAGGCGGCAGCCGCCCTGCGCGAAGCCGGACACGCCGTGCTGATGCGGCCGCTGCGGCCCGCGGCGCTGCGCGCGCTGCTCACGCGTGTGCTGGCGATGCGTGCTTAGGGAAGTTCCGCACAGGGCGAAATCGTCTTCCACTGCCCAATCGGGCCCTGGGGCCGGATGGCGTCGTCGGCCTTCGGCCTCCTCGCAATGACGGACCTGTGCAGGACATCCTTGGCGCGTTGGCGTTCACGCCGCACTGCAATCCGTCAGGCCCGCCGGCGCGGGCATGACGGATCCGTTTTTTCGGCGAGCCCGGCGGGTGCCCGCCTATGCCTCGTCCGGCGTCTCCACCAGGCCCGCGCGCTCCGGCGGCGGGTCCGGTTCCAGCGCCCGCACGAGCAGCGCGGCCTGCGTGCGGCTGTGGCAGTCGAGCTTGCGCAGGATCGCGGTGACGTGGACTTTCACGGTGTTCTCGGCGAGGCCGAGCTCGTAGGCGATCTGCTTGTTGAGCAGGCCGTCGGCGAGGCACATCAGGACGCGCACCTGCTGTGGCGTCAGTTGCGCGAGCCTGGCGGCGAGCCGCGCGTCGTCGTCGCTTTTCTCGGCGGTTAGCGGCGGGAACCAGACGCCGCCATCGAGCACGGCGCGCACGGCCTCGTGCATGCGCTCGATCGGCGCCGACTTGGGAATGAAACCGGCGGCGCCGAACTGCTGCGCGCGGCGGATCGTGCGCGGATGTTCGTTCGACGAAATGACGACGACCGGCACTTCCGGCCGCTCGCTGCGCAGGAACACCAGCGACGAGAAGCCGCGTGCGCCCGGCATGTGCAGGTCGAGCAGCACCAGATCGAGATCGGCGTGCGTGCGCACCGCGTCTTCCAGCGTGCGCAGGCTGGACGCCTCGACCGGCGCGCTGTCGGCGGTGAACTCGCGCATCGCGTGCGCGATCGCGGAGCGGAACAGCGGATGGTCGTCGGCGATGACGATCTTCATGGCGGGCGGCGGCAGGATGAGGGCCCTACCTTGTCGCAGCGGCCGTGGTGATGGCAAGCGCAGGACGGGCGGACGCGCGGCGCCGGGGCCACCGCGCGTGCCGCCGCGCGTCCGTGCGGCGTCATCAGTCGATGAGGCCCAGCTCGAAGGCCGCGCCGCTGCTCGACGACGACGGCACGAAGCCGTAGATGCCGCTGCTGTAGATCAGGTAGCCGGCGAGCGTGCCGCTGGCCGCCACGACGCCGGCGACCGGCGAGTCGTAGCTCAGCGTCGCGGTGCTGCTGCCGTGCGTGAAGCTGGTGCCCGACCACGTCGCCTCGGCGTTGCTGCCGCTGCTGTCGATCGTCACGTAATCGCCGTCGGCGGTGCCGGAGGTGAGCGAGCTTTGCGCCGCGTACAGGCGCATGCCGACGCTGCTCGTCGATTCGCGCACCAGCTGCAGCGGCACGTACGTGCTGTCGACGAGGCCGATCACCATCGAGCCGGTGAGCGTGCCGCCGGTCGTCGCGGTCGACGAGGTCGTGTAAAGGTCGAAGGCGCTGCGGTCGCTGTTCCAGGTGATGTAGCCCTTGGCGGTGTCGGTGCAGCTGGAATCGTAGGTGATGAAGCCGCCGTCGGCCGAGTCGTCGATGCAGAGCTGGAACGTGCCGGCGCTGCGCAGGCGGCCGGAGCCGCCGTACGAGGTATCGCTCGTGCCGTCGTTCTGCACGCCGATCGTGTTGTAGATGGCCGCAACGTCGCTGAACACGGTCGGCGTGTCGGCGTTGCTGTAGGTGCTCGAGAACGCCAGCAGCGGTGTGAAGCTGCTGCCGCTGACGGTGGCGATGCCGCCCTGGAGGACACCGCCGCTGCCGACGGTGAACACCGCGCCGTTCTCGCTGCTCGAGTACGTACAGCCGTCGACCTGCGTCAGCGTGCCGCTGAGCTCGGTGGCGGCCGTGCGCTGCAGGCTGGCGTCGACGGTGATGGTGTAGGCGAGCGTCGACGGATTCAGCGAGACGGTGAGTTCTTCGCCGAGCGCGTCGCCGCCCTTGTAGCTCGTCGTCGACGACGGCAGGTTGCTGCAGGTGGTCGAGTCGTCGCTGCTGCTGCCGCCGCTGCTGACCGGCGTGTCGCGATCGATGCAGCCCTGCAGGCCGAGGCACAGGGCGGCGACCGCGGCGGCCGGCAGCAGGCGCGACAACGGTCGCGTGCGGGTGTGGATCTTGTTCATGTCGTTCTCCGCCCTCGCTTACCAGACGACCTGCGCGCGCACGCCGATCGATTTGCCGCCATCCGGCCCCTGGTAGCTGCCGACGCGGTTGTCGGTGTTCCAGTCGACGTAATCGAACATCAGGCGCGACCAGTCGTTGAGATACCAGTTGACGCCGACCGTGCTGCTGCGGCTGTCGCCGCCCTTGGACAGATCGCGGAAGTCGTAGCGGTCGAAGCGCGTCACGAGTTCCCAGCCGCCCCAGCCGCCGGACGTCACCGGACTCAGCACCTTGGTGCCGGCCCAGACGCCGGAGCGGCGCGAGAAGCCCGGCTTCTCGCCGGTGATCAGCCAGCCGGTTTCGATTGAGGTCGCGATGCGGTCGCTGACGTCGGTGGTCGCCGAGTCGATCGTGCGCTTGGTGTATTCGCCGAACGCCCAGAAGCTGCGCCAGACGCCGCCGAGTTCGTAGCCCCAGGCCTCGTCCTGCGTCGGGCTGGCGATCGAGCTTGCCGAGACGCGCAGGTCGTCGTTGAAGTCCTGGCCGATGCGCGGCGCGTTGTTGATCGTCGTGACGTCGCTGGCGAGCTTCTCGTACCAGTACCAGCTGCCGACGTGCACGAAGCCCTGCGCGCCCTTGATCGGGTTCCAGTGCGCGCGCACCGCGTACATGATCGAGTCGCTGTCGGTGCCTTCGTTGTCGAGATCGTCGCCGGTGATGCTGGCGCCGAGATGCCAGCTGTCGCCGTAGAACTTCACGAAGCCGCCGAGGCCGTAGTAACCGTTGACGCCCGAACCCACCGAGGCGACCGCGTTGCGTTCCATGAACGGCTGGCGCGACAGCGTGCCGGTACCGTCGATGCTGCGATCCTTGAGCTGGTTGCCGAGCGTGAATTCGGCGGGAATGCCGAGGATCTTCGCGTCGTACTCGATCCACGCGTCCTTGACCGACGTCAGCTGGTCGGAGAAGTCGACGTCGATCTTGTAGCTGAGCGCGCCGATCGAGCCTTCGCCGCCGAGACGCAGATCGCGGCCTTCGGTGCCGCTGATGTTGCGCGCGTCGTAGACCGAGCCGTCGGTGTGCGAGAAGTCGAGCAGCACGCGGCCGCGCGGATGGAAGGTGAAGAAGCCGTCGGCGCTGCGGAATTCGGGGCCGCCGTCGGTCCAGCGCACGTTGCCGCTGTCCGCGCCGCCGCCGGCGGCAAGCTGCGCGACCTGGGCCTGCAGCGCGTCGAGCTGACTCTGTTGCGAATCGGCGACGGCGGCATCGACCTGCGCCCGGGTCGTTGCCTGCTGTGCGGCGACGGCATCCTCGGGCGCGGCCGGTGCGGCGGCGTTGCTGTCCGGCGCCGCGCGCTTCTGCGCCTCGACGGCGGCGAGGCGCGCTTCGAGCTGCCGGATCTGTTCGGCCTGCTGCCGGATCAGCTTCAGCAGCGTGGCGTTCGACGCATCGTCCCCGGCGCTGGCGGGCAGGGCGCACGCGAGCAGCGTGCCGCCGATCGCCGCGGCCAGTGCGGTCTTGCGGAAAGGGATCATCGGAATTCTCGGTCAGTGATTCGAGTGGCGGCGTTCAGTCGTCTTCGCGCACGCGTTCCGGTGCGGCTTTGTCGCCGGCGGCTGGCTTGACGAAGAACGTTGTGCCGTAGCCCTGGCCGGCCATGAAGCCGTGGCTGCGCGCCCAGGTCGCGAACAGGCGCGGCCACTGCGCCACCTGCGTGCCCGGCGTGCCGAGGCCCCAGCCGTGGCCGCCGTTCTCGAACACGTGCATCTCGACCGGCACCGACGCGGCCTTGAGCGCGTTGAACATCACGAGGCTGTGGCCGATGTTGGCGATCGGGTCGTCGGCGGCCTGCGCGAGAAACGTCGGCGGCGTGTCGTGCGTGACGTGCAGTTCGGCGGAGTAGGCCTGCACGGCGTCCTTCTGCGTCGAGAGTTCACGCTTGCTGCGCGTGGTATCGAGCGGCGCCTGCAGCGAGATCACCGGGTAGATCAGGCCGGCGAAGTCGGGGCGCGCCGAAACTTGATCGATGGCATCGACCGGCTCGTAGAACGGGTCGGCGTAGCGTGTTGCGGTAATGGCCGCCAGATTGCCGCCGGCCGACATGCCGATGACGCCGATCTGCTGCGGGTTGATGCCGAACTCGCCGGCGCGCGCACGCAGGATGCGCATCGCACGCTGGCCGTCGGCGAAGGTCGCGGCCGGCGGCCAGCCATCGACCGGCAGGCGGTAGTAGAGGACGACGGCGGTGACGCCGAGCTGCTGCAGCCACTGCGCGGTCGGGATGCTTTCGTTGCCGATCTGGATGCGGAAGTAACCGCCGCCGCCGTCGATCAGCACCGCCGTGCCGTTCGGCTTGGCCGGACGGTAGATTTCGATGCGCGGGCGGCTGATGTTGGCGTACGCACCGACGCCCTTGCCGTCGCGGCCGACACGTTCGGGGCCGCGCACCGGGCTGCCGGCCAGCGCCGCATCCGGCCACAGCTCGATCTTCGTCACCGCCGCATCGGCTGCCGTGGCCGGCAGGCCGTAGCCCAGTCCGGCGAGCACGCCGAGCAGCGCGAGCAGGCCCTTCAGTGCTGTTATCCGTCGTATCGACATCGCCTCACTCCTCATCGTGCATCGTGTTCTGTGGTGCTGTGCAAGCTGCCGTTGCGCACGTCGCGTCTGCACGCGCAGACGCGCGCGACATCGTCGCGGGACGTGAATCAGGCGGGCAGGGCTGTCGGGAACCGGCAAGGCCGGCTGGCCGCGTGCCGTCCGTCGCGGCGCGCGTGCGTCTCCCCAAGGCTCCTCCGTCGGTTCTGCTGATGCGGGAGATCGACGCGGAATTTTTACCGCGCCGGCGGGGCGCGGCCTATAACACCTTGGAGTTAGCCCCGACGGCCGTCATGCGTCGCGCCGCTGCGCGCGGCATCGCGCCGGGCAAGCCAGCGGCCGACGGCGACGACGAGGATGGCGCCGGCCAGCGCGGCCGGCCAGTGCATCCACGACGGCGGCGCGCCGAGATGCGCGACGGCGGCGCGGTCGTCGAGCCACATGCCGCCGGCGATCCAGCCGAGCAGCGCCGCGCCGAAGGCGATGACGATCGGGAAACGGTCCATCAGCCGCAGCACCAGCTTGCTGCCCCAGACGATGATCGGCACGCTGATCAGGATGCCGATGGCGACCAGGCCGATGTGGCCGTCGGCGGCGCCGGCGATCGCCACGACGTTGTCGAGGCTCATCAACGCGTCGGCGACGATGATCGTGCGCACCGCGCCGAGCAGATTGGCGCTCGCCGGGATGTCGGTCTGCGCATCGTGCTGCGGCCGCAGCAGCTTGATGCCGATCCACAGCAGCAGCAGGCTGCCGGCGATGCGCAGCCACGGCAGCGCCAGCAGCTCGAGCGCGAAGAACACCAGCAGCACGCGCAGCACGATCGCGCCGAACACACCCCAGAAGATGCCCTGGTTGCGCAGCCGCGGATCGAGCTTGCGGCAGGCCAGCGCGATGACCACCGCGTTGTCGCCGCCGAGCAGGATGTCGATGGCGATGATCTGCAGGACCGTGATCAGCAGATCGGTATCGAAGACGAGTGGGTGCATGGTCGGGAACGACGCCGCGTCACGGCACGGCCGGACCGGCTGGAGGAGGTCCGGCGATTGTACGGGACGCGGCGCCGCGCATCGGGCGGGCGCGAGGCGAGCGGCTCGCGCCCGTCGCGCCCCGATGACGGGGCGATGGCCACCGCGACGGCGCGTCCGTGGGATAATGGCGCATGCTGATCCGCGCCTTCATGACTGCCTGCCTTTTGCTGTCGCCGGCCGCGCTGCTCGCCGCGCCGGCCGACCCGCCGCCAGCGTCCGCACCGCCGGCCGATGCGCC
>JASGFY010000074.1:0-13702 GCA_047605265.1 Solimonas sp.
CCCCCCCCCCCCCGCACACGAAAAAGCCGGGCATGGCCCGGCTCTCTCACTTCACGTGGCCGCTCAGGCCGAGCGCGCGTGACGCAGCCTGCGCTGCTCGACGCTGTTGGCGAGGTGGCGCAGCAGTTCGGCGGTGTCGTCCCAGTGGATGCAGGCGTCGGTGATCGACTGGCCGTAGCACATGGCCGGGCCGATGTCCTGGCGGCCCTCGACCAGGTGCGACTCGATCATCACGCCGATGATGCGCCCGTCGCCACCGGCGATCTGGTGGCCGACGTCATGGCCGACGACGATCTGCCGCTTGTGCTGCTTGCTCGAATTGGCGTGGCTGAAGTCGATCATCACCTGCGGACGCAGGCCGGCCTTGGTCAGCGCCGCGCAGGCGGCGTCGACCGATTTCGCGTCGTAGTTCGTGCCGGCGCTGCCGCCGCGCAGGATGATGTGGCAGTGCTCGTTGCCGGTCGTCTCGAAGATGCCGACCTGGCCCTGCGCGGTCAGCGACAGGAAGCGGTGCGGATGCCTGGCCGACAGTACGGCGTCGACGGCGACCTTCACCGAACCTTCGGTGCCGTTCTTGAAACCGACCGGGCAGGACAGCGCCGACGCCAGCTCGCGGTGCAGCTGCGATTCGGTCGTGCGCGCGCCGATCGCGCCCCAGGCGACGAGGTCGGTCAGGTATTGCGGCGTGAGGATGTCGAGATATTCGACGCCGGCCGGGATGCCCATGTCGTTGAGCTGCCGCAGCAGCTCGCGGCCGACGCGCAGGCCCTTGTTGATGTCGTAGCCGTCGTTGAGGTCCGGATCGTTGATCAGGCCCTTCCAGCCGACCGTGGTACGCGGCTTCTCGAAGTACACGCGCATGACGATCAGCAGGTGCTTGCCGAGCTGCGCGCGCAGGTTTTTCAGGCGCTCGGCGTATTCGAGGGCGGCCTTCGGATCGTGGATCGAGCACGGGCCGACGATCACCAGCAGGCGGTCGTCGCGGCCGTACAGCACGTCCTGGATTTCGCGGCGCGCGTCGAACGTCGTCTGCGCGGCGCGCTCGCTGGCCGGCAGTTCGGCCTGGATTTCCGCCGGCGTGGAGACCGGGCGGATCGACTGGATACGGGTGTTTTCGGTGACGACGCGCATGACACGACCTGCCGGGGAAGCGGAAAACGGGCGCCGATGCTAGCAGTTTCGAGGCTTTTCCGGGCCGCTCCAGCCCCGTGCCAGCCCATATTTCCCCAAGACTCCGCTGGCGGGCACAATCGTCGCCACCCCGCCTTTCCCTCCCCGGAACCGTCGATGCCGACGCCCGCCCGTCCGAGCCTGCTCGCCGCCCTGCTCGCCCTCGCCGCGGCGCCCGCCGCGTTCGCGGACGAGGCGCAGCCCTTCGTGTTCGGCACCTTCAATCAGGCCACGCTCGCGCGCTTCGCGCCGCTGCCGACGCCGCAGGCCGACGGCGCCGGCACCGGCGGCCGCATCACGATCGACTGGACCAATGAATACGTCGCCGACCAGAACCGCGAGGAATCGCTGCTGCTCGACGGCGAATCGCTGCGCATCGGCCTCGCCGGCCGCGTCCGTCTCGGCCACTGGCTGTTCGGTGCCGAGCTGCCCCTGCTGATCACCGGCGGCGGCACGCTCGACAGCCCGATCGAGCACTGGCACGACCGGTTCGGCCTGCCGAACGGCAGTCGCGAGCTAGAAGCGCGCAACGTCTATCACTACCGCTACGTGCGCGGCGGCCGGACCGTGTTCGACATCGACGGCGGCGACAGCCGCCTCGGCGACGCGCGCCTGTCCGCCGCGCGCTGCGACGACGGCGGCGGCTGCCTGCGCGCGATGCTGCAGCTGCCGACCGGCGACGACGGCCGCTTCCTTGGCGGCGGCTTCGGCGGCGCGCTGTGGTACGAGCAGCCGTACGCGTTCGGCGGCGGCGGCTGGAGCGGCGCGCTGGCGGCGGGCGTCGCCGCCGCGCGGACCGACGGCCCGCTGAGGGACCAGCAGAAAACCGTCATTCCGTTCGGCTGGGCTTCGCTCGGCCGCGCGCTGACGCGGACGCTGGACGCCGGCCTGCAGTTCTACGCGCACGCTCCGCTGTACGGCGGCTCCGCTCTCGCCGCGCTGTCGCGGCCGGGCGGCCAGCTTGCGTTCGGCTTGCGCTGGCGCGCGGCGCCCGGCGTGTCGACCTGGCTCGGCCTCCAGGAAGATCTCATCACCGAATCGTCACCGGATTTCTCGATCCACGTCGCCGCCGACTTCAGCTGAGGCTCACCAGCGCAGCTCGAGACCGACCCAGTACGTGCGCGGCTGCGGCAGGTAGGCGATGTCCGAGCTCGCGGTCGAGCCGGAGGAGACGCTGAGCGGTTTGTCGGAATCGAACAGGTTGCGCACGCTGCCGTAAAGGCGGGTGGCCTGATAGCGGTAGCCGAGCTGGGCATTGGCGATCCAGTACCGGCCGACGCGGCCGCGTGGCAGGTTGGCGACGTCGGAATAGTACGAGCCGGCATAGCGCGCGTTGAGGCCGGCCTCCCAGCCGTCATGGGTCCAATCGACGCCGGCGGCGCCGGTCAGCTTCGCGGCATTGGGCAGTTCGTGCCCCTGATAGCCGGAATCGGGATATTTGCTGATATCGGTCTTCTGTGTGCCGAGGTTGAGGAAGGCATCGAGCCCGCGTACCACGAGCCAGGTCGCGCCGGCCTCGGCGCCCCAGGTCTCGACCTTGCCGGCATTGTCGACGACGTAGGCGTAGTCGGTGGTATTGGTCGGCGTGAGGTCGTAGGTGAGCTGGTAATCCTTGTAGTCCGAGTAGTAGGCGTTGGCGGTCACGCGCAGGCGGCCATCGAGCAGTTCGTGGCGGCTGTACAGCTCGTAGGTCCAGACGTATTCGGGGTCGTACTCGTAGTTGGTCGCGTACGACGTATAGATCGAGGCGCCGGCGCCACCGCCGTTGTAGCCGCGCGAGATCGTGAAGCCGAGCGTGTCGTCGTGATCGACGTGCCAGGCCAGCACGAGCTTGGGCAGAAACGCCTTGTAGGTTTTGTCGAGCGCGACGGTGAAGGCGTAGCCGGAAGAGGCGACGCCGCCGCCCAGGCGCTCGTGCTTTTCCTGCTCGTAGCGCGCGCCGGCGACGAGGTCGAACGGGCTGCCGCCGAGCGGCACCGTCGCCTCGCCGAAGACGGCGGCGGTGCGCACGTGATCGTCGTAGTTCTGCACCGCGAGGTAGTTGAGCATTTCATCGTGATCGCCCGCGAACAGGTAGAGGCCGGCCACGCCGGAGAGCCGGCCATCGCCGCCGAAGCGCAGGCGCGGCTCGACGGTGTACTCGGGGCCATCGACGTAGGCGACGCCGCCGCCGGCCGGCGCGCGGCGGTCGAAGTGAATCCTGGTGCCCGTCGCCGTGCCCTCGAAGCGCAGCGCGTCGCTGATGTCGTAGCTGGTATCGACGATCGCGCTCGACGATTTCGGCTCGAACGTCGGCATCTGCGCCGTCGAAGCCTGGCGCTCGCCGAACGGCCGCAGCACGCCTTCGGCCTGCGGTCCCTGGTAGTCGGAATGATTGAGGGTGACGAGCGCGCGCCAGCCCGGAATGGACGCCGGCTCGAACAGCATCTTGCCGCGCAGGTTCAGATACTCGAACGCGCCGGGATCTTCGACCGACGGGAAAGCTTCGTAACCCTTGTTGGCGCTCTCGCGCCGCCAGTAGTCGGCGGAGAGACGGAACGCGAGCCCGCCGTCGCCGATGGGGCCGGTCAGCATACCGGAGGCCCGGTGCTGATCGTAGTCACCGCCGCCGACGCGCGCGGCGCCTTCGTAGGCGAACTTCGGATCGGCGGTTTTCATCGCGATGGTGCCGGCGATCGCGTTGCGGCCCTGCAAGGTACTCTGTGCGCCGCGCAGCACCTCGACCTGTTCGATGTCCCACAAGCCGGTGTCGGCGCCGACGATCTCGTAGTAGCTCAGCGGCCGGCCGTCGAGCTGCGTGTTGATGCGCGGACGGCTGCCGGCGATGAAGGCGTCCGTGCCCTTGGAGGCGCCGGAGCTGTCGACGCCGCGGATCGACGGCGCGGCGTTGCCGGTGCCGAGGTAGACCACGTTCGGCGTGTTGGCGAGCACATCGTTGGACGATTGCAGGCCGCGTTTTTCGATGTCCTTTTCGTCGAGCACGACGGCGCTGGTCGCCGTGTCCATCACCGAGCGGCCGCTCTTCTCGGCGGCGACGATGACGGTCGGCAGGGCGTCCTCCGCCTCGCGCGCCGTCGAGGTGTCGGTATGGGTTTCGACGTCCGCATCGGACGGCGTGTCGGCAAACGCGGACGTCAGTGTCAGCGGCGCCGGTCGTCAAAGGCTTCATCGTGCAGCTCCCTCGTGCGTGTCGGCGGGCTGGCTGGCACGACGACGCTGCGCGGCAGCGTCTCTTGCGTTCCCCGTGTGGCTGGCCCCTTCGCGATGCGCGCGCCGTCGGCGGCGGCATGGCGGCGGAAGAAGAATAATTCTTTGTTATCGGATCTCACAACGAAGCGGCGGCCGGCGATCAGGGGGCGGGCTCGGCCATGTGGCATGGCATGTTCCCGCAGCGCGCCTTGGGGGAAACGCGCGGCGCGCCGAATGCGGATCAGGCGCAAAATAGGACGGCCGCGCAACGCCGCAAATCGGAATGTTTCGACGAGGTCTTTCAGGGCTGCTGAACATGCGCTTGACTCTCGACGCCCTGGAGACGCTCGACGCGATCGACCAGCAGGGCAGCTTCGCCAAGGCCGCCGAGGCCCTGCACCGCGTGCCGTCGGCGGTGACGTACACCGTGCAGAAACTCGAATCGGATCTGGGCGTGCATCTGTTCGACCGCAGCGGCAAGCGCGCCCGGCTGACCGAGGCGGGGCAGGCGCTGGTCGAGCGCGGACGCGAGCTGCTGCGCCGCGCCGAAAGCCTCGAAAACACCGTCAAGCGCGTCAGCCACGGCTGGGAGACGAAGCTGACGCTGGCGGTCGACGAGATCATGCCGATCGAGCTGGTCTTTCCGCTGATCGCCGAATTCGACGGCCTGCGCAGCGGCACGCGCATCCGCCTGACGCGCGAGACCTTCGGTGGCGCCTGGGACGCGCTGATCGACCGGCGCACCGACCTGTCGCTCGACGCGACCGGCGAGATGCCGCAGGGCTATGGCCTGGCCCGTAGGCGCTGGTGCTCGGTGCCGTTCGAGTTCGCGGTCGCGCGCCACCATCCGCTCGCCGACGCGCCGGAGCCGCTGAACTTCGAGCAGATCGTCGCCTACCGCGCTGTGGCCGCCGCCGATTCGTCGCGCAAGCTGGCGCCGCGCTCCAGCGGCATCCTCGACGGCCAGGACACGCTGATCGTGCCGAGCCTGTCCGCCAAGCTGTCGGCGCAGCTCACCGGCCTCGGCATCGGCTTTTTGCCCGAGTACATGATCGCCCCGCACCGCACCGACGGCACGCTGGTCGTGCGCGAGGTCGAGGCGCCGCGCGCGCCGGCGATCCTGCATCTGGCCTGGCGCGCCGGCGAGGAAGGCCGCGCGCTGTCCTGGTTCCGCGAGCGCGTGGCCGGCGACGCGCAGCTGCTGCCGCGCTGCACGCCCTCGAGGCGCGCCATCCGCCGCTCGGCACGCCGTAAGCCGCCGCGTCAGAGCCGCCGCCGCGTGCGCAACACGCCGGCGAACAGGATCGCGAAGCCGCCCAGCTCTACGGCGATCAGCCGCTTTTTCTTGATGCTCTCTGGCAGCGCCGCGTTTTTGACGGGCTGCGGCGGTGATAATGACAGCGACCGTTCGGACACGGACGTCGCGAGCCTCTCCTGCGGCAGCAGCTCCAGCGGCATCTCCAAAAAGGTGCTCACGGTCGCTGCGGGCGACACGTGCACGGTCAGCGCCACCACGAAACTGAAGAGGGCCATCATCGGCACGGGAGCTTATCTCCATGCGCCGAGCGGCGAAGAAGACGGCATCTTATTTTTGTATCGAAACTTCAAGAAGCCCGCCGCCGCGCCGCGGATGCGGCACAATGCACGGCCATGCGATTCCCTTTGCTCATGATGCTCTGCGCGACCGGCGCGCTGCTGGCGGCCTGCTCGCACGACAGGCCATCGCCGATGGACGATCAGATCCGCAACGGCTTCGACGCCGCCGACGCCGACCATGACGAACAGTTGACGCCGGCCGAATTCGCGAACCTGCCGCTGAAGGACGTCCAGTTCGAGGACGTCGACACCGACAGCAACGGCAGGGTCACGCTCGCGGAACTGAAGAGCTATCTGACCTGGCGCCGCGTGCAGGCCGACGGCGACCGGCCGATCGACGGCGTCCGCGGGCGGCGGCCACAGCAATAGCCGCGCCGATGCGGCGCCCGGGCCGATGACGGCACTCGACCTGGCGATCGTCGCCGTCGGCTTCCTCACCGCCTCGCTGTCCGGCGCCGCCGGCCTCGGCGGCGGCACCATCCTGATCGGGGTCTTCTACGCGCTCGGCATGTCGCCGGCCGAGGCCGTGCCGCTGTTCGCCGCCGTGCAGTTCGTCTCCAACAGCTCGCGCACGATCGCCTACGTGCGCGACGTCGAGTGGCGCGCCGCCGGCTGGTTCCTGCTCGCCGGCGTGCCGGCGACGCTGCTCGTCGCGCCGTTCGCCGGCGACATCGACGGCAATGCGGTGAAACTGATCCTCGCCGGTCTGATCCTCGCCTCGCTGGCGCCGCAGCGCGGCGGCGCGCCGCTGCCGGCGCGACCGGCGTTCCTGATCGCCGGCTTCCTCAACGGCAGCATCGGCCTGTTCGTCGGCGCCACCGGCCTGTTCGTCGGCCGCCTGTTCTTCCGCCCCGAATGGCGCAAGGAAACGGTGATCGGCACGCTGGCGATGACGCAGACGCTCGGCCACGGCCTGCGCGTGCTCGCCTACGGCTTCGTCGGCTTCTCCGCGCTCGCCGCGCCGCAGCGCCTCGTGCCGCTGTGCCTCGCCGTCATTCTCGGCACGATCCTCGGCAAGCGCCTCAACGGCCGCCTCAGCGAGCGCGCGTTCGCGCGGTTGTTCCAGGTGATTCTCGTGACGCTATCGCTGAAGCTGCTCTGGGACGCACTGCGCGGTTACGGCTGCTGGTGAGGCGGGCCGCATAGCCGCGCGTACCGCGCCAGACCCGCATCGCGCCCGCAGCTGATACCGTCATGGCCCGCGCAGGCGGACATCGCGGGATCGAAGCGGCGAAGCATCTTTTCCAGACCTGCTTCGCGACGGCGGCTTCAGCGTTTCCCTGAAGCGCGCCGCGCACCGCGCCTGGCCGCCGGCTTCGGTGCCGTCTTCGCCGGCGTGCGCTGGCTGCTCTTGATGCTCTTCTGCAGCAGCGCCATGAAATCAACGACCTTGTCGGACGTCTCGTGCGCGGGCTCGGCCTCGATTTTCTTCGTGATCTTCGCGCTCTTGCGTTTCAGCCGCTCGCGGATCGCGCGGCTGAGCTTCTCGCGGAACTCGTCCTTGTACTGCGCCGGCTTGAAGCGATCGCTCATCGATTCGATGAGTTGCCGCGCCATGTCGAATTCCTTCGGGCTGATGCGCCAGGTCTTCGCCGACGACGACGGGAAGGCGTACTCGTCGGCCGGCACGATCTCCTGCGGATAGCGCAGCAGGATCATCTGCAGCGCGTCGCCGGCCGGGCGCACCAGCGCGAGACTCTCGCGCGTGCGGATGACGACGCGCGCGGGCGCATTCGCACGAACCGATCGTGGCTGCCTGTCCGCCGGCCGAAGAGCCTGGACGTCGTCCAGGCTCTCGACAGATCGCCACCATAGAGACGTCAACTACGCGGTGAAGCTCTTGAGCTTCTTGAGCGGCCGCACCTTGATCTTCACCGAAGCCGGCTTGGCGGCGAACCACTGCTCTTGCTTCGTGAAGGGATTGATGCCCTTGCGGCGCGGCTTGGCCGGGACCTTGACGACCGTGATCTTCACGATTCCCGGCAGGGTGAACGACTGCGGTCCCTTCTTGCTCACCGAGCTCGCGATCGCACCTTCGAGCGCGCTCAGAATCGCGCGCACGTCCTTGGCAACGACTTCAGTGACCTCGGCCAGATGCGCGATCAGGCTCGACTTGTTGAGCGCCGTCTTGATCGGTTTCGGAGCCGCTTTCGCTGCTTTCTTCGCGGGCGCTGCCTTCTTGGCGACCTTCTTTGCTGCCTTTTTCTGAGCCATTCTGTCCTCGTTTGGGTTCAACACGAAACGCGCCGCATGCCGGCGCCCCGGGAACTGTAGGCGATGCGATTCCTACGGCCAAGCAGAGTCCGGTCGGCGCCGTCAAATCATGCTTTCCTTTCGGCAGTTATGCGATGCCTTTTATAGGCCTATGCTTAGAAGATGCACATTCTTTTGGCCTGAGAGCTGCATTCCGGCTCCGAGTGGAAGGTCCGGCTGAACGCGTGGGACGCCTCTCTACCAATGGCCAGGACGCGGCAATCAGCGGTTAGGACACTGTTCGACTCCGCTCTGGAAAGCTTGTCGCGGTGCGCGTGGTGCGCTCATGCTCTCGTCGCGATCCCGGTAGTCGAGCGACGCGCGGTACAGAGAGCTGAAATCCCCGCATAACAGCAATTCCTTGCAGCTATGCAGAGGTCTCGAGTGGCAAATCTGAGCGAGCGTGCGCACTCACTCCCGCTTCTGCGGTACCCAGGCCCAGGTCATCGTCGCGACGATCGGCGCTTCGCCGCTCTCGTCGGTGACGGCCACGGCGACGATGAGATCGCCCCTGGGTTCGCTTCGCAGCTGCCGACGCTGCCCGGCGCTGATCGTCGCCACAGCACGCAGATCGCCATGTGCGCGCTGCAGGTAGTCGACGTGCATGCTCTTGAGCAGCGGCAGCACGGCGTCCGGCACGTTCATGCCGAACACGGCGCCGGTCGCGGTCTCGGCGAGCAGGGCGATGGCCGCGGCGTGCACGCCGCCGATGTGGTTCTGCACCTTGCGCCGGTTGTGCACGACGACGATCGCCTCGTCCGCCGTCAGTTTCTCGAAGCGCAGGCCGCCGGTGCCGGCGAAGCGCACCTGCGAATTGAACAGCAGCGTGGTCGCGCGGCGGCGCAGCGGCGCGGGCAGTGGCGCGAGCAGGCCGACGACACGCGACAGGCGGTTGCCGGACATGGGGCATCTCCTCAAATGGGCTTGTCATCATTGTCGGCGGCCGTCTCGTCCGCCGCTTTGTCCGTGGCGCAGCCGGATCGAGGCGGCCGCGGCAACGAGAGCGTCGGCGTCTACAATACGGGCATCGCGGCTCCATCGGAGCCGCAACCGGGTGCGAACTTCACCGCATGCGGCCTTGCGGTATTCGAACCAATTTCGATGCAGCAACATATCAGCGATGACAGGGAACGCCGCGCGCCGGTAACGGCTGTCACGCGTCCTTACACGATCGAGCGGCGCGGTGCGGTACCCGCCGCACTGGCCTGCGACGTGCTCGCCTGCGTGCAGCACGGCGACACTTCGGGCGACGACGACGCACGCCGCATCCGCGTGGCGCTGCCGGTGCTCGCCGGCGATGGCGTCGAGCTGTGGCGCAGCACGCTGCCGGTGCGCCACGGCCGCGACGACGGCATCGCCTATGCCGAGAACGGCGCCGTGCTGTTCGGCCAGTTGCGCCTGCCCGAAGCGCAGCTCGCCGGCATGGACCGCGCGGCGTTCGACGCCTACGCGCGAATCGACGCGTTCCTGCAGCGCCGCAGCTATCCAGCCTGGCTGCGCGTGTGGAATTTCATCGCCGGCATCACGCGGGGCGAGGGCGACGCCGAGCGCTACCGTCAGTTCAGCCTCGGCCGCTACAAGGCACTGTCGCTGAAATCTGGCTTCGAACGCGAGCTGCCGGCGGCCACCGCCATCGGCACCGTCGACGGCGGCCTGCTGATCTATTTCATCGCCGGCCCGCACGGCGGCCGGCAGATCGAGAACCCGCGCCAGGTCAGCGCGTTCAGGTATCCGCGCCAGTACGGCCCGAGGAGTCCGAGCTTCTCGCGCGCCAATCTGCTCGAGTGGCGCGACGGCGCCGAGCTGTTCGTGTCCGGCACCGCCAGCATCGTCGGACACGAGACGCTGCACGTCGGCCGACCGCTGGCGCAGCTCGACGAGCTGCTGTGCAACGTCGCCGCGCTGACCGCGCAGGCGCAGTCGTCGCTGCAGCCGGACGTGCTCAAGCTCTACCTGCGCGATCCGCAGCACCTGGCCGCCGTGCGCGCGCGCCTGTCACGGCATTTCGGCGCACGGCCCGTGACGATCCTGCACGGCGACGTCTGCCGTCGCGAGCTCGATCTCGAGATCGAGGCGATCTTCCGCTGAGATCGAGAAGCGGCGGGCGCCCATCGCCCGGGAACTCGATGCGGTGCCGGGGGCCTTAAGGCCAGGATGCCGATCCGGCACGCAGCGTCTTGGCGACGGCCACAAACCCGCGTTCATGCGCGGCCAGCACCGAAGTGCTGCGCGTGCTCGGCAGTAGCAACCAGGCCCTGCTGCGCCTCGAAGAGCTCGAGGTGATCCACCAGGGGAGTATGTGCATCTCGCCTAAACTCAGCCGACCGCTTGCCGTAGCGTGGCCGAGGCGGATGGTGCGGGCAAAGTGCGGCGGCACTTGCGCCTGAATCGGCCGCAGTTCTCCGAGTACCTGGCGACATGCGAGCGTGCGTCGTTCGTGCTGGAAGCTTGCGACGGCGCCCATCACTGGGCGCGGATGATGGAGCGGATCGGTCACAACGTTCGACTGCTTCTGGTGCCGTACGTCTGTGCGTATCGACGCCGCAACAAGACCGATCGCGCCGATTGCCTGGCGATGCTCGAAGCGGCGAAGAATCCGGAGATTTTGCCGGTGCGGGTTAAAACCACCGAGCATCAGGCGATTCAAGGCTTGCATCGCTGCCGCAGCGCGTGGATGGAAACGCGCACAGCGCGCATCAACACCCTGCGTGGTTTTCTGCGTGAGTTCGGATTGGTCCTGCCAGTCGGAGCCGCTGCGGCGATGAAGCTGATTCCGGAAGCACTCGACGATGAAGTGCTGCCGACGATGCTGCGGCCAGCGCTGCAATCACTGCTCGACGAGATTCACGATCTGGAGCATCGCATCGTCATGGTGGAACGCCAGCTCGAAGCGATCAGCCGGCAGAACCCCGTGATCGAATACCTGCGCGACATCTCTGGCATCGGCCTGCTGACCGCGACTGCGCTGTACGCCAGCGCCAATGATGCGAGGCATTATCGCGATGGCCGACACCTGACCTCATGGCGGGGCCTGACGCCACGCGAACACTCCAGCGGCCACATCCGGAAACTCGGCGGCATCAACAAGCGTGGCGATCGCTACGTACGTATGCTATTGACGCATGGCGCCAGATCCGTCCTGCTCCGCGCCGGACAGGTGCAGCGGGCTGGTCAGAACCTCAACGCCTTGCAGAAATGGGCGCTCGCGCTGAAAGCGCGAAGCAACCACAACAAAGCAACGTGCGCACTGGCAAACAAACTCGCGCGCATCGCCTGGGCGACATGGCGGCACGGCACCGTGTTCGATCCGAACCAGGCCGCTGCGGCCTGAAGCATCCCCGCAGCAAAGCGTCGTTCCAAAGGTTGTGCAGGAGAAAACAGCGGATCATGACGTAGACGGTCGGACCGTCCGGGAAACAAAGCCGATAACAAGCGTGAGCGCGGAGAAGCTCGTTGCGAGCGTGTAGCTCTCCCGGCGCGGATTTCCATTGAAGGCTCGGCCTGCATCGCAGGCCCTCGACGAAGCCGAATGTACGACTGCAACCACCTTCGCACGCCAGTGATCAGCGATTTACTTCACCTGCGGCTTGCGGGAGGAGTCAATGTATGAATTGTTAGGCACAGCGAGGGTCGATGACATAGCTCGTTTGATCGAATTGCTGCCATGCCCCAGTTCCGACTCCATCAACGAGGAGGACGGAAATAATGCCAAAGTCAATAAGAACGCCTAAAAGCGTGATTGCGTCAAATGACTTTGTCGCAGGAACTGTCGTTTCAGTGCAACCGGACTTTCTTGCGGTAAGGACGTAATTTTTATTCTTTTGAAACGTCGTCACTCCGTTGTCTTTCCCAACAAATGTTTCGTTGGCAAAAAGTTCGGTGCCTGGAACGTTGCTCCTGACAAATACTTGTTGTGTAGAGCCATGAAACATAGTTGCGCAACCGGACAGCGACGACGCAACGATAGATACGACAACTGCTACTACAACATGCTTTTTCAATGTAACCCCCTTTGGTAGATGGAACCGTAAGCTTCGGCTTGAAGAATTGTTAGGCGATGGTGCCAAGGAGAGGGTGAACGATGGACCATGCACCCCAGCACTGCCGTCGCGAGCCGAGCATGCCACAGATTGCGGGAGTGGGGCTTGGCCGCTGGATGCGCCCGAAGTCAGAGACAACGAGCGTAGCGGAACAGTGAAGCCAGATGGCGAAGCAGCGCCCGAACCGGTTGCGGGAACCTGAAGGACTGCGACCCGGAGTCGACCGCCGATGCGCCGAGATGCCTGCCGAAGGCGGAAGCCGCGCCGCACCTACAGCACCACCGCCTAACGCCGAATCGTCGCGCACGGCCCCGCGGCGTCGAACGCGTGCGCGCGATCCTCGCACGCGCCGCGCAGGAGATCAGCGGCGGCGGTGAAGCCTGATCCCAGGCAACTCCCTCGCCCCTCGCCCGAGGGGAGAGGGGCGGGATCAGGGGTTGCCGGATCGAGCGGCGCGGCGAGCGAACGCCCCCACCCTGACCCTCGCCCCCATCGCTTCGCGATGAAGGCGAGGGAATCCGTTTTTTCAGGCTTTGCGCACGCGCGCCACCGCATCAGCCCCGCATCGTCCGTGTGTAGAGGATATTGGTCGCAACCTCTTTCCGGCTGCTTTTCGCGCAGCTGTCTTGGCCATGACACCCCGGAGTTTTCTTAGAACCCGTTCAGGGTCTCCTGAGCAACACGGCGAGGAAGGCCAAATGGAGGAATTGGAGACTGGTGTTCAGTGTCCGCTCGCAGTTTTTCCATAGCCTGCGGCCTTTCTCCAGCCACGCAAAGCTTCGCTCGACGACCCATCGCTTGGGCATGACCTTGAAGGTAGGCAGTTCGCTTGTCGCATAGCAGGCTTTGCACACGGGTCAGGCGGGGCTTGCCGCGCTTGAGCGCAGCCAGTGCGCCTTTGCGATCCGTCACCTCGGCCGTGGTTACCGCCACGGCGTGCGGCACGCCTTGCGTGTCCACCGCAAGGTGTCGTGCGCCATTTGGGAAAGTCGCTGGGCAGCGCCCGCCACTGGCACCCGGTGCGCAGCAAATACCGTACCGCACAGAACACGTCGTATAGATCCACCTTGCGCGGCGCCGTCTTCTTGCGCGCGCTTTCCAGCAGCGGCTGAACTTTGAACAGGCTCTTAGGAGCACGGGCGCGCGGCGTGGTCGTGATCCCACACTCGCCGTACGGACCCGTGCCGTATCCTGTACGGCCATCTCCGTCGGTTTCGATCGGATGACCGCCCGCGCTGCCCGCCTGCTGCATCTGCTGGACGAACTGCGCCGCCGCCGCAGCCCGGTGCGCGGCGCGCAGCTGGCCGAACAGCTGGGCGTGAGCCTGCGCACGCTGTATCGCGACATCGACGCATTGCGCGGGCAGGGCGCGGACATCGACGGCGATCCGGGCGTCGGCTATCGGCTCAGGCCCGGCTTCCTGCTGCCGCCGATGATGTTCTCCGCCGAGGAAC
>JASGFY010000075.1:0-13583 GCA_047605265.1 Solimonas sp.
AATTGAATTCGCGGCGCGGCGAATTGACGAACTCGCGCGCGAACTGCCGCGCCGAAACCGTATCGAGCTTCTGCTGCGGATTGAGCCCGCCGCCCATGATCACCAGCTCCCTGGCCAGCGACGCGAACGCCGGATCGAGGCGCTGCGCCAGCGCGAGATTGGTCAGCGGACCGGTCGCGACGATGCTGACCTGTCCTGGAAATTCATGGACCTTGCGGATCAGGAAGTTCGCCGCGATCTCGTCCGCCGGCCGGGTCGACGGGTCGCCTTCCGGCAGTTTCGGCACGACGTCCGGCGCGTGATAGCGCGGCGAACTCTGCTGCGTGTCCTCGTTCCACTGCTTCGTCCACGCGCCTTTCCAGACCAGCTTGCCGTACAGCGCTTCCCAGCGCTCGGTCGCCTGCTCGCTGTTGAGCAGCGGATACGTCGCGCCCAGCACGACCGGGATGTCCGTGCGTCCGACGATTTCGAGCATGCGCAGCGCGTGCGCGACCTCTTCGTCGCGCCAGGCGTTGCCGCTGACGACGGTGATGCCGAGCACCGTCACGTCCGGCGTCTGCAGGGCCATCAGCTGAGCCGGATGGAAGCCATCGAGATCGTCATCGAGGATCACGAGGCGCGGGCCATCGGCCGCCGCCGGCAGGCTGATCGCCAGCAGCGCCGCCAGCATCCAGCGCCGGTGCGTGCCGAACAAGATCATGGTCATCCGTGTGCTCCTCAGATTTTCCGCTGCAGGACGCTGACTTCGAACGAGGCCGAGTCGAGTTCGTGCTGCCACTGCAGCCCGGCCTTGTCACTGCGCTTGACGAAATCGGCGCAGGCGGCATCGAGCTTCAAGGCCGCGACGCTCGCCTTGCAGGCCGCAACCGGCGTGGCCCCGTCCGCCTGCCAGAGACTGTCGCCGGCGATGAAGGCATGGCTCAGCCCATTGCGCGCGATCTGCTTCAGCAGCGGATACTTCAAGTGCTGCTCCTGCGCGGCGCGGATGTACTCGAAGGTCATGTCGCTGCGCGACACACCCTCGTCGTCGGTCGACAGCACGACCGGCACGCCGGCCGCGAGATACAGCGGCAGCGGATGGTCGGCCCCCTTGACGCCGAGGATCACGTCATTGCTCGTCAGATTGATCTCGACGGCGATGCGCTCGCGCGCCATGGTCGCCAGCAGCTTCGCGGCATCCTGCTCGTGCGCGATGTCGACGCCGTGGCCGATGCGCCGTGCGCCGGCGACGACCGCATCGTGAATATGGAAGCCCAGATCGGCCGGCGGCACCAGCCCCAGCGTCAGCTCGCCGGCGTGCAGTGTTTTTTTCACCTGCGGCGCGCGCTGCGTGAAGAAGCGGAACATGTCCATGTGGACCCGGTAGTCGGCCAGCGCCGTCGGGTTGTCCTCGGGATCGACGATGTTGATGCCGACGAAGCGCGGATCGGCCTGCACCAGCGCGTAGCCGAGCGCCATCTCGGCGAATGCGAACGGCTGTGGCATCGCGCGGTCGACGTAGGCGAGATAGCGGTAGCGCACCGCGCAGGCGGCGGCGGCCTGCGGCGTGCCGCAGCGCAGCTTCTGCCTGACGACGGCGTCGGCCGCATCGAATTCGACGCGCGCCTCGGCCAGCAGCTTCGGCAGCTCCTGCTCGATCTGCCGATAGTTCGCCGCGTAGTCGCCGGCCGTCCACGGCTTCTTCATCGCGCGCGGCGCGAAGCTGTAGGCATTGCGCGGATTGACCATGATCTCGACGTACGAAACCCGGTCGCCCGCCGCCAGCTCCAGTGTCGAGACCACCGTGTCGCCGAGCCGCGTCGCCGCCAGCGGCATGAACTTGCCGAACACCGAGAAGAAACGGTCGTGGCCGGTCAGGAAGCCGACGCCCAGCACGCCAGCGCCCGGAACGAAGTTGCGCATCGACAGAGCGTCGATCGTCTTTTCATACAGCGCCGGATCGCGCGTCACCAGACCGCGCGCCGGCACCTGTCCGCTCTTGCACGGCGGCGCGGCGAGGCCGTGATCGTCGAGCTTGACGCAGTAGCCGTCCTCGTCGGCCCAGCGCAGATAGTCCTCGGCGTAGACGCTGCCGACGAGATGGTTGTGCAGATCGCCGCCCTTGGGCATCGGCTGCAGGAACGCGCGCAGCCGCGCGGTGTCGGCGACCAGACCGTCGAACTGCGCGGCGACGCGTGCCTCGCGCTGCGCGGCCGCATCGGCTGCCGACGCGTTTTCGCTCGCGAGCATCGCCAGCGCCGTCAGCGCCGCCGCCACCCGCCACAGACCCATCGATCGTGAATCGCGCATCGCCTCAGTCCTTCTTTGCCGGCGTGCCCGGAATCTGTTCGGCATAGCGCTCCCAGTGCGCGAGGATCTCGCGGATCACCGGCGTGCCGACGCGATAGTTCGCCTCGTAGGCGGCGAGCTGGCCCGGAGTTTCGTCGCCGACCGTGGCCAGCGCATCGATGCCTGGCGGCGGCATCGACGGATTGCTCGCGGTGCGCAGCACGAGCACGCGCTGCGGATCGACGTAGCCGAGCTTGCCGAACTCGTCCATCATCCGCGCGGCGTCCTGGCTCTCCATGTTCGTCATCACGAACTGTCCCTGCCCGTGCGTCCACAGCCTGACCCAGTCCTCGGCCCAGTGCGTGCGCGCCGGACCGTGCCAGTAGCGCTTCGCGCCGAGCGTCTCGCCGAGCAGCACGAACGGCGGCTTCTGCGCGTTCGGATAGCCCTTCCAGGCCTTGCGCTGTTCGGCGAGCGCCGGCGTATCGGGAATCTTCACCTTGCGCGTCAGATCAAACGCCCACTGCGTCAGCACCGGATTCATCCGCCAGGCCATGCCGAGATCGTCGGCGCTCTCGACTTCGCCGAAACCGTTCGGATCGCTGGGCAGCGCGTTCGGCTTCGACGCGCCGATCGCGAACAGGCCGTAGGGCCAGTCGGCCGGAATCTCGCGGTCGTCGAACTCGCGCAGTTCGTCGCCGTTGACCACCCAGCGCGCCCACGCGGCGCTGCCGACCGAAGCGACGTTCGGGTCGACGCCGGAAATGCCGGTGAACAGCCAGTAGGTCTTGCGCAGGTCGAAGCGCGGATCGAGCACGAAGGCATCGAGGTCGCGCAGCAGCAGGCCGTAGAGCCCGTCGGCGTTGCGGCGGATGCCGCGCGTCGCGCCGCGCACGTCGCCGATCGTCTCGTCCAGATGTTCGCGCTCGACCCACAGCTGGTATTCGCCCGGCTTGTCGCCGGCATCGGCGCCGTTCTCGAAATTGGCGACGACGACCATGCGCACCGGAATGCGCGCCGTCGGCTGCGGCAGCGGCGGCACGGCCGCCGGGGCGGCATGCGCGGCGCCGCTCAGCCACACGGCGGCGGCGCTGCAGAGGAGGCGCAAGGCGGTGGATGCGTTCAGGGTCGATTCCGTCTTCATCGACGTCGGTCCTTGTTCAGCGCGGCAGGAATGGCAGCAGGGTTTTGACGAAGGCATCCGGCTGTTCGGTCATCGGCACGTGCGCGGCATCGGCGATCAGCGCGAGCTGCGCACCCTGGATGCCGGCCGCGTACCAGCGGCCGTCATCAACCGGAATCAGGCCGTCGTGCTCGCCCCAGATCAGCAGCGTCGGAATGCGGATCGCATCGAGCCGGCCGTCGACGGTCTCGGCCAGCAGCGCCGGATTGCTCGTCACCGCATGCACGGTCCAGCCATCGTCCTTGCCGAGGCTCCACGCCAGGCCGTCGCGCAGATCCTGCGCGGTGGGCTGTTGCGCGCGGTAAAAAACCGCGCCGAGCGAGGCCTTCTGTCCGGCCAGCGACAGCGCCGGCGGGTTATGCGCATCAGGCGGCGGCGACGCGAACAGCCGGGCGAGCGTCGCGCGGCGACCGGCGGCGTCGCAAAGCACGAGCTGCTCCGGTCTGGGCAGCGCGAACGCCGGATCGGCGGCGATGCCCTGCAGCGCCTGGATCGTGTATTGCGCGGCGATCCAGCCGCCGAGCGATTCGCCGACCAGCGTGAAACGCGTGACGTTCTTCTGGCGCAGGAACTCGCCGAGCGTGTCGACCCACAACTGGATGCTGTAGTCGACGATGGGCTTGGACGAGCCGCCGAAGCCAAGCTGATCGAGTGCGATCACATGGTGCGTCGCCGCCAGCCGCGGCAGCACGAAGCGCCAGTCGCCGAGCGCGCTGCTGCCGAGGCCGTGCAGGAAGACGACCGTCGGCGCATCACGGCGGCCCATCTCGTAATAGCGCAGGTCGGTGCCGAACACCGATGCGTTCTGTGCCCGTGGCGACGCGTCGCGGGCCGCCGGCGCGCACGACAGCAGCGCCAGACATGACAGCAGGTACAGCACGGCCGCCATTTTTCTGCGTATCGTCATCGCCGCGCTCCCGTCGTCGAGGCATCCGGACTTGCCGGGAGCGCGCCGCGACGCCGATCATCAGCGGCATCACTCACGTCCCCGGATTCAGGCTCCGTTCCATGCCCCGCGATCTGATCACGGCGCTGCCGAAGGCCGAGCTGCACCTGCACATCGAAGGCTCGCTCGAACCCGAAATGGTGTTCCGTCTCGCTGCGAAGCACGGCGTCACGCTGCCGTACGCCAGCGTCGAGACGCTGCGGGCCGCCTACGACTTCTCCGACCTGCAGAGCTTTCTCGATCTCTACTACGCCGGTGCCGACGTGCTGCGCGGCGAGCAGGATTTTTACGACATGACGCGCGCCTATCTCGAACGCGCGGCCGCCGACGGCGTCGTCCACGCCGAGATCTTCTTCGATCCGCAGACGCATACCGCGCGCGGCATCGGCTTCGACGTGTTCATGCCCGGCCTGCTGCGCGCGCTGCGCGACGGCGAGCGCGAGCTGGGCATCGGCGCGCGCCTGATCCTGTGCTTCCTGCGCCATCTGAGCGCCGGCGAGGCGATGGCGACGCTCGAGGCGGCGCTGCCGTGGCGCGAGCAGATCACCGCGGTCGGCCTCGACTCGTCCGAGCGCGGCCACCCGCCGTCGAAGTTCACGGCGGTGTTCGAGCGTGCGCGCGAACTCGGCTGGCTGACCGTCGCGCACGCCGGCGAGGAAGGACCGCCGGCCTACATCGTCGAGGCGCTCGACCTGCTGAAGGTCCGCCGCATCGACCACGGCGTGCGCTGCGTCGAGGACGAGGCGCTCGTCGCGCGGCTGGTCCGCGAGCAGGTGCCGCTGACGGTCTGCCCGCTGTCGAACGTCAGGCTGCGGGTGTTTCGCGAGGCCGCCGAGCACAACCTCAAGACCCTGCTCGAACGCGGCCTGTGCGTGACCGTCAATGCCGACGATCCGGCGTACTTCGGCGGCTACGTCGCCGACAACTACCGCGCGATGCGCGATGCGCTGGCGCTGTCCGATGCGCAGCTCGTGCAGCTCGCGCGCAACAGCATCCGCGCGTCGTTCGCCGACGACGCGGCGAAGCGGCGCTGGCTGGCGCGGATCGACGATGTCGCCGCGGCGTACGGCGTGGCGACGATCGAGGCAGGCGCCGCGTAGACCGTCACGCCGACGCGGGCACGAGGGCTTCGGGCGGCTCATGTCGCCCCCAGCAGTTCGGCCAGCGTGCAGGCGACGACGATCGTCGCGCGGCGCAGGTCGTCGAGCCGCAGCTTCTCGTTCGCGGCATGGCCGTTGGCCTCGCCGAGCGTGCGCGGGCCGGCGCCGTACAGCACGGTCGGAATGCCGGCCGCCGCGTAATGGCGCGCGTCCGTGTACAGCGGCACGCCGTGCTCGGCGATCGGCGTGCCGAACTGCGTCTCGCCGTAACGTTGCAGCGCATCGATCAGCTTTTCGGCACCCGGCAGCCTGACCAGCGGCAGCGCCTGCAGCACGCGGCGGATCTCGACGCGGATGCCCGGCAGGGTCGCGGCCGTGTTTTCGATCAGCGCGCGCAGTCCGGCTTCCACGGCGTCGAACGACTCCTCGGGAATGACGCGGCGGTCGAGGCGGAAGCTGACGAGATCCGGTACCACGTTGGTGTTGATGCCGCCCTTGATCAGGCCGATGTTCAGCGTCGGATGATCGATGCCGGCGGTCTGCGATCGGGTCTGCGCCATCTGCGCGCGCGCCGCGTACAGCGCGTTGAGGATCCGCGTCGCCGCCGCCAGCGCATCGACGCCGGACGCCGGCATCGCCGCGTGGCCTTGTTTGCCGTGCACCGTCACTTCGAGATGCAGACAGCCGTTGTGCGCCGTCGTCACCGCGTACGAGAAGCCGGCGCAGATCGCGTAGTCGGGCTGGCTCAGACCTTCGGCGAGCAGGCGCTTCGGGCCTATGTCGCCGCCGGTTTCCTCGTCGTAGGTGAAATGCAGTTCGACCCGGCCCTTGAGCGGCGTGGCGGCGGCGATCTTCTGCAGGGCGCGCAGCGCGAAGGTGTACGTCGCGAAGTCGGACTTGCTGACGGCGACGCCGCGGCCGTACATCGTCCGGCCATGCCCCGGCTCGTCGCGCACCGCGCCGCCGTACGGATCCTGCGTCCAGCCCAGGCCCGGCGGCACGACGTCGCCGTGCGCGTTCAAGGCGATGCACGGTCCACCGTCGCCGAACGCGTGGCGGACGATCAGATTGCTCGCGGCGATCATGCCGACGGCGTCGAGATCGGCTTTCGGCACGACGTCGACCTCGACCGCGCAGCCCATCGCTTCGAGCAGCGCCTTCGCCTTCGCGGCATGCGCGGCGCAATCGCCCGGCGGATTGTCGCTGGGCACGCGCACCAGTTCGGCGAGGAAAGCGCAGGCGTCGTCGAACTCGGCATCGACGGCGGCGACGAGCGCCTGCTGCAGGGCGGATGGAATCGCGGTCATCGCGGACTCGTGAGGGTCTGGGTCATGGGGTGTAGTCCTGCAGGAACTGCGCGAACACGGCGGCGGCGAGCGCGGCATCGTCTTCGTCGAGGCTTTCTTCAGGGTTGTGGCTGACGCCGCCGGCGCCGCAGCGCACGAACAGCATCGCGACGTCGGTCAGCGACGCCATCATCATCGCGTCGTGACCGGCGCCGCTCGGCAGGTGGCGGCTCGGCAGCGCGCCGCCGAGCTTGCCGATCGCCGCGTCGAGCCGGCGCTGCAGGCGCGGCGCGCAGGGCGTGGCGTCGGCGTGGACGATCTGCTCGTGGCGCACCTGCACCTTGCGGCGCGCGGCGATCGCCTCGATGTCGGCGAACACCGCAGCGACTGCTGCGTCGCGCACGGCATCGTCCGGCGCGCGGATGTCGATCGTCAGCTCGCAGCGGCCCGGCACGACGTTGACGGCACCGTCCGGCACATCGAGCTTGCCGACCGTGCCGACGAGGCCCGGCGCGACACTGCAATGGCGCTCGACGGCCAGCACGACCTCGGCCGCGGCGACCGCCGCGTCCTGGCGCAAATGCATGGGCACGGTGCCGGCGTGGCCGGCACGACCGGCGACCGACACGCGGAAACGGCGGCTGCCGGCGATCGCGGTCACGACGCCCAGCGCCCGCTGCTCGTCGAGCAGCACCGGCCCCTGCTCGATGTGCACCTCGACGTAAGCGAGCACCCGCGCCGGATCGCGCGCGATCGCGGCGATCGCGCGCGGATCGTGGCCGGCGCCGCGCAGCGCCTCGCCCAGCGTGACGCCGTCGGCATCGCGACGATCGAGCAGCGCCATGTCGAAACGGCCGGCGACGGCGCTGCTGCCGAGGAAGGTCGAGCGGAAGCGCACGCCCTCCTCTTCCGAGAAGCCGATGATCTCCAGATCGAACGGCAGTTCCACGCCGGCGCGGCGCAGGCGCTGCGCGACGGCGATCGGCAGCAGAACGCCGAGGCGGCCGTCGTAGCGGCCGGCGTCGATCACCGTGTCGTAGTGCGAGCCGGTGATCAGCGTCCTGGCGCCGGGCGTCGCGCTGGCCCGGCGGCCGACGACATTGCCGAGCGCGTCGATCGTCGCGTCGAGACCGGCCTGCAGCATCCAGTCGCGCAGCCGGCGCGCCGTTGCCTGATGCGCCGGCGACAGGAAGGTGCAGACCAGCGCGTCGTCGCGCTCGCTGTAGCGCGCCAGAGCGTCGGCCATGCCGAGGATTTCGCGGCCGTACGGCTCGTCGAAGCGTTCGGCGAGCCTGAAGTCGGCGATGCGCGCGATCTCGACCAGCGCCGTCCGCAACTCGGCGTCGGCTTCGTGCGCGAGGCGCCGGCGCAGCTCGCCGACGATGTCGTCGCGTTGCCGGCCCTTCACCGAAATCACGAACGGGAAGCCGAACTTTTCGCGATACGCGGCATTGAGCCGCTGCAACTCGCCGAGCACATCGCGCGGCGCCTGCGTCAGCCCCGCGCCGGCCTGCTCGGAGGTCGACGCCGCCGTCAGCTCGCCGCGCAACGCCGCGCTGCCGGCGAGTTCCGGATGCGCGCGCACCAGCGCGAGCTGCTCGTCGCGCGTGGCCGCGAACATCGTCGCGCACAGCGCGTCGAGCAGCATGAAGCGCGTCGCGAACGGCCGCTGCTCGGCGGTGCGCGCGGCGATCCACGGCGAGTGCTCGAAGATGCCGTCGAGCTGCGCGACGAATGCGTCGGGCGCGCAGGCGTTCAGCGTGGCGAGGTCGATCATGGCAGCGCCGCCGGAAAGTGCTGCTGCCAGTGCCGCGCGATGTCGATGCGCCGGCAGACCCAGACCGCGTCGTGCGCCAGCACGTAGTCGACGAAGCGCTGCAGCGCGGCGTAGCGCGCCGGCCGGCCGACGATACGGCTGTGCAGGCCGACCGACAGCATCTTCGGCGCATCGAGCCCGGCCGGATCGCCCTCGGCGTACAGCACGTCGAACGCGTCCTTCAGGTAGTCGAAGAACTGCGTGCCGGAATTGAAACCCTGCGCGGCCGCGAAGCGCATGTCATTGCTGTCGAGCGTGTACGGCACGACGAGGTGCGGCACCGGGCCGCGCGAGGTTTCGACCGTGCTCCAGTACGGCAGGTCGTCGGCGTATGAATCGGCGTCGTAGACAAAGCCGCCGTGCTCGACAAGCAGGCGCCGCGTGTTCGGGCTGTCGCGGCCGGTGTACCAGCCGAGCGGCGTCTCGCCGGTCAGCTCGCGCATCAGCGCGACCGCCTCGTGCAGATGCGCACGCTCGGTGGCCTCATCGACCATCTGATAGCTGATCCAGCGCAGGCCGTGGCAGGCGATCTCGAAATCGAGCGCCTTGGCCGCCGCCGCGACCTCCGGTGTACGCGCCAGCGCCTGGGCGACCGCGAACAAGGTCAGCGGAATGCCGCGCGACTCGAACAGCCGCACGATGCGCCAGAAGCCGGCCCGCGCGCCGTACTCGTAGATCGACTCCATGCTCAGGTGGCGGTTCGGGAACGCCTGCGCGCCGATGATCTCGGACAGGAAGGTTTCCGACGCAGCATCGCCGTGCAGCACGCTGTTTTCGGCACCTTCCTCGACGTTCAGCACGAACTGCACGGCGATCCGCGCGCCGCCGGGCCAGCGCGGATGCGGCGGCCGCCGGCCGTAGCCGGCGAGGTCGCGCGGATAGGCGGCGTCGCGGTTCACGCCGGCTCGCCGAGGATCGCGAGCAGATCGACACCGGGCGTCTCCGGCTCCTGCAGGCGCAGGTCGGCGAGCACGTGGTCCAGATGTTCGAGCATCAGCTGCGCGGCGTCGTCGCGGCGCTTGTCGAGCGCCGTGACCAGCTCCTGGTGCTCGTCCGGCGGGCAGCAGGCGCTCGCCGCCTCCTGGTAGACGGCGATGATCAGCGAGGAGCGCGACACCAGCTCGCGCAGCAGTTCCAGCAGCGTGGCGTTGCCGGCGCACTCGGCGATGATCAGGTGGAACTCGCCGGACAGACGGATCGCCGCGCGCCGGTCGTTGCGCCTGGCAGCCGCCTTTTCCTTCTGCAGATGATCCTTGATGCGCTGCACGTCGGCGCGCGTCGCCTTGGCGACGAAACGCGCGGTGATCGCCGGCTCGAGCAGGCGCCGCGCCTCGAAGATGTCGAGCGCTTCCTGCACGGTCGGCAGCGTGACGATCGCGCCGCGGTTGGGCAGCAGCGTCACCAGCCGCTCGCTGGCGAGCTTCTGCAGCACCTGTCGCACACGCGTGCGGCCGAGACCGAAGATCTCGCAGAGACGGTTCTCGATCAGGCGCACGCCGGGCGGCAGGCTGTGATCGATGATCGCCGCGTAGATGCGTTCGTAGGCGATCTCGATCGCGCTGCCTGCGGGCGCCGCCGCTTCGGCCGCTTCGGGTTTCCTGCTCATGACCGCCTTGCGCACTGCCGGCGCCCTGGTACTCATGTTCCTCCTCCGCTCTGTGAGCTCTGCGTGACTGCGGTTTCCGTACCGCCGATATAAGTGTGCCGCACCGCGCGCTCGTCACCGATCGTCATCAGCACCAGCAGCTTCTCGCTCAAGGTCCGGCACGCCGCGCTGCGCCGTGCGAGCAGCGGCGTCGCCCGCCAGTCGATGGCGATGAAGTCGGCCTCGCGGCCGGGCGCGAACGAACCGATGCGATCATCGAGCTGCAGCACGCGCGCGTTGCCGAGCGTCGCCAGATAGAACGCGCGCAGCGGCGTCAGGCGCTGGCCGCGCAGCTGCGCGACCTTGTACGCCTCGCCGAGCGTGCGCAGCATCGAAAAGCTGGTGCCGCCACCGACGTCGGTGGCGACGCCGTAGCGCAGGCCGGCGGCGTCGCTCGCCGCGAAATCGAACAGGCCGCTGCCGAGATAGAGATTCGAAGTCGGCGAATGCGCGGCGCAGGCTCCGCAGTCGGCCATGCGCCGGCGATCGGCGTCGTCGAGATGGATGCTGTGCGCGTAGACCGCACGCTCGCGCACGAGGCCGTAGTGATCGTAGACATCGAGATAGCTGCGGCGCTCCGGGAACAGTTCGCGGACCCAGGCGATCTCGCCGAGGTTCTCGGCGAGATGGCTGTGGATGTAGGTCGTCGGATAGTCGCGCGCGACGCGGCCGGCGGCGGCGAGTTGCGCCGGTGTCGAGGTCGGCGCGAAGCGCGGCGTGATCGCCACCGCGAGGCGGCCGCGGCCGTGCCAGGCCTCGATCAGCTCGCGGGTCTCGCGCGCACCGCTCTCGGCGCTGTCGCGCAGATCGTCAGGGCAGTTGCGGTCCATCAGCACCTTGCCGGCGATCATGCGCAGGCCGCGCTTTTCCGCGGCGGCGAAGAACGCTTCGGCGGACGCCTTGTGCACGGTACAGAACACCAGCGCCGTGGTCGTGCCGTTGCGCAGCAGCTCATCGAGAAACACTTCGGCGACTTCACTGGCGTACACCGGATCGCCGAAGCGCGCCTCGACGGCGAAGATGTAGTGATTGAGCCAGTCGAGCAGATCGCGGCCGGCTGAACCGATCACCTCGGTCTGCGGAAAATGGATGTGCGTGTCGATCAGCCCCGGCAGCAGCAGGTCGTCGCCGTGATCGACGATCGTCGTGCCGGCCGGCAGACCCGGCCGCAGTTCATCCGCCGCGCCGCTGGCGACGATGCGCCCGTCGTCAATCAGCAGCAGGCCACGCTCGTGATGTACATAGCTGCCGGCAGCGTCGTGCTCGCCGGGATCGCCACGGAAATGCAGTAGCGCGCCGAGATGCGCCTGCAGACTCATGGCGCGGCTCCGCGCGGATGCTGTGCCGCGATCCAGTCCAGCATCGTCTGCCGTTCGGCATCGGTCATCTGCGTGACGTTGCCGAGCGGCATCGCGCGGCTCTGCAGTTGCGCGCGCACCGCGTCGAGATGCGCGTGCAGGTGCTCGGGTGTTTCCAGCATCACGCCCTTCGGCGGCGCGACGAAACCGGCGAACGTCGGGTGTTGCGCGTGGCAGCCGGCGCAGCGCTGCGCGACGATGGCCTGCACGCTCGCGGCATCGGCCACGACGGTGGTCGCCGCATCGCCCTCGGCGGCCGTCGGCACCGGGCTGGCGCGCGCGGCACCAGTGGTCGCGGCCGGCGGCGGCAAGGGCCGCAGCACGATGATCATCACGACCAGCGCGGCGATGCCGAGCAAGGCCGGCCACAGCGGCGTCCGGCCGCCGCGCTCGTGCGCCTTGTGGCGCAGCACGAACCACGCGCGGATCAAGGCGCCGGCCAGCGCCAGGCCGATCAGCGCGATGACCTTGTGCGACGAGCCGTAGGTCGACGCGTAGTGGTTGCTGATCATCGTGAACAGCACCGGCAGCGTGAAATAGGTGTTGTGCACCGAACGCTGCTTGCCACGCAGGCCGTCACGCGGGTCCGGCTCGCGCCCCGCGCGCATTGCCGCGACCGAGCGACGCTGGCCGGGAATAATCACGAAGAACACATTGGCGACCATCATCGTGCCGAGCAGTGCGCCGAAGTGGATGTACGCGCCGCGGCCGCTGAATACCGCGCACAGGCCCCAGGCCGCGCCGCACAGCAGCGCGGCGAGCACGATCGCCAGCGCACGATCGTCGCGGCCCAGCGGCGAGCGGCACAGACCGTCATAGATCAGCCAGCCGCCGAGCAGCGTGGCCAGGCCGATCGCGATCGCCTGCCACGGCGCCAGCGCGAGCACCGCCGGATCGATCAGGTACAGCGTCGGCGCGCCGTAGTACAGCACGCAGAGCAGGAAGAAGCCGCTCAGCCAGGTGCTGTACGCCTCCCAATAGAACCAGTGCAGCTGCGCCGGCAGCTGCGGCGGCGCGACGCGGTATTTCTGCGCGTGGTAGAAGCCGCCGCCGTGCACCGCCCACAGCTCGCCGCCGACGCCGCGCTGCGCCGCCTGCGGATCGGCCGGCGACAGCAGATGATTGTCGAGCCAGACGAAGTAGAACGACGCGCCGATCCAGGCGATGCCGACGATGATGTGCGCCCAGCGCGCGAGCAGATTCAGCCATTCGAACAGATAGGCTTCCATGTTCTCTCTAGGCGTCCGGGTGGAAGCTCTTGCCGAGCGATGCCGGCTGGTTGAGCAGGATGGTGCGGCCGTCGCGGCAGATGATCACCAGCACGACGATGGTCGCGACATACGGCAGCATCGACAGGAATTCCGACGGGATGTGCAGGCCGAAGCCCTGCGCGTACAGCTGCAGCACGGTGACGCCGCCGAACAGATACGCGCCGGCCAGCACGCGCAGCGGCTTCCAGGTCGCGAACACGACCAGCGCCAGCGCAATCCAGCCGCGGCCGGCCGACAGCCCTTCGACCCACATCGGCGTCAGTGCCGTCGACAGATAGGCGCCGGCGATGCCGCTGCAGGCGCCGCCGAACAGCACCGCGGCGTAACGCACGCGCTGCACCGGATGGCCGATC
This sequence comes from Solimonas sp., assembly GCA_047605265.1. Taxonomy (GTDB): domain Bacteria; phylum Pseudomonadota; class Gammaproteobacteria; order Nevskiales; family Nevskiaceae; genus Solimonas. The sequence goes on from JASGFY010000075.1 coordinate 13,227, forward strand.
GCGTGCGCGACCGCCGGCGCTTCGCCGACCGCGCGCAGCAGCAGGCCACCGCGCGTCCGCGTCAGGAACCATTGCACGACGGCATACAGCGCGATCGATGCGTAGACCAGCGCGTCGAAACGGAACAGCAGCGGACCCAGCAGCGGAATGTCGCCGAGCAGCGGAATCGAGAGATGCGCAAGGCCGGCGATCGGCTGGCCGGTGTAGGCCTTGCCGATGAACGCCGACAGGCCGACGCCGAACAGCGTCAAGGCCAGGCCGGTCGCGACCTGATTGGTCTGCAGTTGCAGCGTCAGCACCGCGAAGATCAGCGCCATCAGCACACCGGCCAGCGCCGCCGCGAGATAGCCGAGCACC
>JASGFY010000076.1:0-13427 GCA_047605265.1 Solimonas sp.
GGCGGGCGGGGAGCCCCCGCGCGGGCGGCGCGCGTCGCCGCCCCGGACCGCGACGATGCCGTCGCCGTCGAGGCGCGTCGCGAAGCCGGCGCGCTCCAGGCGCGCGGCCACTTCGCGCGGCACGTCGCGGCGGCTGGTCAGACGGTTCGGCGTGCCGGTGTAATGGAACATGCGTCCGCCGGGCTTCAGCACGCGCGCGAGCTGGTCGTAGAACGCCTGCGAATACAGCTCGCCGGCGATGCCGAAGCGCGGCGGGTCATGCAGGATCGCGTCGACCGAGGCGTCGGCGATGCGGCCGACGTGCGCCGCGACGTCGCCGTGCGTCAGCGTCAGCGCGCCCGGCGCCGCGTGATCGGGAGACCACGGATTGAGCGTGCGCAGCCAGATCACGTCGGCGCTCTTTTCGAAGGAAAGGATCTGCCGCGCGCCGGCCTGCGCGCAGCAGTCGGCGAAGTAGCCGAGGCCGCCGCAGGTGTCGAGCACGATCTTGCCGGCCGGCTGCACCAGCGCGACCTTGCGCCGCGCGTCCTCGTACGGCGAGACCCGCGCGGTCGGCAGCATCTTGATGCCGTCGATCTCGAAGGTCGGCGCGCCCCATTCGGTCGGCACCAGCTTGATCAGCGCGTGCGTGTAGCGGGCGGCCGGCTCGAACGCATCACCCGTCCAGTGATAGATCGTGCGGTCCTTGCAGACCTCGGGCAGCGGATAGACGCGGCCCTCGTGCGTCCAGCCGCCGGCGTCGAGCGCGACCGTCGAAACCGTGCGGCCGAGGTCGAGCGAGCATTCCAGCGTCGGGCGGCCGGCCTCGCGCGCGGCGGCGATCGCCGCGTGCACGTCCGCCGTCAGCAGCGGTCCGAGCGTCCGGCCCGCCGCGCGTTCCGCAGGCACGGCGCGGCTCAGGCGGCGGCGCTGCAGGCCGCGCAGAGCCCTTCCACTTCGAGCACCTGGCGGCTCGGCTGGAAATGACGCTCGCTGGCCTCGCGGTCGATCAGCCGGGCGAGCTTGCCGGTCGCCACTTCCTCGGTGCTGCCGCAGTCGGTGCACAGCAGGTAGAGGCTCTGGTGCGCCTCGTCCGGATGCTCGCAGGCGACGAAGCTGTGCGCGGTCTCGAGCTTGTGGACGAGGCCGCTGTCGACGAGGAAGTCCAGCACGCGATAGACCGTCAGCGGCGCCAGCCGCTTCTGCTGCTGCGCCTGCATCAGCTCCAGCAGCTGATAGGCGCTCAGCGGCCGCCGCTGGCGCAGCATGGCCGCGTACACGTCGCGGCGGATCGACGTGAAGCGCAGGCCGCGCGCCTCGCACATCGCGGTGGCGTGCCGCAGGGCCGCGGCGACCCCGGCCGCCGCCGGCCGCTTCGTTGCCGTCTTTTCCTTCGCCATGACCGCCTCCGCTTCAACCGTCGGGAGCGCCCATTATCGAATCCGCCGCGCAACGATGCGAATGCCGGCGGCCGAGCCGGACGTTGGCGGCGTGGACGAAGGCCAGCACCAGGCCGCCAGCCACCGTCAGCACGGTTTCGCCGCGCTCGCCGTAGCGGGCGCCGCCGCCGAAGGCGGCAAAGGCCATCAGCGCCACCGCCGCCGCGGCGGCGAACGCCAGGCGCCATTGCCGGTGACGCCGCCAGCCGGAGGCGAGCGCCAGGGCGCTCGACGGCACCACGGCGAGCAGCATCCAGCGATGGAAGCGCTCGTCGCCGACGACGCCGGCGGCGAAGACCGGCAGCAGCGCGAGCAGCAGCGGCAACGCCAGGCAATGCAGCAGGCAAAGCCCGGAGAGCACGACGGCACCGCCGTCGACCAGGGCGGCGAGGCGGTACGGGCGGAGATCGGACGGCATGGGAACTTTCCGGATTGGTTCGTGTCGATCCATATATGTTACGTTATTACATAACTTTGTCGAGAAAGACGCCATGCTGAGCCTGCACGCCGTGCGCCACCGCTACGGGGACCGCGCGGTCCTCGACATCAGCCACCTCGAATTCGGCGCCGGCGAGCAGGCGTTGCTGCTCGGCCCTTCGGGCAGCGGCAAGACCACGCTGCTGCACATCGCCGCCGGACTGCTGCGGCCGAGCGAGGGTGCGGTGGCGCTGGCCGGGCAGGCGCTGTCCGAACTCGACGGCCGCGCGCTCGACGGCTTCCGCGGCCGCCACGTCGGCATCGTCTTCCAGCGCCTGCACCTGATCGGCTCGCTGAGCGTGCTGCAGAACCTGCTGGCGGCGCAGTACGGCGCCGGCCTGCCGGTCGATGCCGCGCGCGCGAGGGAAACGCTGTCCGCGCTCGGCATCGACGCGCTCGCCGATGCGCTGCCGGCGCACCTGAGCCAGGGTCAGGCGCAGCGCGCCGCCGTCGCGCGCGCGATCGTCAACCGGCCGAAGCTGCTGATCGCCGACGAGCCGACCGCGAGCCTCGACGACCGCAACGCCGACACCGTGCTCGCGCTCCTGCAGGAGCACGCGCGGGCCAGTGGCGCCGTGCTGCTGATCGCCACGCACGACGCGCGCGCCAAGGCGCGCGTTGCCCGCCACGTCACGCTGGACGCCGCCGCATGACCCTCTGGACACTCGCCGTCGCCGACCTGCGCCGGCACCGCCTCGCCAACAGCCTGCACCTGCTGCTGATGGCGCTCGGCGTCGCGCTGATCGCCGCGCTGCTGCTGCTCGCGAGCCAGATCGCCGGCCGCTTCGAGCGCGATGCCGAAGGCGTCGATCTCGTGGTCGGCGCCAAGGGCAGCCCGTTGCAGCTGATCCTCTCGACGGTCTATCACCTCGACATCCCGACCGGGAATATTCCGCTCGACGAGGCGCAGCGCTGGGCGCAGCACCCGATGGTCGCGAGCGCGATCCCGATCTCGCTCGGCGACAACGTGCACGGCTTCCGCATCGTCGGCACTTCGCCGGCGATGCTCGACCGCTACGGCGCGCGCTTCGTCTCGGGCCACGTCTGGCAGGCGCCGATGGAAGCGGTGATCGGCGCCGACGTGGCGCGCGAAGGGCTCGCGGACGGCGCGACCTTCGTCGGCTCGCACGGCCTCGCGGCCGGCGGCCACGCGCACGCCGACCATCCGTATCGCGTCGTCGGCGTGCTCGCGCCCACGCACACGGTGCTCGACCGTCTCGTCCTCACCAGCCTCGACAGCGTCTGGAAAATCCACGAGGACCACCATCATCACGACGACGGCGATCATGACGATGACGACGCTGCGCAGCCGGCCGACGGCGGCTACCGGCCGAGCCAGGAAATCACCGCGCTGCTGCTGCGCTACCGCTCGCCGATCGCCGCCGTCTCGCTGCCGCGCGCAATCAACATGCAGTCGAAGCTGCAGGCCGCCTCGCCGGCCTTCGAGACCGCGCGCCTGCTGCAACTGCTCGGCCTCGGCTTCGCGACGCTCAAGGCGCTGGCCGGCGTGCTGATCGCGACGGCGGCGCTGTCCGTGTTCATCGCGCTCTACACGGCGCTGGAAACGCGCCAGTACGATCTCGCGGTGCTGCGCAGCCTCGGCGCGTCCCGGTCGAAACTCGTCGCGCTGCTGTGGTTGCAGGCGCTGCTGCTGAGCGGCGCCGGCGCGCTGCTCGGCTTGCTGCTCGGACATGCGGCGATCGAAGCGCTCGGCCTGCTTTCGCCGAAGGCGAGCGGCATCAAGCTCAGCGGCCTGACGGTACTGCCGTCCGAACTCTGGCTGCTCACGCTGCCGCTCGTCGTCGGCACGCTGGCCGCCGTGCTGCCGGCGTGGCGCGCCTACCGCAACGATCCGGCGGCGACGCTGGCGCAGGCCTGAAATGAAGCGCTTCGTCCTTGTGCTGGTCGCCGCGCTCGCGGCCTGCGGAAAGTCTCCTCCAGCCGGCGACGACGCGCAGCAGGCGCCGATCGTGCCCGGCGCGCCGCTCGCGCCGGACGCGGCGCCGGACGCCGGGACCGCGCCGGCGCCCGCCGCGCGCCCGGCGGTGCGCTACGACAACGGCAAGCTCGTCGAGGATCATTCGCCGCCGGTCATCGAGATCAATTCCGAGTTCGAGAACTACAAGCACGGCACGCTCGACGTGCCGGCCTATCCGGGCGACGTGGTCTATCTGTACGCGGACCTCAAGACCGAGGCCGGCACGCCGCTGAAGAACGTCGCCGTGCAGGTCGACAGCAAGCTCGGCAACAGCCGCGTGCTGATGGCCGACCGCACCGACGAGAACGGCGAGCTGGCGTTCCGCCTGATCGCCGAACGGCTCGGCGAGGACGTCATCACCGTCAGCGCCGCCGGGATCCACCGCGATTTCTTCATGAACGTCACCGCGCCGACGCGTGGCGAATGGCTCAGCGGCCTCGATCTCAAGGGCACGACGTCCTGGGATCTGCTGCTGTCGGCCAGGCTCGACATGAAGCCCGATTCGGTCTCGGCCACGTTCCCGCCACCCCTGCAGGCGCTGGACCGCAAGACCGTGCGCATCGCCGGCTTCATGCTGCCGCTCGGCATCAGCGAAAAGCAGACGCACTTCCTGTTCTCGGCGAACCCGCCGAGCTGCTTCTTCCATCCGCCGGGCGGCCCGGCGACGGCGATGGAAGTGTTCGCCGACGGCAGCGTGCCGATGAGCTACGACCCGATGGTGCTCGAAGGCCGGCTGGAACTCAGCGGCAGCGATCCCGACTTCATCGTCTATCGCCTCAAGGCCGCGCGCCTCGTCTCGATGATCAAGAGCTGAATCCCCGCAACCCCTGCAAGGAGCCTCACCGTGCGGACATCCATCCTCACCACCGCCATCCTCACCGCCGCGCTCGCCGGCACCCTCCTGCTGCCCGCCGCCGCGCAGGCGCACGGCGACGTCGATGACGTACCCGGCGTCAGCGACGAGCCGGCGCTCGCGCCCTACGTCGAATCGCAGCTTGCGCAGGGCTTCGCCGACCGCAGCAGCGCGCGCGCCGCCGGCCAGGGCGGCGACGGCGTCGTGACCTTTTCGGAACCGACGCCGGACGGCCGCAGCCTGCCGCTGGGCATCGACCCGATCAGCGGCGAGATCCTCACGAAGTAAATGAATTCCCTCTCCCCCCTCGCGCTGCGAGGGGGGAGAGGGAGCATTTCGTTGCATGCTTTGAGCGGCTACGGCGCGGCCGCGCTCAGGTAGGCGAGCGTCGAGGCGACGACGTCCCGCCCCCAGCCGCGCGTGATGAAGACCAGGCGCGAGCGGCGGTCGGGGTCGGGCCAGGCCGGCAGCTCGGTCAGCGGATGCAGCGCCTGCTGCACGCCGTGCACGACGGTCGGCCCGGCCCGGCCCTCGACGTGCACGAGGCCCTTGACGCGCAGCAGCGTCGGCCCGCAGAGCGTGCGCAGAAAGGCCAGCCAGCCGTCCAGCCGGCCGCGCGGCAGCGGCTCGTCGAGGATCAGGCTGAAGGTCTGGATCTCCTGTTCGGCCGGCGTGCGCGACGGCGCCGCGGCGCCGAGCGGGCCGCGCGCGACCGGCGCAGCCACCGGCGTGAAGCGGATCGCATCGGCGCCGGCGAGCCAGTCGCCGGGCCGGTAATGCGGCGAGGCCGGATTGTCGCGGCCGCCGCTGAACAACTGCGAAGGATGCGTGGCACCGCGACGCACGATGTCCACGCGCGCGTCGGGGTTCATCGCACGCAGGCGCGAGCGCAGCGCCTCGACGGCCGCCGCGTCGGCCAGATCGGTCTTGCCGAGCAGCAGGCGATCGGCGGCAGTGATCTGCTGGACGGCGATGTCGTGCGTGTCCAGCGTCGCGTCCGCGTTGAGCGCGTCGACGAGTGTCACCACCGAATCGAGGCTGAAATGCGCGAGCAGCCCGGCGTGCGTAACGAGTTCCCGGACGATGGGACCCGGCTCGGCGAGCCCGGTGGTCTCGATGACGACGCGGTGCAGCGCCACGCCGCGCGCCACGAGGCGCTCGCGCAGCGCGAGCAGGGCGCCGGCCACCGCGCCGCGCGCCGTGCAGCACAGGCAGCCGTCGGCGATCAGCTCGAGATCGTCGGGCGCCGTCTCGACCAGATGGTGGTCGATGCCGACCTCGCCGTACTCGTTGACGACGATCGCCGTGCCGGCCATGTCGGGGTGGCGCAGGACGAAGTTGAGCAGCGTGGTCTTGCCGGCGCCGAGGAAGCCGGTGAGCACGGTGACGGGCAGTCGGTTCGCGGGCACAGTCCGGCGCTCCTCGGGATGGAATTGTTACTTTATAACATGAGCGCAAGCGCTCAGTCCGGCCCGGCGGCCGCGGCGTGCCGCCGGTAGTCACCGGGGCTGACGCCGGTCCATTGCCGGAACGCGCGATGAAACGCGCTCGGCTCGGCGAAGCCGAGGTTCTGCGCGATCTGGCCGACGGTCTGCTGCGTGCGCGTGAGCTGGCGGATCGCGAGGTCGCGGCGCAGCGCGTCCTTGATCGCGCGGATCGACTGGCCTTCGTCGTCGAGACGGCGTCGCAGAGTCGACGCGCTGAGTCTGAACTCGGCGGCCAGCGCCTCGAAGTCCGGCCACGCTTCCGGCGGCTCGCCGCGCAGGCGGCGGCGGATGCGCGCGGCGAGGCTCCGGGGGTTCCGGTATTTGACGATGAAGTTGCGCGGCGCCTGCCGCAGGAATTCCTTGGCGCTGCGTTCGGTCTGCACCACCGGCGCCATCAGCTCGAGCGCGCTGAACGTGAACGCCGTCTGCGGCGCGTCGAAGCCGACGTCGCCGGCGTAGACGGCGATGTACTCGCGCCACCACGGCGGCCGCGGATACGCGAAGCGGGCCGTGCGGATCGCGATGCGGCGGCCGATCAGCCAGCACAACAGGCCGTGCAGCATCACGAACAGCGTTTCGTGCGCGAAGCGCCGCCGCGCTTCGCCGGCGTCGCGCGCGACGATGAAACGCAGCTCGACCCGCTCGCCGGCGACGGCGTATTCGATGCGCGTGTCGTCGAGCAGCAGGTTCAGCAGCCGCGTGCCGCGCAGCAGGGCCTCGTGCAGCGCGCGCGCGTGCAGGGTCAGATGCGTCAGCGTCGCGAAGCTGCCGACTTTCAGGCGCCGCGTGTCGAGGCCGAAGAATTCGTCGTCGAGCGCGCGGGCGATTTCCAGCCAGAGCGTGCCGAAGGCGTCGGCCGGGACGCGCGCGTCGTCGTGCGCGAGCAGCGCGGCGTCGATGCCGGCGCGCCGCAGCAGCGGCGCCGGGTCCAGGCCGCGGCCGACGACGCCGTCGAGTGCCTCGCGCACGAACGCGATCGACACGCTGCCGCTGGCCTGCGAGTTTCCTGTGGCGGTCATGGTCTTGCCTTTGCCGCGCCGGGCTTCCGACGGGCGGCCCCGGAGCGCCGGATTATGGCAAATCCCGCCATCGCTCACGACGCTTTGCGGCATCCCGCCGCCGGGGACCGGCTCCTAGAATTTTCCGGTCGTCCCGATCAGGGCCCGCCGCCGGTATCCGCCATGAACGATCTCTCCGTCGCCCATACGCTCGCGCCGTACAAGGCGAAGAACAAGGTGCGCTTCGTCACCGCCACCTCGCTGTTCGACGGCCACGACGCGACCGTCAACATCATGCGCCGCATCCTGCAGGCGAGCGGCGCCGAGGTGATCCATCTCGGCCACAACCGCTCGGTCGGCGAGATCGTCAACGCCGCGCTGCAGGAAGACGTGCAGGGCCTGTGCATCACCTCGTATCAGGGCGGGCACAACGAATTCTTCCGCTACATGATCGACCTGCTGCGCGCGGGCGGCGGCGGCAACATCAAGGTCTACGGCGGCGGCGGCGGCGTGATCGTGCCGGCCGAGATCGAGGCGCTGATGGACTACGGCGTGACGCGCCTGTACTCGCCGGAGGACGGCGCGGTCATGGGCCTGCAGGGCATGATCAACGACGTCATCCAGGGCTGCGACTACGACGTCGCCGCGCTGGCGCCGAAGTCCGGCGAGGCGCTGGCTGCGCTGCGCTCGGGCGACCGCCGCGCATTGGCGCGCGTCATCACCGCGATCGAGAACGGCGCGTATCCGGACGGCATCAAGGCAGAAATTCGCGAAGCGGCGGCGGCGATCAAGACACCAGCGCTCGGCATCACCGGCACCGGCGGCGCCGGCAAGTCGTCGCTGACCGACGAGCTGGTGCTGCGCCTGCGCCTCGACCAGGACGACGCGCTGCGCATCGCCATCGTCTCGATCGACCCGTCGCGCAAACGCTCCGGCGGCGCGCTGCTCGGCGACCGCATCCGCATGAACGCGATCGAGCCGTGGGCCGAGGGGGAGAACAAGGTCTACCTGCGCTCGCTGGCGACGCGCGACACCGGCAGCGAGCTGTCGGCGGCGCTGCCGGACGTCATCGCGGCGTGCAAGCTGTCGGGCTTCGACCTGATCATCGTCGAGACCTCGGGCATCGGCCAGGGCGACGCGGCGATCGTGCCCTTCGTCGATTCCTCGCTGTACGTGATGACGCCGGAATTCGGCGCCGCTTCGCAGCTCGAGAAGATCGACATGCTCGACTTCGCCGACTTCGTCGCGATCAACAAGTTCGACCGCAAGGGCGCGGCCGATGCGCTGCGTGACGTGCGCAAGCAGGTCCAGCGCAACCGCGAACAGTTCATGAAGCGCCCGGACGAGATGCCGGTCTACGGCACGATGGCCTCGCGCTTCAACGACGACGGCGTCACCGCGCTGTATCAGGCGCTCGCCGAGAAGCTCGCGACGCTGGGCCTGCCGCTGCGGGAGGGCCGCCTGCCGAAGGTGGCGGTCAAGGCCTCGTCGGAGAGCCGCGCCATCGTGCCGGCCGAGCGCGTGCGCTATCTCGCCGAGATCGCCGACACGGTGCGCGGCTATCACAAGGACATCAAGCGGCAGTCGCGCGTCGCGCGCGAGCGGCAGGCGCTGCGTACGGTGAAAGCCCTGTTCGAGGCGGCCGGCCGGCCGGCCGAAAATTTCGACGAGCCGATCTCGACGAAGGACAGCGAACTGACGCCGTATGCACGCGAACTGCTCGCGCAATGGCCGGCGACGCAGCAGCGCTACGCGCAGGACGAAAACGTCGTGAAGGTCCGCGACAAGGAAACCCGCACGAAGCAGACCAGCGAATCGCTGTCGGGCACGAAAATCCGCAAGGTCTCGCTGCCGCGCTACGAAGACGACGGCGAGACGCTGCGCTTTTTGATGAAGGAGAACCTGCCGGGCTACTTCCCGTTCACCGCCGGTGTGTTCCCGTTCAAGCGCGAAGGCGAGGACCCGACGCGCATGTTCGCCGGCGAGGGCGACGCCTTCCGCACCAACCGCCGCTTCAAGCACGTTTCCGAAAGCATGCCGGCGCACCGCCTGTCGACCGCGTTCGACTCGGTGACACTGTATGGCGCCGACCCGGACCCGCGCCCGGACATCTACGGCAAGATCGGCAACGCCGGCGTGTCGATCGCCACGCTCGACGACATGAAGGTGCTGTACTCGGGCTTCGATCTGTGCGCGCCGACGACGTCCGTGTCGATGACGATCAACGGCCCGGCGCCGGTGATCCTGGCGATGTTCATGAACACGGCGATCGACCAGCAGGTCGAGACGTTCACCGCCGAGAAAGGCCGCGCGCCGGACGCCGGCGAGCATGCGCAGATCAGGGCGCGCGCGCTGTCGACGGTACGCGGCACCGTGCAGGCCGACATCCTCAAGGAGGACCAGGGCCAGAACACCTGCATCTTCAGCACCGAATTCGCGCTGAAGATGATGGGCGACATCCAGCAGTACTTCGTCGACCACCGTGTACAAAATTTCTACTCGGTCTCGATCTCCGGCTACCACATCGCCGAGGCCGGCGCGAACCCGATCTCGCAGCTGGCGTTCACGCTGAGCAACGGCTTCACCTATGTGGAGTCGTACCTCGCGCGCGGCATGAAGATCGACGAGTTCGCACCCAACCTCTCCTTCTTCTTCTCCAACGGCATGGACCCCGAGTACACGGTGATCGGCCGCGTCGCGCGCCGCATCTGGGCCGTGGCGATGAAGCACCGCTACGGCGGCAACGAGCGCAGCCAGAAGCTCAAGTACCACGTGCAGACCTCGGGCCGCTCGCTGCACGCACAGGAGATGAACTTCAACGACATCCGCACGACGCTGCAGGCGCTGCTGGCGATCCAGGACAACTGCAACTCGCTGCACACCAACGCCTACGACGAGGCGATCACCACGCCGACGGAAGAAAGCGTGCGCCGGGCGATGGCGATCCAGCTGATCATCAACCGCGAGTTCGGTCTCGCGAAAAACGAGAACCCGCTGCAGGGCAGCTTCATCGTCGACGAGCTGACCGATCTGGTCGAGGAAGCGGTGCTCAAGGAATTCGAGGCGATCGCCGCGCGCGGCGGCGTGCTCGGCGCGATGGAGACCGGCTTCCAGCGCGGCAAGATCCAGGAAGAGTCGCTGTACTACGAACACAAGAAGCACGACGGCTCGCTGCCGATCATCGGCGTCAACACCTTCCGTAACCCGAAGGGGGACGACGCGCAGCGCGGGATCGAGCTGGCGCGCTCGACGGAAGAAGAAAAGCAGTCGCAGCTCAAGCGCCTCGCCGACTTCCAGTCGCGCCACGCCGCCGCCGCGCCGGCGATGCTGCAGCGCCTGCGCGACGCGGTGATCGCCAACGCCAACGTCTTCGAGGTGCTGATGGACGCGGTGCGCGTCTGCTCGCTCGGGCAGATCTCGAAGACGCTGTTCGAGGTCGGCGGACAGTATCGACGCAATATGTGACGAGCGCGTCCGTCACCCGCCGTCGCGCGCGTCGGCGCGCCGGGCGGGGACGATCCGCCGCACGGTTTCCTCGGGAGACTGAAGCGGCGCTTGCGGGCGGCGCGGCCGGCGCTTAGCGTCGCGCCATGAGCTCCGAATCCGCGCTGCTGTCCGCCGGCGACGTCGCGGCGCTGGCGCTGCTGCACGAACGCAGCCTCCATACGCCGCTCGCGCAACCCTTCCTGCTGCTCGCGCTCGACGAAGCCGCGCCGCCGCCGCCGGCCGTGGCGGCGTGGCTGCGCGACGTGCCGGCGCCGGTCATCGGCGTCGGCCGCGAAGACGCGCCGTGGGCCGGCCACTGCGACGCCGTCGTCGACAGCCCCGCGGCGGTCGCGCCGCTGCTCGAGCACATCCGCCGCGCGCCGATCGCCGCGATGACGCTCGTGCAGCTGCTCCGGCTGATCGAACGGCTGCCGCTGGCCGATGCGCTGGTCGCCGAATCGCTGGCCTACGCCAGCCTGCAGAACGGCAGCGAATTCCAGGCATGGCGACGGACGCGGGGCGTCATGGCCCCGGCGCCGGCCGAGCGGGGTCCGGCGGTGCTCGTCGAGCGCGACGGCGACGCGCTGATCCTGCAGCTGAACCGGCCGGCGAACCGCAACGCGATGACGGTCGAGATGCGCGACGCGCTGTGCGAGGCACTGCAGCTCGCCGTCGCGGACCCGGCGGTCGCCCGCGTGCGCCTCGTCGGGCGCGGCAAATGCTTCTCGACCGGCGGCGATCTGCGCGAGTTCGGCACGGCGCCGGACCCCGCGACCGCCCACTTCGTACGCAGCCTCGCGCTGCCCGGCCGCTGGCTGTCCGCGGCCGGACCGCGCGGCGAGGCGATGGTGCACGGCGCCTGCATCGGTTCCGGCATCGAATTCCCGGCGTTCGCCACCCGCCTCGTCGCGACGCCGGACGCCTGGTTCCAGCTGCCGGAGCTTCGCTACGGCCTGATTCCGGGGGCCGGCGGCTGCGTCAGCGTCAGCCGTCGCATCGGCCGGCGGCGCACGGCCTGGCTGGTGCTGTCCGGCCGCCGGGTCGGCGCAACCGAGGCGCATTTGTGGGGTCTCATCGATGCCGTTGTCGCGCCAATCTGAGAGCCGCGTCGCCGGCAAGGCCTTGAATTTGAATCCGCGACGCGCAACGGCGACGCGCCGCGGCGCCACGGGACGAGAACACGGGATGAGAGGATGACTGCGATGAACGCGCGCGCCGCGCGCAGCGGAACGCAAGACGGAGCGCTGCCGCTGCGCCGGCCGTGGCGGCTGCTGGGCCAGATCGCCTTGAGCATCGCGATCGACGTGGTGCTGCTGGCGCTGTTCGCGCATGCCGGCACGATTCCGTACGACGTCGCGGCGCTGTACGCGATCGTCGCCGGAGGCTGTGTCGTCGTGTTCTACTTCCTGCTGCGCAGCCGCTGGGCGGCGCGCCAGCTCGACCCCGCGCTGACGCGTGCGCAGATGCTGTCGTCATCGGCCGTCGAGCTCGGCTTCGCGCTGTACGCGCCGCCGGTCGCGTTCTACTTCTTCAACGTCCTGTTCCTGACCTTCGCGTTCGGCGCCTTGCGCCTGCGCCTGTCGCAGATGCTGACGAGCTTCGTCGTCGTCACGCTCGCCGGCGCGCTCGTGCGCATGAAGCTCGGCAGCCAGCTGGCGATGCCGGGCGCGACGCCCGCCGAGCAGCTGCTCGTCTGGCTCGGCCACGCCGCGACGCTGCTGCGCTGCTGCGTCGTCGGCTGGTACGGCAACAAGCTGCGCCACGCCCTGCATGCGCGCAACCGCGAGCTGGCGGCGGCGTCCGAGCAGATCCGCTATCTGGCGATGCACGACAGCCTGACCGGCACGCTGCAGCGCAAGCCGGTATGGAGCCTGATCGAGCAGCAGCGCTGTCCGCCGCCATTCAGCGTGGTCATGTTCGACCTCGACCACTTCAAGTCGATCAACGATCGCCACGGCCACGTGATCGGCGACGACGTGCTGTGCTGCTTCGCGCAGACCGTGCAGGGCATGATCCGGCCCGGCGACGCGTTCGGCCGCTACGGCGGCGAGGAATTCCTGCTGCTGCTGAGCGGCGCGCCGCCGAACGCGGCGCTGGCGATTTCCGACCGCATTCGCCGCGCCGTCGCGTGCCAGGACTGGAGCGGGATCGCGCCGGACCTGCAGGTCACGGTATCGGCCGGGGTCGCCGTCGCGGCGCCTGGCGAAGCGGTCAAGCCGCTCGTCGAGCGCGCCGACCGCGCGCTCTACGCCGCCAAGCGTCACGGCCGCGACCGCGTCCTGCTGTTCCGCGACGAACGGCATTTCGAGACGCCGGACGGCGAGTTCGTCAACGACCGGCCGGCCTGACGCGGATGCCGCCGCACGTCGCCCGCCACGCCGCGCGCCGATGAACTTTCTCGCGCATCTCTGGCTCGCCGACCGCACCGGCACCTCGCTTGCCGGCAGCGTGCTCGGCGACGTCGTGCGCGGCGCCGACCTGTCGGCGTATCCGCCCGACGTTGCGCTCGGCGTGCGCCTGCACCGCCGCGTCGACGCGACCACCGACCGCCACCCACTGATGCGGGGCCTGCGCGCGCAGTTCACCAGCGACACGCGCCGCTACGCCGGCATCGTGCTCGACCTCGCCGCCGACCACGCACTCGCGCTGGACTGGGCGCGCCACGGCGCCGAGCCGTTCGCCGCGTTCGCCGCGCGCGCCGGACAGGCGATCGCCGACGCCGCGCCGTGG
>JASGFY010000077.1:0-13270 GCA_047605265.1 Solimonas sp.
CGGCCGACCCGCCGCCGGCGTCCGCACCGCCGGCCGATGCGCCGCCGCCGGCGCCCGCCGCGGAGACGCCGGCGGCGGTGTTCCCGACGCTGATGACGCAGCAGGAAGCCGACCAGCGCTCGTCCGATCCGGCGCTGCAGAAGCGTGGCGAATCGGCCGCGCTGGCGCAGCGACTGATCGAGACGGCGCGCTCGCTGCGCAACATGGGCATGCTGGCGCTGTCGGGCCTGCTCGGGCTGTTTGCCTCGGGCGCCGCCGGCGCGCTGATCGCGCTGGCGGTGAGCCGCCTGCGGGCGCGGCGTGGCGTGAACGAGGGCTACGGCGCGCGCTGATCGGGGCGGCATGCGCATGCATGCTGGCGCGCGCGCCGATGGAGGGTCTGGTCGACGGCCCGACGCGGTGCCGCCTGCCGCCGAAGTTCGCGCCGGGCCGGCTCAAGCAGTGACTGGTCGGGCTCGCGCGCAGCGACGTGGAAGCGCTGCTGCTCGACGCCGTGCGCCGCGAGCACGATGGCCCGCGCCTCCGACGCCGCGCTCGGCCTCACGCTCGATCCGTCCCGGTTGCGGCGTCCGGAGCTGGCCGATAGGCGTGGGCGTCCGCCCATCGCCGCTTCGCCGCTTTGCGCAGCTGCTTGAGCCGGTATTCGGCGACCGACGCCGCCGCGCGATCGGCGTGTTTTTCGATCGCGATGATGCGCAGCGGCTTGCGCGCCCGCGTGTACTTCGCGCCGCTGCCGTTCAGATGCTGTTTCAGACGCGCCTGCGGATCGGGGCTGATGCCCGCGTAGTAACTGCCGTCCGCGCATTCGAGCAGATAGAGGAACCAGGGGCGGGGGGTGGAGCAGGTCATCGGCGATCGGCGGGTGAGCGCCTGCAGTATGCCGCGGGACGAAGCGCGCTCATCAGCGCGCATTCGTCGTGCAGCAGGTATCTTGATCTGCGCCTGGCCGCCTTGGCCTGGTGTGAAGGACGTACGGCGCCGGCGGCGTGGTTCAGCGCCGCATCGCGGCGTCCGTCGGCAAGCGCAACCGGACCCATCGCATGAGCCATTCCTTGATTCAGCCTTCCGAACTTGCGGCGCATCTCGGCGATGCGCAGTGGCGCATCATCGACGCCCGCTTCGAACTGTCGAAGCCGATGCAGGGACGCGTCGACTACGACGCCGGCCATCTGCCGGGCGCGCTGTATGCCGATCTCGATGCGGACCTGTCGAGCCCGATCACCGCGAGCAGCGGCCGGCATCCCTTGCCGACGCCGGAGGCGTTCGCCGAAACGCTGTCGCGCTGGGGCATCGCCGAGGAGGTGCAGGTCGTCGTCTACGACCAGGGCAGTGGCCTGTTCGCGTCACGGCTGTGGTGGCTGCTGCGCGCGCGCGGTCATCGCCGCGTGGCCGTGCTCGATGGCGGTTTGGCGGCGTGGACGCGGCTCGGCTTGCCGGTCACGGCGGCGCCGAGCAATGCGCCGAAGCGCGCGGAAGTCGCGGCGCGTCCGTTCGCCGGCTGGCTCGGCAGCGCCGACGTACAGCGCGCGCTGGCGAACGGGGCGATCGTGCTCGTCGATGCGCGCGCGGCCGATCGCTTCGCCGGCCGCAACGAGACGATCGATCCGATTGCCGGTCATGTGCCCGGCGCGCGCAACCATCCGCTGAGCGACAACCTCGAGGCGGACGGCCGCTTCCTGCCGGCCGCCGAACTGCGCAAGCGCTGGCAGGCGCGCCTCGCCGGTCGCGGCGCGAACGAACTGGTGACGATGTGCGGCTCCGGCATCACTGCCTGCCACAGCCTGCTGGCGCTCGACGTCGCCGGCCTCGATGGCGGCCGCCTGTACGCGGGCTCGTGGAGCGAGTGGATACGCGATCCGGCGCGGCCGGTGGCGCGCGACGAAGCGTAGATTCGCGGCCATCGTTCCGAGGATGACCGCCGGCGCCGGACGGGCGTCGCGGCCTTGTGCCGCGGACTCCAGCGCGTGCGCCGCGGCGCGCGGTCATCCGTACAGACGACTCGCGCTGCGCGCAGGCCGCCGGCCGATCTGCGAAGCTTGACGCTTCATCCCTGCGAGTCCGCCATGCAGACCGACGACTTCCGGCCCGGTGTCTACCGGCACTACAAGGGCGACTACTACCTCGCGCTCGGCCTCGCGCGCGCCGACGAGACCGAAGAGATCGTCGTCGTCTACACGCGCCTGTACGCGCGCGAGGGTCTGCCGATGAGCACGCGCCGGCTGTCGATCTGGAACGAGGTCGTCGTCGCTGCCGATGGCGAGCGGCGGCCGCGCTTCGCCTACATCGGGCACGCGACGCCATCACCGTAGCGTCGGTCGTCCCCGACGGAGACGCCGACTTCCTTGACTCGAAGCCGTTCATGGCCTGCATCGAGCGACGCCGGCGTGCCGGATGCGCGCTGCCGCTACGGGTTCTTCGGCCCGGCCGAGGCCCTGAACTAGGCGCCCCGGAGGCAAGCGACCGGCCGACCGCGTACTGCGGCGGCCGGTTTTCTTCATGCCGGCGTCATGACCGCCAGTACGCCGGATCGCCGAACCGCTGCTTCAGAAACTCCACGAACAGCCGTGTGCGCAGCGGCAGGTGGCGGCGTTCGAGAAACAGCGCGTAGATGCCGTTGGGCGGCGCGGCGTAGTCCGCGAGCACTTCGACGAGGCGGCCCTGCGCGAGGTCGTCGCCGACTTCCCACAGCGAGCGCCAGGCCAGACCGCGGCCGGCGAGGGCCCATTCGTGCAGGACGGCGCCGTCGTTGCAGGCGAAGCGGCCGTGCGGCTTGACGCTGCGCAACTCGCCGTCGACGACGAAGCTCCAGCCGCGCGCCTGGCCGCCGGTGTCGCCGAGGCTCAGGCCGTCGTGCCGGCTGATTTCGTCCGGATGCTTCGGCGTGCCGCGACGCTTCAGGTAGGCGGGGCTGGCGACGACGAGGCGGCGGTTGTCGGCGAGGTGTACGCGCACGAGGCGCGAATCGGTCAGCTCGCCGACGCGGATCGCGCAGTCGATGTTCTCGTTGGCGAGATCGGCGATGCGGTCGGAAAGGTCGAGCGAGACGTCGACGTCCGGGTGCCGTTCGAGGAACGCGGCCACCGCCGGCGCGACGTGGCGGCGGCCGAAGCCGGCCGGCGCGGTGAGGCGCAGCTGGCCGCTGGCGCTCATGCTGCCGCGGCTGACGCTGGCCTCGGCGGCGGACAGGTCTTCGACGATGCGCTGGCAGTCTTCGAGGAAAGCCGTGCCTTCGGCGCTCAGGGTCAGGCTGCGCGTGGTGCGCGTCATCAGGCGTACGCCGAGGCGCGCTTCGAGCGCGTCGATGCGGCGGCCGACCATGGCCGGCGTCAGGTCCAGCGCGCGGGCGGCGGCGGACAGGCTGCCGCGCTGGGCGACCTGGATGAAGGTCTCGATTTCGCGGAGTGGGTTCACTCAGTTCATACAAAAAGTAAAAACTGCCTTGCAGTGTAGTCGATTCATCCGTCATGGAGGGCGGCCTATGATGCGCCCCTCGTTAGAAAACCACCGGAGCTTTCCATGACGCTCAAGCTGCCCGCCGGCCTGCAGATCAATGCCCCGATCGAAGCGCGCTTCGACGAAATCCTCACGCCCGAGGCGCTGGAATTCGTCGCCAAACTGCACCGCGCGTTCGAGCCGCGCCGCCAGGAGCTGCTGAAGAAGCGCGTCGAGCGCCAGGCGCGCATCGATGCCGGCGAACTGCCGGACTTCCTGCCGGAAACCAAGGCCATTCGCGACGGCGACTGGAAGGTCGCGCCGCTGCCGAAGGCACTGGAAAACCGCCGCGTCGAGATCACCGGCCCGGTCGAGCGCAAGATGATCATCAACGCCTTCAACTCGGGCGCCGACTCGTACATGACGGACTTCGAGGACTCGAACAGTCCGAACTGGTTCAACCAGATCCAGGGCCAGGTGAATCTGTACGACGCGATCCGCCGCCGGATCAGCTTCACCAACGAGAAGGGCAAGGAATACAAGCTGGGCGACAAGATCGCCACGCTGCAGATTCGTCCGCGCGGCTGGCATCTCGACGAGAAGCACGTGCTGGTCGATGGCCAGCGCGTGTCCGGCGGCATCTTCGACTTCGCGCTGGTGTTCTTCCACAACGCTAGGGAGCAGATCGCGCGCGGTGCCGGTCCGTTCTACTACCTGCCGAAGATGGAGAGCCATCTCGAAGCGCGCCTGTGGAACGACATCTTCGTGATGGCGCAGGAGCATATCGGTCTGCCGAAGGGCACGATCAAGGCGACCGTGCTCGTCGAAACGATTCTCGCCACGTTCGAGATGGAAGAGATCCTGTACGAGCTGCGCGACCACAGCGCGGGCTTGAACGCCGGCCGTTGGGACTACATCTTCTCGTGCATCAAGAAGTTCAAGCGCAACCAGGATTTCTGCCTCGCGAACCGCGCGGCGATCACGATGGAAGTGCCGTTCATGCGGGCGTACGCGCTGGCCCTCGTCAAGGCCTGCCACAAGCGCGGCGCGCCGGCGATGGGCGGCATGAGCGCGCTGATCCCGATCAAGAACGACGAAGCGGCCAACGAGAAGGCGATGGCCGGCATCCGCCACGACAAGGCGCGCGACGCGCGTGACGGCTTCGACGGCGGCTGGGTCGCGCATCCGGGCCTCGTGTCGCTGGCGCAGGAAGAGTTCCAGAAGGTGCTCGATGACCGCCCGAACCAGTGGGACAAGCAGCGCGACGACACGTACGGCCCGAAGGATTGGCTAGATTTCCAGCCGGAGCAGCCGATCACCGAAGCGGGCGTGCGCAACAACATCAACGTCGGCATCCACTACCTCGGCGCCTGGCTCGCCGGCAACGGCTGCGTGCCGATCCACAACCTGATGGAAGACGCCGCGACCGCCGAGATCAGCCGCTCGCAGATCTGGCAGTGGGTGGTCAGCCCGAAAGGCAAGCTCGACGACGGCCGCAAGGTCGACGCCGCGCTGGTCCGCGCGATCATTCCGGAAGAGCTTGCCAAGGTGAAGGCGTCGGTCACCGCTGGCGGCGAAGACACCGCGACCTACGAACAGGCCGCGAGGATCTTCGAAGAGATGTCGCTGTCCGAGAACTTCGCCGAGTTCCTCACGCTGCCGCTGTACGAGGCGATGGCGTAAACGACGCGCTGAAGAAAGAAAGCCGCGCGAGGCGACTCGCGCGGTTTTCTTGAAAGTTGCCTTCGCGCCTGCAGCGTGGGCACTCCAGGGAACCCGCCCGCTATCGCCGCTGCGCTTGGCGCCCCTGCAAACCCGCCCCCCGGCTGCGCAACGTGTCCGGGCGCTTGCAAACTTGGTCAATATTGACGCCACCAAATGCCGGTGCATTCAGGAATCACTGCGGTCGAAATATCGATGTGCGCAAGGAAATCCTTGCCGAAGAAAAATCCGAACAACTCCCTGGCTTCTTGCGCGGAAGCAAACCGGTAGTCGGTACGGATGGGCTTGGAGGAAAATCCTTTTTCTTCCTCAAGCCACGTGTAGTAGCTTGCCAGAAGCTCGGTCGGCGGGCTCGGAAAATCGCTCCCGGTTCCAAGCGTTTCCAGAATGATTGCGGTTCCATTGGGACGAAGGACTCGTGCAAGCTCGTTCAAGGCTGCCGCAACCTCGTCCTTCCATGTGTCCGGGAACCAATCACAGCAGTGGCCAAAACTCCAGCCGGCAATGGCAATGTCTGCCTCCCCGTCAGGCGCCGAGAGGCATTTGTTGTCGGCAGTGGTCAAATCAACATTGGCGATACCCAGCGCATCAAGCTTCGCTCGGGCGATTTCCAGCATGTGTGGCGAAGCATCATAGGCGTGGATGTGCTTGACATGGGGCGCAAGCAATCGAGTCAGCCGGCCGCTCCCTGCTCCCAACTCCACCACCGTACTGCCTGGCAAAGTCGCAAGCCTCTCGATCGCCGGCAATAGGTTGCCCAGGTAGTCCTCGCGACTGACGAGAAGATCGTATCGGACGGCCTGGCTTTCATAAATTCGCTTGAAGTGCTCGCTCATTGGCTCTCACTGCGGAGTGGCATCTGCTCTTTTGCTGGCAAGCAAGTCGAGATAAGCCCCTTGGACCAACGATGATCCGGCGATGCCGAGCGCGTTCAAGACGTGCTTCGCTTCCCGCTGACCGGCCTCGATGGGCTCTCCTTCTGACAACACGACTTCCAGCTCGACGTAATCGCCCAGCCCTTCCACGCTATCGACATGTATCCGGGTTCGCTCGAAGAGATAAAGCATTCTCCGCTTCTTGAGCCTTCCAATCTGCCCGCAGGCGAGCGACAGCGCGTGTCGCATGGAGGCAGGATCAAGCACAGGCGTACGAACGTAGAACGATTCCTTTGGACCCAGGCTGTCTTCACGTTGATAGAAGATCAGCTCACCCCTCCCGTCCTCGAACTCGCGCAACTTCAAGCGCCCCGTCGAACACTCGAAGAAGGTGTCGTCCTGTGGAATCAATGTCGGCCCGGATGTCGCGATCTTCCTGGCTTGCCGATGAAGCCCCTCAAGGTCTTCAATCCTGGCTTTGAGTTCAACATTGCGAGCCATGATGTTCCTTCACCTGTCATTCCATAAATCGCAAGGGACGGCTGGCGCGGAATCCACTTCCACAATGGAACGAAAGATTCGGTCCTCGCTCTTGCGCGCCAGCGTGGTGTCCGCGACTGTAGCCCACTCCCGTGTGCCGTCAAGACACACAGGGTTCGTGTCCCCGGCGCCTCCGCGGCCGTCCCGGCTCTTGCCTGCGCACCGGAGTGATCGGCGCGATCTCGGTCGTCATTGCGAGGAGCGCAGCGACGAAGCCATCCAGCACGCGGCTAGATCGGGCCTCGGGTCCGGATTGCTTCGCTGCGCTCGCAATGACGGGCGCGAGTTTTGACGCACTCGCTCACGATTGGCTGCAACTGCTCCGCAAAGCGCTTGCCGTTCGCCACGTATGGTGCATCCCTCCGACCGAGGGATTCAATATTGCGCGGACATCTACCAGCGGCTCCATGAGCAGCAGGGCCTGAGCGGCTCGATGACCGATGGTTACGACTGCTCGGCGCTCCAATGACGTTGCCGCGAATCGCGGCGTCAACGGAGCCGGTCACCATGATCGATCTCGTCTTTCCGGGGTTGGGACTCGCCGGCTTCGTGCTGATGCTGGTCTACGTGCGTCTCTGCGCAAGGCCGACGGCATCACCGTGCAGGTGATCGTCGATGCGCCAGCGCGGCGCAGCGTCGCGCGCCAGCGCGATGCCGGGCAGATCGCGCGGCGCCGGTCCTGGGGCCGCCGGCGCCGATCATCTCTATGCGCTGCTGTACGCGGGCGTGGCCGCGCTGGGCGCGTTCGCCGTCGATCGCTGGCTCAGCGTGCCGAACGTGTCGATGCTGTTCCTGCCGGCGGTGATCGTCGCCGCGACGCGCTCGGGCCTCGTGCCCGGCCTGGGCTGCGCGCTGGCCTGCGCGGCACTCTACAACTTCATGTTCCTGCCGCCGCTGTACACGTTCACGATCGGCGATCCGGCCAACGTCATCGCGCTCGTCGCGTTCCTGCTGACGGCGGCCTTCGTCAGCCGCCTGTCGGCGCGCGCGCGCGACCAGGCCCGGCTCGCCAGCGATCAGGCGATGCTGAACGGCGAACTGCTGCAGTTCAGCCGGCAGATCGCCGGCCTGCGCCGGCTCGACGAGCTGATGGGCGTGGCGGCCCGGCGCATCGCGCAGATGCTCGATGTGGAGGCGGTGGTGCTGTCGTCGGACCCGGACGGCCTGCGCCTGCGCGGCGCATCGTCGTCGCAGGCGGTGCTCGACGAATTCGATCTCGCCGCCGCCAACTGGTGCCGCGAGAAGGGGCGCGCCGCCGGCCGCGGCTCGGACACCTTGCCGGGCAGCCGCTGGCTATTCGTGCCGATGCTGTCCGATCAGGCGGCCGTCGGCGTCGTCGGCGTGCGCGGCGACGAACGCTTTCGCCTGAGCGCCGGGCAACGTCGCCTGCTCGATGCGTTGGCCGATCTGATCGCGATCGGCGCCGCGCGCATCCGCCTCGCCAAGGATGTCGATCAGGCGAAGATGTTGGCGGAGGCCGAGAAGATGCGCGCGGCGCTGCTGACGTCGGTGTCGCACGATCTGCGCACGCCGCTGGCGAGCATCCTCGGCAGCATCAGCAGCCTGCGCGCCTACGGCCGGACCTTCGACGAGGCGCAGCGCGACGAACTGCTGTCGACGGCGCAGGACGAGACCGAGCGCATGAGCCGCTTCGTCGGCAATCTGCTCGACATGACGCGCATCGATGCCGGCGCCCTGCAGGCGCGCAGCGAGAGCTGCGAGATCGCCGATGTCGTTTCGGGCGCCGCGCGGCGCGTGCAGAAGCTGCTGGCGCGGCATGCGCTGAGGCTCGAACTGCCGGTCGGGTCGCCGTTCGTGCTCGCCGATCCGGCCTTGCTCGAACAGGTGCTCGTCAATCTGCTCGACAACGCCGCCAAGTACGCGCCGGAAGGCAGCGAGATCACCGTCGGCGCGCGTCTGCATCGCTATGCGCTGACGCTGGCCGTCGCCGATCGCGGCCCCGGCGTGCCACCGGACGAGCAGGAGCGCATCTTCGACGTGTTCTACCGCATCAAGCAGGCCGACCGGCAGCGCGCCGGCACCGGGCTGGGGCTGACGATCTGCCGCGCGTTCGTGCAGGCGATGGGCGGGCGCATCCGCGTGCGCAACCGCGATGACGGGCTGGGTGCGCAGCTTGAGATCGAATTCCCGGCGAGCCGGCTCGTCACCGTCCATCCGGGTGCGGCATGACGACGACCGCCATCTGCATCCTCGTCGTCGACGACGAGAAGCCGATCCGCCGCCTGCTGCGCACGACGCTAGAGGCGCAGGACTACGACGTGATCGAAGCGGCGACGGCAGCCGAGGCGCTCGCCAGCGTGCGGCGCGACAAGCCGTCGCTGGTCATTCTCGATCTCGGCCTGCCGGATCGCGACGGACTCGAGGTGCTGCGCGAGATTCGCGCCGCTTCGCCGCTGCCGGTGCTGATCCTGTCGAGCCGCGATTTCGAGGCGGCGAAGGTGCAGGCGCTCGACGACGGCGCCGACGACTACGTCAGCAAGCCGTTCGGCACGGACGAACTGATGGCGCGCATCCGCGCCGCGCTGCGCCATCGCGTGCAGCAGCAGGGCGGGCGGCCGCTGTACCGCAGCGGCGCGCTGACGGTCGATCTCGTGCATCGCCGCGTGGTGCTCGCCGGCGAGGAGGTGCGGCTGTCGCCGAAGGAATACGCGCTGCTCGAACAGCTGGTGCTGCACGCCGGTAAGGTGCTGACGCATCGCGCGCTGATCGCCGCCGTTTGGGACGGCGATACCGGCACCGATGTGCAGTACCTGCGCATCTATGTGCGCCAGCTGCGCCAGAAGCTGGAACGCGACGGCCCGTTTCCGGAGCTGATCCAGACGGAAGCGGGCGTCGGCTACCGCCTGCGGGCGCCCGACGCACCGGCGGCGGCGAACTGACGGCAGCGTCTTCCCGGCTTAGGGGTGAAGGCGGATCTCCAGCCCGTCAGGCCGGCGTCTGGCTGCGATCGAGATGGCGGCTCAGACGCAGCGCGACGAGCGTCGCTACGCAGCCGGACAGCAGATACAGGCCGACGTAGCCGACGCCGAGATGCGCGGCGATCTGCAGCGCGACCAGCGGCGCGAAGGCGGCGCCGAGCAGCCAGCTGAAGTCCGAGGTCAGCACGGCGCCGCTGTAGCGGAAACGCGCCTCGAAGCTGGAATTGACGACGCCCGAAGCCTGCGAGTGCGTGAAGCCGAGCAGCGCGAAACCGACCAGGATGAAGATGTAGGCGCCGGTCTTGGTGCCGTGCAGGAACAGCGGCGTCATGCCGCCGATCGCGAAAAGCGCGATCAGCACGGCGCCGGCCGCCAGCGTGTTGCGGCGGCCGATGCGGTCAGCGATCTTGCCGCCGATCAGCATCGTCAGCACGGCGATGACTGCGCCGGCGATCTGCACGCCGAGATATTCGGCGACGGCGTCCCGGGTGAACAGCGTGACCCAGGACAGCGGAAACACGGTGACGAGATGGAACAGGGCATAGCTCGCCAGCGGCGCCAGCGCGCCGAGCACGATGGCGCGGCCCTGCGTGCGCACTAGATCGAGCAGCGGCGAGGGCACCAGCTCGCGCGTCTTCAGCAGCTCGGTGAACTCCGGTGTGACGACCAGGCGCAGGCGCGCGAACAGCGCGACGACGTTGATCGCGAACGCGACGTAGAACGGGTAGCGCCAGCCCCAGTCATAGAAATCGGCACCCGACAGGCTGTGCAGCAGGAACGCGAAGAGGGCGGCCGCGAGGATGAAGCCGAGCGGCGCGCCGAGCTGCGCGATCATGGCGAACCAGCCGCGGCGGTCCTTCGGCGCGTTCAGAGCCAGCAGCGACGGCAGGCCGTCCCAGCTCGCGCCGAGCGCGAGACCCTGGCCGACGCGCAGCAGCGCGAGCAAGACGATCGCGGCGACGCCGATCTCCTGGTAGCCGGGCAGGAAGGCGATGCCGGCGGTCGAGGTGCCGAGCATGAACAGCGCGACCGTCAGCTTGGTGCCGCGGCCATACCAGCGATGGATGAAGCGCGCCATCAGCGAGCCCAGCGGGCGCGCGATGAAAGCCAGCGAGAACAGGCCGAACGAGTACACCATCGCCTGCAGCGGCGCGGCGAACGGGAAAAACACCTTCGGGAAGACCAGCACCGAAGCGAGGCCGAAGACGAAGAAGTCGAAGAATTCCGAGATGCGGCCGATGACGACGCCGATGGCGATTTCGCCGGGGCCGACGTGGGCATGATCGGAATGCAGTTGGCGGAGATCGCGTGCGGCGGCGTCGGATGCGTGTGCGATCGGGGTTTGACCGTTGTTCATGACCGTGGCTCGTGACGGGCAGGTGGCTCTGAGTGCGTTGAATCCGAAGTGTGCGCTCGGCGCGGCGCGATGGCCAGCGGACCACGCCGGACGCGTGCCGATGATTCAGCGAGGCTCGACGATGACACGGCAGACCGCCGAACGGCGATAGGACAAAACGTCCAATCGCGGGCCGGACGAAGTATCCTTACAGTCGCGCATCCCGAAAAACCGCACTCGATCCGACATGCCCGTCAGACACCTGCGAGGATTGCTGCTGGTACCGCTGCTGACGCTGATGAGCGGCTGCAGCGCCGTGGTGCTCAAGCCCGCCGGCGACATCGCCGCCCAGCAGCGTGACCTCATCATCATCTCCACCGTCCTGATGCTGCTGGTGATCGTGCCGGTCATCGTGTTGTCGCTGTTCTTCGCGTGGCGCTACCGCGCGTCGAACCAGGCGGCGCGCTACGAACCGGAATGGGACCATTCGACCCAGCTCGAGCTGATCATCTGGTCGGCACCGCTGCTGATCATCATCGCGCTCGGCGCGCTGACCTGGATCACCACGCATACGCTCGACCCGTATCGTCCGATCGAACGCCTCGACGCCCGGCGCCAACTGCCGGCGGACGCCAGGGCGCTGAATGTGCAGGTCGTCGCGCTCGACTGGAAGTGGCTGTTCATCTATCCGGACGACGGCATCGCCACCGTCAACGAACTGGCGGCGCCGGTCGATCGGCCGATCCACTTCACGATCACGGCCTCCTCGGTGATGAACTCGTTCTTCATCCCCGCGCTGGCCGGCCAGATCTACGCGATGCCGGCGATGCAGACGCAGCTCAACGCCGTCATCAACGCGCCCGGCGAGTACGAAGGTTTCTCGGCCAACTACAGTGGCGCCGGCTTCTCCGACATGAAGTTCAAGTTTCACGGGCTCAGCGAGGCGGACTTCGCGAACTGGGTCGCGCAGGTCAAGCGCGACGGCACGGCGCTGCAGCGCGACGACTACCAGCAGCTCGCCAGGCCGAGCGCGCGCGAGCCGGTGCGTCACTACGCGACGGTCGATCCGACGCTGTTCGACGCCATCGTCAACCTCTGCGTCGATCGCACGAAGATGTGCATGAGCCAGATGATGGTGGTCGATGCGCAGGGCGGCCTCGGCCTGGCCGGCGTCTACAACGTCGCGAACCTCGCCTACGACCGCCCGCGCACCGACGCCGGCCAGCGTCCGCGCGCCAACTACGTGCTGTCGCTGTGCAGCACCGACGCGGCGCCGGCCTCCCTTTCCTCCCGCCTTGCCGCGCCGGTCGCGCGCTGATCGCCCATCACGAACTGCTGCACGACCTGCCGACCGGACACGACGATGCACGAGACTTCCAACACGACGAGTTTTCTCTTCGGCCGCCTGAGCTGGGACGCGGTCCCGCTGCACGAGCCGATCCTGCTGTGGACCTTCATCGCCGTCGCGGTGCTTGGCGTCGGCCTGCTGGCGCTGATCACGCGCCTCAATGCCTGGGGCACGCTGTGGCGCGACTGGTTCACCAGCGTCGATCATAAGAAGATCGGCATCATGTACATCGTGCTCGGCGTCGTCATGCTGCTGCGCGGCTTCTCCGACGCCATCATGATGCGCATCCAGCAGGCCTGGGCGTTCGGCGATTCGATGGGCTACCTGCCGCCGCATCACTACGACCAGATCTTCACCGCCCACGGCGTGATCATGATCTTCTTCGTGGCGATGCCGCTGGTCGTCGGGCTGATGAACGTCGTCGTGCCGCTGCAGATCGGTGCGCGCGACGTCGCGTTTCCGTTCCTCAACAACTTCAGCTTCTGGATGACGGTGTCCGGCGCCGTGCTGGTGATGCTGTCGCTGTTCGTCGGCGAGTTCGCGCGCACGGGCTGGCTGGCGTATCCACCGCTGTCCGGGATCGCCTACAGTCCCGACGTCGGCGTCGACTACTACATCTGGTCGCTGCAGATCGCCGGCGTCGGCACGCTGCTGTCGGGCGTCAACTTCATCGTGACCATCGTCAAGATGCGCGCGCCGGGCATGACGCTGATGAAGATGCCGATCTTCACCTGGACCGCGCTGTGCACCAACGTGCTGATCGTCGCCGCGTTCCCGGTGCTGACCGCCGTGCTCGCGCTGCTGTCGCTGGACCGCTACGTCGGCACCAACTTCTTCACGAACGACTTCGGCGGCAACGCCATGATGTACGTGAATCTGATCTGGATCTGGGGCCACCCCGAGGTCTACATCCTGGTGCTGCCGGTGTTTGGCGTGTTTTCGGAAGTCACCTCGACGTTCTGCGGCAAGCGCCTGTTCGGCTACGCGTCGATGGTCTACGCCACGGTCGTCATCACCATCCTTTCGTACCTCGTCTGGCTGCACCACTTCTTCACGATGGGCTCGGGCGCCAGCGTCA
>JASGFY010000078.1:0-12863 GCA_047605265.1 Solimonas sp.
CATCGCCGGCCGGCACCCGCAGCGCGTGCGCTCGCTGACGTCGATCATGTCGAGCACCAATCACCCGAAGCTGCCCGGCGCGCGCCTCGACGTGCTGTGGCGCATGGCCGGCGTGCCGCGTGCGCGCTCGCGCGACGCCGTGATCCGCCGCTCGACAGCGATGCTGAACCGCGTCGGCAGCCCGAAATTTCCGACGCCGATGGAGTACCGCACCGCGCTCGCCGGCCGTGCTTACGACCGCGCGTTCCGCCCGGCCGGCAGCCTGCGCCAGACGCAGGCCATCATCGCCACCGGCAGCATCGAAGCGCTGCTGCCGCAGATCCAAGCGCCGACGCAGGTCATCCATGGCCTCGCCGATCCGCTGCTGCGCCCGGCCTGCGGCCAGCGCAGCGCGCAGCTGATCCGCGGCGCGAAGCTCGAACTAATCGACGGCATGGGCCACGACGTCGCCCTGCCGCTGATGCCGCGCTGGGCCGAGCTGATCGCCGCCAACGCCGCGCGCGCGGCCTGATCACATCTTGTCGTCCCTCTTCTTGCTGCGCTGATGCGGCGGGCGTGAACGTGACGCATGGTCGACTCCTCGGTCGGCCGCATCGTTCTGCGCCGCCGCAGGCTCAGAAACCGAGCCTGCTTGCGCGCACAATGCGCGCATCGTCAATCCCCGGAGCCGCCGATGGGCGTCACCCTCGACAACAAGCTGGTCGTCGCGCTGTCCTCGCGCGCGCTGTTCGATTTCGAAGCGGAGAACCGCGTCTTCGACGAGCAGGGTGACGATGCCTACGAGCGTCTGCAGCTGGAGCGCATCGATCAACCGGCCAGGCCCGGCGTGGCGTTTCCGCTGGTCAAGAAGCTGCTTGCGTTCAACGACGACGGCGAGCATCGCGTCGAGGTCGTGATCCTCTCGCGCAACGATCCGGCGTCCGGCCTGCGCGTCTTCAATTCGGCGAAAGCCGAAGGGCTGAACCTGCAGCGTGGCGTGTTCACCAAGGGCGCGCCGCCGTATCGCTACCTCAAGCCGCTCGGCGCGCACCTGTTCCTGTCGGCGAATCCGGACGATGTGCACGGCGCGCTCGACTCGCAGTTTCCGGCGGCGCGTGTGTTCTCCAAATCACTGATCGACGCCGCACGCCATCCGAATGAACTGCGCATCGCCTTCGACGGCGACGCCGTGCTGTTCTCCGACGAAGCCGAACGTGTCTTCCAGACCCGTGGCCTCGACGCATTCCAGAGCCATGAGACGACCAACGCCGCGCTGCCGTTGCCGCCGGGTCCGTTCAAGCCACTGCTCGAAGCGCTGCACCGCCTGCAGCGCGCCGCTGGCGCCAAAGTGCCGGTGAAATTGCGCACCGCGCTCGTCACGGCGCGCAGCGCCCCGGCCCACGAGCGCGCGATCCGCACGCTGATGCACTGGGGCATCGAAGTCGATGAGGCAATGTTTCTCGGCGGCCTGCAGAAAGGGCCGTTCCTGAAGGAGTTCGAACCGGATTTCTTCTTCGACGACCAGCTCACGCACTGCGAGTCCGCCGTCGTCGCCGGACCGACGGGGCATGTGTCGGCGGGCGTGGCCAACATTCGCCGCGCATGAGGCGGCGAGGGCGTTAGCCCCGGGCGTGCAGCTTCGCCATCGCGCGCGAGCGCTGCAGCGCGACGAATTCGAGGGTACCGAGCACGACGGCGCCGCCGAGGGTGACGGGGGGCGAAGTCATCACTTTGCGAACGATGCGGGTCATCGGGAACTCCAACCGGCGTCTGCCGGACGCCGGGATTGCGAAATCTGGCGATGACCGTATCAAAGCTTTGTGACGGCACGATGTTGTTTGCGTGACCGCCTTCTTGTGACGGCGGCATGTCAAAGGGATGACATGTTGCGGCGCGACACTCGCGCCGCCCATGACCGCGTTTCTCACGCCCCCGATTCCGGCCGAGCTGGCCGAACTGCAGCGCCTGATCGACGCGGCGCCGGCGCCGCTCGAAGCGCGCGTGCTCTGCGAAGTGCGCGTGCGCGACCGCGTCTTCCCGGTGCACGCGCTGACGCTCGGTAATCCGTCGCCGAACGTGCCGGCGGTCGGCTTCTTCGGCGGCGTGCACGGCCTCGAGCGGATCGGCGCCGAAGTCGTCGTCGCCTATCTGCGCAGCCTCGTCTCGCGCCTGGCCTGGGATGCGGCGCTGCACCAGCAACTCGAGCACGTGCGCCTGGTCTTCATGCCGCTCGTCAATCCGGGTGGACTGTGGCTCGGCACGCGCGCCAATCCGCGCGGCGTCGATCTGATGCGCAACGCGCCGATCGATGCCGTCGAGGACGTCCCGTTCATGGTCGGCGGGCAGCGGCTCAGCGCCGGCCTGCCGTGGTATCGCGGCGCGAGCGGCGCGGCGATGGAATGCGAAAGCGCAGCGCTGTGCGCGCTCGTCGAACGGGAATTGCTCGGCCGGCCGTTCAGCATCGCCATCGACTGCCACTCCGGCTTCGGCGTCGACGACCGCCTGTGGTTCCCGTACGCGCACACGCGCGCGCCGATTCCGCATCTCGCCGAGATGCACGCGCTCGACGCGATCTTCGCCAGCAGCCACGCGCATCATCGCTACGTGTTCGAGCCGCAGAGCCTGCAATACCTGACGCACGGCGATCTCTGGGATCACCTTTACCTGCGCGCGCTGCGGGAGCCGGAGCGGATCTTCCTGCCGATCACGCTCGAGATGGGCTCGTGGCTGTGGATCAAGAAGAATCCGCGGCAGATCTTCACGCGCTACGGCATCTTCAATCCGCTGATCGCGCACCGCCAGCAGCGCGTCGTGCGCCGCCACCATGCGCTGCTCGATTTCTTCGTGCGCGCCGCGATCGGCTTCGAGCGCTGGCTGCCGCGCGGCGACGCGCGCGAGCGGCATCGCCTCGATGCGATGGCGCGCTGGTATGCGAAGCTGCCGGCATGAACGAGAACCTTCCGTGGGTGCTGCTGCGCGGCCTGATCCGCGACAGCCGGCACTGGGGCGATTTTGCGCAACGCTTCGCCGAGGGACTCGGCGCAGCCGCGGTCGTCACGCTCGACTTGCCCGGCAACGGCGCGCTGAACCGGCAAACCAGCCCGACGACGGTCGCAGGCATGGTCGCGCGCGCGCGCGCCGAGCTTGCGCATCGCGGCGTCGCCCCGCCGTACCGGCTGTTCGCGATGTCGCTCGGCGGCATGGTCGCGGCGGCATGGATGGACGCGCACCCGCGGGAGATCGCCGCGGCGGTGCTCGTCAACACCAGCCTGCGGCCGCTGAGTCCGTTCTGGCAGCGCCTGCGGCCGGGCGCGTACGCGACGCTCGCGCGCATGCTGCTGAATCCGGATGCGCGTCACGGCGAGGCGGCGATCCTGCGGCTGACGAGTTCGCGCGCCGCCGAGCGCATGGCCGTGCTCGACGACTGGATCGCATGGCGCGAGGCCTGTCCGGTGTCGCGCGCCAACGCGCTGCGCCAGCTGCTCGCCGCCGTGCGCTTCCGGGCGCCGCGCCGCGCGCCCGCGATGCCGGTGCTCGTGCTCGCCGGGCTCGGCGATCGTCTCGTCGACCCGCGCTGCTCGCAAACGCTGGCCCGGCGCTGGCACTGCGCGCTCGCCGAGCATCCGGACGCCGGCCATGATCTGCCGCTCGACGATCCGGGTTGGGTGATCGTCCGCGTGCGTGATTGGGCGGCATGTCGCGTGCAATGAGCGGGCTGCCGCTCGACGCTATGCTGTGCCGATGAGCCAGGATACGAAGGAACCGCCGCCGCGGCCCGATTACGGCATCGATGCGCCGGATGCCGTCAGCCGCTTCCTGATGATCGGCACGGTGGCGATCGTCGTGCAGTTCGGCGCGCCGCTGATCGCCGGCCTGCTGCCGGTGAACTCCGCGCAGGTCCTGCTGGGCACCGCGCGTTCGCTCGGCTGGATGGGCTACGGTTTCGTCGCCACCGCCTGCGTGATGCTGTGGGGCAGCAGGATCGGCAAGCTCCGCCTGCGCGACAAGGTGCTCGACGCGATGCCGTGGCGCGGCGACGAGCGCGTGCTCGACGTCGGCTGCGGCCGCGGCCTGCTGCTGGCCGGCGTCGCGGCGCGCGTGCCGCGCGGCCACGTCAGTGGAATCGATGTCTGGCGGTCCGAGGATCAGACACGCAATGGCGCTGCCGCGACGCTGCGCAATCTGCGCATCGAGGGCATCGAAGACCGCGCCGACGTGCGCACCGCCGACGCGCGCCATCTGCCGTTCGAAGCGTCGAGTTTCGACGCCGTGGTGTCGAGCTGGGCGCTGCACAACATCGCCGACGCCGAGGGACGGACGCGCGCGCTGCGCGAAATCGACCGCGTGCTCAAGCCGGGCGGCCGCGTCGCGCTGATCGACATCCGCCATGGCCGCGCGTACGCGGCATGGCTGCGCGATCAGGGCTACCGGCAGGTGCGCGTCGGTCCGCCGAGCTTCCTGTTCGTCGTGCCGACCCTGACGGTGACGGCGCAGAAACCGGCCTGACGTTTTGCCTGCGGGAGTGCCCTACAGGTTCTCGTAGCGGTTGATGTCGAGCACGCCGGCCTCGAGCGGCTCCGCCTTCTGCTGCCAGGCCTCGAAATCGTTGAACAGCGTCCAGAAC
The DNA here is from genome assembly GCA_047605265.1 of Solimonas sp. GTDB lineage: Bacteria > Pseudomonadota > Gammaproteobacteria > Nevskiales > Nevskiaceae > Solimonas. Next base: position 4,604 of record JASGFY010000078.1, read on the forward strand.
TGCGGGTTCGTGCGGCGGATGCCCCACCGCGCGGCGATGCCGTGCAGGTCGTCCTCGGTGCGGGCTTTCTGCAGCGCCGCGACGAAGGCGTCGAGCTCGGCGAGCGGCACGCTGAACGCGAAGTTCGGATAGTTGCCGTAGATGCCCGGTACGATCGTCAGGCGGTCGAGTTCCGGCTGGTAGCGGCGCTCTTCGTTGAACAGGAACGCGACGTTGCGATGCATGCGGTCGTGGATCAGCGAGTAGACGAGGCGTTCGTCGCCGCTCGTCACGCGCAGCAGGGCGATCTCCGGCATCAGCGCAATAACCGGCAGCACCTGCGCGCGCTTGTCGGCGAGGCGGCGCAGCGCGTCTTCCGCCTGCCGCGCCGCGGGCGACGTGCCGGGCCGTGAGCAGTTGCCGGTCGGGCAGCGGTTGATCGTGTCGAACGGACCGGCGACGTCGCGCGTGCGCCGTTCGAGTTGCGCGACGAACTGGGTTTTCGGCGGCTTGCCGCTGCGGTAGGCGAGCTGCGTCGGCGTCCGCAGGTCGGTGTCGGTGTAGTCGATCCCCATCTTCAGCTGGCCGCCGCGCTGATACCACTGGTCGAGCAGCGGCTTGCGCGCCGCCGGCGGCAGGAAGCGCAGGAAATTCACTTCGGCGCCGTTGCGGATCAGGTCGAAGTATAGGCGCGTCTGCAGCTGGTGCGAGACGTTGCCGAACACGTCGAAGTTGACGACCAGCTGGTAATACGTGCGCTCGAGCAGCGGATAGTCCATCACCCAGATCGTGTTCGGCTCGGCGCCGATCAGGCCGTTGTGCACGAAGGCGTTGTCGTGGTGGCGGAAGATCGTCAGCAGCGCGTCGTGGTTCGTGCCGTCGCCATCCCAGATTTCGTCGAGCGTCGGCCCTTTTGGCTGCGTCGTGCGGTACTCGGCGCTGCGCAACTGTTCGTATTCGTTGCGCTTGTGCCGGTAGGCGATCCAGTCCGCACCGGCGCTCAGCAGCGTCGCATCCTGGCCGGGCAGGCCCAGCAGGGGCGTCGCCTTCGCACGGTATTCGGCGTCGTTGACGTAGCGCTCGGTCTGCGGATTCTCGAACGCGGTCCAGAAGCGGTCGCGGATCACGTCGGTCGCCGTCTGGCCGGCGCAGACCGGGCCGCGGATGAAGGTGCGCACGAAGAACAGCGCGTTGTCGAGCATGAACTGGTAGCGTGCCTTGGCCGGGATCGCGGTGAACGCGAGGAAGGGATTGGCGCGCTCCTCCTCGCCGTAGCCCGGCAGTTCGTCGAGGCCCCAGGGCTGCGCGAAGAACAGTTCTTCGAAGTGATCGCGCTTGGCATCGTCGAGCGCGTAGATGATGTGATTCTTCTGCACGATGGTCTCGTCGACCAGCACGAAGCGGTAGAAGAACTGCGGGCCCGGATCGTCGTTCGGGCGCACGGTGGCGATCGGCTGCACCGGATAGCCGGGCGCCGTCACGGAACGGACGAGGTGGAAGAAGTGCGGCTGCGCCTCGTCGCCGAAATACAGATGGGCGATGTACAGGTGCTCGTACAGATAGCGCGCGACGAGGCGTTCGCGCAGGCCCGGGCGATTGAGATAGCGTTCCCAGCGCGCGATCGCGGCGGTTTCGCGCTCGCTGGCGTGCACCGGGCTCGCGTCGACGACGGCGCCTTCGGCGACCCAGGTTGTCAGTTTCCGGTATTCGTCGTCGCTGAGGCCGGCGACGGCGAGCGGCATGCCTTCGCGCGGATGCTTCTTCGCGTAGTCGCCGAACTCCTCGGGCAGGGGGCAGCTGTTCTCGCGCGTGAAGCCGAGCGACAGATCGTCCGGCAGCCGCTCGTTGGCTGGCCAGCTCTGGCTGCGGCCGAGCGCCAGCATGTTGGTCAGCAGGCCGGCCGCCTGCTGGCCGGCGGTCTGCGGCTGCGGCAGCACGCTGTAGAAGCTTTTCTGGCGCCATTCCTCGGTCGTCTGCGCGTCGATGCCGAGCCGCGTCGGCGGCAGGGCGTTGAGGCGCGCGCCGTCGTAGACCTGCGCCTTCGAGGCGCCGCGCAGCAGGCCGTCGCCGCTGGTCAGCTTGAGCTGGCATGGCGAGTCGTAGCAGCCGTGGCAGGCGGCGCACTTGGTGTCGAAGATCGGCTGGATGTCGCCGTGATACGACCAAGTCTGTGCGGTTGCCACGGGCGGCGGCGGTGGTGGCGGCGGTGCTTCGGTCGTCGCGCCGTGGCGTGCGCAGGAGGCGCTTGCGGCTGCCAGCAGCAGCGCGGTCAGCAGCGACAGACGTCGCGATGATGAACGGACCAAGGGCATGGAGTTTCCCGGATGAGCGTTGGCGCCATCGTAACGAGCACGCACACGAATGGACATGGCTTGTCGGGCCTGTGTCTCTGGCCTAGGCTGCGTGCCCCGAACGACGGAGGCCGCGGTGACCGTGATGCGGCTGCATGCCGTGTCGCCACGGTCCGTGGTCCCTGCGGATTGAGCCTTGCCGATGACGAAAGCCCCTGCGCCGGCCGCGGCCGGCGAGCCTTGCTCCTGCGCTTCGGCGCGGACATACGCGCAGTGCTGCGGCCCCTTGCACGGCGGCGGCGCCGCGCCGGATGCTGAAGCGCTGATGCGCTCGCGTTACAGCGCTTACGCGCGCGGGCTCGAACCCTATCTGCTCGCGACCTGGGACGCGGCGACGCGGCCGCCGGGCATCGCCTTCGATCCGGCGACGCGCTGGCTCGGCCTCAAGGTGCTGCGGCACGTCGCCGACGGCGATACGGCGACGGTCGAGTTCGTCGCCAGGTTCAAGATCGGCGGCGGCAGCGCGCAGCGCCTGCACGAGATCAGCCGTTTCCGTCGCGAAGGCGGACGCTGGTACTACGTCGACGGCAAGTTTCCCGGCTGAGGGTACGTTTGGCGACGCCTCCGCCGTCGGTATCTTCGAGATCGTTTACTGTGCACCCGATCCGGGCTACAACCTCGACATGGACATTCAACACGCGATCACGCTGCAGACCGACGCCGGAGCCAGACGCCCATGAGCCTGCGCTGCGAGATCATTCCGGTCACCGCGTTCCAGCAGAACTGCTCGCTGATCTGGGACACCGAGACCCAGCGCGGCGCCTTCGTCGACGCCGGCGGCGAGATCGAGCGTCTGCTCGAACGCGCGCGGCACCACGGCGTGACGATCGAGAAGCTGTTCGTCACGCACGGTCACCTCGATCACGCCAGCGGCGTCGCCGAGCTCGCCGAGCGCCTGAACGCGCCGATCGAGGGCCCGCATCGCGACGACGATTTCTGGATCGACGGCTTGCCCGAGGCCGCCGCGCGCTACGGCTTCCCGCCGGCGCGTCGCTTCGTGCCGACGCGCTGGCTGCAGCACGGCGACACGGTGACGCTCGGCAGCCTGACGTTCGACGTGCTGCATTGCCCCGGCCACACGCCGGGCCACGTCGTCTTCCATCACGCGCCGTCGCGGCTCGCGTTCGTCGGCGACGTGCTGTTCGCCGGCAGCGTCGGTCGCAGCGACTTTCCGCGCGGCAACCATGAAGACCTGATCCGTTCGATCCGCGAGCGCCTGTTCCCGCTCGGCGACGACATCCGCTTCGTGCCGGGCCACGGGCCGCTGTCGACCTTCGGCGACGAGCGCCGCGGCAATCCCTTCGTCGCCGATCGTCTGTTTGGCTGAAGCCGCAGCGTCGGGTCAGGCGCGATTCAGCGCTGGCGGTCAGGCTGGAACGCGGAGAAGCCCGACATTCCCACTAGCCCATTCCTAGACGATCCAACGACGCGGCGCATCATGGAAGACCTGCTCGCCAAGGAAGAGGAGCACGCCGAGGACCTCAGCACTCTGTTGCAGGAACTGGGCAAGAAAGGCGAGCCGGCCGCCGAGGCGCGGCCGCGCCGCGTCGCGCACTGAGAGGGAGTTCGGGCTGCACCGAAGGGCCGGTTTCCGCTGGCCCTTTTGCCGCTTGCGTTTCCACCGTGCAGGCTCCTAGGCTGCCGGCAGCATCGAAGGAAGGGATCATGAACCTGCCGCGCCTGCTGTTCGCTCTCGGCTACGCCGGCCTCGTGCCCTTCGCAGCCGGACCGCTATGGCTGACGCTGTCGCCGCAGACGGCGCCGCTCTGGCTCGATCAGGCCTGGCTGCTGTACGCGGCGCTGATCGCCGCGTTCATGGCGGGCACGTTCTGGGGACTGGCGCTGATCGTCGCCGAGAATCCGGCCGGCCTGTTCGGCCTGCTCGCCTCGGCGCTGCTGCTGCTGCTGAGCTGGGGTTCGGTGATGCTGCCGTTTGCGGCCGCGCTGCCGGCGCTGGCCGGCGTGTTCGTGCTGCTGGCGCTCCTCGAGCTGTGGCGCGAGCGCGTGCTCGATCCGATGAGCAGCTATTTCCGCCTGCGCATCGTGCTCACGTCCGGCGTTCTGGCCTGCATGATCTGGCGGCACTGGCTCGGCTGAGCCGCCGCTGGCCAGCGGCGGCGGCGCATTGCTATCGTCATCGCGCGCGGTGTTCCCGCGCTTCTTTGTCCGGAGCCTCTCATGAAGAAGATCGCTTCCATCGCAGTCCTCGCCGCTTCGTCGTCGCTGTTCGTCGCCTGGCCGGCCGGCGCGCAGCTTTTCCCGATCGTGTCGCCGGTGCACTTCGGGTTCGTGCTCGAGGGCTCGGCCGAGTTCGGCGGCGACGAGATCGCGCGCGTCTATTACGACGACCGTTCCTCCGACCGCATCGATGCCGGCCGGGGCCTCGGTGCCGCCATCGGCATCTACCTGCAGCCGGCGGCCGAGTGGTCGGTGCGCGGGACCATCGGCTACAAGTACGAATCGACGCGCGCGTCGAACGCCGATCTCTATCTGGACCGCGTGCCGGTCGATGTGATCGCCAGCTGGCATCTCCCCAACGGGGTGCGTTTGGGCGCCGGCGGCAGCTGGCACACGGGCATCAAGTTCCATGGCGACGGCTTCACGCCGGATGTCAAGTTCGACGACGCCTTCGGCGTCTCGCTCGAAGCCGGCTGGCGCTGGTTCGTGGCGCGCTACACGATCATGGATTACAAGGACGAGTACGGCGGCAAGTACAACGCCGACAGCTTCGGCCTGCATCTGGTCTGGGAATTCTGAGGCGGGCTCCGCAACGAAAAGGGCCGGCGATGCCGGCCCTTCTGTCCCGCGCGGCCGGTCAGAACAGCGCCGCGTCGAGCGCCATCAGCGAATCGGCGCCGGCGCGCGCCGAGCGGATCTGGAACGCGGTTTCCGGCAGCAGCCTGGCGAAGTAGAAGCGCGCCGTCGCCAGCTTGGCGCGGTAGAAATCCTCGTCCTTCTTCGCCAGCGAGATCGCCGCCATGCGCGCCCACAGGTACGAGTAGACGAGGTGGCCGACGACGCGCAGGTACGGCACGGCCGCCGCGCCTATCTCGTCCGGGTTCTGCTGCGCTTTCTGGCCGAGTTCGGCGGTCAGCTTCGTCACCTTGTCGCCGATGTCCAGCAGCGGCTCGATGAATTCCTTCATCTCCGCGTTCGCGGCATGGGCCTTGACGAAGTCCTGTACGAGCTTGCCGAACTTCGTCAGCTTCTTGCCGCCGTCCTGCAGCACCTTGCGGCCGATCAGGTCCAGCGACTGAATGGCGTTGGTGCCTTCGTAGATCAGGTTGATGCGCGCGTCGCGCACGTACTGTTCGACGCCGGTCTCCTTGATGAAACCGTGTCCGCCGAACACCTGCATGCCGAGATTGGTGCCCTCGAAGGCGTTGTCGGTGATGAAGGCCTTGACGATCGGCGTCAGCAGCGCGACGAGGTCGTCGGCGTCTTCGCGGACTTTCGCGTCCGGATGCTTGTGCGACTGGTCGATCATCAGGCCGACCCAGTAGCTCAGGAAGCGCGCCGCCTCGGTGTACGCCTTCTGCGTCAGCAGCATGCGGCGCACGTCCGGATGCACGATGATCGGATCGGCGGCTTTTTCCTTCAGCTTCGGGCCGGTCAGCGCGCGCGACTGCAGGCGCTCCTTCGCATAGGCCAGCGAATTCTGGTACGCGACTTCGCCGAGGCCCAGCGACTGCACGCCGACGCCGAGACGCGCACTGTTCATCATGATGAACATGGCGCTCATGCCCTTGTGCGGCTCGCCGACCAGCCAGCCCTTCGCGGCGTCGAGATTGATGACGCTGGTCGCGTTGCCGTGGATGCCCATCTTGTGCTCGATCGACGCGCACTTGACGGTATTGCGCGCGCCCGGCGTGCCGTCGGCGTTCGGGATGAACTTCGGCACGATGAACAGCGAGATGCCCTTGGTGCCGGGCGGCGCGTCCGGCAGGCGCGCGAGCACGAGATGGACGATGTTGCTCGACAGGTCGTGCTCGCCGGCCGAGATGAAGATCTTGGTGCCGGTGATGGCATAGCTGCCGTCGGCATCCGGCTCGGCCCTGGTGCGGATGATGCCGAGGTCGGTGCCGGCGTGCGGCTCGGTCAGGCACATCGTGCCGGTCCATTCTCCGGAGACGATCTTCGGCAGATAAGTCTGCTTCAGCGCGTCGCTGCCGCGCGCGATCAGCGCCGCGTACGCGCCGTGCGACAGACCCGGATACATCGTCCACGCCTGGTTCGCCGAGTTGAGCATCTCGTACAACACGTTGTTGACCAGCTCCGGCAGGCCCTGGCCGCCGAAGTCCGGATCGCAGGACAGCGAGGGCCAGCCCTGTTCGCAGTACTGCGCATAGGCTTGCCGGAAGCCCTTGGGCGCCGTGACGACGCCGTCGCCGACATAGGTGCAGCCCTCCTCGTCGCCCGACTGGTTCAGCGGGAAGATGACGTGGGCGGCGAACTTGCCGGCTTCCTCGATGATGGAGTTGAACGTCTCGGCATCGAAGTCGGCGTGCTGCGGCAGTTCCTTGAACGCCTGCTCGACGTTCAGCGCTTCGTGCAGCACGAACTGCATGTCGCGCAGCGGGGGCGTGTATTGCGGCATGGAAATCTCCGGATCTGAAAAGGGGCTCTGCGCTCGGTCGGAACGCACGGAAAGTCAGCTCCATACTGTACCGTATGTTCCTGCTGCGGTGCAGTATCCGGGATGTTTTTTTCTCGGCCGCCGGCCGCGCATGGCCCAAGAAGAATTCGCCAGCGCCGAGCCGTCGCTGCTCGTCGATGCGGATGCGTCGAACGCAACCTGCAGCGGCGCCGGGCCGGTGGTCTGCGAGGCCGCGAGCCCGGCCGTCGGCGCGGAGGCCGTGCCGCCGTCGCTGCCGGTGCGACTCTGTAAACGATCGGACATCGGTGTTCCCCTGTGTTGTGAGCAGCCCGGACCGCGGCTGTGCGTGAGCGACAACGAACCTTCGGGGGAGCAAGGCACGGACGGACGGGCGCCCGCGCCCGTGCGAGATCGATGGTCGTCCCCGTTCCCCCGGCTGACGTTTCGTCAGCTTGCGAAATGTTGGCGCAAGCGTGACGTCGCCAGCGCATTCACGGCGTTGATCTGGGGGCTCTTCCTCGAGGCGGGGTCATTTTTCCTATCGGCCGCGCCGCGTGAGCGAGGGGCGAATCCGGGGATGTCCTCAGCGCCGTGTAGGACGTTCGCCCGCGTGGCGCTGCGGACTTTCCCGCAGCGTTCACGCGGCCGCGCGGGACGTCAGGCGTCGCGCCTGAATGTGTGGTGTCGCGATGCCTCTGCGGTACAAGGTCTGCGCCGAAACGGAAACGGCCCCTCGCGCAAGCGAGAGGCCGTCCACAACCGTGCGGCTTGTGTGGGGCCGGAGAACGTCAGGCCGCCTTCGCCGCCTGCCGGTCTTCCTGCGGCGCCGAGATGCGGATCAAGTGATCGAAGGCCGACAGCGCTGCCTTCGAGCCTTCGCCCATGGCGATGACGATCTGCTTGTACGGCACCGTCGTCACGTCGCCGGCCGCGAACACGCCGGGCACGGACGTCTGGCCGCGCACGTCGATTTCGACTTCGCCGCGCGGCGACAGCTTGACCGTGTCCTTCAGCCATTCGCTGTTCGGCAACAGGCCGATCTGCACGAAGATGCCTTCGAGTTCGATCGCCTGCGTCTCGCCGCTCTTGCGGTCCTTGTAGACGAGGCCGTTGACCTTCTGGCCGTCGCCGGTCACCTCGAGCGTCTGCGCCGAGGTGATGACCCTGACGTTCGGCAGGCTCAGCAGCTTGCGCTGCAGCACCGCGTCGGCGCGCAGCTGGCCGTCGAATTCGAGCAGCGTCACGTGCCTGACGATGCCGGCGAGGTCGATCGCCGCTTCGACGCCGGAATTGCCGCCGCCGATCACCGCCACGCGCTTGCCCTTGAACAGCG
>JASGFY010000079.1:0-12339 GCA_047605265.1 Solimonas sp.
CGGCCGGGCCGGGAACGTGCCGCTCCTCGCAGGCGACGGCCTGCAGCGCCGCGGACAACGGCGGCCGCGCCATGGCGGGCGCGTCGCTGCCGCGGCGGATCGCCGCCAGACCGTCGTCGCTCAGATCGAGCTGCGGCAGCCGGTCGAGGCCGGGCGCCAGCTCGGGCGCGACCAGATGGCGGGAACGGGCCGCGCCGTTCGTCATGCGGGCGCACCGCCGGCGCGGCCGATGCTGTGCCCGCCGTCGACCGTGACGCAGGCGCCGGTGCTGAAGCTGGCCAGGTCGCTGACGAGGAACAGCACGGCGCCGGCGATTTCCGGCGGATGGCCGCCGCGCTGCAGCGGCAGCGCGCGCCGCGCATGCTGCGCGAAGCCCTCGCTGTGCGACCAGCTCGCGGTGGCGTCCGTGTGGAACGGCCCCGGCATCACCGTGTTGACGCGCACCTTCGGGCCGTACTCCTGGGCGAAGGTCTGCGTCAGCACGTTGAGGCCCATCTTCGCGGCGGCGTACGGCGCGAAACTCGGGTCCGGACGCAGCGAGCCGCTGGACGAGATGTTGACGATCGCGCCGCCGCCGGCGTCGCGCATCTGCGCGCCGAACAGCGCGCAGAGGCGGAACGCCGCGCGCAGGTTGATGGCGATGATCTTGTCGAACAGCTCCTGGCTCGTCTCCAGCGACGACGGCGCGACCGGCGACTTGCCGGCGTTGTTGACGAGGATTTGTGCGCCGCCCCAGCGCTCGCGCACTTCGCCGAACAGGCGGTCGCAGTCGTCCCAGCGGCCGGCGTCGAAGGCGTGCGCCGACGCCTTTCCGCCGGCCGCGGCCAGCTCCTCGACGACGCGCTCGCAGGCTTCGCGCCGGCGACTGGCGATCGCCACCGCGCTGCCGGCGCGCGACAGGCCGCGCGCGATCTCCAGCCCCAGGCCGCGGCTGCCGCCGGTGACGACGGCGACCTTGCCGCTGAGGTCGATCTGCGGTTTCGCGTCCATCGTCATGCTCCCGATGTGGCCTGGCGCGGCGCGCGAGCCGCTCGGTCGGGCCGGGCACGATGCCGAAATGGACGACGGCGAGCAACAGCGCGACGAATATGCCGCGGAAGTCGCCGTACTGCTGCGGCGGGATCGCCGGTCGTGGGATCGGTCATCGGGCGGGTCGGGCAGGGAAGAGTCGGGGCATCGTCGTCGATCAGCCTTGCGCGTCGTTGAGCAGGTGCGCGTACTTGCGCCGCGCCGCTTCACGCTTGTGCGGCAGGTACTCGCTCGGGAACAGGCCCGGCGCGGCTTTCGCGTTTTTCAGCAGCGCCTTGGCGACCTGCACCTTGTGCACCTCGGTCGGGCCGTCGGCGACGGCGAGCATCGGCGCGCCCATCCACAGCTTGGCGAGCGGCGTCTCGCGCGAGGTGCCGAGCGCGCCGTGCAGATGCACCGCGCGCGAGGCGATGTCCTCGTAAACCTTGCCGAGCGCCATCTTGCTCATGCCGATGTGCATGCGCGCCGCGCCGGGCGGCAGGTTGTCGATCATCCACGCCGTCTTCAGCACCAGCAGCTTGAACTGCTCCAGTTCCATCGCCGAGTCAGCGATCGCGCCCTGCACGAACTGATGCTCGGCGAGCAGCTTGCCCTGCGTGCGCCGCGACAGCGCGCGCTCCAGCATCATCTCCATCGCGCGGTTGAGCAGGCCGACGGTGCGCATCGCGTGGTGGATGCGGCCGCCGCCGAGGCGCGCCTGCGCGACCTTGAACGCCTCGCCCGGCTTGCCGAGCATCGCGTCGAGCGGCACGCGCACTTTCTCGTAGCGGATGTAGGCGTGGTGGCCTTCGTCCTCGGTGTCGTTCATGCCGCCGACGTTGCGCAGAATGTTGATGCCCGGCGTCTCGCTCGGCACGATGAACATCGACATGCGCTCGTGCGGCTTGTTCTCCGGATTGGTCACCGCCATCACGATCAGGAACGCGGCGTAGCGCGCGTTCGACGAGTACCACTTCTCGCCTTCGATCACCCAGGCGTCGCCGTCGCGCGTCGCCTTGCAGGTGAATTCCTTGGGATCGGCGCCGGCCTGCGGCTCGGTCATCGAGAAGCACGAGCAGATCTCGCCATCGAGCAGCGGCTGCAGGTAGCGCGTCTTCTGCTCGTCGGTGCCGTACATCGCGAGGATGTCGGCGTTGCCGGAATCCGGCGCGGCGCAGCCGAACACGCTCGGCGCGAACGAGCAGCGGCCGATGATCTCGTTCATCAGCGCCAGCTTGAGCTGGCCGTAGCCGGGCCCGCCGAGCGACGGATCGAGATGGCAGGCCCACAGGCCTTTTCCCTTGACCTGCCGCTGCAGCGGCTTCACCAGCTTCTGGATCTGCGCGTTCTTCTTGTCGTACGGCGCGCCCGACCACGGGAACAGCAGGTCGAGCGGCTCGACCTCTTCGCGCACGAACTGGTTCATCCAGTCGAGCTTGGCCTGGAATTCGGGGTCTGTCGTGAAGTCCATGATGGGATTCCTGTCGGAGGGGGCGCGGCTCAACCGGCGGTGATCTGCACGGCCTTGTTCATCAGCCACTGCGCGTAGGCGTGCACGGAGGCGCCGATATTGGCGGGCACCTGGCCGGCGAGTGAACGCGCGTAGGTGCCTTCGAGCAGGCAGGCGAGCTTGTAGCAGGCGAGCGCGAAGAACCACGGCATCTCGCGCATGTCGCGGCCGCTCAGCTCGCCGTACAGGCGTACGAGTTCGGTGCGCGTGAGGAAGCCGTCCCAGGGCCGCACCATGGGTTTCTTGCCTCCGGGGTCGCCGTCCTCGTACCAACTCGACAGGACCCAGCCGAGATCGAGCAGCGGATCGCCGAGCGAGGCCAGCTCCCAGTCGAGAATGCCGGACACGCGCGGCGCTTCGAGCGAGAACATCACATTCGGAAATTGCAGGTCGCCGTGCACGATGCCGATGCGGCGACCGGCCGGCAGGTTGTCGCCGAGCCAGCGGCCGACGGCGTCGACGTGCGGCAGCGCGCCGGCGTCGTAGCCCGGCGTGGCGCGGTAGCCGTCGAGCTGCTTGCGCCAGCGCGAGACCTGGCGTTCGTGCCAGTTGTCCGGCTTGCCGAGATCGGCGAGGCCGATCGCGGCCGGATCGACCGAGCCGAGCGCGACCGCCGCGCGCACGAGGTCTTCGCCCATCGCGCGGCGCCAGGCCGGATCGCTCGCGTAGCGGCCCGGCAGATCGCCGCTCTGCGCGAAGCCTTCGAGCGGCCGCATCAGATAGAAGCAGGTGCCGATGACGGAGCGGTCGTCGCAGACGGCGATGAAGCGCGGATGCGGCACCGCGGTCGGCGTCAGCGCCGCGAGGATGCGCGCCTCGCGCAGCATGGTCTCGTTGCTGCCTTCGCGCACATGCTTCGACGGCCGCCGCAGCACGAATGAGGCGCCGTCGCGCTCGATGAGGAAGACGGCGTTCTGCAAGCCGCCGGCGAGCTTGCGCACGCCGGTCGCCGGGCCCCGGCCTGGCACGTCGGAACGGCCGGCGAACCAGCCGTCGAGGCGCGCCCAGTCGATCAATCCGCCGAAGTCGTCGAGCGCGGCGGGGCCGGTCGCTGTCGTCATGTCTCCTCCATCCGACGTCTGGCCGGTGGCCGCTCATCGGCCCGCCGCGCGTCGTTGCTGTCCGGCTAGTTTCGGCGAGCGCGAAAGACGCTCACAATGCACAACAGTGTCGAATTGTAGACGTAGGGGAAGGATCGGGCTGCCGCGATTCGCAAGGCTGTCCCGATCCGGACAGGTTATAGTACGCGCGAGCCGGCGCCAGAGCGGTCTTGCACAGCAGCCAGGAGAGAGACGGTCATGGGACATCCCTTTGCCGAAATGTCGATCGATGCCGAAATCCGCGTCCCGCTCGCGACGGTTCAGCTGGTCCGCTTCGATGTATTCGGCCCGGCCGCCGGCACCTTGCGCACGGCCGACGATTACCGCATGGACTTTTCGCTGACGCCGCGGCCGAACAACGCGCGCGCCTGCTATCACGGGCATTGGAACCCGCATCGGTTCGAGCGTCTCGGCAAGGTCTACGTGGTGCCGCCACACGAGACGATGCAGGCGCGCAGCGACGGTGCTTCGTCGCAGACCTCGGTTCTCTGCCACATCAAGCAGCAGGCGCTGCCCGAAGAGTTGCAGTGGTCCGAGCGCCGCCTGGAGGCCAGCCTCGACATCCGCGACGCCAATGTCCGTGGCCTGCTGCTGCGCCTCGCGCACGAAGCGCGGCATCCGGGCATTGCCAGCCAGGTGCTCGTCGAGCTGATCGTCGCGCAGCTCGGTATCGAGCTGGCGCGCTATTGCGGACGGCTGCAGGACATGCCGAGCAGCGGCGGCCTCGCGGCCTGGCGCCTGCGCCTGATCGACGAGCGCCTGCGCGAAGTGTGCGACGCGCCGACGCTGACCGAGCTCGCCGAGCTCTGCAAGCTGTCGGTGCGCCAGCTGACGCGGGGCTTTCGCGCGAGCCGCGGCTGCTCGATCGGCAATTACGTCGCCAGCGCGCGCATCGATCACGCCAAGCGCATGCTGCTGTCCGACGACAGCGTCAAGGCGATCTCGTACTCGCTGGGCTTCTCGTCGCCGTCGAGCTTCTGCTACGCCTTCCGGCGCGTCACCGGCGTGACGCCGCGCGAGTTCAAGCGGCGCGTACCCTGCTCGCTGAGTCCGGCCTTCAACGTCTGATGAGCGACGCCCGCCCGGGCATGGCCTTATCTGCGCGCGTCGTCGACGAGGTCCGCCGGGGATCGCGGCGATCTGGGCGCAGCGCCTGAAGATCGCCGCAACATCCATGAAACGAATGAATATCGAGGAAGCTTTTTCGTGAGCCAGCGCTTCAAAGACCGCGTCGTTCTCGTCACCGGCGGCGCCGCCGGCCTCGGCCGCAGCTTCGCCGAGCACTTCGCCGCCGAAGGCGCGCAGCTCGCGCTGCTCGACATCGACGAGAAAGGCCTGGCCGAGACCGCGGCGCTGCTGCGCGGCCGCGGCGTCACGTGCACGCTGCATCGCGTCGATCTGGCCGTCGAGGCCGAGATCCGGGCGTTCGCGGCGCGCTTCGTCGAGGCCCATCCGCAGCTCCACGTGCTCGTCAACAATGCCGGCCTCGCGTACGGCGAGATCGCCACCGGCTTCACGCAGCTCGGCCAGGAAAAGTGGCTGCGCTATTTCGCGGTCAACGCGGTCGCGCCGCTGCTGCTCGCGCAGGCGCTGCGCCCGTCGCTCGCCGCCGCCAGGGGCTCGGTCATCAACATCACCTCAATGGCCAGCTACATGCCGGCGACCGCCTACGGCGTCACCAAGGCGACGCTGGCGTCGATGACCTACGGCATGGCGACGCATTTCGCCGCCGACGGCATCCGCGTCAACGGCATCGCGCCCGGCATCATGGAGACGCCGGCGAACAAGGCCGGCCTATCGGCCGAGACCTATGCGCGCGTGCAGGGACAGCAGCTGCTGAAGCTGCACGGTGTCGCCGAAGACATCGCCAGGCTCGGCGTCTTCCTGGCGTCCGACGACGCGCGCTTCATCACGTCCGAAATCGTCAACTGCGACGCCGGCAACCGCATGCGCGCGTGGCGCGGCTGAGCAGCGGATCGCTGCCGTCGCCCCTCACCCTAACCCTCTCCTCGCAGGCGGGGAGAGGGAACGCCGATGCCAAAAAAAGAGCCGTTAATTTGGCAGCATGCGCGTGATAAAGGTCTGAATCGGCGTTTGACTCCATAAAAACACGCACATTATTATCCGTCCGCGTCGTGTCCGGCGCGGAGGAGTGCTGGCACGCCGGGAATGTTTTCCCATACAGAACGACAGTATCCAAGCTGTCGCGGAGTGCCAGGCATGAGCTTTCAGTCCCCGTCGCGCGAGCGCTTGCCGCGCCATTCCGTCATCGTCGGCGAGCCATGCGGCGCGCGCGGTGCCGGCACCGTTCATGCGCACGTTTATCCGGCGACCGCGCAGGTCACCAGTGAGTTGACGCTGGCCGGCGCGGCCGATGTCGATGCCGCCGTGCAGGCAGCGCGCGCGGCGTTTCCGGTGTGGCGCGCGCTGACCGGCGACAAGCGCCGCGATCTGCTGCTGAGGCTCGCCGCGCTGATCGAGCAACACCTCAAGCCGCTGGCCGAACTGCTGACCATCGAGAACGGCGCGCCGATCCTCGCCGGCCCGTTCATGGTGACCGACGCGGTCCAGAAATTCCGCTACTTCGCCGGCTGGGCCGACAAGATTCAGGGCCAGACCGTCGCCACCTGGGGCGTGCCGTCGCACGATTACGTCGCCTACGAACCATACGGCGTGATCGGCGCCATCGTGCCGTGGAACGGGCCGCTGTACGCGGCGACGATGGTGATGGCGCCGGCGCTGGCCGCCGGCAACTGCATCGTCATCAAGGCGCCGGAGCTGGCGCCGTACACGGTGATGCGCCTCGCTGAGCTGTGCCTCGAAGCGGGCATTGCGCCGGGCGTCGTCAACATGCTGGTCGGTGGTGCGGACGTGGGCGAGGCGATGGTGCGCCATCCGGGCATCGACAAAATCCAGTTCGTCGGCAGCGGCGCGACGGCGAAGAAAGTGCTGCGCAGCGCCGCCGACACGCTGAAGCCCTGCGGCCTCGAACTCGGCGGCAAATCCGCCGTGCTGGTGTTCGCCGACGCCGATCTGCAACAGGCCGCGCGCCGTGGCCTGTCCGGTGCGATGAGCGCGAGTGGCCAGGGCTGCGTCAACGGCACGCGCCTGTACGTCGAGCGCGCGATCTACGAGCCTTACTTGCAGATGCTTGCCGGCATCGCGCCGCACATCCAGATCGGCGATCCGTTCGATCAGAAAACCGTCATGGGGCCGCTCATTTCCGAAAGCGCTGTGCAGCGCATCGTCGGCGTGATCGAGCAGGCGCAGCGTGACGGTGGCCGTCTCGTCTGCGGCGGCGTGCGTCTCGGCGGCGATCACGCGCGCGGTTACTTCCTGCCGATCACCGTCATCGCCGACGTCGATCCGCAAAGCGCGCTGGCGCGGCACGAGGTGTTCGGCCCGGTGCTCGCGGTGACGCCGTTCGATGGCGAGGACGAGGCCATCGCGCTCGCCAACGCGTCGGACTACGGTCTCGGCGCGTACATCCACACCGAGAACCTGCACCGCGCGCATCGCGTCGCCGCGCAGATGCAGGCCGGCATGGTGCAGGTCAACGGCTCCGGCGAAGGCATGCAGCCGAACCTGCCGTTCGGCGGCTTCAAGCAGAGCGGCTACGGCCGTCTCGGCGGCGAGCAGGGCCTGCACGAATTCCTGCAGGTGAAGAACGTGTGGATGAACGTGTCCAAATCGCAGGCCGCGAAATGAGCAGGCTCGATCCGCATGAGCGCGCGCAGCGCGGCGCGCAGCAGCAGGCCGAACTGCGCGGCGCGGCGCCGCGCGAGCCGCGCACGCTGCTCGACGCGGCGTGGCGCGATTTCATCTATGCCGAGGTGTGGACGCGGCCCGGCCTCGACCGCCGTTCGCGCTTTCTGATCGCGATCGCCGGCTCGGTCTGCGAAGGCGGGCTGCCGGAGATCATCGACGGCTACGTGCGCGGCGCGCTGACGCTGGGCGAACTGAGCGTCGTGGAACTGCGCGAGACGGCGCTGCATCTCGCCGTCTACGCCGGCTGGTCGCGCGGCACGGCGATCGACGCGGCCGTCACGCGCGTGGTTGCCGAACTCGGTTTGCCCGATGCGCCGCCCGCGCCGATCCGCGCGACGGCGTGGGCCGCGCAGCAGCGTCTCGAAGAAGGCGGCGCGAATTTCCGCAGCGTGATGGTGTTTCCGTCGCCGCCGCCGGCCACGCCGTATTTCGAGGGGGGCATTCTCAATTTCGTGTTCGGCGAAATGTGGATGCGGCCCGGACTCGACCAGCGCGCGCGGCGCTGGCTGACGCTGGTCGGCGTCGCCGATTCGGCATCGAGCACGCCGATCCGCTCGCACACCTGGTCGGCGATCAAGAGCGGCAACGCAACGCCGGACGAGATGCAGGAATTCGTTCTGCAGTACGCGATCCACGGCGGCTGGCCGAAGGCGTCGGTGATGCAGGCGGTCGTCATCGAGATGAGCAAGCGCGTCGCGCAGAACCTGCCATACGAATGAAGCGGCGCACGCCGCACCATCACAAGAGGAGCCAGCGATGCCAAGTGCATCCGACATGAAGGGCAAGGCCGCCGTCGTCACCGGCGCGGCATCGGGCCTCGGCCGCGCCACGGCCGTGAAACTCGCGCAGGCCGGTGCCGATGTCTGCATCGTCGACATCAACGCCGCTGGACTCGAAGAAACGGCGACGCAACTGCGCACGCTAGGCGTGCGCGTGCTGGTACACATCGCCGATCTGTCGCAGCGCGACGCCTGCGCCGACGTGATTCCGGCGGCGGTGCAAGCCTTTGGTCGGCTCGACGCGCTGTGCAACGTCGCCGGCATCATCGTCATGTGCAACGCGCACGAGATGCGCGCGGTCGATTACGAAAAGACCATCGCCATTAATCTCAACGCACCGTTCTGGCTGACACAGGCGGCGATTCCGCATCTGCTCGAAGCCAATGGCGCGGTCGTCAACGTCACGTCGTCGGCCGCGTTCATCGGCGAGGCTTATGCCGTCGCCTACAGCGCCAGCAAGGCCGGCCTCACGCACATGACCAAGGCGCTGGCGATGGAATACGTGCATAAGCCGATCCGCTTCAACGCCGTCGCGCCGGGTGGCATGCGCACCAACATCGCCGTCAACATGAAGTTCCCGGACGACACCGACTACACGCTGGTCAAGCGCTACTCGGGCCTGCGCGGCCTCGTCGAAGTCGACGACGTGGCCGACATGATCGCCTTCCTCGCGTCGGACGCGGCGAGTGGCTATCACGGCGCCTGCATCGCCATCGACCGTGGCATCACCGCAGGCTGATGACGATGGAACAGCAACCGACACAGGGTTTCATCGGCCTCGGTAGCCAGGGCGGGCCGATGGCGCGGCGCATGATCGACGCGGGCTGGCCGCTCGTGCTGTGGGCGCGCCGTGCCGAATCGCTGCGGCCGTATGCCGATACCAAAGCGCGCTACGCCGCGAACATCGCCGAACTCGGCGCCGCCTGCGCGCAGGTCGCGATCTGCGTCGTCGACGATGCCGGCGTGCAGCAGGTCTGCGACGAACTGATCCCGGCGATGCGCGCCGGCGGCCGCATCGTCATTCATTCGACTGTGCATCCGCAGCTCTGCGTGCAGCTCGCGAGGCAGGCCGCGACGCGCGGACTCGCGCTGATCGACGCGCCGGTCAGCGGCGGTGGCGCCGCCGCCGCCGCCGGCACGCTGACGGTGATGGTCGGCGGTGATGCGGCGGCGCTCGCCGCTGCGTGGCCAGTGTTCGAAACCTTCGCCGGCCTGATCGTCCATCTCGGCGACGTGGGCTCCGGGCAGACGGCCAAGCTCGTCAACAACACGCTGATGGCCGCGCACTTCGCGATTGCGCATCACGCGCTCGCCGCGAGCGAAGCGCTCGGCGTTGACCGCAAAGCGCTCGCGCAACTGATCGCCGTCAGCAGCGGCCGCAGCTTCGGTTTCGACGTCTGCGTGCGGCAACCGTCGCTCGAAGCGTTCGCGCACGGTGCGAAGCTGTTGGTGAAGGACGTGCGCCTGCTCGGCGAAGCGGTTGGCGACAGTGCGTCGTTCGAGGTGTTGCGCGATGTGACGATGCCGGTGCTGGCGCTGGCGACGCAGAGATAGAAATAAAACGGTTCCCTCTCCCCGCATGCGGGGAGAGGGTGAGGGGTGCTCATGGCTCTGAGGCTCAATCGGATGCCCCCGCACCCCAACCCTCTCCCCACTCGCGTGGGGAGAGGGAGATTTCTTTGATGCGGTCACGAGGAGCAGCCTATGCGTCTTTCACTCGATCAATTCCGCCTCGACGGCAAGGTCGCGATCGTCACCGGCGCCGGCGGGCGCGGCAACAGCATCGGCCGTGCGTATGCGCTCGGACTGGCGAATGCCGGCGCGGCGGTGGCCGTCGTCGATCTGAACGGTGAAGGCGCGCGGCGCGTCGCCGATGAAATCATCGCGGCCGGCGGCAAGGCAATCGCACAGCAGGTCGACATCACGCAGCCGGATTCGGTGGCGGCGATGGTCGCGGCGGCGGTGCAGGCGTTTGGCGGCATCGACATTCTCGTCAACAACGCCGCGCTGATGGCCGAACTGAAATCGCAAAACGCCGCCGACGTGTCGCTCGACGAATGGCAGCGCATCTTCAACGTCAACCTGACCGGCGCGCTGATCTGCGCGCAGGCCGTCGTGCCGGAGATGCGCAAGCGCGGCGGCGGCAAGATCGTCAATCAGGTATCCGGCGGCGCGTTTCCGGCGATCTCGATCTACGGCATCAGCAAGCTCGCGCTGGTCGGTTTGACGACGACGCTGGCGCGCCAGCTCGGCCGCGAGAAGATCAACGTCAACGCGATCGCGCCCGGCAACACGACCAGCGACGCCGGCCGCCAACTCACGCCAGACGATTCACCGTTCATCAAGTTCCTCGAAGCCAGCGTGGCGATGCGCGTGCGCGGCGCGCCGGACGAACTGGTCGGCTCGCTGTTGCTGCTGTGCTCGCCGGCCGGCGACTGGATCACCGGACAGGTGCTGCACGTCGACGGTGGTTGGGTGTTGCGGCCGTAGTGCCGCAGGACACAACAAAGAAAGCTGTCATTGCGAGCGTAGCGAAGCAATCCAGTTCCGAAGCCGGATCGGGCGACGCACTGGATTGCTTCGTCGCCGTGCTCCTCGCAATGACGATTCAGCTCCGCAGCAACGCCAGCACCTGCTTGCGA
The DNA here is from genome assembly GCA_047605265.1 of Solimonas sp. Lineage (GTDB taxonomy): Bacteria > Pseudomonadota > Gammaproteobacteria > Nevskiales > Nevskiaceae > Solimonas. The sequence continues at coordinate 10,808 of JASGFY010000079.1, forward strand.
TAACGCTCGGCTTCGAACTGCGCGCGTTCTTCATCGCCATCGGCGATGGCCTGCATCATGCGGCGCTTGCCGGTCTTCCAGATCGCGACGGCCTCGGGCGTCGCGAACACCGGATCGTGCGTGTCCGACGCCGGTTCGGCGCGATAGAAGCTTGCGGTCACGCGCAGCAGGAATTCGGCGAGCGGATGCGCGGCCATCCGGTGCAGCAAGTTGCGCAGCTTCGTTTCGAGCGCGGCGCGATGTTCGACACCATCGCAATCGTCCACGCCGGCCAGCAGGCCGGACATGGCGTCGCGCAGTGTGGCGTCGCGGCAGCGCGCGGCGGCCGGAATGATTTCGCAGTCGAGCAGCAGGCTCATTTCGAGGCCATCGCGATAGCCGAGGCCGTGCACGCGCAGGTACGCGGCGAGCGAACGTTGCAGCGCTTCCGCATCGGGACGCTTGCCGTAGTAGCCGCCACCGGGTCCACGGCGCACGGTGAGCAGACCCTCGTGTTCGAGAATGCGCGCGGCCTGCTGCACGGTGACGATGCCGACGCCGAGCGCCTGCGCGATCTCCGGCAGCGAGCCGATCTGCGTGTCCGGTTCCACCGCCAGCACGCGGTCGCGCAGGCGCGCCGCCGTTTCCTGCACGAGCAGGCGTTTCTGCTGCTTGCCGCGTCCGCCTTCTTTCACCGTCACCGTCTCGCATTGTCCCGATCTCGACATGATAAGGCGCGGCCCGGAGCCGGCGTCGCGATTACGATGATCGGCGATCACCATCGCAACGAGGAGACAGCAATGGGTATTTCGCTATACGAGGTCATCGTGCTCGGCAGTCAGCAGACGGTCGGCGCGATGGAAGGCGTGCTGCAGAAGGGGCTCGATTTCTGCCGCGAACACGGCCGCGATCCGGACGCGCTGCTCGAAGCGCGCATCCATCCGGACATGCTGCCGCTGCGCTTTCAGGTGAACTCGGTGATCAAGCATTCGGTCGACGCCATCGAGTGCGCGAAGGCGGACTTCTTCGGCCGCCCGAAGGACACGCCGCCATACGACTACGCGCAGTTGCAGGCCGCAATCGCCGCCGCGTCGGCGAAGCTCAAGACCTACACGCCGGATGAAGTGAACGCGCTGCAGGGCCGCGAGCTGGTGTTCCATCCAGGCGGCAGCAAGATTCTGTTCAACACCGAAGACTTTCTGCTGACGTTCTCGCTGCCGAACCTGCATTTCCACGCGACGACGGCCTACGACATCCTGCGCGGTCAGGGCGTGCCGCTCGGCAAGCGCGATTATCTCGGGCGGATGCGCGTCAAGGGTTGACGCCGGTTTGCCCCGCGCGGCGCCGGCGAGTGCGCAGCGCTTCGGCGCTGCAGATGCCGGCGACGAGGCTGAGGCCGGCGGCCATCAGCATCGGCGCGCGGCCGCTGTCGAGACGCGCGGCGAGCAGCGCGGCGACGGCGGTCGCGCCCAGCGTCTGGCCGATGCCGCGGATCGTCGAGAACAGCGCGCCGGCCGCCGCCGCGCGCGCCGCCGGCGCGGCGCCGACGACCT
>JASGFY010000080.1:0-12286 GCA_047605265.1 Solimonas sp.
GCAGCGCGTCGAGCCAGCCGGCCGTCTTCAGGCCGAACGTCGTCGGCACCGCCTGCTGCAGCCAGGTGCGGCCGACCATCACGCTGCGGCGGTGCGCTTCGGTCAGTGCGATCAGCACGTCGCCCAGGCGCGCGAGTTCGCGATCGACATGCACGAGCGCGTCGCGCAGCTGCAGGACGAGGCCGGTGTCGATGACGTCCTGGCTGGTCGCGCCCCAGTGCACCCAGCGCGCGGCCTCGGCATCGACGGCGCGCACGCGCGCGGTCAGCGCCTTGACCAGCGGAATCGCCAGATTGCCGGCGCGCCGCGCGTCGTCGCCGAGCGCGGCGAAGTCGTAGCGTGACGCCTCGCATTCCGCGGCGATCGCGGCGATGGCGCTGTCCGGCACGAGACCGCAGCGCGCTTCGGCGCGCGCGAGCGCGGCCTCGAACACGAGCATCGCGTCGATGCGCCGCGCATCGGAGAACAGGGCGCGCGTCGCGGTGTCGACGAAGATCCGTTCCATCAGCGAATCGTCTGACGTATTCATGCGGCGATTATCGCGCGGGACCGTTCGTGCGGCTCGGTATCAGTAGCTGAAGAACACCGTCTCGGCGGTGCCCTGCATGCGCACGTCCCACTCGTAGGCGCCGTCGTCGGCGCGGCTGGCGATCAGCGTCGTGCGGCGCGCGGCCGGCACCAGAGCGAGGACCGGATCGCTGCCATTCGACGCTTCGTCGCCGAAGTAGACGCGCGTCGGTGCGTGCTTGAGCAGGCCGCGCATGAAGACGTTGACGACGAGATGCGGCGCCTGCGTGGTGCCTTCGGGGCCGGCGACGCGGCCTGGCTTGACGGTGCGCAACTCGAAGCGGCCTTCGGCGTCGAGCGCGACGCGCGCAAAGCCGGCGTCGCCGTGATCGTCGTAGAGACCCTGCGCATTGGCCTGCCAGAACTCGAGCACGCCGTCGGTGATGGGCGCGCCCTTGCCGTCGAACACGCGGCCGCGGACGACGACGGCATCGGCGGCGTCGCCGGCCAGATCGGTCTTCAGCCCTTTTCTGAAGCCGATGATGAAGTACGGACCGACGGTTTGCGAGGCGGATTGCTGCAAGCTCATGTCATGGCTCCCGAGGCCCTATTGTTCCCAGGGTGTTTCGTGGCGACCGCGCAGGACGATGTCGAAGCGGTAGGCGAGGGCGTACTCGGAGACGCAATTCTCCCAGTCGAACGACGAGATCAGGCGATTGCGCGACGCTTCCTCGGACGTCGAGCGGAAGATCGGATCGACCTCGAGCATCGGATCGCCGGGGAAATACATTTGCGTGACCAGCCGCTGCGCGAACGCGTCGCCGAACACCGAGAAGTGGATGTGTGCCGGCCGCCAGGCGTTGTAGTGATTCCGCCACGGATAGCGGCCGGGCTTGATGGTCTTGAAGCGGTAGCGGCCGTGCTCGTCGGTGAACACGCGGCCTTCGCCGGAAAAGTGCGGATCGAGCGGCGCGTCGTGCACGTCGCGTGCATGCAGGTAGCGGCCGGCGGCATTGGCCTGCCAGACCTCGACCAGCGTGTTGCGCACCGGGCGGCCGTTCTCGTCGAGCACGCGGCCGGAGACGATGATGCGTTCGCCCTGCGGCGCGCCGCCGTTGCCGACGGTCAGGTCGTCCTCGGCATCACCGAGGATGTCGCGCGGGAAATGCGGGCCGGTCACCTCCGACAGCGTGCTCGGCATCCTGATCAGCGGCTGCGTCGGGCCGCGCGTCACGGTCGACACGTACGGCTCGAAGACGTAATCGGGCTGCGTGTTCCAGAACGGCTTGCGGTAGCCGCGCACTTCGCCGGATGGTTGTGGCATGAAGCTCTCCTCGATGAACGCTGCCGGGCCGCAGGGCTGGCAGCGCAGGACAATGATGGCTCAAACGCGCTCGACGGCCAGCGCCAGGCCCTGACCGACGCCGATGCACAGCGTCGCCAGGCCGCGCTTGCCGCCGGTCTTTTCGAGCTGGTGGACCAGCGTCAGCGCGAGACGTGCGCCGCTCATGCCGAGCGGATGGCCGAGCGCGATCGCGCCGCCGTTGGCATTGACGTGCGGCGCGTCGTCGGCGAGGCCGAGTTCGCGCAGCACGGCGAGCGACTGGCTGGCGAATGCCTCGTTCAGTTCGATCGCATCGAACGCATCGATCGTCAGCCGCAGCGCCGCCAGCAGCTTGCGCGTCGCCGGCACCGGGCCGATGCCCATCACGCGCGGCTCGACGCCGGCGCTGGCGGCGCCGAGAATGCGTGCGCGCGGCGTCAGGCCGTACTGCTTCGCCGCCGCTTCGCCGGCGACGATCAGCGCGGCGGCGCCGTCGTTGATGCCGGACGCATTGCCCGCGGTGACGGTCGCGTCCGGCCCGAACAAGGGCTGCAGTCTGGCGAGACCTTCGAGCGTGGTGTCGGCGCGCGGATGCTCGTCGCGCTCGACGCGCAGCGTCTCGCCCTTCCTGCGGCCGGGCACGTCGACGCCGACGATCTCTTCGGCGAAGTAGCCGTCCTCTTGCGCGGCGGCGGCGCGCTGCTGGCTGCGCAGCGCGAACGCATCCTGGTCGGCACGCGAGATGCCGAAGTCCTTCGCGACGTTCTCGCCGGTCTGCGGCATGGTTTCGACGCCGTACTGCGCTTTCATCTTCGGATTGACGAAGCGCCAGCCCATCGTCGTGTCTTCCATCGTCTGCGCGCGGCCGTACGCGCCGTTGGCCTTGCCGATGACGAACGGCGCGCGCGTCATCGATTCGACGCCGCCGGCGATTGCCAGCTGCAGGTCGCCGGCGCGGATCGCGCGCGCGGCAGCGGCGATCGCTTCGAGGCCGGATGCGCAGAGACGGTTCAGCGTCACGCCGGGCACCGTCGCCGGCAGGCCGGCGAGCAGCGCGCTCATGCGCGCGACGTTGCGGTTGTCCTCGCCGGACTGGTTGGCGCAGCCGTAGAACACGTCCTCGATCGCCGCCGGATCGAGTTGCGGATGGCGCGCGAGCAGGGCCTGCAGCGGCAGCGCGCCGAGATCGTCGGCGCGCACGCCGGCGAGTGCACCGCCGTAGCGGCCGATCGGCGTGCGCACGGCATCGCAGATATAGGCGTCGGTCACGCGAGTTCTCCACGACGGACACCCTCGCGTAGCGCGAGGCCGGTCAGCCGGCGCAGTTCGGCGATCGTCAGGCCGTCGACCGTCTCGACGACTTGTGCGCCGCCCGCGTCGAGGTCGAAGACCGCGAGATCGGTGTAGACGCGCGACACGCAGCGCAGGCCGGTCAGCGGATACGTGCATTCGCGCACTAGCTTGCTGTCGCCGGTTTTCGTGAGCAGTTCCATCATCACGAAGACCTGCTTGGCGCCGATCGCCAGGTCCATCGCGCCGCCGACCGCCGGAATCGCATCGGGCGCGCCGGTGTGCCAGTTGGCGAGATCGCCGCGCTCGGAGACCTGGAACGCGCCGAGCACGCAGATATCGAGATGGCCGCCGCGCATCATCGCGAACGAATCGGCGTGGTGGAAATAGCAGCCGCCGGTCAGCAGCGTCACCGCCTGCTTGCCGGCGTTGATCAGTTCCGGGTCTTCCTCGCCCCTGGCCGGCGCCGGGCCCATGCCGAGCAGGCCGTTCTCGCTCTGCAGGAAGATTTCCTTGTCGGCCGGCAGGAAGTTGGCGACTGTCGTCGGCAGCCCGATGCCGAGATTCACGTAGGCGCCCTCCGGGATGTCGCGGGCGACGCGCGCCGCCATCTGTTCGCGGTTGAGCTTGTTCATGGCGGCCTCCTTACGCGGCGGCGCGCAGGGCATCGCCGATGGCGACGACGCGCTGCACGAAGATGCCGGGGGTGACGATCGCCTCCGGATCGAGCGCGCCGAGCGGCACGATCCCGCCGACCTGGGCGATCGTGCACTTCGCCGCCATCGCCATGATTGGCCCGAAGTTGCGCGCGGTCTTGCGGTAGACGAGGTTGCCCCAGCGATCGCCGCGATGTGCCTTGATCAGCGCGAAGTCGGCGTGGATCGGGTATTCGAGCACGTAGTGCCGGCCGGCGATCTCGCGCGTCTCCTTGCCGTCGGCGAGCCGCGTGCCGTAGCCGGTCGGCGTGAAGATCGCGCCGAGGCCGGCGCCGGCGGCCTGGATGCGTGCGGCGAGATTGCCCTGCGGCACCAGTTCCAGCTCGATCTCGCCGGCGTGGTACAGCGCGTCGAAGTGATGCGAGTCGGTCTGCCGCGGGAACGAGCAGATGATCTTGCGCACGCGCCGGGCTTTCAGCAGCGCGGCGAGGCCGGTCTCGCCGTTGCCGGCGTTGTTGTTGACGATCGTCAGATCTTTTGCACCGTGGGCGATCAGCGCATCGATGAGCTGGTCGGGCATGCCGGCCGTGCCGAAGCCGCCGATCATGATGCGGGCGCCATCGAAGACGTCGGCGACTGCGGCCTCGACCGAGGCAATGCTCTTGTCGATCATGCGCAGTGTTCCGGTGCGCGCGGTATGGCGCGCTCGGCGATTTGCGGCTGGCCCGGACTCCGGGAACGGATGGCCATCTGCATGCTCCTCCGACGGATGAATGCCGTTCTGATGGTGCCCGGCACGGTACGCCCCGGCGCGAGTCATGCTCAAGACCGTTTATCGAAATACAGTGCGATAATCGGACAATTGTTGCGCGCGCGGGAGCCAGGCGGATGGCGATGAAGAAGGTCGGAAAAGCCCGCAAGGCGGCGAAGCCGGCGATCACGGAAAAAGCGGCAGCGACACCGCGGCCGGCGACGCCGGCGGCCGAAATCGATATCTTCAACGGCGATCCGGATTTCATGACTTCGCTGGCGCGCGGCCTTGCCGTGCTGCAGGCCTTCGATCTGCGCCAGCGTTCGCTGACGGTGTCGCAGGTCAGCCAGGCGACCGGCATTCCGCGCGCGGCCGCAAGGCGCTGCCTGTATACGCTGCGGCAGCTCGGCTACGTCGCCGAAGAACAGGCGCATTACTCGCTGCGCCCGAAAGTGCTGACCCTCGGATTCGCGCACCTGTCGTCGCGTCCGCTCGCCGCCGCCGCGCAGCCGATCCTCGACCGCTGCCGCGATCGCCTGCACGAGTCGTGCTCGCTGGCCGTGCTCGACGGCGGCGAGGTCTATTACCAGGCGCGCGCCGAGACTACGCGCATCATGTCGATCGCGCTGTACGTCGGCACGCGCCTGCCGGCGTACTGCACGTCGATGGGCCGCGTGCTGCTCGCGGATTTGCCACCGGCCGAGCTCGAGCGCTATCTCGAGCTTACGGTATTGCGGCCGCGTACCGCCCGCACGGTGACGTCGCCGGCCAGGCTGCGCGAGATCCTGCAGGGCGTGCGCCGCAACGGCTACGCGGTCACTGATCAGGAACTGGAGATCGGCCTGCGCTCGATCGCCGTGCCGGTCTGCGACCGCGGCGGCCGGGTCATCGCGTCGATCAACTGCGGCACGCAGGCGGCGCGCACGCCGCTGCGCGATCTCACGCAACGGTTCCTGCCGGCGCTGCGCGCGGCGGCGGCCGAGCTGTCGCACGTGGCCTGAGCGGTGGGCGCCCGCCAAGCACGCGCGAGCGATGTTCGATCATCACGCAAGGATTCTTGCCCTTGGGGGCCCCAGCCTCGGCTCGCATATGGCACCGATCCCGCCGCGGCAACCGCTTCCCGAGCCGCGAAGACCTTTCCTTGCGGCCTCAGCTGACGCTCTCGGCGCTGTAGCGCGCCAACAGGCAGCTGCGCACGGCACGGCGGTGCACGGCTGCGAAGCACCAGCCGGCGGCGATGATTTGCGCGACGGCGAGTGCGAGCCCGATCAGCAGCGAACGCAGCGAGAAACCGTGGTCTTGGCCAGGCCCGGTGACGATCACGCGCATGCCCTCGAACACGTACGACGGCGGCAGCAGATGGCCGATCCACTGCATCCACGGCGGCAGGGTCGACAGCGGATAGAACACGCCGGCGAACGGCGACAGCAGTGCCGGGATCGGCCACACCAGCCACTCCGATGCGGGGCCGAGGCGTAGCACCATGGCGCTGGCGAAGATGCCGAGCGCGATGCCGAACAGGAACAGCACGAGCAGGAACGGCAGCAACAGCAGTCCGTAGCTGAAGAACGAGAAGCCGAACACGCCGGTCGCCAGCAGCAGCATCACTGCGAGGCCGACGATGCTGGTCGCGACGCTGGTGATGACGAGGCCGCCGACGTATTCGGCGATCGACAGCGGCGTGGCGAAGATGTTGAGGAAATTGCGCGACCACACGTCCTCGAAGAACGCGGTCGTCACGCCCTGCATCACGCGCGAGAAAAAATCCCACAGCAGCACGGCGCCGAGCAGGGTCGGTACGAAATTGACGCCGGGCGTGCCGAGCGAGTTCAGATAGCGCGTGATGAAACCCCACAGCACGATGTCGATCGCGACCCAGGCGAAGGTCGGCAGCAGGCGCGTCGGGCTGCCGCGCATGAGATAGATCTGGCGCAGCACGACGCCGGCGATGCGGCGAGGATTCAGGCGCACGGCGTTCATGCGCTTCGCTCGGTGAAGGCCGGCGGCTCGCGCGCGACCTGGATGAACAGTTCTTCGAGCGTCGCGGCGCCATGCTCGGCCGGCAGGCGGCGCGGATCGCCGGCAAGCAGCACGCGGCCGCGCGAGACGAACAGCACGTGGTCGCAGATTTCCTCGACCTCGTACATGTTATGCGAGGTCCACAGGATGCCGCTGGCGCCGCCGGCGGCGATGTCGCGGATCATGCGGCGGATGTCCTGGGCGCTGGCCGGGTCGATCGACGCCGTCGGCTCGTCGAGCAGCAGCAGGCGCGGTTCGTTGAGCATGGCCTTGGCGAGGCAGACGCGCGTCTGTTCGCCGGACGACAGCACGCCGCATCTCGTGTCGCGGAAGCGCACGAGATCGAAGCGTTCGAGCAGCGCTTCGATGCGGGCGGCCAGCTGCGGCACGTCGTAGATCAGGCCGAAGACCTTGAGGTTCTGCGCCACGGTGAGATTGCCGGGCAGCGGCGCGTAGACGGCGGCGAAATTGGTCCGCGCCAGCGCCTGCGCGCGCTGCGTCGTCACGTCGTAGCCTTCGATGCGGATCACGCCGGCGCTCGGCGCGAGCACGCCGAGGATCATGTTGATCGTCGTCGTCTTGCCGGCGCCGTTCGGGCCGAGCAGCCCGACGATCCGGCCGGGCGCGACATCGAACGAAATGTCGTCGACGGCGGTCGTCGCGGCGTATTGCTTGCGCAGGCCGCGGACGGCGAGCACGGGTGGGGCGGCAGTCGTGGGGGAGGCGGTCATGATGGAGGATGATGGAGCGGCGACGCCATGGCAGTGGCGCCGCCCAGGCGGTCGCGCCGGGGCGCCACTATATAAGGCGCGGCGGACATCGGTCGGACGCCGGCCGCGCCGAGCGTCGGCGGATCCCAGAAAGTCGTTGTTTCGGCCGGATTCGTTCTGCTATGATTCGCGCCCCTGACGGCTCCCCCAGCGGGGACCGAGGGGAAAACCCTTCCCGATGGTGGCCGTAGCTCAGTTGGTAGAGTCCCAGATTGTGATTCTGGTTGTCGCGGGTTCGAGCCCCGTCGGTCACCCCAGTTTCAGTGTGAAACGCGGGCTGTTAGCTCAATGGTAGAGCAGCTGACTCTTAATCAGTAGGTTCGGGGTTCGAGTCCCTGACAGCCCACCACTACCTGGTCCATAAGACGGCCAAACACGTACAGATAACCGCGCTAAATGCGCGGTTTTTTGTTGGGTTCGTGTTTTTGGCGTCCACGGCTGTCCACCCGGTCATCGTCCGATCGCCAGCCAAAGGGCGCGCGCGTTCCCTCACGCTTCAAGCGCGCACGGCGTCGACACAGGCGTGCGCAGGTTGGCGCTGCTGCGCACGCCTCTGCGCTGGCGCTCCGGCGGCGCACCATGAAATTCCAGTCATGTTCGAAAGGCCGGCCCGTGTTGGAGGGGAAATTGCTTGCGATGCCGCGTGCGCAGGAATGCGGCGCGGATAACCCGGGGTTATGCGGCCTTTTCGTTATTTCATTGGCTCTCTTTCCGCACGCTTCCTAAGCTCGATGCAGGCTCGCGTCGCGAGCGGGCTCGCATAACGCCGGCGACATCATGCGATGTGCGCCGGGCCGGTCCGTCTGGCATGAAACAACCATCAACCAGTGGTGCATCCTATGAGTTTGTCGCAGGCGGAAGTTCTCCAGGACAGCTTGTCCGGACCGCAGTGGTCCGCCTGCCTGTCGGATGAAATCGGCAAGGCCGTGCTCGGACAGCGCAAGATCGTCGAGCGCCTGCAGATCGCCTTGCTGACGGGCGGCCACGTACTGCTCGAGGGCATGCCCGGCCTTGCCAAGACGCTGCTCGTCAAATCGCTGGCGACGGCGCTCGGCGTTTCGTTCGAACGCGTGCAGTTCACGCCCGATCTGCTGCCGAGCGACATCGTCGGCACGATGGTGTATTCGCCCGCCGACGGCAAGTTCTCGCCGCACATGGGCCCCATCTTCGCGAACCTCGTACTCGCCGACGAAATCAATCGCTCGCCGGCCAAGGTGCAGAGCGCATTGCTCGAGGCGATGCAGGAACGGCAGGTGACGATCGGCGGCACGACGCACGCGCTGCCGAAGCCCTTCCTGGTGATGGCGACGCAGAACCCGGTCGAGCAGGAAGGCACGTACCCGCTGCCGGAAGCGCAGCTCGACCGCTTCATCTTCAAGCTGATGCTCGACTACCCGGCGGCCGATGAGGAAATCGAGATGATGCGGCGCTGGGGGCAGGTGACCTCGCAGCCGCAGCTGCAGGCGGTGGCCAGCGGCGAGCAGCTGCTGGCGCTGCGCAGGAAGGTCGATGCCGTGCACGTCGCCGAATCGATCCAAGGCTACATCGTCGCGCTGGTGCGGGCGACGCGCACGCTCGCCGCCCGGGCCGCATCCGGCAGCGAGCCGAAGCTGCTGGCTTTCGGCGCGTCGCCGCGCGCGTCGCTGGCGCTGTTGCAGGCGGGCAAGGCGCTGGCCTGGCTGCGCGGCAGCGATTTCGTCGCGCCGGGCCTCGTGCAGGACGTGTTTTTCGACGTCATGCGCCATCGCGTCGGCCTGACCTACGAGGCCGAAGCGCTCGGCATCGGCGCCGACAAAGTGCTCAGCGGCATTCTCGACGAGACCGCGGTTCCCGGCGGCGAGAAGGCCTGAAGCCACGCGGCCCGGAATCGGACATGGTCGCGAATCACGCAGCAGCCGCAACGCCGGAACCGGCGCTGCCGTCCGCGCCGCGCGCCGCCCTGCGCCGCCTCGAGTGGCAGGTGCGCCATGCCGTCAATACCACGCTCGGAGGCGACTACCGTTCGGCGTTCCGCGGCCGCGGCATGGAATTCGATCAGGTCGTCAAGTATCAGTGGGGCGACGACCTGCGCGACATCGACTGGAACGTCACGGCGCGCCTCGGCGAGCCGTACCGCAAGAAGTTCGTCGAGGAGCGCGAGCTGTCGCTGATCTTCGTGTTCGAGGATTCGCCGGCGCTGCAGTTCGGCAGCGGCCGGCGCATGCGGCGCGACGCGCTGCTCGAGGTCGCGGCGCTGCTGATGCTGCTGGCGTCGGTCAACCGCGACCGCGTCGGCCTGTTCTACAGCGCTCCGGAGGCGTCGTGGTACCAGCGGCCGCTGGCCGGGCGCAAGAGCACCCTGCGCATGGCCTCGCGGCTGATGGCGCAGCCGCCGCCGCCGCTCGACACGGCGCCGACGTGCGCGCCGCCTTGGCGGCTGATCCGTCGCGCCGCGTCGAGCGGCAGCGTGATCGTCTGGCTCGGCGCCTTCGTGCCCGCCGAGACACCGGAAGGCTGGCGTGTGCTGCAGCAGCGCTGCCAGACGATCGGCGTGCGCGCCGACGACGCCTGGGATCTGGCGCTGCCCGAGCGCACGCACTTCTCGGCCTACGATCCGCTCGCCGGGCGCGTGATCAACATCGACACCTCGTCGCGCGCCGAACAGCACGCGCACGCACGCTGGCGCACCTGGCGCGAAGCGTATTTCAACCGCCTGTTTCCGACGCGCGACGGGCGCTTCACGTTCCGCAGCGACGACGATTCGCTGCAGGCGCTGATCGCTTACTTCCGCCGCCTCAAGGCGGCGTCCGCGGGCGGCTGAGGATTACGACATGCCCGGCTGGGCCTTCCACGATCCGCTCTGGCTGCTGCTCCTGGCGCTGCTGCCGCTGGCCGCCTGGCTGCGCCGGCGCCGCGGCGTCACCGTGCTGGTCGTGCCGGAGGCCGAGCGGTGGCAGCTGTCGCCGGCCGCGAACGCGCCGCCGTGGGCGGTGGCGTGCGCCTACGCCGGCCTCGCGCTGCTGATCGTCGGCCTCGCGCGTCCGCAGTATCTGGAGCCGGAGAAGGATCCGAAGCGCAGCGGCTACGACTTCATCATCGCCATCGACCTGTCGACGAGCATGTACGCCGAGGATTTCCAGCGCGGCACGACGACGACCAACCGCCTGCAGGCGATCAAGCCGATCATCTCGGCTTTCATCAACCGCCGCCCCGACGATCGCATCGGCATCGTCACTTTCGGCGGCCGCGCGTATACCTTCGCGCCGCTGACCTTCGATCACGACTGGCTGCGCAAGCAGACCGCGCGCCTGTCGATCGGTCTGATCGAGGACGGCACGGCGATCGGCGACGCCATCGCCGTGTCGCTCGCACGCCTGCGTCAGGGCCAGAAGAAGGCGGCGTCGCCGGACGCGGCGAAGGCCGAAGAAAGCGCCGTGACGCCCGCCGCCACGCCTGCGTCCGCGGACAAGCGCGAAGGCGCCTTCATCGTGCTGCTGACTGACGGCGCCAGCAACAAGGGTTCGATCGATCCGCGCTCGGCGGCGACGCTCGCGGCGATGGAAGGCGTGTCCGTGTACACGATCGGCGCCGGTGCGGAAGGCGACATCCCGATGCCAGTGTTCGACTACGCCGGCAAGCGCATCGGCACCGAGCTGCGCGCTTCGGAGATCGACACGCTGCTGCTGCGCGACGTCGCGCAGACGACCGGCGGCCTGTTCTTCCGCGCGACCGATCCGAACGCCGTCGCCGACGCGTTCGCGCAGATCGATCGCGACAACAAAATCGAGTTCGACGCGCCGCCGCCGATGATCAGCCACGAGCTCTTCGTCTACTTCGCGCTGCCCGGCGTGCTGCTGCTCGCGCTGGCGCTGTACGGCGTGGTGCGCCGGGCCGGCGCGGAGGCTTACGCATGAGCTGGGGGGCGCCGCTGTTTCTGTTCGCGCTGGTCGTTCCGGCCGCCGTCGTTCCGTTGATGCTGCGCCATCTGCGCGGCGCGGTGCCGCCGCGCTGGCCGGCGATGCAGCGGGTCGCCGTCAGCGGCAACCGCATTCGCGGTGCCGTTCGTCGCCGTGCGGTGCCGGCGGTCCTGACGCTGCTGGCGATCGCGCTGGCGATCGTCGCGCTGGCGCGGCCGCGCTGGGGCGAGCAAGACGTCGACGCGTTCACCAGTTCGCGCGAAGTGATGATCGCGCTCGACCTGTCGCGCAGCATGCTCGCCGAGGACGTCCAGCCGTCGCGGCTCGATCAGGCGTTCACGGTCACCGAAGCGCTGCTCGATCACCTGAAGGGCGAACGCGTCGGCCTGATCGTGTTCGCCGGTACGGCGTTCGTGCAGGTGCCGCTCAGCTCCGACTACCAGATCATCCGCGAATTCCTGCCGGATCTCGGACCGGATTACATGCCGCAGGGCGGCTCCGACTACACCGGCATGCTGAAGTCGGCCCTCGAAGGCTTCAGCGAAGCGCCCGACGTCGATCGCTACCTCGTCGTGCTCAGCGACGGCGAGAGCACGACCGAGGGCTGGCAGGATCTGCTGCCCGAGCTCGACAAGCGCCAGGTGCACGTCGTCGCGCTCGGGCTCGGCACCGAGGAAGGCGGCTTCATCCGCGACGAGAACGGCGGCTATCTGCGGGACGGCCGCGGCGGCACCGTGCATTCGCGGCTGATGCCGTCGACGCTGCAGACGCTGGCGCGGCGCACCGGCGGCGAGTATCTCAACGCGAGCACGCTCGAAGACGTCGAGCCGCTGCTGAAGAAGACCGTCGAGACGGGCCGCAAGGGCCGTTTCGGCGGCGAGGGCGGCGAGACGCAGCGCGAGTGCTTCCAGTGGCTGCTGCTGCCGGCGGTGCTGCTCGGCCTGGCCGGCCTGCTGCGCGAGTTCCATCAGCGTCCGCGGCCGCGCGCCATCCGGCAGCGCACCACACAGCCGGCGCGCGGCGGGGGTCCGGCCGCCGGTCTGGCGATCGGCGCGGCGGTCGCCCTGTTCGTC
>JASGFY010000081.1:0-11867 GCA_047605265.1 Solimonas sp.
GGCTGCCGCCGCGTTCGACACCGCCTATCGCCGGGCGGCCGCCGGCAGCGGCGGCGACGGCGATGCCGCGCTGCTGCGCCTGTTCGGCATCGACGAAGCGGCCTTGCAGGTCGTGCGCAGCGCACCGGGCACGCCACGCGAGCGGGCGACCGCCATCCATGCGCTGGCGTCGCTAGCCGCGCGCCTCAAGCTCGTGGCGGCGGCCCCATGACGGCCGGAACGCCGGCGCCCGCGGTCGACCGCGGCTTGCTGCTCGAGCACGGCGCGCTCGGCGCGCTGGTCGACGGCTATTGCGGCGATCCGTTCGCGTGGCTGGGGCCGCACGCCGATACGGGCGACGGCACGACGATCGTGCGCTGCTTCCAGCCGGGCGCCGAGCGCGTCGAGCTCGTCACGCGCCGCGGCGAAGCGCTGGCGGCGATGACGCCGATCCAGGCGCCCGGCCTGTACGCCGCGCGCATCGCCGGCGGCGCCGGCGACTACCGCTTGCGCATCCACTGGCCGGGCGGCGCCGTGCAGGAGACCGAAGATCCGTACGGCTTCGGCCTGCTGCTCGGCGAACTCGACCTGCACCTGATCGGCGAAGGCCGCCATCACGAGCTCGGCCGCTGCCTCGGCGCGCAGCTCCTGACGGTCGACGGCGTCGACGGCGTGCGCTTCGCGGTCTGGGCGCCGAACGCGCGGCGCGTATCGGTGGTCGGCGATTTCAACGGCTGGGACGGCCGCCGCCACATGATGCGGCTGCGCCAGCCGTCCGGCGTCTGGGAACTGTTCGTGCCGCGGCTCGCGGCCGGCGCGCGCTACAAGTACGAAATCCTCGGTCCGCACGGCCTGCTGCCACTGAAAGCCGACCCGCTCGCGCGGCAATGCGAGGCGCCGCCGCGCACCGCGTCGATCGTCGCCGCGCCCGACCGCTACGTGTGGCACGACGACGAATGGCTGCGGCACCGCGCCGCGCGTCAATCGGTGCACGCGCCGCTGTCGGTCTACGAGGTGCACGCCGGCTCGTGGCGGCGCCGCTGGGACGCCGGCCATCCGCCGCTGTCGTGGGACGATCTGGCCGACCAGCTGATTCCCTACGTCGCCGATCTCGGTTTCACGCATCTCGAGCTGCTGCCGATCATGGCGCATCCGTTCGGCGGTTCCTGGGGCTATCAGCCGCTGGGCCTGTACGCGCCGCATGCCGCCTTCGGCGAGCCGGACGGCCTGCGCCGCTTCGTCGATCGCGCGCACCAGGCCGGCCTCGGCGTCATCCTCGACTGGGTGCCGGCGCATTTCCCGGCCGATCCGCACGGCCTCGCGCAGTTCGACGGCACGGCCTTGTACGAGCACGCCGACCCGCGCGAAGGCTTCCACCAGGACTGGAACACGCTGATCTACAACCTCGGCCGTCGCGAGGTGCACGGCTTCATGCTCGCCAGCGCGCTGTACTGGCTGGAGAGCTTTCACATCGACGGCCTGCGCGTCGATGCGGTCGCGTCGATGCTGTACCGCGACTATTCCCGGCGACCGGGCGAGTGGATCCCCAACCAGTACGGCGGCCGCGAGAACCTGGAGAACGTCGCCTTCCTGCGCGAGCTCAACAGCGTCGTGCGGCAGCGCTGCCCGGGCGCGCTGACGATCGCCGAGGAATCGACCGCGTGGCCCGGCGTCTCGCGGCCGGTCGGCGACGGCGGCCTCGGCTTCTCGTATAAATGGAACATGGGTTGGATGCACGACACGCTGCAGTACATCGGACGCGATCCGGTGCACCGCCGCCATCACCACGACGAGCTGAGCTTCGGCCTCGTCTACGCCTTCTCCGAGAACTTCGTGCTGCCGCTGTCGCACGACGAGGTCGTGCACGGCAAGCGTTCGCTGCTCGGCAAGATGCCCGGCGACGGCTGGCAGCGCTTCGCCAACCTGCGCGCGTACTACGCCTTCATGTGGGCGCATCCCGGCAAGAAGCTGCTGTTCATGGGCGGCGAATTCGCGCAGGCGCGCGAGTGGAACCACGACGCCGAGCTCGACTGGCCAGCGCTCGCCGACCCGCGCCATGCCGGCGTGCAGGCGCTGATCCGCGATCTCAACCGTCTGTACGTCAGCGAACCGGCGCTGCACGCACGGGACTGCGACGCCGGCGGCTTTCAATGGCTGGTCGGCGACGATGCGCAGAACAGTGTTTTCGCATGGGCGCGTCATGGCGGCGACGCGGAGCCGGTCGTCGCCGTCTGCAATTTCACGCCGGCATCGCGCGATGGCTACCAGCTCGGCGTGCCGCGCGCCGGCTGCTGGCGGATTTTGCTGAACACCGATTCGCAGCACTACGGCGGCAGCAATGCCGGCAACGGCGGCGAGGTGCGGACCGTGCCGGTGTCAATGCACGGGCAGGCGCAGGCGCTGACTTTGAGCATGCCGCCGCTGGCGGTCATGTGCCTGCGCTTCGAGGGATGAGGCGATGACGGTCGGAAAGCTCGCCTTCGCCACGGGCGCCCCTCACCCCAGCCCTTTCCCCGCGGGCGGGGAGAGAGAGTCGTTTTTTGCGGGAACAAGGGTCTGAGGGACATGCCACGATGAGCGACCTCACCGACCGCCTGCTGCCGCCCGATCCGCAGCACAGCGACGGCCCGCTCGGCGCGCACTGGGACGGCCGCGGCACACACTTCGCCGTCTGGTCGGAAAGCGCCGAGCGGGTCGAACTGTGCCTGTTCGACGCCAGCGGCAGGCACGAGCAACGCTTGGCGATGCCGGACTGCGTCGACGGCGTCTGGCGCGGCTATCTGCCGAACGCGCGGCCCGGCCAGCTCTACGGCTATCGCGCCTACGGACCCTACGAGCCGAAGGCGGGCCAGCGCTTCAATCCGCACAAGCTGCTCGTCGATCCGTACGCGCGCCGGCTCGCCGGCGAGCTGAAATGGCACGACGCGCTGTACGGCTACAAGGTCGGCTCGCCGCGCGCCGACCTGTCGTTCGACCGCCGCGACAGCGCCGCCTACGTGCCCAAGGCCGTCGTCGTCGACGAGCATTTCGACTGGGGCGACGACCATCCGCCGCGCGTGCCGTGGCCGCAGACGGTGATCTACGAAGCGCACGTGCGCGGCTATACCAAACGCCGCGACGGCTATTTCGAGCACGACCGCGGCACCTTCGGCGCGCTCGGCCACCCGCGCACGGTCGACTACCTGAAGCGGCTCGGCGTCACCGCCGTCGAGCTGCTGCCGGTGCACGCCTTCGTGCGCGACCGCTATCTCGTCGAGCAGCGGCTGACGAACTACTGGGGCTACAACACGCTGGCCTTCTTCGCGCCGGACGGCGCGTACCTGTCGGACGGCACGCTCGGCCAGGTGAAATGGGCGATCCGGCAGCTGCACGCGGCCGGCATCGAGGTCATCCTCGACGTGGTCTACAACCATACCTGCGAAGGCAGCGAACTGGGGCCCACGCTGTCGTTCCGCGGCCTCGACAACGCCGCGTACTACCGGCTGATGCCGGACGCGCGCTACTACATCAACGACACCGGCTGCGGCAACACGACCAACTTCAGCCATCCGGCGATGATCCGCCTGACGATGGATTCGCTGCGCCACTGGGCGCAGGAATTCCACGTCGACGGCTTCCGCTTCGATCTCGGCGTCACGCTCGGCCGCGAGCCGAACGGCTTCGATCCCGGCGCCGGCTTCTTCGACGCGCTGCTGCAGGACCCGGTGCTGGCGCGCGTGAAACTGATTTCCGAACCGTGGGACATCGGCCCCGGCGGCTACCAGATCGGCAACCATCCGCCGGGCATGGCCGAATGGAACGGCAAGTTCCGCGACGACGTGCGCCGCTACTGGAAAGGCGACGCCGGCCTGCGCCCGGCGCTCGCCGCGCGCCTGCAGGGCTCGGCCGAGATGTTCGATCACCATCGCCGCCGGCCGTGGGCCAGCGTCAATTTCGTCACCGCGCACGACGGCTTCACGCTCGCCGACCTCGTCAGCTACAACGACAAGCACAACGAGGCCAACGGCGAAGACAACCGCGACGGCAGCGATCACAACGGCAGCGCGAACTGGGGCGCCGAGGGTCCGGCCGACGACGCCGCGATCATCGCGCAGCGCGAGAGGATCAAGCGCGCGCTGCTGGCGACGCTGCTGATCGCGCACGGCACGCCGATGCTGCTGGCCGGCGACGAGTTCGGGCAGACGCAGCTCGGCAACAACAATGCCTATTGCCAGGACAACAAGATTTCGTGGCTCGACTGGTCGCGGCTCGACGGCGAGACGGGCCGCGCCCTGCACGGCTTCGTCGCCGAGCTGCTGAAGCTGCGCCGCGAGCAGCCGCTGCTGCAGGGCCTGCAGTTCCAGCACGCGCGCGTCGAGCTCGCGCCGGGCCTGCGCGACGTGTTCTGGTTCGACGAGAATGGCGCCGAGCTGAGCCCGGCCGACTGGAACAATCCGAACGCGCGCCTGCTCGGCCTGCGCCGCGCCGGGGTCAGCCGCGAACGCGAGAGCGCGATCGACATCGTCATCGCCCTGTTCAACGCCGACGGCAACACTTTCCGCTTCGAGCTGCCGCCGCCGCGGCTTGACTTCCGCCTGCTGATCGACACCGCCGCTCCGGCGCGCCGCGAGCGGCACCTCGTCGACGGCGCCGTCGACGTCGCCGGCCACAGCCTGATGCTGCTCGCCGCGCACGCCGAGCGCGCCGCGCTGGCGCCGCGCGCGAATCCGGTCGCCAACGAGGCCGCCGGCCAAAACGACGGGCGCGACGATCCGGTGCGCGCGGCATGAGCGCGCGGCACGCTCATGCGATGCGCGCCGGCGCCACGTATCTCGGCGGCGGCCGCACGCGCTTCGCGCTGTGGGCGCCGTCGCAGGCGCGGATCGCCCTGCAGATCGACGGCGCCGAACCGCAGCCGATGCAAAAGACGGCCGACGGCTGGTTCGAGCTTGAAACGGCCGCGGCGCCCGGCTGCGGCTACCGCTACCACGTCGCCGACGATCTCGCCGTACCCGACCCGGCGTCGCGCGCACAGTGCGGCGACGTGCACGACGCGAGCCTCGTCGTCGATCCGCGTTCGTACGAATGGCAGCATGCCAGCTGGCGCGGCCGGCCGTGGCACGAGACGGTGCTCTACGAACTGCATCCCGGCTGCTGCGGCGGCTTTCGCGGCATCGCCGCGCGGCTGCCAGCGCTCGCCACGCTCGGCGTCACGGCGATCGAGCTGATGCCGGTCGGCGATTTCCCCGGCGCGCGCAACTGGGGCTACGACGGCGTGCTGCCGTACGCGCCGGACGCCGCCTACGGCACGTCCGACGAGCTGAAGGAGCTGATCGATGCCGCGCACGGCCTCGGCCTGATGGTCTTCCTCGACGTCGTCTACAACCACTTCGGTCCGGACGGCAACTACCTGCACGCCTACGCGCCGGAGTTCTTCCGCGACGACCGGCACACGCCCTGGGGCGCGGCGATCGATTTCCGCCGCCGCGAGGTGCGCGACTACTTCATCGACAACGCGCTGTACTGGCTGCACGAGTACCGCGTCGACGGGCTGCGTTTCGACGCGGTGCACGCCATCGGCGACCGCGACTTTCTCGTCGAGCTCGGCGAACGCTTGCGCGCGTCGATCGAAGAGAGCCGCCACGTCCATCTCGTGCTCGAGAACGAAGACAACGACGCCAGCCTGCTCGGCCACGGATACGCGGAGCGGGCAAGCTTCGACGCGCAGTGGAACGACGACGCGCACAACGCGCTGCACGTGCTGCTGACCGGCGAGCGCGACGGCTACTACGCCGGCTACGCCGAGCACCCCCTCACCGATCTCGCGCGCGTGCTCGCCGAAGGCTTCTGCCGCCCGGGCAAACCGGCGGGAAGCGCGCCGGCGGGAAGCGGGCCCGCGCCGGGCGCGCCGCTGCCGCCGACGGCCTTCGTGTTCTTCCTGCAGAACCACGACCAGATCGGCAACCGCGCGTTCGGCGAGCGGCTGCAGACCCTGGTCGACGCTGGGACGATGCGCGCCGCCGTCGCGCTGCAACTGCTCTGCCCGCAGATCCCGCTGCTGTTCATGGGCGAGGAATGGGGCTGCCGCACGCCGTTCCTGTTCTTCACCGATCATCACGGCGAGCTCGCGCCGAAAGTCACCGAAGGCCGGCGCAACGAATTCGCGAAGTTCGCGGCCTTCGCCGACGCCGGATGCCGCGCGCGCATCCCCGACCCGAACGCGCCGGCGACGTTCCTGCATTCGGTGCCCGACGTCAGCGAGGCGCGCGACGACGACCACGCCGGCTGGCTCGCGTACTACGGCGAGCTGCTCGCCCTGCGCCATCGCCACATCATCCCGCGCCTGCGCGATGCGCGCGGCGCCGGCACGCAGCGGTTCGGCCAACGCGGCGTGCTCGCGCGCTGGACACTGGGCGAAGGCCGCGAGCTGGGCATCGCCGCGCAGTTCGCGCCGGGCGACGCACCGCTGCCGCTGCGGCCACGCGGCCGCCTGCTGTTCGCGAGCCGCGACGACGCGCTGGCCGGCGACGTCGTGCGCGGTCCCTGTTGCTGTGCCTTTCTAGACGATGATCTCGACGACGGGTCCGACGGCGGACCCAACCGGCGAGCGGAGCTTGCATGACCGTCCACCTGAACGACGAACTGCAGCGTCTCGCGGCGAACGCCGGCATCGCGCTGCGCTGGACCGACTATCGCGGCGAGCCGCACGAAGTCGGCGTCGACTCGCTGCGCGCGCTGCTCGAAGCGCTCGAGCTGCCGTGCGCGACGCCGGCGCAGATCGCCGACAGCGAGGCGCGGCTCGCCGCCGAGGCGGCGACCGTGCCGCCGCTGCTGACCGCGGTCGCCGGCGGCCCGCTGTTCGTGCCGTTGCCGCGGCTGGCCGGCCGCCGCCTGCCGCTGCAGCTCGAAGGTGGCGGCCGGCACGAGCTGGCGTTCGACGCCGCGGCCGGCGGCGCCACGGCGACCGTCGCGGTCGCGCCCGGCTATCACCGCCTCGCGCTCGACGACCGCTCGTTGACGATCGCCGTCGCGCCGCCGCGCGCCTGGGCGGTGCGCGACGCGAGCCCGCAGCGCGTCTGGGGCCTGGCCGCGCAGATCTATGCGCTGCGCCGCCGCGGCGACGCCGGCGTCGGCGATTTCACCGCGCTGGCCGATTTCGCCGAACGCACCGCCGCGCAGGGCGCCGATGCGCTGGCCGTCAGTCCGGTGCACGCGCTGTTCTCGGCGGATGTCCATCACTTCAGCCCGTACGCGCCGTCGAGCCGCCTGTTCCTCAACGTGCTGCACGCCGATCCGGCGCTCGTGCTGGGCAGCGGTCCATGGCAGGCTCTGGTCGCCGAGCTCGGTCTGGGCGACGAGCTCGCGCGGCTCGAAACGCTGCCGCTGGTCGACTGGGCGGCGTCGGGCCGCGCGCGGCTCGCGCTGCTGCACGCCGCGTTCCGGCACCTGCGGCCGCGGCTGTCGGGCGACGACGCGCTCGGCCGGGAGTTCGAGGCCTTCGTCGCCGACGGCGGCGACGCGCTGCTCGACCATGCGCGCTTCGAGCTGCTGCACGCACAGCAGTTCGCGCAGGGCCGCTGGTCGTGGCGCGAATGGGCGCCGGCGCTGCGCGATCCGCGTTCGGCGGACGTCGCGCGGATCGCCGGCGCGCACGCCGACGAACTGCGCTTCCACCTGTTCGCGCAATGGCTCGCCGCGCGCGGGCTCGCGCAGGCGCAGCGCGCGGCGCGCGCGGCCGGCATGGCGATCGGCCTGATCGGCGATCTGGCCGTCGGCAACGACGCCGGCGGCAGCCACGCCTGGAGCCGGCAGGCCGACATGCTCGGCGGCCTGTCGGTCGGCGCCCCGCCCGACCTGCTCAACGCGCTCGGCCAGAGCTGGGGCCTGTCGGCGTTCTCGCCGCGCGCGCTGCGCCTGCGCGGTTTCTCCGCGTTCATCGAAATGCTGCGCGCGGCGCTGCGCCACGTCGGCGGCCTGCGCATCGACCACGTGCTCGGCCTGATGCGCCTGTGGCTCGTGCCGCAGGGCATGACGGCGCGCGAGGGCGCGTACCTGAAATGCCCGTTCGACGATCTGCTCCGCCTCGTCGCGCTCGAATCGCATCGCCATCGCGCGGTGATCGTCGGCGAGGATCTCGGCACGGTGCCGGACGGTATCCGCGAGTCGCTGTACGGCGCCGGCCTGATGGGCATGCGCGTGCTGTGGTTCGAGCGCGACCACGGCCTGTTCGTCGAGCCCTCGCGCTGGCCGCGCGAGGCGATGGCGGTGACGACGACGCACGATCTGCCGACGGTCGCCGGCTGGTGGCAGGGCCGCGACGTCGACTGGCGCGAACAACTGCAGCTGTTCGCGCCGGGCAGCGACGCGGCGCGCGAGCACGCCGAGCGCGCCGGCGAGCGCCGCAAGCTGTGGAGCGCGTTCCGCTACGCCGGCGTCGTCGACCACGACGAGGTGCCGGCCGCGCACGACACCGGCCCGGTGATCCGCGCCGCGCTGCAGTTCGTCGCGCGCACGCCGGCCGATCTGGCGATCGTGCCGGCCGAGGACATCGCCGGCGTCGTCGAGCAGCCGAACCTGCCGGGCACGACGGTCGAGCATCCGAACTGGCGTCGCCGCCTGCCGGCGGACGCGGCGACGCTGTTCGACGACGCCGACGCGCGCGCGCGTCTCGCCGCGCTCGTCGGCGAGCGGCCCGCCACGCGCTGAAGGATCGCGCGCATGGCGGCCGACTCCAGCGTGCGCGCGACGATGCGGCTGCAGCTGCATCGCGACTTCGGCTTCGACGCGGCGCGCGAGCGCCTGCCGTATTACGCCGCGCTCGGCATCAGCCATCTCTATCTCTCGCCGATCCTCAGCGCGCGGCTCGGCTCGATGCACGGCTACGACGTCGTCGATCACGCGCGCGTCAATCCCGAGCTCGGCGGCGAGGACGCGCTGCGACGGCTCGCCGCGGCGGCGCGCGAGCACGGTCTGGGCATGATCGTCGACATCGTGCCGAACCACATGGCGGTCGGCGGGGACGACAACGCCTGGTGGCTCGACGTGCTCGAATGGGGCCGCGACAGCCGCTACGCGCACTTCTTCGACATCGACTGGGACGTCGACGATCCGGCGTTGCACGGCCGCGTCGCCGCACCGTTTCTCGGCAAGGCGTACGGCGCGGCGCTCGCCGACGGCGAGGTCACGATCGAATTCGATACCGCGCACGGCCGCCTGTACGCCGCGTACTACGACCATCGCTTCCCGCTCGCACCGCAGATCTACGCGCCGCTGTTGCGCAGCGGCGGCGCGCCGCTCGCCGACGCGGCGCGGACCTTTCACGCGGCGCGCGCCGCGGCCGCGCCGTCCGCCGCGCGGCCTTCGACGCCGCCCGTGCGGCGCTGGCCGCGACAACGGCCGACACGCGCGCGGCGCTCGATGCGCTGCTGCAGCGCTACCGCCGCGATGCGCAGGCGGACGCGCAGGCCGAGCATCGTCGCCGCGCGCAGCTGCATCGCCTGCTCGACCGCCAGCACTGGCGGCTCGCCTCGTGGCGCACGGCGTCGGACGAGATCAACTGGCGCCGCTTCTTCGACGTCATCAGCCTCGCCGCGCTGCGCGCCGACGAAAACGCCGTGTTCGAAGCGACGCACGCGACGATCTTCCGCTTCTATGCCGAGGGCCTGATCGACGGCGTGCGCGTCGACCACGTCGACGGCCTCGCCGATCCGCGCGCGTACTGCCGCAGGCTGCGCGCGCGACTGGCGCGCCTGCAGGCGCAACGTCCGGCCGCCCTGCGCCAGGAGCCGGCGTACATCGTCGCCGAAAAGATCCTCGCGCCCGGCGAGAAGCTCGCGCGCGACTGGCGGCTCGACGGCACCTCCGGCTATGCCTTCATGAACGAAGTCTCGGCCGTGCTGCACGACCGCGCCGGCGCCGGCGCGCTGTCGGCGCTGTGGAGCGAATGCAGCGGCTACAGCGGCGACTTCGAACGCGAGGCGCAGCGCGCGCGGCGGCGCATCCCGCAGGAGCTGTTCGCCGCCGACTTCGAGGCCTGTGCGCGCAGCCTGCACCGCCTCGCGCGTTCCGACACGGCCACGCGCGACTGGACGCTGGCGGCGATCCGCCGCGTGCTCGCCGAGCTGCTCGCGCACTTCCCCGTCTATCGCACCTACGTCGACGCGCGCGGCCGCTCGGACGCCGACGCGCAGATCATGGCCGCCGTCTGCAAGGCGGCGCGCGAGACCTGCCGCCCCGCCGAGCGCGACCTCGTCGGCGAAATCGACCGCTGGCTCGCCGGCGAGCCGGGCGACGCCGCCAGCGCCGTGCGCCGCCTGCATCGCCTCGCCATCGCGCGCTTCCAGCAGCTGACGCCGCCGGTCGCCGCGAAGTCGATCGAGGACACCGCGTTCTACCGCTACGGCGTGCTGGTGTCGCGCAACGAAGTCGGCGCCGATCCGGCGCACTTCGCGATCGACGTCGAGGCGTTCCACCAGATCTGCCGCGAACGCGCGCGCCGCTACCCGCGCGCGATGCTGGCGACCGCGACGCACGATCACAAGCGCGGCGAAGACCTGCGCGCCCGGCTGGCGGTGATCAGCGAAATCCCCGCCCGCTGGGCCGAAGTCGTCGCCGGCTGGCGCGCGCTGAACGCAACGCGCAAGCCGGTGGTCGACGGCGTGCGCGGTCCCGACGCGACCGACGAATACATCCTCTACCAGATGCTGGCTGGCGCCTGGCCGCCGGACCTGCGCGCCGCCGACGCCGCCGGCCTGGCGCAGCTGTGCGAGCGGCTCGCCGCCTGGCAGGAAAAGGCCGTGCGCGAAGCCAAGCGCCGCTCCGGCTGGAACGAACCGAACCTCGCCTACGAACAGGCCTGCCGCGCGTTCCTCGAAACGCTGCTCGGCACGCTGGACGAATTCGTCGGGCAGCTCGCCGGCTTCGTCGAGTCGATCGCCGCCGCCGGCGCCGTCAACGCCCTCGCCCAGGCCGCCCTGCGACTGACGGTGCCGGGCGTGCCCGACACCTATCAGGGTTGCGAGCTCTGGGACTTTAGCCTCGTCGACCCCGACAACCGCCGGCCGGTCGACTACGCCGCGCGCGAACGCGCGCTGGCGGGCAGCGACGACGATGCCGCGCTGCTGCGCCAGTGGCACGACGGCCGCGTCAAGCAGCGATTGATCGCCCGGCTGCTGCGGCTGCGCGGCGAGCAGCCGGCGCTGTTCGCGCGCGGCGGCTATCTGCCCTTGACCGTCGGCGGCCGCCATGCCGCGCATCTGCTCGCGTTCGCACGCGAAGCCGGCGACGCGAAGCTCGTCGTAGTCGTGCCGCGCCTGCCGTGCGGGCTGTCCGGGGCCGGCGGCGCGCTGGCGGTCGAACCCGGGCGCTGGGAAGACACCCGCGTCGAGCTGCCGAAGCCCTGGCGCGGTCTTCGCTGGACGGCGCTCGACGGAACGCGCGCGGCGTTCGCGTCGGCGCTGCCGGCCGGCATCCTGCTGCGGGACTGGCCGGTTTCGGTTCTCGTCAGCGCCTGAAGCGCGCTCCGCGTCGCGCGCGGCTCAGGCCCAGATCGCCGCGCCGAGCTCGAACGGGTGCGACATCGCCGGATGCTGCGGGCGGATGCGCAGGCGCAGTTTCTGCAGGCCCGGCAGCGGTTCGATATCGGCCCCGAAGCGCACGCCGCCGCCGTCCTCGCCCTGCGGCGCCAGCGTCACCGTCTTCTGCGCCTCGAAGCGCCCGTCGCGCTCGTCACCGATCAGGCACTCGACGACGACGTCCTTCGCCTGCAGGCCGTTGAGGCCGGCGACGACGCTCAGCGACAGTGTCTCGCCCTGCGCGAGCACCGGCGGCAGCGTCGGCGCGCGCAGCGTCACGCCGCCCCAGCGCGCGCGCAGGCCGCGCTTCCACGCGGCGTATTCGCGCGCCAGCTC
>JASGFY010000082.1:0-11714 GCA_047605265.1 Solimonas sp.
CCCCCGCCCTTGGGGGGCGGCGGGGGGGGCGGGGCGCCGCCCCGCGCCCGCGCCGCGCGCAGACGCGCAGCGGCGACGGCATCGACCGCCTCCGACGCGCGCAGGGCCTCGCGCAGGTGCGCGGCGAACGGATCGTCTTCAGTCACGGCCAGACTCCAGCCAGCGCGTCGCGCAGGGCCCGCAGCGCGCGCGACAGATGCGTCTTGACGCTGCCGCCGCTGCAGCCCATCGCGCGGGCCGTGTCCTCGACATCGAACCCTTCCCAGACGCGCAGTACGAAGGCCTCGCGCTGGCGACGCGGCAGGGCGCGCAACGCCTGCTCGAGACGCCGCAGGGCCTCGGCGCTCTGCAGCGCGTCGACGTGATCGGGCTGCGCGGCGTCGACCGCCGTCGCGAGCAGATCCGGCTCGCGCGCATCCGCCGCCGGCGCCTCGTGCCGGAAGAACAGGCGACGACGCAAGGTCTGCCGGCGCTGCCAGTCGCGGATACGGTTGCCGAGGATGCGATGGAACAGCGGCGGCCACTCCGTCGGCGGGCGGCAGCCGTAGCGGCGGGCCAGCTGCAGCATGGCGTCCTGCACCAGATCGAGCGCATCGTCGCGATCCTGCGTGGCGATCTCGGCGATGCGCAGCGCACGCCGCTCCACGCTCGCGAGGAACGCATCGAGATTTTCATGGACCGCCGCCGGTTCTTGCACGCTCGCAGTCTATCGGCCCCGGCCATCGTCAGACGATGGCCAGCGCCGGATGCCGGCGCGGCTCGATGCAGGCGTCGCCGACGCCCCACCAGCGGCCAAGCACGGCGTTGTAGACGCGGCGGAAGTCCGTCGTCGCCGGCACGTCGCCGTCGTCGAGCCGCGCCAGCTGCGGCGCTTCGCCGTAGAGGCCGCCCTTGACGGCGCCACCGAGCGCGAAGTGCGGCGCCGCCTTGCCATGGTCGGTGCCGCCGCTGGCGTTCTGCAGGGCGCGGCGGCCGAACTCGGAGTACGTGACGATCAGCACCTGGTCCCAGATGCCGGCGGCGACGAAGGCCTGACGCAAGGCGGCGAACGTCGCCGCGAGCTGGCCGAGCAGCGCGTCGTGGCGCGCGCGCTGGTTGACGTGCGTGTCGAAGCCGGTCAGGGCGATCTTGACGACCGGCGTCGCCGGATCGCCGATCAGCAGCGCCGCGGCCTGCTGCGCGTCGCGGCCGAACGACGTGCGCGGGAAATCGCCGGCCGGCTGCGGCCGTCCCGCGGCGAGCGCGCGGCCGGCGGCGTCGATGTCCCGCTGCACCGCCAGGATGTGGCGCAGCGCGGTGTTCGCCGACGACTCGCGCAGCGGCATCACGCCCTGCGCTTCGGCGACGAAGCTGTCGGCGTCAGCCATGACGACCGGCTCCATCCGCGTACCGCGCAAGGGCTTGGGGTTGCGGCCGATGACGACGGCCTCGGCGGCAAACGGGCGACCGAATCGCCGGGCGACGTCGACGCGCGACAGCCAGCCCTCGTCACCGATGCGGTCGCTGTCGGTCGCCGTGTCCCAGATCTCGATCGAGCGGAAATGCGAGCGGTTCGCCGGCGTGTAGCCGACGCCCTGCAGGACGGCGAGTTCGCCGCCGCCGAACATCGGCATCAACGGCGCGAGGGCCGGATTGAAGCCGACGCGCTCGTCGAGCGGCAGCACCTGATCGCGCGCCACACCGAGCTGCGGCCGCAGCTGCGCGTACAGCGGATCGGCGTACGGGATCACCATGTTGAGGCCGTCGTTGCCGCCGTTGAGTTCGACGAGCACGAGGCGGCGCAGCGGCGCCGGGCCATCGTCGGCAGCGGCGGCGCGCGGCAGGCCGGCGAGCAGCAGCGGCGCCAGCGCCGCCGTCTTCAGCAGATCGCGTCTGTGCATGCGGGGTTCTCCGTCATTGAGGCCATCACTCGAGGCCTTTACTTGAGGTTGTAGACCGGATCGAGCATCCAGGTCTCGAGGCGATCGGTCGGCTTCGCGCCCTCGACCGGCGCCTGCACCGGCGCGAGCGCGAGCAGCAGGTTTTCGGCGCCGCGCGGCGGCAGGGACTCCGCCGCCTCGCCGAAGCGGCGCGTCACGTCGGCCTGCCGGGGTTTCATCTCGCGCGCCATGGCCTTGCGCAGCTGCGCTTCGCGGCCATCGCCGCCGGTCGCGGGCGACGCGTCGCCGGACAGCGACAGCACGAACTGGCGGCGCGCGAGCAGGGCCGCGCTGCTGATCCAGTCGTCGCCGCCCGGCCAGCCGCGCACGTTCGGCGGATTGAACAGGCCCTGCCCCATCTCGTCGCTGGCCAGCGCCACCGACCGCGGCGACAGCGGCAGAGCCAGCGAGCGCACGGCGCCGACGACGAACTCGACCGGCGACTTGACCAGCACGCCCGCCTGCGTCGCGTCGGTGACGGCCGGCTCGGCGAACAGCGCCTTCATCAGGGGCGCGATCTGCCAATCGTGGCGGAAGCGCGCCGCGAGCCTCGCGACTTCGGCGCGGTCCGGCTGCGGCGACACGAACTCGCGCCACAGCGCCTCGACGATGAACGTCGCCGCCTGCGGCTGCTGCAGGATGATGTCGATGATGTCGTCGCCGTCGAAGTCGCCGCGATGGCCGAGGAAGGTCTTCACGCCGTCGTCGTGCTGGGACCGGGACTCGAAGAACGTGCCGTCCGGCGGCCGCATCTTCCAGCCGGTGAACGCGCGCGCCGCCTCGTGCACGTCCCGCTCGCTGTAGTGGCCCTCGCCGAGCGTGAACAGCTCCAGCAGTTCGCGCGCGAAGTTCTCGTTCGGCGCGTCCTTGCGGTTCTGCTGGTTGTTGAGGAACAGCAGCATCGCCGGATCGCGCGCGACGGCGTGCAGCAGCGCCCGGTAGTCGCCGAGCGCGTGCTCGCGCAGCGTGACGTTCTGCCGGTACAGCAGCTGGCCGGCTTTCACCGCCTGCAGCGACGAGGTGAAATGGCCATGCCAGAACAGCGTCATCCGTTCGGCGAGCGGCGCCGGCGTCGCGATCATCTCCTGCATCCACCAGGTCTGCAGTTCGGCGCCGCGCTTGACCCACATCTGCCGGTACGCGCGGCGCTCGTCGTCGCTCATCGCCTTGAGTTCGGCGGGCGTCTTCAACGCCTCGTCGACCCAGTCCGGCGCCGGCGTTGTCGCGGCACGGCGCGGCACGGCCGCGTCGACGATGCGCTCGACCGCCTCCGCACCACTCAGCGGCGCCAGCGCCGCGATCTCGGCCGGCGACGGCGCGAAGCCGCTGCGCAGCAACAGCTGGCGCGCGTCGGCCTCCGGCATCGCCATCGCCACCGGGGCCAGGCCCAGGCCCAGGCCCGCCAGCAATGCCAGGGCCGCGCCGCAGCGCTGCAATCGTCGTTTCATCGCTCCCTCCGGTCGGCCGCTTTTTTGCGCATGGTCTCCACACAACGCACGGGCGGCGGAACGGTTGACATGCGACCGTGCGGCCACGACAGGCCGTCGCTATCCTTCGCGCATGGCCGAACCCCGCATCCATCTCGACGACATCACGCCCGGCGTTGGCGCCATCGTGCGCCTGCCGGACAACGCGTTCCGCCATCTCGTGCAGGTGCTGCGCGCGCGCGCCGGTGAAACCTTCATCGCGTTCGACGGCCGCGGCGGCGAGTACGCTGCGGAGCTGGTCGACGTCGGCAAGCGCGAAGCGACGGCGAAGTTGCTGTCCTTCGCTGACGTCGATCGCGAATCGCCGCTGGACCTCACGCTCGCGCAATGCGTGTCCAAGGGCGAGCGCATGGACTACGCCTTGCAGAAGGCCGTCGAACTCGGCGTCACGCGCATCGTGCCGCTGCTGTCGTCACGCGGCGTCGTCAAGCTCGATGCCGAGCGCTGGGACAAGAAGCTCGAACACTGGCGCGGCATCGTCGTCTCGGCCTGCGAGCAGTCGGGCCGCACGGCGGTGCCGCTCATCTCCGACATCGTGCCGCTGCCGGGCTGGTTCGACGACGAGGGCGCGCACGGCACGCGGCTTACGCTCGATCCGCTGGCGCACCACTCGCTGCACCAGCTGCCGGCGCCGAACGGCCCGCTGACGCTGCTCGTCGGTCCCGAAGGCGGACTGTCGGAACACGAACTCAAGCGCGCGCGCGCCGCCGGCTACATCGGCATCCGCATGGGCCCGCGCGTGCTGCGTACCGAGACGGCGGGCGTGGCGGCGATCGCCGCACTGCAGGCGATGTGGGGCGACTGGCGATGAGGCAGCGGAACCGCGACCGTGGCACCGCGCACGCTGCGCAGGGAAAAACACCCGGCGCTCGAAGCCGGTCGACGAGGCCCGATGCAGTCGCCAGGCCGTCCCCGACCATCACGGAGATGCCCGATCTTCGCCTGATACCCGGGCCCGGCGCGCGTCCTCGATCGCGCCAGGCTTCTTTTCTGCGCGCGGCGCCGCTCAGGACGCACCGTGCGCGGTGTGGTCCGGCCGCGTCAGCCAGCGCGCCGCGACGAACAACAGCGCCATCAGACCGTAGCCGCTCACGTACGGCCACGCCGGCCGCAGCGCGAGCACGGTGTCGCCGAACGAAAACCGATAGCCGTGCATCAGGCCGGTCGCCGACAGCAGCGCGGCGATGGCGCACCAGATCGCCGCGTTGTCGAAGCGGCGCTCGATGATCGCCACCGTCATCGCCGACAGGATCATCGCCGTGAACACCACGCCCTGCTCGAGCGCGAACGCGCCGGCGATGTAGACGTCGCTCTGCAGGAACTTCGGCAGCAGCTCGGCCGAGAACGCCGCCCCGCCCGGCACACCCAGCCCGGCCGCGTGCAAACCGGCCTTGGCCATCAGTGAACCCCAGGTCGCCAGGCCCGGCAGGATGCCGATGACGACGGCCGGCGCGTGATGCGCCGGCGTCGCCTGGAAGGCCTGCGCGCTCATGACGATGCCGATCCACAGCAGGATCGCCATGCCGGCTTCGACCGGAATCAGCCACGCGACGTGCGCGAGCGTGCCGGTGCAGCACAGCAACGCGAGGAAGACGCCGGACAGGCTCGAATAGCCGGCGCGCGCGCCCATCGCCTTCCAGCCGGGATGGCCGATGTACAGCGTGGTCGGAAAGCAGGAGCCGAACAGCGCGGCGGCGATCGAACCGAGCCCGTTGACGGCGAGCGACGGCCGCGACGGGTAGCGGTCGCCGGCCGCTTCCGCCGATTCGAGGTTCTGCATCGAGCCGGCGACGATGAACAGGCCCATCGGCACGACGATGGCGAAGTAGCTGACGACGAAGTCGGTGCGGAACGACGCGACGAGATCGCCGAGCACCGGCAGCGGCAAATGCAGCGACGGCGCGCCCGGCGGCGGGCCGGACGGCGCGAGGCCCGTGCCCCACGCCAGCGCCGTGCCGAGCGCGACGGCGACGAAGCCGACCGGCAGGCCGCCGCGGAAGCGCACGCGGCCGAAATAGCCGAGCAGGATCACGCCGAGCGTCGTCAGGCCGATCACCGGATTGGCGTACGCGCGGAACAGAAAGCCCAGCGAGATGAACGCCAGCGCGAGGCCGGCGAGCGTAGCCAGCAGCGCGGCGCGCGGCGTCGCGCGACGGATGCGTTCGACGACGAACGACGCCGCGAACTCGATGACGCCGCAGCTGAAACACGCGAGCAGGCCGGCCTGCCAGGCGATGCGCGCCGGATCGGCGGCGCCGGCCGCCTGCGCGGCCAGCCTGGCCGGCAGCATGACGAGGAACACGAACGCGAACACGGTGACGGCGTTGAGGCCGTACGGCAGCGCGCAGACGTCGTCCCGTCCGGTTTCCCGGCCGAGCCTGCGCGCCTGGCGCGCGTAGTACAGATTGCCGACCAGCAGCGACACCGCCGCGCCCGGCAGCACGTGGCCGAGCAGCAGCGCGTCGTCGAAGCCGAGCACGCCGCGGCACAGCGCCGAGAGCACCAACAGCAGGATCAGGTTGTCGAGCGCGAGGCCGAAGAAACCGTCGAGATCGCCGCGGACAAAACGCGGCAGGGGACCGTTGCTCATGCGCGCGCTCAGAACGACACGTCGGCCGGCTGCGTCACGCGCAGCACGGACTGATCGCCGGTCCGCCGCTTCCAGGCGCTGCGGATCGCGTCGATCGCGGCGCGCGTCTGCGCGTTGTCCTCGTGCAGCAGCACGATCAGCTTCGAGCGCAGGCGCTGCGGCTGCGCGGCGCCGCGGTCGAGCCACTGGCCGTAGACGTCGAGCACGCTCAGGCCGCTCGGGAACCGCGGCGTCACTTCCGCATCGAGGAACGCACGCCATTGCGCCTCGCTGACGCCCTGCTGCGGCTGCTCGGCATCGCCGAGGCCGAAGTACAGCTCGGTGCGCGCCCAGCCCTGCGTGGCGCCCGGATGCGCGGCGTCGCCGGACAGCGTCGCCGGCGCCGCGGCCGGCGTCGGACCGTGGGGACCGTAGAGACAGCCGCCGAGCAACAGTGCGGCAGCGAGCACGAGGCCGGAACGGATCATCCGAAACTCCACGCTTGAAAAGAATTATTGAGGAAGAACAGCGGTGCGGGCGCGGCCGCAACCGGCTGCTTATATACACGAACGATGCCAGCCGGTGGCGTTCATGCACTGCGCGCGGCTATGACTTTTCGATCCATCGACATGCCACGGCAAGCCGGCGCCGCGACGGCGCCGGCCGCGAAGACTCGGTGACCGTCGACCGATGGACCCGGCGCGGCGGCCGCGGCACGACTGGCGGCAGCCGCGCCGCCAGCCATGCCGGCCGAGAGCGCCGGACGCGACCCGCGGGCGGCTCAGCGGCCGCCGAGCAGGCCGCCCAGCAGCGAACCGAGCCCGCCGCCCTGCGCCTGGCCAAGCTCCTTCAACGCCGGCACCGATTCGAGCACCTTGGCCAGCAGCGCCGGATCGACGTGCGACGACAGTTGCTGCACGAGCGCCGGCAGAAACTGCGCCGCGCCCTCGACCCCGAGGCCCGATTTCTGCAACGACGCGAGCAAAGCGCCGATGCCGCCCTCGCCGACCAGACCGCCGAGCGAGCCGAGCAGGCCGCCGCCACCGGCGCCGTCCGCGTGGCCCGCCTTGGCGATCCAGGTCTGCAGCTGCGGCACCGCCGCCAGCAGCTTCTGGAAATCGCCGCTGGCGGCTTCCTGCTGCACGAACTTGAAGATCGCGCCGGCCGCGCTCTCGGCCTGCGCGGGCGTGATGCCGAAACGGCCGGCGAGTTCATCGAGAATGGCATTCATCGTAAAGCTCCTGTCGAAAATTGAAGAGTGGGCCAGCCATATCAGCGTAAACGCGATCCGTGCGGCGCGGCGACGATGCGCATCGCGACGCCGCCAACGCCGCATTGCCGGAGAGCCGGTCGAGACAGCGGTCGTCGGTCAGATCATTGATGCACTGTCCCGGGTACTCGCGCGCCACGCGTGCCTGCACGCCGGGCCGTGCGTGGCCTCAGCCATGCGGCAGCGAGACGGTGCCGCGCATGATGTCAGCCGTCGCTTGCACTTCGATGTCGAGCTCGCCGACCCGCGAAGCGACGCGCACGCGCGCACCATCGGCGAGGCCGCGGGCGGCGAGATCGTCGGAACGCCTGAACCGCTGGTGAGGCCGCAGATCGCCTCGCAGAGATGGCAGGCACCGTGCTGGATCCGCTCGGCCATGCGCGTTCTCCTCGCCGACTGACCGGTGCTTGTGTCGCGCCGATCATGGCCGTCGCAGCCGTCGCGTTCCAGCCGCCGGTCGGCGGGACGGATTACCATAGCGAAAAACGACGGCGAGACCGGCCATGCTCATCACCAACGCGCACATCATCAACGAAGGCCACGAAATCGCCGCCGATCTGCTGATCAGGAACGGCCGCATCGAGAAGATCGCGGCGAAGATCGACGCGCCGGCCGGCGTCGAGGTGTTCGACGCGCAGGGCCAATGGCTGCTGCCGGGCGTGATCGACGACCAGGTGCACTTCCGCGAGCCCGGCCTCACGCACAAGGGCGATCTGCACACGGAATCGCGCGCCGCCGTCGCCGGCGGCACGACCAGCTACTTCGACATGCCGAACAACAAGCCGGCGATCACCACGCGCGCGCTGCTCGCCGAAAAGTACGCGAAAGCCGCCGGCCGTTCGTTCGCCAACTACGCCTTCTACTTCGGCGGCGCCAACGACAATCTCGAAGAAATCGCCGCGCTGAAGAAGAACGAGGCCTGCGCGCTGAAGGTCTTCATGGGCGCCTCGACCGGCAACATGCTGGTCGACGATCCGAAGACGCTCGAAGGCATCTTCCAGCGCTCGCCGCTGATGGTCGTCACGCACTGTGAGGACACGCCGACCATTCTCGCCAACGAGGCGAAGGCGCGCCAGCAGTACGGCGAGGACGTGCCGGTGCGCGAGCATCCGCGCATCCGCTCGGCCGCGGCCTGCTACCAGTCCACGGAGCTCGCGACCGGGCTGGCGAAGAAGTACGGCGCCGACCTGCACGTGCTACACCTGACGACGGCGCGCGAGCTGTCGTTCTTCACGCCGGGCCCGATCAAGGGCAAGAAGATCACCGTCGAAGCCTGCGTGCATCATCTGTACTTCAGCGAAGCGGATTACGAGACACTCGGCAACCTCATCAAGTGCAACCCCGCGATCAAGACGGAGGCCGACCGCAAGGCGCTGCTGCACGCGGTGATGGAAGACCGCATCGACGTCATCGCCACCGATCACGCGCCGCACACCGCCGAGGAAAAGGCGCAGTCCTACTTCAAGGCGCCGTCCGGGTTGCCGCTGGTGCAGCACTCGCTGCTGATGCTGATCGAGCTGGTCAAGCGCGGCGAGCTGAACCTGCGCACCGTCGTGCGCAAGACCAGCCACGCCGTCGCCGACCGGTTCGGCATCCAGGATCGCGGCTACGTGCGCGAAGGCTATTTCGCCGATCTGGTGCTCGTCGACCCGCACGGCACGACCACGGTCAGGAAGGAGGACGTGCTCTACAAGTGCGGCTGGTCGCCGGTCGAAGGCCGTACCTTCCCCGCGAAGATCCTCGCCACCTGGGTCAACGGCGAAATCGCCTGCCGCGACGGCGCCGTCGCCGGAACGCCGCTGGGGCAGCGGATCAATTTCGCCTGAATTCGCCTGAAGATGGATTCCCTCTCTCCCCGAGGTGAGAGGAGCAACAAGAGCGAAACTCTCATGGAAACCCGCTGCCCCTGGTGCCTCGCCACGCCCGAATACATCCGCTACCACGACGAGGAATGGGGCCAGCCGCAGCACGATGATCGCGTGCTGTTCGAGTTCCTGATCCTCGAAGGCGCGCAGGCCGGGCTGTCGTGGCGGACGATCCTCGAGAAACGCGCGGGTTATCGCAGGGCGTTCGCGAACTTCGATCCGGTCAAGGTCGCGCGCTTCAGCGACGGAAAGCTAGAACGGCTGATGCACGAGCCGGGCATCGTCCGCAACCGCCTGAAGATCGCGTCGGCGCGCAGCAATGCGCAGGCCTTCCTGAAAGTGCAACAGGAGTTCGGCAGCTTCGACGCCTACCTGTGGGGCTTCGTCGGCCGCAAGCCGGTCAACAACCGGATCCGCCTCGGCAGCGCCGTACCGGCGAAGACCGAACTCTCGGACCGCATCAGCAAGGATCTGCTGAAGCGCGGCTTCAAGTTCGTCGGCAGCACCATCGTCTATGCGTATCTGCAGGCGGTCGGCGTCGTCAACGATCATCTCGTCAGCTGCCCGAACCACAAACCCTGAGCGCCCCGCGGCGGACAACAAGCCCGGAGCGGGCTCCAGCTTGTCCGCCCCGCCCCGGCGGCCGATACTGCGCGCATGCGGTGGCTTCGACTTCTCGTGCTGTGCCTCGTGACGGCCCTGTTGCCGTTCGATGGCATCGCGCGCGTGGCGGTGCCGGTCTGCGCGGCGCATCGCGCCGCCAGCACACAGCTGGCCTTCACGCACGAACACCACGCCGGCATGGCGATGATGGACATGCAGATGGAGGCAGATGCGGACCCGCAGGCCATGCACGACGAACGGTCCGCGCCGGCCCACACCACGACCCACGACGCCACGACCCATGACGACTGCCGCTGCGCCAGCCTCTGCGCGGCGCACTGCGCGTCGACCACGGCGGCGGCGGTGAACCCGCTCGCGACGCTCGATGTCGCGCGCAGCGAAGCACCCGCCGCGAGCGACGGCCGCGATCCACGGCCGGCACGCCGGCTCGACCTCCTACGGCCACCCGCAAACGCGCGCGCCTGAGCGCGCCCGCGTCCCGCCCCGACTGATCGAGGCATCGCCGTGCCGATGCGCGGCGTCCGCCGTATCCGCCCTCGACCGCGACGCGCGGCGCAGATTCCCGTTCTTTCTTTCGGAGTCTGTCGTGTCTGCCCAACGTCTCATTCCCGCGATGCTCGTTGCATCGCTGTTGCTCGGCGCCTGCGCCGGCCTGCCGACCGAGCGCGGCCGGCGCGCGCTCGCCGACGATCTGTCGGCGCGCGGCCTCGCCCTGCCCGGCCCCGCCGCCGCCGCCGCCGCCGCCGCCGAGGGCGATGCCACGAACGCCTGGCTCGACGCGCCGCTGAGCGTCGACCGCGCGATCCAGATCGCCTTGATCCGCAACCCCGAGCTGCGCGCCGCATCGGCGAAGCTCGGCTTTGCCGCCGCCGACGTCTACGAAGCCGGCCGCCTCGCCAATCCGCTGCTGTCGGCGACCTGGCTGTCGGCCGGCGACGAGCCGCATGCGCAGCTGACGCTCGGCATCGCCGTCAACTTCACCGATCTGCTGCTGCTCGGTGCGCGCGGCCGCATCGCCGATGCGGAATTCGACAGCACACGCCTCGCGCTCGGCGATGCCGCGCTGAATCTCGCCGCCGACGTCGAGGCCGCGTACCGGCGCGTCGCCGCCGCGGCGCAGACCGCCGAGCTGAAGGCGACGCTCGCCCGGGCGGCGCAGAGCTCGGCGACGCTCGCGCAACGCTGGTTCGACGCCGGCAATCTCAAGCGCCGCGATCTCGCGCTCGAACAGGCGGCGGCGACGCAGGCCCAGCTCGACGCCGACGCCGCGGCGCTGGACGCGACGCTCGCGCGGCAAGCGTTCGCGCGCCTGCTCGGCCTGCCGTCGTCGGCGGACTGGACGCTGGCCGAAACGCTGGCGCTGCCCCCGGCGCAGGACGAAGCGCTCGCCGATCTGCAGCAACTCGCACGCGACGCGCGGCTCGACGTCGCCGGCGCCCGCCGCCATGCCGACGCCGTCGCCGCGCGCTACGGCCTGACGCGGCGCACGCGCGCGCTCGGCGACATCGAAATCGGCGCCGAACGCGAGCGCGAGTACGACGGCGGCGTGCACGGCGGGCCGACCGTGTCGTTCGCGCTGCCGATCTTCGACTGGGGCGCCGGCCGCAAGGCGCGCGGCGCCGCCGAGCTGCAGACCGCCGAGGCCGGACTGACGGCACGCGAATTGGACGCCGACCACGACGTCGCCGCCGCCTACGCGCGGCTGCGCAGCGCGCGGCTGCGCAGCGAGCGCTACCGCCGCGAGCTGCTACCGGCGCGCGAGGCAGCCGTCGAGCAGGCACAGCGCGCGTTCAATTACATGCTCGTCGACGTCTTCGACCTGCTCGCCGAGCGCCAGCAAGGCTACGATGCGTACGCCGGCTATCTCGCCGCGCTCGGCGACTACTGGGTCGCGCGCGCCGCGCTGTCGCGGGCCGTCGGCCGGCGCCTGCCGCTGGCCGACCACGCGACCGTTGCCGCGCTGCGCTTCGACGACGGCCG
>JASGFY010000083.1:0-11585 GCA_047605265.1 Solimonas sp.
CCCCACCCTCTCCCCGCAAGCGGGGAGAGGGAGTCCAGAGTCAGGCCGTCGTATCGATCGTCGGGCGGATCGCGATCACCGAGACGTTCGTGCGCCGCGGCATCGTCACCATCAGCAGGATCGCGTCGGCGACGTCGCCCGGCGCCATCGCGCCGTCCTTGCTGACGTGCGACTTGATCGCCTCGCGCACCTGCGCGTTGCTGATGTTGTCGAAGACCTCGGTCTGCGTCGCGCCCGGCATGACGATGCCGACGCGGATGCCGTGGCCGCCGACTTCCTGGCGCAGGCCGTCGGTCATCGAGTTCAGCGCGTGCTTGCTCGCCGCGTACGCACTGAACGTGGGGCCGGACTTGGTCGCCGCGAGTGACGAGATGTTGATGATGTCGCCGCTGCGCTGCGCCTTCATCGGCGCGATCGCGGCCTTGCAGGTGTAGAGCGTCGCCAGAAGATTGAGGTCGACGACGCGGCGGTATTCATCGAGGTCCGAGGTCTCGACGCCGCCGGCCTGGATGATGCCGGCCGAGTTGACGAGGATGTCGATGCGACCGAAGTGCGCGACGGTTTTTTCGACCGTCGCGGTCGCGAACGCCTCGTCGACGACGTCGCCGGGCAGCGCCAGCGCCTGGCCGCCCGCGGCCTCGATGCGCGGCACGAGCGCGGCGAGGCGGTCGGCGCGCCGCGCCGTCAGCGCGACGCTCGCGCCCTCGGCGGCGAGCGCGAGCGCGACGGCCTCGCCGATTCCCGACGACGCCCCGGTGACGAGGGCCGCGCGGCCCGCGAGCTTGCCCGCCATGATGGTTCTCCTGTCCTTGTCGTTTGCGCGCCGCGCCGCGAAAGCGCGCGCTAATGAGGTGTTCAACATCATTGTTGATCACGGGGGCCGCGTCAACCTCGCGCGCAAAAGAAGACGGCGGATCGTCTTTCGACGACCCGCCGTTCGGCATCGCGTTCAGGACCGTGAAGCGCGTTTTCAGCCCGCGAACAGCTTCTTCACTTCGCGGCGCAGCAGCTTGCCCATCTCGTTGTACGGCAGCGCGTCGAGCACGGCGACGCGTTCCGGCGAGCGCGACGAGCGCAGGCGGTTCCGGATCAGCGTTTTCAGTTCTTCCTCGCTCGGCGCGGCGTGGCCGGGCCG
Source organism: Solimonas sp. (assembly GCA_047605265.1). Taxonomy (GTDB): domain Bacteria; phylum Pseudomonadota; class Gammaproteobacteria; order Nevskiales; family Nevskiaceae; genus Solimonas. The sequence goes on from JASGFY010000083.1 coordinate 1,136, forward strand.
TGGCACGACGGCGATGCCGACTGCTTCGCCCCATTCGACCGACGGCACGGCGACGGCGGCGGCATCGGCGATCGCCGGATGCGTCATCAGCACGTCCTCGATCTCGCCCGGCGAGATGTTCTCGCCGCCGCGCACGATGACGTCGTCGGCGCGGCCGGCGAGGAACAGGTAGCCCTCGCCGTCGATATAGCCGGCGTCGCGCGTCGGGAACCAGCCCTGCGCGTCGAGCGCGCTGCGCTCCTTGTATTCGCCGGACACCTGCTCGCCGCGTACGTAGATCTCGCCGCGCTCGCCGGGCGGCAGCGCCTTGCCGTCCTCGTCGCGGATCTCGATCTCGACGGTCGGCAGCGGACGGCCGACCGAAGCGAGGCGCGCGCGCACGTCGGGATCGCTCGACTGGTGCGCGATGCGGTGGTCCTCGGGGCCGAGCAGGGCGATCGTCGAACTCGTCTCGGTCAGGCCGTAGGCATTGGTGAAGCCGGTGTCCGGGAACAGCACGAGCGCGCGCTCGATCAGCTCGAGCGGCATGCGGCCGCCGCCGTAGGCGATCGCCTGCAGGCTCGACAGGTCCGGCCGATGGCCGCCGTCCATGTGCGCGATGATGCGCGCGAGCATGGTCGGCACGACGAAGGCGTTGGTCGCGCGCTCGCCGGCGGCGAGGTCGAGCCAGGCGCCGGGCTCGAAGGCCGGCAGCAGCACGATGCGGCGCATCGCGTAGATCGAGCTGAGCAGCGCGGCGATGCCGGCGATGTGATACGGCGGCACGCAGACTAGCGCCGCCTCGTCGGGCGACGCCGACGCGAACTCGACGGTGCCGAGGATGTACGACAGCAGGTTCGCGTGCCGCAGCAGCGCGGCTTTCGGCGCCGCCGTCGTGCCGCTGGTGAAGATCTGCGCGGCGATGCCTTCGCCGTCGTGCTCGTCGGCCGGCGCGGTCCGGCCGAGCGCTTCGGCCTCGGCGACGAAATCGGCGCGCGCCCGCGTCTTGTGGCCGCCGTCGGGATCGAGGCGCTGCACGCGCGCGACGTCGCCGATCAGGCAGGCCGGGGCGATGCGCTTGAGCAGCGCGCCGAGATCGGCGTCGGCGAGGCGGTAGTTCAGCGGCACGTACGGCACGCCGGCGAGCGCCGCGCCGAACAGCGCGATGGCCGCCGCCTCGCTGCTCTCGTCGAGCAGGCCGACGTACGAGCAGCGGGCGTCGCGGATCGCCTGCGCGGCGCCGCGCGCGGCGCTCAGCAGCGCGCTATACGACCAGCGGCGTCCGTCGCAGACCAGACCGATGCGTTCGGGCTCGGCGTCGGCCGCCATCTGCAGAATCAGCGAAATGTTCATCTCAGCAACAACCGTTCAGAAAAGTTTGGCGCCTCGGTTCGAGGCTGACTCGCGACGCTGGGACCCCGGCTGCGCCTGGGGTCCCTGCACGCTGCTCGCAGCCCTAATCCGACGACGGCAGCGGCTTGGCTTCCTTCGGCTGCAGCGCGACGCCGCCGACCGCCAGCGAGCCCTGGCCGGCCTTCACGCACAGCAGCTCGATGGTGTTGGCGGCGTCGACGTAGCGCTTGCCCATCTTCGTGCCTTCGGCGAACGAAGGGTTGATCGCGCCCCTGGTCTCCGGCTTGGTCTCGACCATCGGCGCGCCGCCGCATTCGACGACGACGTCGGCGGCGCGAATGACCATCACCTCGGCGTCGCACACCGCGCTCTTCAGCTTGCTTCCCGCTTTCATTGTGTTCTCTTGGTTTTGGATATCAGGCGATGGCGCCCGCGGCTTTCAGGCTCTCGATGCGGTCCCATTCCAGACCGAGTTCCATCAGGAAGGTCTCGGTGTGCTCGGACGCCTGGGGGGCGCGCGCGGTCTTCAGCGGCTCGTGGTCGAACTGCACGGGGCCGCGCACGACCTGGAACGGCTTGCCGTCCTCGCTGTCGAGCGTGACGAGCATGTCGTTGGCGAGCGCCTGCGCGTCGGTCGTCAGGTCGCCGAGGCTCTGGATCGGCGCCCATTGGCCCTTCATCGTCTTCAAGTGCTGGCGCCAGTACTCGAACGGCTTGCTGCCGATCGCCTTGACGATGATGTCGCTCGCCGCGCCGGCGTTCTCGATGAGGCTCTTGACGTCGGCGAAGCGCGGATCGTCGGCGGCCTCGGGCACGCCGAAGTGCGTGAACGCGTCGCGGATCAGGCCGGTCGGGCTGACCATGCAGAGGTTGATCGTGCCGCCGTCCGAGGTGCGGAAGTTGCCCATCAGCGGATTGCGCAGCGAGCCGCCGGAAGTCGGCATCGTGTTGCGCGAGGTCTGGCCCACTTCGAGGAATTGCGTGATGTTGGCGCCCGCCGACCACCACGCCGCGCTCAGCAGCGAGACGTCGAGCTCGACGCCTTCGCCGGTGCGCTCGCGGTTGAACAGCGCCGCCGAGATGCCGCCGGCGATGAACATGCCGCCGATCGAATCGCCGAAGGCCATGATGCCCTGCGACAGCGGGCCTTCGAGCTCGGGCGGCGACATCGCGTAGCCGATGCCGCTACGCGACCAGAACGCCGTGCCGTCGAAACCGCCGACGTCGCGCTCCGGGCCCTTGTCGCCATAGGCGCTGCCGCGCGCGTAGATGATCTTCGGGTTCACCGCGCGGATGTGCTCGACGTCGAACCGGTTCTTCTGACGCACCGCCGGCAGGTAGTTCGTCAGGAACACGTCGGCCGTTTTGGCGATCTCGTAGAGCAGCTCCTGGCCTTCCTTCGTCGACACGTCGATGCCGACGCTGCGCTTGCCGCGGTTCGGATGCTCGACCAGCGGATTGCGGTTCGGATCGACGGCGATGCCACCCATGTTGATGAAGCCACGCTGCGTGTCGCCGCGCACCGGATGCTCGATCTTGATCACGTCCGCGCCCCAGTCGGCGAGGATGGCGCCGGCGGCGGGCACGAAAGTGAACTGGGCGACCTCCAGCACGCGCACGCCTTTCATCACTTGGGTCATCTGCTCTCCATCCCTATGTCGTGTCTGCGGTTATTGAACACCGCTGTTGGCTTAAATCATATCCGGTTTGCCATCCTGCGGCGACACGGCCCGGGGGGCGTCCGGCCATCGCCGCGCGCCCGCGGCGGTCAGTCTGCCGCGTCCTCGAGCAGCTCGCGACGAATCGCGGCCAGTGCATCGGCGTCGACGCAGAGCGCTTCGCGCAGATAGGTTCCGACGCTGCCGTGGCGTTCGTCGATGGCGCTGAAGGCCGCTTCCAGATAATCCGCGTCCGAGCCGAGGACGGCGCGCACGACGTTGGCCGGCAGGTGGCCGAGCCGCCGGTGCAGCGCGCCGGACGGCGGCTGCGCGGCCAGCAGCGCGTTGGTCAGCATGTAGTCCTCGACGATGGCCTCGCGCTGCACGCCGAGCGCGCCGAGGATCAGTGCCGCGGCGATGCCGGTGCGGTCCTTGCCGGCCGTGCAGTTGATGATCAGCGGCAGGTCGCCGCCGGCGAGCCGCGCGAACAGTTCGCGATAGGCCGGTGCCTGCTCGAACGGCAGCTGGCGGTAGACGGCGAGCATCATCTCGCGCATCTGCGCGGCGCTCGTCGGGCCGTCGCCGAAGAAGCGGCGCAGATCGCCGAGGCTCATCGCGTAGTCGCGGCTCCAGCAGAGCGGCGCGCCGTCGTGCCAGGCGTTCGGCGCCGCCTCGCGTTCGCTGGTAGTGCGCAGGTCGCAGATCCAGCGGATGCCGAGGCCCGACAGGTATTCGCAATCGCCGGCCGTCAGCCCGGCCATGCTGCCGGAGCGATAGAGGCGGCCCCAGCGCACGCGGCGGCCCGCGCCGGCCCGGTAGCCGCCGAGATCGCGGAAATTGCGACCGCCCTGCAGCGGCGGCGCGCGCCGGCCGAAGGGCGGGGCCACCGTCGCCGCAGGCGTCGTGTCAGGCGCCACTTCGGGCGCCGTCTCAGACGATCTCATCGAGGCGCACCCAGCGCCGTTCTTCGGACGAACAGCGCGCCGCTTCGAGCACGCGCTCGACCTGCCAGGCCTGTTCGAAGTCCGGCGCCGCGCGGCCTTCGCCGCGTATCGCGGCGACCATGCGCTGCATCGACAGCGCCATCGGATGGGAGGCGTTCGGCTCGCAATCCGCGTCGAGCGCGACTTCCGGGGTCTGTCGCAGGCGCGCCGGGACTGTCACCGGTCCGAACGGCGCGCCGCCGATCGCCCCGGCGTGCAGCGTCGTATCGCGGCTGGCCGGGAAGGTCGGCGCGCGGGCGACGAAGCGTCCCCGGCTGCCGAACGCTTCGAGCATCCAGCCGGGCGTCAGCGTCGCGCTCCACGACACCTGCAGCTGCATCGTCATGCCGCTGGCGAAGCGCAGCAGCAGGCTGGCGAAGTCGTTGGTCTCCGGCCTGACGGTCCGGCCGTCGGGAAAGCGCCATTCGCCGAGCAGCCGGCGATCGACCGCGACCAATTCGTCGATCGCGCCGAACAGGTGCAGGAGCACATGCAGCGCATGGCTGCCGAGGTTACGCAGCGCCGAGACGCCGAGCCCGCCCTGCGCGAACCAGTTGTACGGAAACTGCGGGTTGGGTTGGTTGAACAGCCCGAGATTGAAGAAGCAGGTGCCGCCGAACGGCGTGCCGAGGAAGCCGTCCTCGATCATTTCCCTGGCGAGCCGGTGGGCCGGCAGCCATTGCGAGAACGCATCGACGACGGCGACCTTGCCGCTCGCGCGCCAGGCGTCGCGCAGCTCGCGGGCGGGTTCGAGGCCGGTGGTGAACGGAATGCCGTTGTAGACGTGCTTGCCATTGCGCAGCGCGGCCAGCACCATCGCGTGGCGGAGGTTCGGGCGCGTGCCGCAATCGACGATATCGATGTCCGGATCGGCGGCCATCGTCTGGGCGTCCCAGTACGGACGCCGGATATGAAATCGCGCCGCGGCGGCCTCAGCCGTTTCGCGGCGCGATGTGCAGATACCGACGACTTCAACGCCGGGAACCGCTCGCCATCCCGGCAGATGCGCAAATGCACCCCAATTGGCGCTGATGATGCCGACCTTCAGCGTTCGCATCGCTCTCCTCCTCGCGCGCCAATCGGGGGTTTTGTTATCTGGCGCATCTGGCCGTTTCAGCGGCGGCCGCCGCCTCGCATCAGTGCGAGATGACGTCGGACTTCGACAGGCTGGTGGTCAGCTTGCCGTCGACCAGCGACAGCGTGTGGCCCGGGATCGTGCGCATGCTGCCGTCGAGGATCAGCTGAACCGAACCGTCGGTGTTCACGCGGTAGACCGAGCCGAGGCGACCGCCGTTGGCGGCGTACAGCATCTTGCCCTTGGTCGGGGTGACGGCCGTCGCCGCTTCCGACGCATTGATCGTGGCCGGCACGATGGCCGCCGTGGCCACTTCCTCGGCACCCGCGGCGGTACTGAGAGTGGCAAGAATCGCGATGGCAAACAATGACTTCTTCATGGGAATCTCCAAGCATTTGAGGGGGAGCGGATTCCGCCTCCCGGCGAAACCCTGAGCCACGTTAGTATTCGCCCCCGGAAATGTCAAGAGTCGTAACCGTTTTTGCGACCCTCCGGACGGAACTGCGGGACCGTGATGTTGCGCGCGATGATGTCGAGCAGCGCTTCGAAGCGTTCGAGATCCTCGTCGGTCATGCCGGCGAAGGCGTGCGATTCGTAGATCGCCGCCGCCGCGCCGATGCGGTCGAGCAGCGGCGCGGCGGCCGGCATCAGATAGACGCAGTAGCCGCGCCGGTCCTGCGGATTCTCGCGGCGCTCGAGCAGGCCGTCCTCGCACAGGCGATCGATCATGCGGCCGGCGGTGACTTCGGTGACCTGCAGCATCGCGGCGATCGCGCGCTGCGTGACGCCCGGATTGCGCGAGACCGCCGCGATCAGGCCCCACTTGGCGCGCGACACACCGGTGCTCTGTACGCTCTGGTCGAACTGCTGCCAGAGCTGGCGCGAGATCACGGTGAGCTTGCGCCCGATGTCGCGCTTGCGCGTGTCCGGCTGCGTCGTCTCTGGTCCGCCCATCGTCTTCAACCCGATCTCTTCCGTGGCCCGTGGATGGCGGCGCTCAGACGCGCTCGATGATGATGGCCGGCGCCATGCCGCCGGCCGCGCACATGGTGATCAGTCCACGCTTGAGGTCACGCCGCTCGAGTTCGTCGAGCACGGTGCCGATCAGTATCGCACCGGTCGCGCCGATCGGGTGGCCGAGCGCGATTGCGCCGCCGTTGACGTTGACCTTCCCGCGGTCGAGCCCGAGATCGCGGATGAATTTCTCGACGACCACCGCAAAAGCCTCGTTGACCTCCCACAGATCGATGTCGTTCACCGTCAGGCCGGCGCGCGCGAGGATCTTGCGCGCCGCCGGCACCGGGGCATTCAGCATCAGGGTCGGATCGTCGCCGATGTTGGCGCTGGCGATCACGCGCGCGCGGGGTTTGAGGCCGTGCTTCTTCACGTAGCTTTCCGACGCCAGCAGCAGCGCGGCGGCGCCGTCGACGTTGCCCGACGAGGTGCCGGCGTGGTGGCGGGCTTCGATTCTCAGGTCCGGATAGACCTGGTTGATGATCTTGCGGAAAGTCGTGCCCTTGTCGTCGATCGGCAGGTCGGCGACCTGCGCGAACGCCGGCTTGAGCTGCGAGAGGCTCTCGAGCGTGGTGTCCGGCCGCGGATGCTCGTCCCTGGCGAGCACCAGCTTGCCGTCCTCGTCGTGGACCGGAACGATCGACTTGTCGAAGTAGCCGTTCCGGATCGCGTGCGCCGCGCGCTTCTGGCTCTCGACGCCGAACGCGTCGAGCGCTTCGCGCGTGATGCCTTCCCGTGATGCGATCGCATCGGCGCTGACGCCCTGGTGCGACTGCGGATACTTGGCCTGCAGGCGCGCGTTGCCGGTGCCGAGGCCCGGCGACTTCAGGCCGGCGGCCGCCTCGGCCTGCTGCATCGCGGCGATCTGCGAAGTCATCTCGGTGCCGCCGGCGACGATCAGGTCCTCGGCGCCGGACTTGATCTGGCCGGCCGCGAAGTTCACCGCCGTGAGGCCGCTGCCGCAGAAGCGGTCGAGCGTCACGCCGCTGACGGTCTTGTCGTAGCCGGCGTCGAGCGCGGCCATGCGGCCCATGTCGCCGCCCTGCTTGCCCTTCTGCGCGCTGGTGCCCCAGATCACGTCGTCGACGTCGCGCGTGTCGAAGCCGTTGCGGTCGTGCAGGGCCTTGAGTGCGGTCGCCGCCAGATGCTGCGGATGCAAGTGCGCGAGCGCGCCCTTGCCGACCTTGCCGATGCCGCGCGGGGTGCGCACGGCGTCGATGATGTATGCCTCGGCCATCTACCTGCTCCTGTGATTCAGTCTGTCGTTGTCGGGAGTCGATTCTTGTTCATGATGCGTCACGGCCCGAACACGCTCAGCGTGTCGCCCCTGGGATCGGGGACGTCGGCCTGCCAGCGCACCGAGCCGAACGGACGCTCAAGCCGCCGGCGCACGCGCGTGCCGGCGTGCGAGCTGAAGGCGTTGGCCTGATCCTGCAATTCGCGGTCGGAATGCGTGAAGCGCTCGCGCTGGCGCAGGTAGTCGCCCCAGGTCGGGCAGTGATAGCGCTCCGTCCACAGCGCCGGGTTGGCGATGTCGCGCGAGATCGACCAGTCGAACGCGCCGTTGCGCAGCCGCGCGTGCTGGAGCTTGAGCATCGTCGCGTAGAACTGACGCGCCTGCCCGGGCGCGACCGTGTAGTCGAGCTCGATGACGATCGGGCCGCTGCGCGTCGTCAGTGGCAGCGCCACTTCCGGCTCGTGGCCGAGATCGACGACCTCCAGCTTGCTGAGCGACACCAGCGGCATCGGCAATACGAAGCCCAGCAGCGACGTCAGCGTCAGCAGCGCGCCGGCCGCGATCATCGCCATGTCGACGCTCCAGCCGGCGGTGGCCTGGCCCCAGAGCCACGCGCCGATCGCGATGCCGCCGGTCAGCGCCGACGAGTGCAGGGCGATCGCGCGGCCGGCGACCCAGCGCGGCACCGACAGCTGGATGCTGATCGAGAACAACGAGACCAGCAGCATGTTCGCCGCGCCGGAGATGACGAGCATCGCGGCGGTCAGCGCCAGATGGTGGCTGAAGCCGATCAGGGCGACCGCCGGGCCGCTGACCAGCGCGCACAGGCGCACGGCCTGCTCGGCGCCGAGGCGCTCGCGCACTTCGCTGACGGCGAGCGCCCCGAGCACGGCGCCGACGCCGGTTGCGCCGAGCAGCAGGCCGAAGGTGCCGGCGTCGCCGTGCAGCAGGTCGCGCGCGATCAGCGCCGGCAGCGCGGCGGGCGCGGCGCTGCACAGGCCGAACAGGAAGGCGCGAACCAGCACCGTGCGGATCGGCGACGAATGCAGCGCGTAGCGCACGCCGGCGACGATCGCGCGATCGAGCCGTTCCGGCGGCAGGCGGCTTGGCTGCTGCCGGCGGCGCCACAGGAAGAACGCGATCAGCAGCGGCAGATAGAACAGCGCGTTGATGCCGAACGCCGCTTTCGCGCCGAAGGCCATGACAATGACGCCGCCGAGTGCCGGGCCGAAGCTGCGCGCGATGTTGTAGCTGACCGAGCCGAGCGCGACGGCCGCCGGCAGGTGATCGGGATGGACCTGTTCGGTGATCGACGCCTGCCACGACGGCGCGTAGAGCGCGACGCCGGCGCCGATCAGGAAGCAGAACAGCAGCAGCGTCCACGGCGTCGTCAGGCCGAGCAGCGCGAGCGCCGTCAGCACCGCGCCGGCGGCGCTCGAAAAGGCGAGCCCGCCGATCGCGATCTTGCGCCGGTCGAACATGTCGGCGATCGCGCCGGCCGGCACGGCGACCAGCATCAGCGGTGCCATCATTGCCGACTGCACGAGCGCGACCATGCCCGGCGACGTCGTCAGCCGCGTCATCTCCCAGGCGGCGCCGACGCCGAGGATCAGCTGGCCGAAGTTGGACAGCAGGCTGGCCGACCAGATCGTGCGGAAGGTCCGTTCGCGCAGCGGCGCGAACGCGCCCCGGCTTTCACCCGCCGACGCGCCGGCCGTCTCGCTCACGGCGATCCTCGCGATGCGGCTGCCGCCGGCCGGCGCGCAGGAAAACTGCAACGGCACTGCTCCACGGGCGGAAATCTCCTCGGGCGCGTTCTGCGCGGCTTCGTCGTTGTCGCCGCCGCCGGATCGCCGTCGCCGCGCGTGCGGGACGGAGAAAACGGAAGGAAGGCTTGATACGCTCCGCCGGCGCGCTATACAGCAGTGCTGTGCAACAGCCGGCTGTCATGATCATAACAAGTCGAGGAGAAAAGCATGAACCGTTCCGCCGCCACCACGCCGTCCGACAGGCCGTACCGCGTCGTGCAATGGGCCACCGGCAACGTCGGAGCCCGCGCGCTGCGCGCCGTGATCGAGCATCCGGCGCTCGCACTGGCCGGCCTGTACGTCTATTCCGACGCCAAGGCCGGCCGCGACGCCGGCGAGTTCTGCGATCTGCCGCCGGTCGGTGTGCGCGCCACGCGCAACGTCGACGACATCGTCGCGCTGAAAGCCGACTGCGTGCTGTACATGCCGCAGCGCGTCGATGTCGACGATCTGTGCCGGCTGCTCGAAGCCGGCAGCAACGTCGTCACCACGCGCACCGAGTTCCACCATCCGGACGCGCTCGATTCGGCGCTGCGTGCGCGCATCGAGGCGGCCTGCCGGCGCGGCGGCTCGACGCTGCACAGCACCGGCAGCAGTCCGGGCTTCATCACCGAGGCGCTGCCGCTGGCGCTGCTGTCGATGCAGCGCCGGCTCGACGCGCTGCACATCCACGAATACGCCGATTGCAGCTCGCGCGATTCGCCGGAGATGCTGTTCGACATCATGGGCTTCGGCAAGGCGTCGGATCCGCGCGCCGAGGCCGGCCGCGTCCATCATCTGCGCGAGGCGTTCGGGCCGTCGCTGCGCGTCGTCGCCGAGGCGGTCGGCCTGTCGTTCGACGGCATCGAGGCGAACGGGCAGGTGGCGTTCGCGCGCCGGGACGCGAAGATCGCCGCCGGCGTCGTCAAGTCCGGCACGGTCGGTGCACTGCGCACGACGGTGTCCGGCCTGCGCGGCGGCAGGCCGCTGATCACGTTCACGGCGAACTGGTTCGTCACGACCGACGTTGACGCCGGCTGGCCGCTGCGCGGCGACGGCTGGCAGGTGCAGGTCGAAGGCGACTGCCCGCTCGACCTGCACCTGCATTTCACCGTGCCGGCCGAGCGCAAGGCGGCCACCACGCCGGGCTACACGGCGCACCGCGCCGTCAACGCCGTGCCTTGCGTCTGCGCCGCGGCGCCCGGCATCCGCACGTCGGTCGAATTGCCGCAGATCGTTCCGGATCTGCGCGGAGGCTGAGAAAGCGTGACGCCGTGTTTTTCAGCCGGTGTCGAACAGTCGGCGCAGTGCCGGGCGATCGACCTTGAACGACGGCGTGCGCGGCAGCGCGTCGACGAAGCGCC
>JASGFY010000084.1:0-11384 GCA_047605265.1 Solimonas sp.
TAGCCCCTCTCCCGCCGGGAGAGGGGTTGGGGTGACGGACACCGCCGCGGCCGCAACGACGCGCGCTCCCTCACCCCCCGCCCCTTTCCCGGCGGGAGAGGGGAGTCTTGTGTCCATCGACGACTTCGGCAAGGTCGACCTGCGCATCGCGCGCATCGCCGCGGCTGAGCACGTCGAAGGCGCCGACAAGCTGCTGCGCCTGCAGCTCGATCTCGGCCCGCTCGGCATGCGCCAGGTGTTCGCCGGCATCAAGGCCGCCTACGCGCCGGAGACGCTGACCGGCCGCCTGACGATGTGCGTCGCCAATCTCGCGCCGCGCAAGATGAAGTTCGGACTCTCCGAAGGCATGGTGCTCGCCGCCAGCGACGAGCGCGGCGGCCCGTTCCTGCTCGCGCCGGATGCCGGCGCCGCGCCGGGCATGAAGGTGAAGTGATCCGTCGATGCCGTACCGTGTCGCGCTGATCGACGAGGCCCGCTGCATCGGCTGCGCGAAGTGCCTCGCCGTCTGCCCGACCGACGCCATCGTCGGCGCCGAACGCTGGCTGCATACCGTCATCGTCGGCGAATGCATCGGCTGCGCGCTGTGCCTGCCGCCCTGCCCCGTCGACTGCATCGAGATGCGGCCGGTCGAACAGAAGCCGTTCGACGATGCCGTCGCGCGCCGGCGCGTCAAGGCACGCAAGCTGCGGCTCCAGCGCCGCGCCGACGAACGCGAAGCCGAACGCGCGCGCCGCAAGGCTCTGTTGAAGGCCCGCGCCGTTTCGGCCGATCCGAGCGAGGCCCCGCAATTCTCCGATCCGCTCGCGCGTGCGCTCGCCGCCGCGCGCGCGAAACGCAACGACGCCTCGCGATCATGAACGCCGCCAAACGCCTTGAGATCTTCCGCCGTCTTCGCGAGGGTAATCCGGCTCCGACCACCGAGCTGAAATACACGACGCCGTTCGAGCTGCTGGTCGCCGTCGTGCTGTCGGCGCAGGCGACCGACGTCGGCGTCAACAAGGCGACGGCGAAGCTGTTCCCCGCCGCCAACACGCCCGAAAAAATCCTCGCGCTCGGCGAAACCGGACTGCGCGAGTACATCAAGACCATCGGTCTTTACCAGACCAAGGCGAAGAACGTCATCGGCCTGTGCCGGCAGCTGCTCGAAAAGCACGGAGGCGAAGTGCCGCGCGACCGCGAGGCGCTGGAAGCGCTGCCCGGCGTCGGCCGCAAGACCGCGAACGTGGTCATGAACACGGCGTTCGGCGAGGCGACGATCGCCGTCGACACGCACATCTTCCGCGTCGCCAACCGCACCGGCCTCGCACCCGGCAGGAACGTGCGGCAGGTCGAGGACAGGTTGCTGAAGTTCACGCCGGACGAGTTCAAGCGCGACGCCCATCACTGGCTGATCCTGCACGGCCGCTACGTCTGCAAGGCGCGCAAGCCGGACTGCGGACGCTGCGCGATCAACGATCTCTGCGAGTTCAAGGCCAAGATGCCGTTCGACGCAGCGCCGGTCCGCGATTAGCCCTCACCAGTTCACGGCGATCGCCCCGTAGATCTGCCGGCCGTTGGCCTGCTGCGCGTAGAACGTGCCGAGGAGCCGGGTCTGGTAGAGCGTGAGATTGAAGTTCAGCGTGTGCTCGAACAGGCGGCTCTTGAAGCCGGCCTCCACGGTGCCGGCCCGCTCGGACTGGAGCGCGAGGTTCTCGCCCGTGTACGACAGCGAATTGAAACCGCCGCTCTTGAAGCCGCGCGCATAGCTGCCGTAGAAATTGAGATTCGGATCCCGGATGTATTGCAGCGCGACCTTCGGCAGCCAGTTGCTTTCCTCGCGCACGAGCCCCTGCTCCGAGTAGTCGTTGGCGCCCAGCAGCTGCGGCGTCACGCAGCCAATCAGCACGGCCGCGCCCGAGCACGAGGCGGTGCCGGGCGGAGACGGCGGCCAGCAGGACGCCGGTCGGGCTGGGTCCGGTCGCGTCGAGATCGCCCGACGAAAGCTGCGCGAAGTCGGTCGTCAGGGCATAGGAACTGATGTCGCTGGTTGATCGAGAGCTGGCTGTGGCCGCCGACGAGGACGGTGTGCGCGTCGTGGATCGGGCCGAGGTCGCCTATCTCCCAATCGACTTTCGCAACCTCGGTCGACGAGTTCTTGTTGATGAAGCCGGGCGCGTCGAACTCGGTCTTGAAATCGTAGGGATCGCCCTCGATCGCCGCATCGAACTGTTCGAGATAGCTCGTCGTATCGCTGTCGAGCTTCATCAGCTCGTACGGCCAGAAATGGATGTCGGTCAGCGAGCGCTGCAGCGTGATGTCCGCCGTGACGTCGTCTACCGGCAGGATGCGCAGCTTGAGGCGTCCGCCTTTCTGCGACATCTTGTCCTCGTCGCGGTCGAGCGTATGGTTATAAAGCTCGCCGTCGCCCGATGTCGCGAGCACCGCGAGGCGCGCGCCGAACCAGCTGTTGAACACGCCGCCGATGCCGCCTTCGAGGCGCTGTTCGTTGTACTCCCCCGTGCTCAGGCGCAGGTCGCCGGAAAACACGTCGGTCGCCCCCTTGGTGATGACGTTGTAAAGGCCCGCCACCGAGTTCTTGCCGAACAGCGTGCCCTGCGGTCCGCGCAGAACCTCAACGCGATCGATGTCGAACATCGACTCGGTGAAGTAGGAGTGGCCGCCGTAGAAGATGTCGTCCTGCACGAAGCCGACCGAGCTCTCGAAGCTCTGGTTGAAGGTATTGGTGCCGAAGCCGCGGATGTAGATCAGCGGCGAACCGAGGTCGTCGGCGTCGACGCGCGCGTTCGGCACGTAGAGCGAGGCGTCGGCGAGGTTCGCGGCGTTGATGTCCTTGAGCATGTCGCCGCCGAGCGCCGATACCGAGAGCGGCACGTCGTGCAGCGACTGCCTGCGCTTCTGCGCGGTGACGACGATCTCGGTGAGGCCCTGCTCGTGCTCCTGCGACTCGGCTTCCGGCACCGGCGGCGGAGCGTCGGCGGCGAGCGGAATCGTGTCGACTGTTTCAGGCTGCGCGTCCGGCGGCGGCACATTCGTCGCCGACGCGGCAGCGTCCAGATCGGCCGGTGCCGAGGTCTCCGGCGCGGCGAATTCCTGCGCCGCGGCTTCGGCACAGACCAGCGGAAGAGCGACCGCTAAGGCAGCGAAGGCGCGCATAAAGCCTCGTACAGGACGGTGGATCGGACGGCGCATCCGGCTGGAAGCAAGGCCCCAGCCTCGCGGCCGAATCTAGCAACCGCGCTGTCGGCTCCGCTTTACATTTGGCGCCACGACCGTTCTGCGGCGGACCGGCGGCCTGCGGCTCCGCCGCGCGGCGCGAGCGCGATCTCAGGCGACGCGCAGCGCGTCGAGCGTCGCCACGTGCGCGAGGCCGAGCGCCTCGGCCACGGCCCTGTAGGTCACCTGCCCGCCGAACACGTTGAGCCCCTCGCGCAGATGCGCGTCGTCGAGCAGCGCCTGACGCCAGCCCTTGTCGGCGAGCGCGACGGCGAATGGCATCGTCGCGTTGGTCAGCGCGAAGGTCGAGGTGCGCGCGACGCCGCCGGGCATGTTGGCGACGCAGTAGTGGACGATGCCGTCGACGAGATACGTCGGCTCCTGGTGCGTCGTCGGCCGCGAGGTCTCGAAACAGCCGCCCTGATCGATCGCCACGTCGACGATCACCGTGCCCGGCTTCATGTGCTTGAGCGTCGCGCGCGTCACCAGCTTCGGCGCCGCGGCGCCCGGCACCAGCACCGCGCCGATCACGAGGTCCGCCCTGGCGAGACTAGTCTCGACCGCGTCGACCGTCGAGTACAGCGTCGTCGCACGGTTCTCGAACACGCCGTCGAGCCAGTTCAGGCGCGTCAGCGAGCGGTCGAGGATCGTCACGCGCGCGCCCATGCCGACGGCAATGCGCGCCGCGTTGTAGCCGACGACGCCGCCGCCGATGACGACGACCTCGGCAGCCGGCACGCCGGGCACGCCGCCGAGCAGCACGCCGTTGCCGCCGGCGGCCTTCTCCATCGCGTGCGCGCCGGCCTGGATCGACATGCGGCCGGCGACCTCGCTCATCGGCGCCAGCAGCGGCAGGCCGCCGTGCGCGTCGGTCACCGTCTCGTAGGCGATCGCCGTGCAGCCGGACGCAATCAGCGCTTCCGTCTGCTGCGGATCGGGCGCCAAATGCAGATACGTGAACAGCACATGATGGGCCTTCAGCATCGCGCACTCCGCCGGCTGCGGCTCCTTGACCTTGATGATCATCTCGGCCGTGTCGAACACCGCCGCCGCCGTCCCGAGAATCTGCGCGCCGGCGCGCTGGTACTCGGCATCGTCGATGCCAATGCCGAGCCCCGCTCGGGTTTCGATGAACACCTCGTGCCCGTGCGCCGTCAGCTCGCGCACGCCAGCCGGCGTCAGGCCGACGCGGTATTCGTGGTTCTTGATTTCCTTGGGCGTGCCGATGCGCATGAGGGACTCCGTTCGAGGGATGTCGATTATCCTGCCAGCACCGATCGGCGGCTTTCGTGAACTTTACCCAGCGGCCACCACCGGATCCGGCCGCACCGGATGGCTTTCCGCTCGCGGCGCGCGCTTGCCATGACGGCTCCATCCACGCAGGCCTTCCTTAAAATGCCGGACGTTTGCGTCCTTCAGGAAATTCCATGCCGCCGTCCCGCCGCCCGCGCACCGCGTTCCCGTTCATGCTGCTGGCGATCGGCATCGGCCTGAGCGCTTATTACGGCTGGCAGTGGACTCGGCTGCCGACGTACAGCGACGCCGATCTCGACGCGTCGGTCGAGCTGAACGCGCAGCTCGAACTGCAGGCGCACCAAGCGCAGGCCACGCCCGAAGGCCTGTCGCGCCTGCGCGCGCAGACGCGACAGGATCTGCTCGCCGACATCGCGCGCGAACGCCACGAGGTCGAGACCGGGCTCAGCGCGGGCTTGATCGCGCTGGTCGCAGGCCTCGGCCATCTGCTGCTCGTGACGCTGCTGAATCGGGCGCGCTCATGAAACGGCAACGGTGCGGCGGCCATGAGGCTGCCGTTTCACCATCGCTTCCGCGGAACCGTGCCGCTCAGTTCGCGCTGGAGCAGCTGCTCGCCGTTCCGTAGGGACTGGTAAGGCCCGGCGGAATCGTCGTTTCGTCGCTGTAGTCGGACGCCAAGCCGGGCAGCGTGAAGTTGACGAGCTGATTGGCCACGAGATTGTCGTACGCGTCGCGCACCGTCGCCATCACCGTGCTGCTCGCCGACGGCGCAATGGTCGCCGGGCTGACCTGGATCAAAATCTGCGTGACGTCGACGGCATTGAAGACCAGCGCGAGGCTGGCCGACGAACCGTCGGTGACCTGCGCCGATACCACGGAGCCGCCGGCCCCACCGGCACCGCTCGACTGGATGGGCACGGTGGCGTCGCCGCTCGCGTCGGTGACGGCGGAGCTGGCACTCAGCGTGCCGCGCGTCGCCGCAAAGTTGACCGCGCCAGGCCGCTGGAGTCGGTGGTCGCCGAAGTGACTTCGAGCGTGCCGGCGTCGGCGCTGAACGTCACCGTGGCGTCGGAAAGCAGGGCATTGTTCGCGTCCTTGACGATGGCCGTGATCGTGATGCCGTCATCGCTAGTGCTCGCCGCCAAAGGCAGCTGCGACGAACCGGCAATGATGTTGATCGAAGCGGCGCTCGCGCCGGCCGTCGTCGATCCGTGCGTATCGTCGTCATCGTCGAAGCCACCACCGCCGCAGCCGGCCAGCATCAGCGCGCATAACAGCGCAGCGCCCAGTTTGATCTCAAGCATGAATCCCCACCCCTGATCGGTGTCGCACAGGCGACAGGGCAAGGCCGGATGCTAGCCAAAAACGATACTAAACAATAAATTATAAAAAGCTTTGAAAGCTTTTCAGTAAAATCTCATACACCTGTTTCCGCCATGCGTATTGCCACACGATGCGCGGCCGCGCCTGCGTGGCTCATGCGGATGGAGCGGGCCGCCTGCCGAGGGCCTATTCACAATTTTTCCCGTAATCCGGCAAACTCCCCGGAGGCGCAAGAAGATCAAGCGTTACATTTCGGTCGACACTCAAGCCAGGGTCATGCCCACACGCCGGATCGTCGAACGCAAGGTCGCTTGGCTGGAAAAAACAGAAGGCTGTGAAAGAACCGTGAGCGGCTGCTCAGCACCCGCTTGCGATTCATTCACCTGACCTTCCTCGCGCCATTGCTCAAAAGATCGTTAACAGATTCTTAGAGGAGACCCCCGATGTCGATCCGCTCCACGCGGCGAGAGCTGCTGTCCTACCTGGGTGCCGGCACCTTTCTGGTTGCGGCGCCGAAATTCGTCATGGCGGTAGAGCCCGATCCCTGGGAACGCGCCCGCAACATCGCCCGGACCGTCAAGGCGCCGGAGTTTCCGGCACGCGACTTCCTGGTGACCGAGTTCGGCGCCAAGGGCGACGGCATGACCAAGAACACCGCAGCCTTCGCCGCCGCCATCGAAGCCTGCGTGCAAGCCGGCGGCGGCCGCGTGGTGGTGCCGGAGGGCCAGTTCCTGACCGGCGCCATCCGCCTCAAGTCGAACGTGAACCTGCACGTCACCGAAAACGCCACGATCCTTTTCAGCACCGACCCGGCGGACTACCCCATCGTCTTCACGCGCTGGGAAGGCACCGAGTGCATGAACTATTCGTCGCTGGTCTATGCCCACAAGGAAAAGAACGTCGCGATCACCGGCAAGGGCACGCTGGATGGCCAGGCCAGTTCCGAACACTGGTGGTGGATGAAGGGCCGCACCGCGTTCGGCTGGCACACCGGCATGCCCAATCAGGCCAAGTCACGCGCCGCCCTGTTCAAGATGGCGGAAGACGGCGTGCCGGTGGAGCAACGCGTTTTCGGTGACGGCCATTACCTGCGTCCGCCGCTGCTGCAGCCGTACGACTGCGAGAACGTGCTGATCGAAGGCGTGAAACTGCGGCGCTCGCCGTTCTGGCATATCCATCCCGTGCTCTGCCGCAACATCATCGTGCGCGGCGTGGACATCTTCAGCCACGGCCCGAACACCGACGGCTGCGATCCGGAAAGCTGCAGCGCCATGATCATCGAGGACACCGTCTTCGATACCGGCGACGACTGCATCGCCGTGGACTCCGGTCGCGACGCGGATGGCCGCCGCGTCGGCGTGGCCTCGCGCGACATCCTCATCCGCAACTGCGAGATGAAGGCGGGCCATGGCGGCATCGGCATCGGCTCCGTCATCGCCGGCGGCGCACACCACGTGTTCGCGGAAAACTGCCGCCTGGACAGCCCGGACCTCATGTACGCCCTCCGCTTCAAGAACAACGCCGCGCGCGGCGGCCTGCTCGAACACTTCTACTACCGCGACATCCAGGTGGGGCAGGTCAGCAAGGCCGTGATCAACTGCGACTTCAACTACGAAGAAGGCGCCGACGGCAAGTTCAAGCCCATCCTGCGCAACATCCGCATCGAACGCCTCAAGGTCACGCAAGCGAAGCAGGTGATGGACAGCCAGGGCCTGCCGGGCTCGCCGGTGAGCGACATCGAGCTGATCGATTGCCAGTTCGACGGCGTCACCGAGCCGAGCATCCTCAAGTTCACCGAACGGCTTACGCTGAAGAATGTGAGCGTCAACGGCCAGAAGGCTTCCAGCCTGGAAGCGGCGCGCTGAGACGCGCGCCCACCATCGAGACATCGAGCCATGATTGCCGCCCTCATGCGTTCCCGACTCCTCCCCCTTCTCGCCCTGGCCTTCGCCGCAGGGTCCGCCGCGGCCCATGCGCAGACGCTGCCACAACCGGTGGACGTGTTGCCGGTGCGCGCCAGTGAAGGCGCACAGGTGCTCAACGGCGAGTGGACCTTCAAGTACATCGAATCGTCCAGCATCGGCGCGGACGAATCGTTCTACCAGCCCGCCTTCGACGTCGCCGACTGGAAGCGCATTCCGGTGCCGGGCCATTGGGAGCTGGCCGGCTTCACCGAGCCGCAATACGAAGACGCGGTGAAAGAGGGCACCGGCCTGTATCGCCGCAGCTTCAAGGTGCCGAAGTCCTGGGACGGGCAGCGCGTGTTCCTGCGCTTCGAGGGCGTGCTCTATGGCTTGACGGTGTGGGTGAACGGCAAGCCGGTGGGGGAATGGGCCAGCAGTTTCAACCCGGTGACTTTCGACATCACCGATGCGCTGGCGCAGGATGGCGAAGACAACCTGATCGCCATTCGCGTCACCACGCGAGCCAAGGGTTACGAGTTCGACACCATGGACTGCTGGGCGCTTTCCGGCATCTACCGCGACGTCACCGTGTTCGCGCTGCCGCAGGCGCACATCGCGGATTACAGCGCGCGCACCACGCTCAAACCCGATGGCAGCGCCGATCTGCATGTGGACGTCACCGCCACGGCGAAAGCGAACGTGGCCGGGCAGCTGATCGACGCCAGGGGCAATGCCGTGAAGCGCTTCACTCTGGCGCTGTCGCCGGAAGGGCGCGGCAGCACGGTGCTGAACATCACACATCCACAGCTGTGGACGGCGGAAACACCGAACCTGTATGGCCTCGAGCTCGACCTGAAGCAGGGCGCGAAGACGGTGCAGCACTATCACGACCGCATCGGCCTGCGGCAGATGACCACCGATGGCGGCATCCTCAAGCTCAACGGCACGCCGATCAAGCTGCGCGGCGTCGATCATCACGACATCTGGCCGATCGGCCGCGTGGCCACCGAAGAAAACATGCGCCGCGACCTGGAGCTGATCCGCGCGGCCAACATCAACTTCGTGCGGACCTCGCACTATCCGCCGCATCCGCGCTTCCTGGAGCTGTGCGACGAGCTGGGCCTTTACGTGGATGACGAAGTGCCCTTCACCCACGGCCGCAACCATCTCAAGGACCCCGAATACCAGAGCGTTCTGTATACCCGCGCCCGCGCCACGGTGATGCGCGACAAGAATCGCCCCAGCGTCATCTTCTGGAGCCTGGGCAACGAAAACCCGATCAATGAGCTGAGCAACAACACCGGCAAGTACGTCAAGCAGCTCGACCCGACGCGGCCCATCACCTTCCCCACCATCGGCTCGTACTTCGACAAGGAGTGGAAGAACTTCCCCGACTTCCTCGACATCTACGCGCCGCATTACCCGCCGCTGGCCCGCGCGCAGCGCTACGGCGACACGCTGGACAAGCCCATCGTGTTCACCGAGTACGCGCATGAGCGCGGGCTCGCGCGCGCCGGCACGTCGGTGCAGGACCTGTGGGAAACCTTCTACCGCAGCCCGCGCATCGCCGGCGGCGCTATCTGGGTCTTCCAGGACCAGGGCATCCTGCGCAGCGCGGCGGATCGCAGCGCGGTGAAGGACAGCGACCTCATGGTGTGGCTGGACGAGCACCGCTACTTCGACAGCGCCGGTCCCTTCGGCATGGATGGCCTGGTGTATTCGGACCGCACGCCGCAGGTGGACTACTGGCAGGTGCGCAAGGTGTACTCGCCCGTGCAGATCCGGGACGGCGACTTCACCCTGCAGCCCGGCCCGCAAACCCTGCAGCTGCACGCCGAAAACCGCTTCGACTTCCGCACGCTGTCGGGCATCGCGCTCAAGTGGTCACTGGTGCAGAACCAGACGCGCCTGCAGCAAGGCAGCGTGGCCCTGAGCGCCAGGCCCAAGGCCACCGAAGTCGTCGCCATCCCCGTCCAGCTGCCGGCCGCCGCAGCCACCGATCTTCTGTCGCTGGACGTGAGCGTGGTCGACGAGCAAGGGCATTCGTTCTACGAACGCAGCATTCGCGTGAACCCGGCCGCCGCCGGCGCGCGCTGGGCGGAGCTGACCGCGCCCCTCGCCCAGACCACCCCTGATCTGAAGGTTTCGGATACGGCGATTTCGGTCGGCCTGCCGGGCTACCAGCTCAAGCTCGACCGCCGCAGCGGCAAGCTCTCGGTGGTCTCGGTCGACGGCACGACGCTGCTGTCAGAGTTCGGTCCCCACATGGGCCGGCATCCCACCATCAACGACATGGGCCTGAAGCGCGAGCGCCTCCCAGACCTCTGGGTCTGGGGCCTGATGCCGGAAGTGACCGAGCTGAAGACCGATGCCAGGCAGACCGCCGAGGGCGTCGAAGTCACGGTCGCCGGCAACTATCCGCGCCCCGGCAAGCCGGAGGAATCCATACGCGGCGAGTACCGCCTCGGCATCGCCGGCAACGGCGTGATCACGGTGAGCTACCAGTACACGCCCGTGAAGATCACCGGCGAAGTGCTGGAAGCCGGTTTCGCGGTGGCGGCGCCGAACACGCAATCGGAGTTCCGCTGGCTGGGTGACGGCCCCTATGCGGCCTATCCCGGCAAGAACCTGCTCGACGAGTACGGTAGCTTCCACCTCAACCGTGAAGACCTGTACTTCCCGGGCAACCGCCGTCGCGTGGACATCGCCGTGCTGAGCAATGCCGCGGGCGCGGGCGTGCTGATGGGTGGCGGCGAGCTGACCGTGGATCTCGAAGACACCGGCGAGCGCACACTGCTGTCGCAGCTCGCGCTGGTGCCGGGCGAGCGCAGCAGCGAGCAGGCCAAGGGCGAAAACGTGGACGTGTCCGCGCGCCTCAAGGCCGGGGCCATCACGCACATCGCGGGCAGGTTCATGCTGCTGCCGGTCGGCTCGCAATGGCCGGCGCCTCTGCGCCGCTGGATGGGTGAGCCGGACGCAAGCGTCCAGGTGAACAAGCCCTTCTACAGCAGCTACGACCGCTGATGCACGAGGGCTTGCGCGGCCATGGGCCAGAACGATCGAACGGCTCGAAGGCTCGATTCACGCTTGGTGATGAAGCGAAGGCACCGTGTTTCTGTACCGGAGTGGCGCCCCGAGCAGGAATCGAACCTGCGGCCTAACGCTTAGGAGGCGTTCGCTCTATCCACTGAGCTACCGGGGCGTTGCTGCTGCATCTGCCGGAGAAGCCGTAGCTCCTTGAAAACGCAGTTGGCTGAACTTCCAGAGGCGCGTTGTCGGCCAACTGAAGTGCCAGCCGATCCATTTTAAGGGCAATCTGCCCGGCACGCAGCGGTGTGTCCGTTTCGATATGTCCAGTCCCAGCTCGAACCGCTGCGAGCCGTCGGCAGGATGCCGGTGCAGGGGCGACGATGGGCGGCGTCATTTCAGCACCTGCCCGAGAAACGCGCGCAGGCGCTCGTTGGCCGGTGCGTCGAAGAAGCGCTGCGGCTCGTCTTCGTAGACGATCTCGCCGGCTTCCATGAAGACGACGCGGTTGGCGACGGCACGCGCGAAGCCCATCTCGTGCGTGACCACGCACATCGTCATGCCTTCGCGCGCGAGCACCTTCATGACGTCGAGCACCTCGTTGACCTTTTCCGGATCGAGCGCCGAGGTCGGCTCGTCGAACAGCATGATGTCCGGCTGCAT
>JASGFY010000085.1:0-10993 GCA_047605265.1 Solimonas sp.
GCGGCCGCCGGCGCGCCGCCGGCGGCGGCGGCGTTCGGCGCTGCGGCAAAAGAAGTGCCCGCCGCGATCGCGGCCGCAAGCGCCGCGCCGAGGGGGATCAGGGTCAGGGGTTTCTTCACGTTTCTGCTCCGGTTTCTGGGTGCTGCAGGAGATGGCAGTCACGTTATACGGGCCGATCGCGCAATGATGCGCAGCGTTCTGTAAAGAATAGTAACCATCGCCTGCGGCTTGTCGTTATGCTCCCCGTACAATCAGATTTCGTTGCAAGACAGGCATTCCAAAAGGGCGAGCGCAGGTCGCATGAGGGTAAGGACCAAGCTGCTTGCGGTGATGATCCTGGTCAATCTGGCCATCGTGCTGGCGGGACTGGTGATCGTGCCTTCGCTTGATGCCGACAGCGGCGTCGAGGCAACTGCGCTCGGGCGGACCAACCGCATGGCGATGACTGTGGAGCTGCAGCGCGCGCTCGGTGACATCCGGCGCGGGAGCGCCGCGATCGAGCAGGCCGTCGCCGCCGGAAACGATCCCGGCGCCGACGTGGCGCGGCTCCAGTCGGCGCGCGCGGTGCTGCGCCAGCAGATCGCATTCCTGCCGGCGTCGGGCGATGCGCCGGTCGCGGGCTTGCGCCGTTTCGTCGAAAGCCGCGACGACGAGTTCGGTGTTCTACTGGTGGCGCCGATCGACGCGTCGGGCGCGCAGCGGATCGCGCAGATCGGCGCCGAGCTCGACGATCGCCTGTCGGCGCCGCTGCTCAAGCAGATCGAGCAGGACAATGCACTCGGACAATATGAAACCACGGCGGCGTTCCAGCGCATGCACGACCGCCAGGCGATCGCGCTCGGCGCGGTGATCGGCGCGCTGCTGCTGTCGATCGGCCTGTCGTTGTTCGCGTACCGGCGCCTGCTGCGCCCGCTCGGCGCCGTCACCGGCAACCTCAACGCCGTGCTGACGGGCCGCCAGCCGAAAGCGAACGTCATCGAGACCGCCGACGAGTTCGGCGACATCGTGCGCGCGATGCGCCGCATCCAGGCGCAGGCCGAGCACATCCGCCGCATCGCCTATCTCGATCCGGGCAGCGGCCTGCCGAACCGCAACAGCCTCGATGCCGAGCTGCGCGAAGTACGGCGCCTGCGGCCGATCGACGGCACGCACGGGCTGCTGCTGATCGGCATCGATACCTACCTGACGATCCGCAGCGGCTTCGGCACGCGGCTCGCCGAGGCGGCGATGCGCGCCGGCGGCGAGCGGCTGCGCGACGTCGATCTGCTGCCGACGCAGGTGTTCCGCGTCGATTCGGAAATGCTGGCCGTGCTGGTCGACCGCGGCAGCTCGGAGGCGGTGACGCGCGTCGACCTCAAGCGCGTCGCCGCCGAGACGATGAAGCGGCTCGCCTCGCCGGTCGACGTCGACGGGCAGCGCTTCCTGCTCGCCGTCTGCGCCGGCGGCGCGATCTATCCCGACGACGCGCGCGATCCCGATGAGTACGTCAACGTCTGCCTCGAGGCGCTGCGCCTGGCGCGCACCGAAGGTCCGGGCCATCTGCGCTTCGGCGAGCGCGGCCACATGCACCGCCTGCGCCGTCATCTCACGCTGACCGAGCAGATCCGCAGCGGCCTGCGCCAGGGGCAGTTCGTGCCGTACTTCCAGCCGATCATCGATGTCGGGCGGCGCAAGGTCATCGGCGCCGAGACGCTGACGCGCTGGCACCAGCCGGACGGCCGCGTGACGTTGCCGAGCGAATTCATCTTCGTCGCCGAAGGCTCGGATCTGATCGCCGACATGACGCGCGCCGTGCTGGCGCGCGCGTGCCGCACGTTCAAGAACTGGAACGACCGCGGCTACGATCTGCGCATTGCGTTCAATCTGTCGGCGAAGCTGCTGTCGGCCAACGTCATGGACATCGTCCGCGAGGCGCTGCGCGAGAGCAGCCTGGATCCGCAGCAGTTCGTCGCCGAAGTCACCGAGACGGCACTGCTCGGCAACGTCGACGACGTCAGTCTCGTACTCGACGATCTGCGCAGCCTCGGCGTGACACTGTCGCTCGACGATTTCGGCACCGGCTACTCGTCGCTGACGCACCTGTACTGCTTCGACGTCGGCGGCATCAAGATCGATCCGGTGCTGACGCGCGCCGCGGCGCAGAACCGCCGCGTGCAGGAAATCATCCGCAGCATGGCGCTGCTGGCCGGCAGCCTCGACCTCTCGCTGATCGCCGAAGGCGTCGAGTCCGACGACGACATGCGTCTGATGCAGAAGCTCGGCGTGCGCCTGATGCAGGGTTTCCATTTCAGCCACGCGATGCCCGAAGAACAGTTCCTCGACTGGGTCCGCAATTACGAGGCCGGCATCCTGGCCGCCTGACGCCGCGGGGCCTGACCGGCTCCCGTCCTGTTCCGGCGCCGTCGGGTCAGACACCCGGCCGGCCGGTCACGCCGGCGGCCGCGCAACCGTTACAATGCGCGCCCAGCCCGGAGGACTTCATGAGTGTCATCGCCGAGCGCGCGGCGCGCCGCCGCACGTTCGCCATCATCTCGCACCCCGACGCCGGCAAGACGACCTTGACCGAGAAGCTGTTGCTGTTCGGCGGCGCGATCCAGCTGGCCGGCACCGTCAAAGGCCGCAAGGCGAGCCGCCACGCCACGTCGGACTGGATGGCGCTCGAACAGCAGCGCGGCATCTCGATCACCACGTCGGTGATGCAGTTCCCGTACAACGGGCGCATCGTCAACCTGCTCGACACGCCGGGCCACGAGGACTTCTCGGAGGACACCTACCGCACGCTCACCGCCGTCGATTCGGCGCTGATGGTGATCGACGCCGCCAAGGGCGTCGAGGCGCGCACGATCAAGCTGATGGAAGTGTGCCGCCTGCGCGACACGCCGATCGTCACCTTCATCAACAAGCTCGACCGCGAAGGCCGGCCGCCGCTCGAACTGCTCGACGAAGTGGAAAAGGTACTGGGGCTTTCCTGCACGCCGATCACCTGGCCGCTCGGTATGGGCCGCGACTTCAGGGGCGTCTACCACCTGCTCGAGGACCGCTTCTACCTGTACTCGGGCGACAAGCATCGCGTCTCGGAGATCGAGACGATCGACGGCCTGCACGCGCCCGGCCTCGACGAGCGCTTCGGCGCCGTCTACCGCCAGCTCAAGGACGAGATCGAGCTGCTGCAGATGGCCGGCGCGGAATTCGGGATCGGACAGTATCGCGCCGCCAGGCTGACGCCGGTGTTCTTCGGCTCGGCGATCAACAACTTCGGCGTGCGCGAGCTGCTCAACGGTTTCACCGAATGGGCGCCGGCGCCGCAGTCGCGCCACGCCAGGACGCCGGACGGCGAGCGCGACGTGCAGCCGACCGAGGAGAAATTCACCGGCTTCGTGTTCAAGATCCAGGCGAACATGGACCCGAAGCACCGCGACCGCGTCGCCTTTCTGCGCGTCTGCTCCGGCGTCTACCGCAAGGGCATGAACCTCCACAGCGTGCGCCTGAATGGCCCGGTGCGCGTGTCGAACGCGCTGGTGTTCATGGCCGCCGACCGCGAGGCGGTCGAAGAGGCGTATCCGGGCGACATCATCGGCCTGCACAACCACGGCACGATTGCCATCGGCGACTCGTTCTCGGAAGGCGAGGTGCTGAACTTCACCGGCATCCCGAACTTTGCGCCGGAACTGTTCCGCCGCGTGATCCTCAAGGACCCGCTGAAGGCCAAGCAGCTCAACAAGGGCCTCGACCAGCTCTCGGAAGAGGGCGCGACGCAGGTCTACCGGCCGATCGTCAACAACGACATCATCCTCGGCGCGGTCGGCGTGCTGCAGTTCGACGTCGTGCAATACCGCCTGCGCGACGAGTACGGCGTCGAGTCGGTATTCGAGCCGGTGCAGGTCCACACGGCGCGCTGGGTCGAGTGCGACGACGCCAGGAAAATCAAGGAATTCCGCGACAAGAACGACGCGCGGCTGGCACTGGACCATTACGGCCAGCTCGTCTACCTGGCCTCGAGCTCGGTCAACCTCGGCATGACGCGCGAGCGCTTCCCCGGTGTACGCTTCCTTGAAACCCGCGAGCACGGCGCCCAATGAGGGTTGGCGTGACTTTCGCGTTCCCTTGTCTTTCCCGGCGCACCGCCGCGCCGTCACCGCAAACGCCATCCTGATGGACGCTCCGCTCATATCCCGCAAGTTCGATCCGGCCAGCTGGCCCATGCTCATGCTGTTCGCCGGCTTTCATGTCGCCTGCTTCGCGGCGATCTGGAGCGGCGTGCACTGGAGCGGCATCGCGCTCTGCCTAGCGCTGTATGCCGTGCGCATGTTCGGCGTGACGGCGGGCTATCACCGCTATTTCTCGCACAAGGCCTACAAGACCGGCCGCGTGTTCCAGTTTGTGCTCGCCTGCCTGGCGCAGTCCTCGCTGCAGTCGGGCGCGCTGTGGTGGGCGGCCAAGCACCGCGACCATCATCGCTATTCGGACAGCGAGCTCGACGCGCATTCGCCGCGCCATTACGGCTTCTGGTTCGCGCACGTCGGCTGGATCTTCAACAGGCAGGCCCAGGAAGTCGACTACGAGCGCATCGCCGATTTCGCGAAGTACCCGGAGCTGCGCTGGCTCGACAGGCATCACTGGATCCCGGGCGTGGTGCTGGGCGTGACCGTGTGGCTGGCCGGCGGCTGGTCGGCGCTGGTCGTCGGCTTCGTCTGGTCGACCGTGCTGCTGTGGCACGCGACGTTCTGCATCAATTCGCTGGTGCACGTGTTCGGCCGCCAGCGCTATCTCACCGGCGACGACTCGCGCAACAACTGGCTGTTCGCGATCCTCTCGCTCGGCGAGGGCTGGCACAACAACCATCACTACTACATGGCCTCGGCACGCCAGGGCTTCAAGTGGTGGGAAGTCGATATCACCTATTACACGCTGCGCGGCCTCGAACGCATCGGGCTCGTCTGCGAGCTGCGCGATCCGCCGGCGCACGTGCTCGACGGCTCGCGCGTCGCCTCGGCCGAGATCAAGGAACGCATCGCGCAGGCTGTCGCGCATCGCTTCTGCCCGGACCGCATCGTCGTGCGCATGCAAAAGCGCTGGGCCGAGCTCAACCGCGGCCGCACCGTCGCCGACTGGCGCCGGCACTGGGCCGAGCAGCTCGCGTCGCGCCGTGAACTGCTGATGCAGAGCGTGCATGCCGAGCTGCCGAGCCTCGACCAGCTCTATCGCCATGCGCGCCGCCGCTTCGCGCGCACGCCGGCCATGGAAGAAATCGTCGCGCGGGCGCGCGAGCTGATCGCCCATGCGGTCATCGCGCGGCTCGAAACCGTGCCGGCCCGTGCCTGAAGCGTTTTCGCCGGCCGGCGCGCTGCCGGCCCGGCGCGATCCGTACGCGGCGCTGCGCTATCCGGAATTCCGCGCGCTGGCATTCGGCGCGTTCCTCGTCAGCTGCGGACTATTGATCCAGGAGGTGGCGCTGTCGTACGAGATCTACCGCGTCACGCACGATCCGCTGTCGCTGGGCCTGATCGGTCTCGTCGAGGCGGTGCCGTTCATCACGCTGGCGCTGTTCGGCGGCCATCTCGCCGACCGCCGCGAGAAGCGCGGCCTCATCCGCGCCGCGATCGCCGTGATGTTCGCCGGCTCGCTCCTGATCGCCGTGCTGTCCTGGCCGCCGGTGCGCGCGCGCCTGGCGCCGGGCCTGTGGCTGCTCGGCGCCTATGGCCTGATCGCGCTGGTCGGCTTCGCGCGCGGCTTCTATTCGCCGGCGGCCTCGTCGCTGCGCGCCTTCCTCGTGCCGCGCGAGGTCTACGGCAATCTCGCGACCTGGTGGAGCACCTTCTTCCAGACCGGCGCGATTCTCGCGCCGGTGTCGGCCGGCTTTCTCTACGCGTACGCCGGCCTGTCCGGCACGCTGGTCATCGTCGTCTGCATGTGCGGCGGTGCGCTGTTCCTGATCTCGTTCGTCGCGCCGCGGCCGGTCGTGCCGGATCCGAACGCCGGCAATCTCTGGGCGAGCCTGCGCGAGGGCATCTCGTACGTGTTCGGCACCCGGATCGTGCTGTACGCGATGTCGCTCGATATGTTCTCGGTGCTGTTCGGTGGCGTCGTCGCGCTGCTGCCGGCGTTCGCCGACGACATTCTCCGGGTCGGTCCGAAAGGCCTCGGTCTGTTGCGCGCGGCGCCGGCGATCGGCGCGCTGCTGACCGTCGTGCTGTGCGCGTACCATCCGCCGCTGAACCGGCCGTGGCGCAACCTGCTGCTCGCCGTGCTCGGCTTCGGCGCGGCGACCTTCGTGTTCGCCGTCTCGAAACTGTTCTGGCTGTCGCTCGTCGCGCTGTTCGCGACCGGCGCGTTCGACAGCATCAGCGTCGTCGTCCGCAACACGGTGATGCAGTCGATTCCGCCCGATCACCTGCGCGGCCGCGTGCAGGCCGTCAACAGCATCTTCATCAGCTCGTCGAACGAGCTCGGCGCGTTCGAGTCGGGACTCGCCGCCAAACTGCTCGGCACCGTGCCCTCGGTGATCGCGGGTGCGGCGGTGACCTGCGCCGTCGTCGGCTACATGTGGCGGCGTTCGCGCGAGTTGTTCACAGTGCGGCTCTAGGCGCTTCGCACTCTCGAGGATGCCGCACCAACGAATGAAGATGCCGGCCGCTTTGTCGCTGCTGCTGCTCGTCGCATGTGCCGCCGCGCCGCCGCGGCCCGCCGTCGATTAC
This sequence comes from Solimonas sp., assembly GCA_047605265.1. GTDB lineage: Bacteria > Pseudomonadota > Gammaproteobacteria > Nevskiales > Nevskiaceae > Solimonas. The sequence goes on from JASGFY010000085.1 coordinate 6,696, forward strand.
GCGGGCGACGCTGCGGCGCTCGACAGGCTCATCGTCGACAACTACGCCTACGAGGATCACTGGCCGGACGGCGCGCTGCCCGATTCGGACGTCCTCGCGCGCGAGCGCGCGGCGGTCCACGACGACGACAGCCTGCTGCACTACGCCGAGGACCGCATCACGTCGCTGGCGGATCACCATGCGATTACCGGCAGTTCGTTCAAGGACAGCTGGGCCCTCGTGCCTTCCTACGCCGATCTGTGGGTGCTGCGGCGCGGCGACGCTTACGTCATCGACGCCGTGAAGCCCGGCAGCCCGGCGGCCGATGCGGGGATCGTCGCCGGTGACGGTCTGGCGGCCGTGGGCGGCGTCGCGACGGCCGACGCGGTCGTGGCTTTCTGGCAGGCGCTCGGCTTGCCGCTCACCGCGGAGCGCGCCGACTATGCCGCGCGCGTTCTGGCGGCAGGCCGGCGCGACCGTTCACGCGATCTTTCGGTTGTTCACGACGGCGCCGTGCGGCGCCTGACGCTGCCCAATCTCTATGCGGCGGAAACCGCCGACCGCCCGCCGCTCGCGGTGAGCCGGGACGCGGTGGGCGCAACCGTTCTGCGCCTCAACAATTCGCTGGGCGATCAGGCGACGATCGCCGCGTTCGACGCCGCGATGCAGGCCTTGCCCGTCGACGCGGCCGTGGTTGTCGATCTCAGCGACACGCCGAGCGGCGGCAACACCAGCGTCGCGCGGGCGCTGATGGGATGGTTCGTGGATCGCGCGCAGGCCTATCAGTTGCACCAGTTGCCCGCCGAGGAGCGCGAGACCGGCATCCCGCGGCAGTGGATCGAGCAGGTGTTGCCGCGCCCCGGCAAGCGCTATCGCGCGCTGCCGGTGGTCCGCGTCGGCCGCTGGACCGGCAGCATGGGCGAAGGACTCGCGATTGGCTTCGCCGCACTCGGCGCCCGCGTCGAGGGCACGCGCATGGCCGGACTCAAGGGCGCGGTCTATGACTTCGAGTTGCCGTCGAGCAAGCTCGTCGTGAAATTCCCGGCCGAGCGGCTGTACACGGTCGATGGGCAGCCGCGAGAGGATTTCGTGCCGGAGCGGGAGACGGCGGATTAGGTGCCGCAGGCGCCGCGATTCTCTGCCTCTCTATCGACGGAATCGAGACCCACAGGTTTATTTCTGCTGCTGTGCCGTATTCACAATCGTCGCCGCGAGCCCGAACGGTTTTTCGCCGACCAGCTTCAGCAGCCGTTCCGGCAGGTGTCGCTTGTCGATCTGGAGCACGGACACCTGCGCGAAGCCGTCGGGCGCTTCGCCCGCCCAGGTTTCGGCGAGCGGCGCGTCGCCGGTGCGCTTCGGCACGATGCCGAGCGTCGCGAGGCGGTCCTGCTGCGGCAGCAGCCCGTGGCTGCCGGCGTCGAGCGAGGCGGTCGAGGCCTGGATCTCGATCCAGGTATTGAAATCGAGTTGCAGCAGCGGCTCGGCGAGCCGGCGCAGCAGCGGAATGCGCAGCGCGCGCTGCGCGACGGCCTGCGCGGCGTGGCCGGCGCGTTCGGCGAAACGCAGGGCGCGATCCTCGCCGTCCGGCCGCGGCAGCGCGCCGGCCTGTCCGTTGCGCGCCGCCTCGAGCGCGGGGCGCAGCGCGCTCGCCAGATTGGTCTGCAGATGCGCGCGCAGCCGCAGGCGCTCGCCGTCGGCCTGCGGCTCGCTGACCATCTGCACCTGCAGCTTCCACAGCGGCTCCTTTTCTCCCACGGGAATCTCGGCGGTGAACGCGAAATTCTCCGTCACTCCTTCGGCCGGCGGCGCTGCGGCCTTCCTGTGGTGGCGGTTTAAGATGGCCATCGTGAAATCCTCGATCGGCGGTTCGTTTCCGTAAGTCTATGCCGGCATCGTATCGGTTCCGCGTCCGTGGCCGCGTGCAGGGCGTGTATTTCCGCCAGTCGACCTGCGACCGCGCGCTCGCGCTCGGTCTGCGCGGCTGGGTCGCCAACCGCGCCGACGGCAGCGTCGAAGGCGTCGCCGTCGGCGACGCGGACGCGCTCGCGGCGCTGCGCGAGTGGCTGCAACGCGGTCCGCCGGCGGCGCGCGTCGATGCGTTCGAATGGCAGAGCAGCGATGAGACGGTGCACGACGAGGGTTTCAGCGTACGTCGCTGAAGTGAGGCTCCCTCTTCCTCGCCGCGCAGCGCTGGAGGAGGGGAGTGGAGTGAGAGGGCTCGCTCGTCGTGCCGCTCGATCCGAGACATCCCCTCACCTTGGCCCTCTCCCCTCGTCCGAGGGGAGAGGGAATGACGGGTGGGGCGCCAGTTCGCCGGCGAGCGCCGTCGCGTTGCGCGCGACGAAGCCGTAGATCGACAGCTGCGGATTGGCGCCGATCGAGCTCGGGAACATCGAGCCGTCGAACACCGAGAGATTCTCGACCTCGTGGTGGCGGCCGTGGCTGTCGACGACGCAGCGCCTGCGGTCTTCGCCCATCGCGCAGCCGCCCATGAGGTGCGCGGTGACGAGGCCGGTGCGGTGCTTCTGCATCGGCAGGGTGGCGATGGCGGTTTTCGCCTCGTCCCAGCTCGCGTAGTCGCGCGCGTCGAGGTGGCCGGGCCGCACGGCTTTGGCGCCGGCCGCGAACTGGATTTCCGCCATGCTCAGCAGCGCGCGGCGCAGCGCGTTCCACAGCGGTTCGCGCACGTCGTAGTCGAAGACCGGCGCGCCCGAATCGTCGATGCGGATGCGGCCGCCGGACACGTCGTCGTGGAAGCCGTCGCGCATCAGGGCGATCAGCACCTGCGTGTTCGGCAGTTTCGCCATGTCGGCGGCGAGCGCGTCGCCGTAGCGGCCGAGCACGCTGCTGGCGAGCATCGGTTGCAGCGGTGGCACTTCGAGCTTGTAGCCGACGCCGCCGTCCTCGGGCCAGAGGAAGTGATCGGAGTAGATCGACTGCGGTGCGCCGTGGTAGCCGTCGATGGTTTTGTCGAACCGCGCGATGCTGATGTCGACCGGATGGATGCAGGTCCGCTGGCCGGTGCGTTGGTGCGGGTCGGGCGCTTTCGAGCGCAGCAGCAGCGCCGGCGTGTTGATCGCACCGCCGGCGAGCACGTAGTGCCTGGCGCGCACCGTGAGCTTCACACCGCTCGCGCGGCGCGTGTCGGCGGCCAGCGCATGCACGGTGAGGCCGGACACGCGACCGTCCGCGAATTGCAGCGATTCGGCGCGCGCGTGGTGGATCAGCCTCATGCCCTGGTCGAGCGCGGACGGGATCGTCGAAACGAGCGAGGACTGCTTGGCGTTCACCGGACAGCCGAGGCCGCAGTAGCCGAGGTTCCAGCAGCCGCGCACGTTGCGCGGGATGACCTTCCAGTGCAGGCCGAGCTTGTCGCAGCCGTCGCGCAGCACGGCGTTGTTGGCGTTCGGCTCGGCGGCCCAGGGCGCGATGCCGAGGCGCTCCTCCATCTTCGCGTACCACGGCACCATCTCGTCGGCGCCGGAGCCCTTGAGGTCGAAGTCCCGCGCCCAGTAGGCGAGCGTCTGCTCGGGCGTGCGGATGCTCGTCGTCCAGTTGACGAGCGTGGTGCCGCCGACGGCGCGCCCTTGCAGGATCGGAATCGCGCCGTCCGAGGTCGCGCGGCCGGCGGCGCCCTGGTAGAGCCGGCTGTACGACGTGAATTCGTCGAGCGCCTTGAAGTCGCGCGAGGTGTAGAGCGCGCCTTCCTCGAGCATCAGCACGTTCAGGCCCGAGGCACTGAGGATTTCCGCGGCCGTGCCGCCGCCGGCGCCGCTGCCGACGATGACGACGTCGGCTTCGAGCGTTTCGTCGCGCTCGAGCGTCGAGGCGTCGCGGACCCGCCAGCCGCGCGCCGCGCCGTCGGTATAAAGATCGCTGATGGCCATGGGCGGGTCAGGCGTCGAGGGCGGTGACGGCCCAGGCCGGCGGGCCGGGGTAGTGCGAGGCGGCGAACGTCGCCGGCTGGCTCCAGACGACGCTGCTGCCGAGCTTCACCAGCGCGCGATAGGCGCCGTTGAGCAGGGCGAGGCGGCTGTAGCGGAAGTGGGCCAGCAGGACTTGCGCATCGCCGGCGGTGGCTTCGGTCCACGGCCGGCCGACGCCGCCGGCAAGGCGGCGGAACGGCGCCCACTGCAGCAGATCGAACAGCTGGCGCAGTTGCTTCTGCGCCGGTGCGTCGAGCGCGTCGAGGCAGAGGTCCGCACGCCGCACGCCTTCGTCGACGATCGCCGCCGCGGCCTGCGCGTCGGCCGGCAGCGCCGCGCCGCCGACGGCGGCGACGAGCAGGCGCACGAACGGCAGGTCGGCGCGGGTCAGCC
>JASGFY010000086.1:0-10575 GCA_047605265.1 Solimonas sp.
GGCGACGCGGTCGAGGGCCGCCCGCGCGAGGCGCCGCGCCGCTGCGCGGCGGCCGGCGAGCATCAGCATCGACGCCGCGTTGATCGCGCTGTAAGAACCGTCGTGCCGATGAAAGGCGTCGAGGTAGGCCTGCGCGGCGCGCTCGTACTGACCGGCGTCGCCGCTGCCGGACAGCGCCAGATCCTTCTCGAGCCGGCCGCGCAGGGCCAGCCAGTCTTCGTCGAGCTCGTCGTCGGCCAGGTCGAGGCCGCGATAGTAGCCGAGCGCCATCTGCACGTTGCCGGTGTTGGCGAGCGACTGGATGCGCAGGTATTCGAGGCGGCGCGAGGATAGGCCGCTCTTCAGCGCGCGGTAGACGATGTCGTTGCACGACAGCTCGTTGCCGGCCCGGCGCGCGGCCTCGGCGCGGCTCAGCGCGCGGCTCAGCGCGTCGTCCTCGACCGGGGCGGGCGGCAGCTCCGCCGGTGCTTCGTCGCGCGTCGGATCGATGATGTGCAGCGTGCCCTGCGCGGCGCCGTGCGCGGCGTGCAGGCGCAGCTCGGGCGGGATGCCGGCCGGCGTCCGCCGCCACGCGACGACCTCGGCGGTGCCGCCGGGCTCGGTCGATGCGACTGGCCGCAGGATCGCGATCACGTGGTCGGCGTGCTGGGCGAGGATCGCCGCCAGGCGGCGGTACTGGTGCTGGCGGAACGCGCGCGCGCCGAGCGTGACGGGATCGATGCGATCCGGATACAGCGGCACGATCGCCGAGCAGTGCCGCAGCAGCGCCTCGGCTTGCGCGGCGAGCCGCCGGCGTCCGTCGCGCGAGATCGCTTGCTGCGCGTCCTGCGCCCGCAGCAGCCAGTCGTCGATCAGGCGGTCCATCGGCACCGGCAGCAGCGCCGTCATCTCGAACGGCAGGTTGCGTGCCCGCAGCCATTCCGCCGCCGTTTCGAGGAACAGCATGTCGGCGCCCGGCGCCATGCCGGCGAACAGCGACAGCCGCGTGCCGCCGTCGCCGGCCAGCGCCGGCAGCACCTGCGCGGTCAGCTGGCGGCGCGCGCAGCGCATTTCGCTGCGCGTGAGCAGCAGGTGGCCGCAGGCGCCGACGGTGACGCTGCGCGAGCCGGCGCCGGCGCGGCGATGGGCCGCGAGCCATTCGCGCAGCGTCACCGTCGGCATGCCGTCCGTCGGCGTTCCGGCAGTTGCTGTGCGCGACGCATTCCCTGTCATCGGTTCGCCTGCCGGTCCGTTGGTTGCCGTCGCCTCCGCGCCATTATGATGCGGTCGGACATGCGCAGCGGGGGGATGGTGCAGGACGGCTTTCGCTACTGGGCGTTCATCAGCTACAGCCATGACGACCGCAGCTGGGCGCGCTGGCTGCACCGGCGGCTCGAAACCTATCGTGTCCCGCGCCGGCTCGTCGGCCGGCCCGGCCCGGCAGGGCCGCGCCCGCGCCGCCTCTACCCGGTGTTCCGCGATCGCGACGAGCTGCCGGGTTCGGCCGATCTCGGCGGAGTGGTGCATCGCGCGCTGCGCGATTCGCGCTACCTGATCGTCATCTGCTCGCGGCACGCCGCGCGATCGCGCTGGGTCAACGAGGAAGTCGAGACCTTCAAGAAGCTCGGACGTGAAGATCGCGTCCTGTGCCTGAAGATCGACGAATCCGACGAGCCGTCCGGCTGTTTCACGCCGGCGCTGCTGCAGCGCTACGACGCCGGCGGCCGACCGACCGGCCGCGCGAGCGAGCCGCTGGCCGCCGACATCGCGCCGGACGCCGACGGCCGCGACGGCGCCGCGCTGAAACTGATCGCCGGCATGCTCGGTGTCGGCTACGACGATCTGCGCCGCCGCGAACGCCGCCGTCGCCTGCGGTGGCATCTGGCGCTGATCGCGGGGTCGCTCGCGCTGCTCGTCGCCGCGTTCGCCGGCTGGCGCTGGCAGCAGGACGAAAAGCGCCAGGCGCTCGACGCGCAGGCGCGCGGCGTGCGCCTGGCCAGGCTCTACGAGAGCGGCCGCGAGGCGCTGCTCGCACACGACGAGTCGCGCGCCGCGGTCTATCTGAACGAGGTCTACCGCGAAGGCGTCGACACGCCGGCCTTGCGCTATCTGCTGGCCCGGGCGATGCGGATCGTAGACGCGCAGAAGCTGCGTATCGACCTGCGGCAGACCGTCATCGACGTCGGCATCGACCGCGACGCCACGCTCGCTTACGCCCTGGGCGCTGATCACGTGCTGCAAGGCTTCGATCTGACGCGCGGCGGTGTCGCGCTGTTCAAGGTTCCGCTGGGCGACATGGGGCGCTGGCTGGCCGGCTACAGTCCCGGTGGCACGCTGATCTCGATCGACCGCCAGGAGCCCGGCGCGGCGCGCCGCCGGCTGCAGCTGTTCGACGCGCGCAGCGGTGCGCTGCGCGCGCAGTTCGAGCCGGCGTCGAACGTATCGAACGTCTTCACGCCGACGGTCGCCGACGACGATCGGCATGTCGTCTTCGTCGCCGACGATGGCGCCGTCGTGGTCGCCGGGCTGTCGCCCGGCGAGGCCGGCGCGGTGCAGCGCCGCGTGCCGGGCCGCTACAGCGCCGCCGGCTTTTGCGGTGACGGCCGATCATTCATCGCGGGCCGCAGCGACGGCGACGTCGAGCTGCGTGATGTCGCCAGCGGCGCACTGCGCCGGCGCTTCACGGGCGCCGGCGGCGAGCTGAGCATTCTAGCGTCCGCGCGGGGCTGTACCGTGGTCGCCGCCGGCACGCTCGCGGGCGGCGTCCGCGTCTGGGACGTCGGCAGCGGGGCCGTGCTGATGAGCGCGGGGCATCGCCGCGCAGTCAGCGATCTGCAGTTCAGCGACGACGGCGCGCGCCTGCTCAGCGTCAGCCGCGGCGCGGCGGCGATCTGGAACGGCCGCAGCGGCGCGCTGGTCTACGCGAGCCGGTATTTCGGCGGCGCCGGCGACCTCGTCATGCTGCGGCCGGACGGCCGCCAGTTCGGGCAGATGATCGAAGGCCGGCTGGCGATGCTCGACGCGGCGTCGGGCCTGGAGTCGTACACGCTCGACGGACACCTGGGCGCGCCGACCGGATTCCGTTTCGCGGCCGCCTCGCCGCGGCTGATCAGCGGCGGCGCCGACGGTTCGGTCGTCGTCTGGTCCCTGCCGGACGGCACGCGCGCGGAGCTGGGTTCGGCGCCGCCGGGCAAGGCGCCCGCCGCGGCCTTCAGTCCCGACGGGCGCCTGCTGTTTGTCGGCCAGGCATCCGGCGGCGGCGCGCTCTGGCAGCGCGCGTCGCTGCGCCGGCTGCGCGACATCGCCGCGACGCAGGGCTTCGTCAGCAGCGCGGCGTTCAGCCCGGACGGCCGCTGGCTGGCGACCGGCTCGGCCGACGACGGCGTGAGGGTGTCCGAGGTCGACGGCGGTCGCGTCGTGTGGCACTTCGCCACGCCCGGCAGGCCGATCAGCCTGCAATTCGACGCGAAGGCTCGCTTCCTGAGCGCCGAGAGCGCGGATGCGTCGTTCCGCCTCTGGGATCTGCTGGACGGCAGCGAGCGGCTGGCCGAGGGCCAGATCGAAGCGTCGGCGCTCGCGCCGCGCGGCGCGTCGCTGGCCTTGGGCGCGCATGGTCGCGTGCGCGTGCTCGACGTCGAGCGGGGCCGGGAGCGCTGGTCGGTGAATCTCGCGCCGTCCTCCGAAGGGCTCGAGTTCGCCAGCGCGGCGTTCAGCGCCGATGGCCGCCGGCTGCTGATCACCGCGCGCCATGGCCATGCCTACGTGCTCGACGCGGCCGACGGGCATATTGTCAACGAGCTCCACGATCCGTCGGCGGCGTACTTCACGACCGGCGCGTTCGACGCCGACGCCAGGCAGGTCGTGCTCGGCGACTGGTCGAAATCGGCGCGGCTGTGGCGGCTCGCCGATGATCGCGTGCTGACGCTCGGCGGCCATACCGGCGCGGTGGAAGCGGCGTCGTTCAGTCCCGACGGACGCTTCGTTCTGAGCGCCGGCGACGACGGCAGCATCAAGCTTTGGGACGCCGGCAACGGCGAGCTGCTCGACTCGTTCGTCGCCCACGACGGCCTGATCCAGTGGCGCGCGGCGTCGTTCGCGCCCGACGGCGCCGATATCCTCAGCAGCGGCCGCGACGGCGTCGCGCGTCTGTGGCCGGTGCGTTCCGAGACGCGCGATCCGGCCAGCATCGCCGCGGCGCTTCATTGCCGCGTCGCCTGGCAGGTCGCCGGCAATGGGCTCGTGCCGCACGAAATCGACACGCTGCGCTGCCGGCGACCGGGAGCGGACGGCGAGCCGTAAGAGCAGCCAATAAAAAACGCGGCAGATCTCGCGATGATCCGACGCGTCCGACGCGCCCCGCGGCGCTTACTTCTTCTTGGCCTTCTTGACGGCCTTCTTCACGACTTTCTTCGCCGGTTTCTTCGCTGCCTTCTTGGCGACTTTCTTCACCGCCTTCTTGGCGGCCTTCTTCACCGGTTTCTTGGCTGCTTTCTTCGCCACCTTCTTGGCGGCTTTCTTCACGGCCTTCGCCGCCTTCTTGGCGACCTTGGCTACCTTCTTGGCAGCCTTCTTCGCCTTCTTCACCGGAGCTTCCACGACCGCCGCAGCAGCGGTCACCTTGCCCGGATCTTCTTTGCCTTCAGCCATCGACCTGACTCCCTCAAATGATCACGCTTCGTTGTGCTCCGCTCACCATGAGCAGAACCGTATGACGCATCGCATTCGTCCATGAAGAATACGTAGCGAGTGAAAACTATCGCATCACTACGGGTTGCGCAAAGTATTTCCGTGAAGCCATGCACGCGCGACGCGTGTCGAGCATCGTCGTCGGCGCGAAGTCCGACGTCATGCAGGCCTCCGGCGCCGCATCGCATCGGCCGCTGCGCTGCGCCGCCGTGCGACGCTGCTGTCCGCGGCGCGTCGCTCGCGACGCTACAATTCGCGCCTTCACGAAAGCCTTGCATGAAGGCCCCACCCAGCCGGTTCCAGAGCCATGCGCCTGTCGCGATTCCCGCTGTCCACGTCCAAAGAAACGCCGGCCGACGCGCAGGTCGTCAGCCACCAGCTGATGCTGCGCGCCGGCTACATCCGCCCGCTCGGCAGCGGCCTCTACAGCTGGTTGCCGATCGGTCTGCGCACGCTGAGCAAGATTGCGACGATCGTGCGCGAAGAGATGAACCGCGCAGGCAGCCTCGAGATGCTGATGCCGTCGGTGCAGCCGGCCGAGCTGTGGCAGGAATCCGGGCGCTGGGACCAGATGGGCCCCGAGATGCTGCGCTTCAAGGATCGCCACCAGAACGATTTCTGCCTGGGGCCCACGCACGAAGAGGTGATCTGCCATCACTTCCGCCAGGACTTCCGCAGCTATCGCCAGCTGCCGGTCAGCTTCTACCAGATCCAGGCGAAGTTCCGCGACGAGCGCCGTCCGCGCTTCGGCGTGATGCGCTCGCGCGAGTTCCTGATGAAGGACGCGTACTCGTTCCACATGAACGCCGAAGACCTCAACCGCGAGTACCTGAACATGCGCGAGGCCTACGTGCGCATCTTCACGCGCTTGGGCGCCGAGTTCCGTCCGGTGAAGGCCGATTCCGGCAACATCGGCGGCGCGCTGTCCGAGGAATTCCACATCCTCGCGCAGTCCGGCGAGGACTCGCTGGCCGTCGCCGAGGGTGGTACGTACGCGGCGAACGTCGAGGCGGCGGAGACGAAGCCGAGCGGCGCGCCGCGCGCGGCGGCGACGAAGACCGTCGAGAAGGTTCCGACGCCGGGCCAGAAGACCTGCGAGCAGGTGAGCCGGTTCATGAACGTGCCGCTGACCGGCAAGGTCAAGCTGCTGGTCGTCAAAGCGGCCGACGGCGGCCTCGTCGGCATCGCGCTGCGCGGCGATCACCAGCTCAACGAGATCAAGGCGGCCAAGCATCCGAAGGTCGCGAGCCCGCTGGCGCTGGCGGCGCCGGAAGACGTGCTGAAGGCGTTCGGCTGCGAGGTCGGCTACCTCGGTCCGGTGAACTGCCCGATCCCGGTGATCGCCGACCACGCCGCCGCCGAAGTCGCTGACTTCGTCTGCGGCGCCAACGAGAACGACCATCACCTGAGCGGCGTCAACTGGGGCCGCGACTGCGCCGAGCCGGAGAGCGCCGATCTGCGCCTGATCGCCGAGGGCGATCCGAGCCCGGACGGCGTCGGCACGATCAGGTTCTACCGCGGCATCGAAGGCGGCCACATCTTCCAGCTCGGCACCAAGTACACGAAGGCGATGAACGTCTCGGTGCTCGACGCCGACGGCAAGGCGGTGACGCCGCAGATGGGCTGCTACGGCATCGGCGTGACGCGCCTCGCCGCGGCGGTCATCGAACAGAACCACGACGAGCGCGGCATCATCTGGCCGGACGCGATCGCGCCGTTCCGCGTCATCGTCTGCCCGATCGGCAGTGACAAGTCGGCGGCGGTCAAGGAGGCGGCGGAGAAGCTGTATCGGGACCTGCTCGCCGCCGGCGTCGACGCCGCGCTCGACGATCGCGGCAACCGTCCGGGCTCGATGTTCGCCGACGCCGAACTGATCGGCATCCCGCATCGCATCGTCATCGGCGACAAGGGCCTCGCCAACGCGCAGTTCGAGTACAAGCATCGCCGCGCCGGGACGGCCGAGATGATCGCGGCGAGCAGCGCCGCCGTGCTCGAACGGCTGTCGGCGTAAGCCAGGCACGTGCGGCGCGGGGGCCCTGGCATTGCGGCGCTGCTGGCGGCATCGCTGGTGCCGCCCGCGCACGCCGGCCCGACCGGCGAGCCCGAGCCCGAACTGCGCGCGCTGCTGGCGAAGACCATCGACGCCGCCGACAGCTTCGAGCATCGCTTCGATGCCGAAGTCTGGCTCGTCGACATGTCGGGCCGCCTGCAGAAATTCATGCCGGACGACAGTGAGCGGCTCGAACTGTTGCGCCTCGTGCACCGTGAAGCGCGCCGCGCCAAGATCGCGCCGGAACTCGTGCTCGCGGTGATCCAGGTCGAAAGCGGCTTCAACCGCTACGCGGTGTCGAGCGCCGGCGCGCAGGGCCTGATGCAGATCATGCCGTTCTGGCTCAAGGAAATCGGCAAGCCCGACGACAACCTGTTCCACGTGCGCACCAACCTGCGCATGGGCTGCACGATCCTCAAGTTCTACCTCGACCAGGAGCGCGGCAACCTGATCGGCGCGCTCGGCCGCTACAACGGCAGCTACGGCAGGCCGGACTATCCGATGCTCGTCGTCAACGCGCTGAACCAGCGCTGGTATCGTCGCTAAGAAGGGCGGCTAAGAAGGGCGGAAGCCGGAAAAAGAGGTGGACGCTACAGCGCGTGCCAGTACACCGGCAGCCGGCCGCTGTCGTGCAGTGTTTCGATCAGCAACAGCGCCGCCGCCCGGGCGAGCCACAGCGCGTCCGACAGATGGCGGCGGAACTGGCGCCGATGCACGTGTACTGCTCGGGTCCGCTGAGCTTCGGGAACCGCGGCCAGAAGCGCGGCACGCTGACGGCCATTGGCAAAAACCGCATGAAGGAGGCCGCGCCAGTACAGCGCGGGCTCCGTCAACGTTCAGTGGATGCGCGCGGCCGCTCAGCGCTGGCGCTGCCGCCATTGCGCGAGGCGCCGGGCGCCCTGCGCCTGCACCTTGCGCTGCAGGAAACGGGTGCCGCCGAGCAGCCGGCCGGTGAGGCCCAGGGCCTGCGCGGCCCAGTGATGGAAGCTGAAGTCGTCGCGCTGTCCGACGATCAGGCCATCGCGGAATTCGAACGTGCTGTCGACGCGATTCAGCACCGGCCGGCCGGTGGCCGGGAACGTGTACCGGGCATCCCAATGCGCGCGTCCGTGCGCCGCGTCGGCCTCGACGCCGCCGGACTCGACGCGCAGGTCCTGCGCGCCGCTCAGCAGCATCGTCCACATGTCGCGCACGCCGGCGGCGTCGAGTTCGGGAAACACCGGATCGGAGAAGCGCGCGTCGTCGTGGTAGCACGCGGCCATCGTCGCCGCGTCGCGGTCGCGGAACGCGCGATAAAACGTTTCGAGCAGGGCTTTCGACATGAAGTCCTCGCGTGGCTCCGCGAAGTATGCGCCGCGCCCGCGCATCCGCCACGCGCGCCGGCCGCGCCGCCCGGCCGCGCGACTACAATGCCGGCCTGCCTTCTGCCTGCCGCCATGACTGAAATCCTCGTCCTGTATTACTCGCGCCACGGCTCGGTGGCGAAGATGGCGCGGCTGATCGCGCGCGGCGTCGAATCGGTCGCCGGCGCGGCGGCGCGCCTGCGCACGGTGCCGCCGGTGACGGCCGACCACGCGCAGCGCGGCCCTGCCGTGCCGGACGACGGGCCGCCGTACGCCGAGCCGCGCGATCTCATCGAGTGCGCCGGTCTCGTGCTCGGCAGCCCGACGCGCTTCGGCAACATGGCGGCGCCGCTGAAGCATTTCCTCGACGGCACCTCGGCGCAGTGGCTGTCCGGCGCGCTCGCCGGCAAGCCGGGCGCCGTGTTCACGTCGACGGCTTCGCTGCACGGCGGTCAGGAGACGACGCTGCTGACGATGATGATGCCGCTGCTGCATCACGGCATGCTGCTCGTCGGTCTGCCGTACAGCGAGACGGCGTTGTCGGCGACTGGCTCGGGCGGTACGCCATACGGCGCCAGCCATCACGCCGGCACCGGCCCGCAGCCGCGGCCGCTGACTAAGGACGAGGAAGCGCTGTGTCTCGCGCTTGGCGCGCGCGTCGCGCAAGTCGCCGTCAGGCTGGCGCCATGAGCGTTCCTGACGCGAACCTGCCGTCGCGCGCGCCGCGGCCGCTCAGCCGCTGGATGCACGCGCTGACGGTCGCTGCGCATCTGGCGCTGATCGTCCTGCTGCCGATCGGCGCGCCGTCGCGGCTCGGCGTCGCCTCGGCGCTGCTGTTGTTCGCGCCGCTGCCGGGCCTGCTGCGCGGCCGGCCCTACACGTACAAGTGGGCGAGCATGCTGCTGGTGTTCTACTGCGCGCTGCTGCTGTCCGGCGGCTACGCCGATCCGGCGCAGCGCGGCACGCTGTTCGGCCTGGCCGCGCTGTCGGCCGCGGACTTCATCGGCATGGTGCTGTTCGTGCGCTTGCGCGCGCGCGAGGCGCTGGCCCGCTGATCAGTCGACGCCGCGGCCGTCGCGCGCGATGCAGGCGCTCAGCGTGTTCTGCATCAGCATCGCCACCGTCATCGGCCCGACGCCGCCGGGCACCGGCGTGATGAACGCCGCGTGCCGGCGCGCGGCGTCGAAGTCGACGTCGCCGCAGAGCTTGCCGTCGGGCAAGCGGTTGATGCCGACGTCAATCACCGTGGCGCCCGGCTTGATCCAGTCGCCCTGGACCATGCGCGGCCGGCCGACGGCGGCGACGACGATGTCGGCGCGGATTACCTCGCCGGCGACGTCCCGCGTGAAGCGGTGGCAGCAGGTTGCCGTCGCGCCGGCCAGCATCAGCTCCAGCATCATCGGCCGGCCGACGTGGTTGCTGGCGCCGACGACGACGGCGCGGCGGCCCTTGAACATCTCGCCGGCCGACTTCAGCAGCTCGATGACGCCGTACGGCGTGCACGGCCGCAGGCCCGGCAGGCGCTGCGCGAGGCGGCCAATGTTGTACGGATGGAAGCCGTCGACGTCCTTGTCGGCGCGGATGCGCTCGGTGACGCGCGTGGCGTCGAGATGCGGCGGCAGCGGCAGCTGCACGAGGATGCCGTCGATGTCGTCGTCGGCATTGAGTGCGTCGACCGCGGCCAGCAGCTCGGCCTCGCCGATCGTCGCATCGAAGTGCATGGGCACCGAACGGATGCCGACCTTCTCGCAGGTCAGGCGCTTGTTGCGCACGTAGATTTCCGACGCCGGATCGGCGCCGACCAGCACCGTCGCCAGCGCCGGCGCGCGCTTGCCGGCGGCTAGGCGCGCGGCGACGGCGCTGCGGACGCGTTCGTGGACGGTGACGGCGACGACCTTGCCGTCGATCAGTTGGGCGCTCAAGGCTAAGGATCCGAAAAGGTGCGGGTTGAAAAACGGGGCACTCATTGTAAGAGCCGCCGCGCCCGCGCATCTATGCAAAGAATTTGTTCGGGCGGTCCTGTCGCGCTGCCGCGGCCGAAAGCCGTGTCGCAGCGCCGTTTCACGCGCGATCGGCCTTGACGTCGGTCATGCCGCGTCCATCGCGGCGCGCGCGGTCAGCACGTAGACTACGGACCGTTTTTTCCATCTTGCGCCGCGCCGTGCCGCTGCTGACCGCCGACAAGCTGACCGTCCTGCGTGGCGACCGCGAGCTGCTGCGCGGCTTCGTTTTTTCGCTCGACGCCGGCGAACTGGTGCACCTGCGCGGCGCCAACGGCGTCGGCAAGACCTCGTTGCTCGAGACGCTGGCCGGCCTGCGCGGCGGCGGTGACGGCAAGGTCGCCTATGCGCCCGGCGACGCGCAGCCGCACTGGCTCGGCCATCGCAACGGCCTCAACCTGCAGCTGTCGCCGCTCGAGAATCTGCGCTTCTGGTGCGGCATCAACGGCGCGGCGCCGGCCGGCATCGCGCCGGCGCTCGAGCGCCTGCGGTTGCCGCCGCGCGCGCAGCGGCGCGC
>JASGFY010000087.1:0-10174 GCA_047605265.1 Solimonas sp.
CTACACCGTGCTCGGCGCGCGCACGCCGATCGCTGCGCTGCGCGCGCAGCTGCCCGCCGCGGGCGACGCCACGGCCTGGCGCCGCGCCGACATCGAGAGCGGCGTGCCGGTCGTGTTCATGGAGACGCGCGACCATTTCGTCGCGCAGATGGCCAATCTCGATCTGCTCGGCGGCATCAGCTTCAACAAGGGCTGCTACACCGGCCAGGAGATCGTCGCGCGCCTGCATTACCTCGGCCAGCTCAAGCGCCGCCTGTTCGTCGCGCGCATCGACGGCGCGCCGCCCGCGCCGGGCAGCGACGTGCTGGCGGCCGGCGAAGCCAACGCATCCGGGCAGGCGGTCGGCGAGATCGTCGACGCGGTCGCCGACGGCGACGGCGCGCTCGCCAGCGTCGTGCTGCAGCTCGGCGCGCGCGACGCGCCGCTGCGCGACGCCGGCGGCCACCCGCTGCGGCTGATCGACGCCCGCGACCCGGCGCCGCCACCCTGAGCACCGGGGCCTCGGGCACAGGCTGCAATTCGAGACAATCGGAAACAACCGCGCCATACCGGCACGCTACAGTGGCAGCTCCCATCTTGCGGAAGATGCTGATGCGAGCAATCGGTCTGGCGATTCTGGCGCTGCTCTGCGGTACCGCGCAGGCCTTCACACCCGACGTCAGCGATCTGCCGGGCGTCCCGCAGATGACCCTCGACGCCAAGGTCGTCAAATCGGCGATCGCCAGCGCCAAGAACCAGCCGCTGCAGTTCGCGGTCGGCGCCAGCGTCGGCGCGACCGTCGACAGCGGCATCTGGGACGAACCCGAAGCCGGCGTCGCCCGCTGGCGCCTGCGCGTGCACTCGGCGGGCGCGTCGTCGCTCAACTTCGCGTTCTCGACACTGACGCTGCCGAAGGACGCCACGCTATACCTCTACACCGACGGCGGCCGCGACGTGCAGGGCCCGTACACGAGCGCCGACAACGGCGAATTCGTGTCGCCGATCGTGCGCAGCGACACGGCCGTGTTCGAGGCGCGCATGCCGACGGCGGAGCGCAGCGGCTTCGTCGCGAAGCTGGCGACCGCGTTCCACGCCTATCGCGATATCACGTCGAAGAGCTTCACCTATGACGCGGACGACGATATCGGAACCGGCGCGTCGGGCGCCTGCGAGGTCAACGTCGCCTGCAGCGCCGGCGACGACTGGCGCGACGACATCCGCGCCGTCGTGCTGGTCACGGTGGTATCCGGCTCCTACGAATATCTCTGCTCGGGCACGCTGCTCAACAACGCCGAGCAGGACGATCGCGCGCTGGTCCTGACGGCGCATCACTGCGAGATCACCGCCAGCAACGTCGCCAAATCGCGCGCGTATTTCAACGTGGAGGCGTCGGCCTGCAGCGGCGGCACCGCCGGCTCGGTCTCGCAGAACATCGCCGGCAAGACGCTGATCGCCGGCACCAGCGGCACGACCGTCACCGACTACACGCTGTTCGAACTGGCCAGCGTGCCGCCGTCGAGCTACGACGTGTACTACGCGGGCTGGGAGATCAGCAGCACGGCGCCGACCTCGGGCGTCGTCATCCACCATCCCGCCGCCGACGACAAGAAGATCAGCACGTACACGACGACGGCCAGCGCCGTCAGCAGCGTCGACTTCGGCGACTTCAAGGCCGACACCTGGTCGGTGACCTGGAGCGAGGGCGCGACCGAAGAAGGCTCCTCGGGCTCCGGGCTGCTGAACGAGAACCATCGCGTCGTCGGCACCCTGTCCGGCGGCAGCAGCGAATGCTCGGGCACCTCGAACAACGGCGCGGCCGACTATTTCGCGCGCCTCGACAAGGCATGGACGGCGACGAGCTCGACCGGCACGACGCTGGAAACGGCGCTCGCCAGCGACAGCGGCTGCACGACGCTCGACGGCAAGGACGCCGGCACCGCCAGCACCGTCGACTGCAGCGACGACTCGAGCGATGATTCTTCGAGCGACGACTCGAGTTCCGATTCGAGCAGCACCACCACGAGCGATTCCGGCGGTGGCGGTGGCGGCAGCTGCGGCGTGCTGTTCATGCCGCTCGCGCTCGCCGCGCTGTGGCGGCGGCGCAAGACGACGGGCTGACGCTCATTTCGCGCCGTGCATGCCGCGCCGGAGCAGCGGCACGAGCACGACGATGACGAGGCCGGCGCCGACGCCGATCTTCGCCGACCAGACGAACAGCGCGTCGTATTTCGCGAGCGCGTCGGCGACGGCCAGCGCGCCGTCCTCCGGCACGTCCAGCGAAGAAAGCTTGCCGAGCGCAGCGGCGAGCACTTCCGAATACGCGGTGCCGAGCCACCACGCGCCCATCATCACGCCGACGACGCTGGCGACCGACAGCTCCGTCACCGCGGCCAGACCGATCGGCGACAGCAGCATCTCGCCGACTTCGAGCACGAAGTACGCGAGCACGAACCACCAGAACGCCGTCAGGCCGTTGGCCTGCGGATGGCGCGCGCTCCACGCCAGCACGACGAACGACAGGCCGGCGACGATCAGGCCGAGCGCCGACTTCATCGGCTTGCCCGGATTCAGGCCGCGCCGGTCGAGCCACGGCCACAGCCATGCGCACAGCGGCGCCAGGATCAGGATGAACAGCGAGCCCAGCGACGTCAGCTGCTCGGCGGTCCATTCGCAATGCCAGCCGAACCAGTCGGTCCGCCGGTTCATCACGCGGTCCGAGAACAGCACCCACGAACCGTAGGTCTGCTCGTAGAGCGTGAAGAAGATCAGGCAGCAGACGATCAGCACGAGCAGCACCAGCATCTGATGCCGCTGCCGCGCATCGCAGCGCGCGACGAGGAACCATGCGATCCACGCCAGCAGCGCGGCGGAAATCGCGTGCATGCCCCACAGCACGGCGCTCATCGGCGGCAGGCCGGGCACGTCGACCATCAGCGAGTGTCGCTGGACCAGCTGCCAGCCGATGACGACGCCGAGCAGGGTCGCCAGATAGATCCACCATTCGCGCGTCACGCCGGCGAGCACGCCGGAAAAAGGACGCTCGCGCAGGCGCTGCGGCTGCGGCGCCTCGGCGCGGCCGGGCAAATGCCGCTGGCCAAGCGCGAAGCTCGCCAGCCCGAGCAGCATGCCGACGCCGGCCGCGCCAAAGCCATAACCCCAGCCATACGTATCGGCGAGCCAGCCGCAGGCGACGCCGGAGAACAGGCCACCGACGTTGACGCCGGCGTAGTAGATCGAAAAACCGGCTTCGCGGCGCGGATCGTCGTCGGCGTAGAGCCGGCCGACCAGCGTCGAGACGTTCGCCTTGAGGAAACCGACGCCGACGATGATCAGCGCCAGCGCGAAGTAGAACACCTGCAGCGCCGCTTCGTCGCGCACGATCACGCCGTCGACGACGCGCGCCGGGTGCCCCTCGATCGCCATCGCGAAATGGCCGAGGCACAGCAGCACGCCGCCCAATAAAATGCTTTTCCGCATGCCGAGCCAGCGGTCGGCGACCATCCCGCCGAACACCGGCGCCGCGTAGACCAGGCCGCCGTACGCGCCGATCAGGTTGTAGCCGTGCTCGTCGCTGAAGCGGTGGTATTTGATGAAGTACAGCAGCAGCAGCGCCTTCATGCCGTAGAACGAAAAGCGCTCCCACATCTCGGTGAGGAAGCAGACGTAGAGGCCTATCGGGTGGCCGAGAAAGTCGGCGCTCGCCGGCGGGGCGGCGGGGCTGGAATCGGTCATGGCGGTTTCGGGCGGCAGGCGGTCGCCGCAGTGTAGACAGGCGCGCAGGCCGCTGTCCCCGGTGATCCTCGCGGGGTTTTTCCTCAATGCCGGCGCAGCGCCAGCGTTTACTATCGCCGCCTGCCCCGAACCGCGGCGGACTCACGGAGATCCCATGTCCCGATTGCTTGCCGGCGCGCTGCTCGCCACGATGTCGCTCACCGCCATTGCAGCTCCAAGCCCCATGCCCCGCTCGTCTTCCTCCCAGCCGTTCACCGCGCGCGATCTCGTCACGCTCGAACGCGTCTCCGACCCGCGCCTGTCGCCGGACGGCCGGCAGCTCGCGTACACGCTGCGCACCACCGACTACGACGCCAACAAGGGCATCACGCAGATCTGGCTGCTGGACCTCGCGACGAAGCAGGCGCGCGCGCTGACCTCGGGCAAGGTCTCGAACGACACGCCGCGCTGGTCGGCCGACGGCCGCTCGCTGTACTTCCTCTCGGCGCGCGGCGGCAGCCAGCAGATCTGGCGCCTGCCGCTGAACGGCGGCGAGGCGCAGCAAGTCTCCGACCTGCCGCTCGACGTCAACAGCTTCATGCTGTCGCCGGACGGCCGGCGCATCGCCTTCTCGCTCGACGTCTTCACCGAGGACCAGGGCGACATCGCCGCCAGCAAGAAGAAGCTCGACGCGCTCGACGCGCGGAAGAACACCGGCATGCTGTTCGACAAGCTGTTCATCCGCCACTGGGACACTTGGTCGAACGGCAGCCGCTCGCAGCTGTTCAGCGCCGCGCTCGGCGAAGACGGCCGGCTCGGCGCGACGACGCTGCTGAGCCGCGACATCGACGGCGACGTGCCGAGCAAACCGTTCGGCGACGACTCCGAATACACCTTCTCGCCGGATGGCAAAACCGTGGTCTTCACCGCGCGCATCGCCGGCCGCACCGAAGCCTGGAGCACCAACCTCGATCTCTGGCGGGTGCCGGCCGACGGCAGCGCGAAGCCGGTCAACCTCACGGCGTCGAACGAGGCGACCGACACCGGCCCGGTGTTCTCGCCGGACGGCCAATACCTCGCATACCGCGCAATGAAGCGCCCGACCTTCGAGTCCGACCGCCTCGCGATCATGCTGCGCGACCTCAAGACCGGCAGCGTGCGCGAGGTCGCGCCGAACTGGGACCGCTCGGCCGACGCGCTGGCGTTCTCGGCCGACGGCAGGACGATCTACACGCACGCCGACGACGTCGGCCAGCACCGGATGTTCGCCGTCGACGTCGCCAGCGGCGCGGTGAAGGCGCTGACCGGCGACGGCCACGTCGGCAGCTTCGACGTCGCCGGCAGCACGCTGGTCTACGCGCTCGACAGCCTCGACGCGCCGGCCGATTTCTACGCGGTCGACCTCGGCAATGTGGCCAAGGCCACGCAGATCACGCAGGTCAACGCCGGGCGCTTGAAGAACATCCAGTTCGGCGCCTACGAACAGTTCAAGTTCGCCGGCTGGAACGACGAAACCGTCTACGGCTACGTGATGAAGCCGTGGAATTATCAGAAGGGCAAGAAGTATCCGGTCGCCTTCATCGTGCACGGCGGCCCGCAGGGCAGCATGGGCAATGACTTCCACTACCGCTGGAACCCGGCCGTGTTCGCCGGCATGGGCTACGCCGTCGTCTTCATCGACTTCCACGGCTCGACCGGCTACGGCCAGACATTCACCGACTCGATCTCGAAGGACTGGGGCGGCAAGCCGCTCGAGGACTTGCAGAAAGGCTGGGCCCACGCGCTGAAGACCTACGACTTCCTCGACGGCAGCAAGGCCGCAGCGCTCGGCGCCAGCTACGGCGGATTCATGATGAACTGGATCGCCGGCAATTGGCCGGACGCGTTCCAGTGCATCGTCAACCACGACGGCGTGTTCGACTCGCGCACCATGTACTACTCGACCGAGGAGCTGTGGTTCGACGAGTGGGAGCACGGCGCGCCGTACTTCGTGAATCCGCAGAGCTACGAGAAGAGCAACCCGGCGAACTTCGTGCAGAACTGGAAGACGCCGATGCTCATCGTGCACAGCGAGAAGGACTACCGCATCCCCGTCGAACAGGGCATCGCCGCGTTCACCGCGCTGCAGCGCCGAGGCATCCCGTCGCAGCTGCTGGTGTTCCCGGACGAGAACCACTGGGTGCAGAAGCCGCAGAACAGCGTGCAGTGGCACGACACCGTGCAGGCCTGGCTGAAGCGCTGGATCGGCGGATGAGGCATTCGCGCCCCGGGCACATCACAATCGAAGAGGCGCCGTCATTCCCGCAAACGCGGCAATGACGAGTTTCGAGTCACGCAACGGAGCTGACATGAAAACCCCATCGCTGATCGTCTTCGCAGCCGCGCTCGGCACCCTCGCCGCCTGCGCGTCGCCGCCACCGGCCGCGCCCGTCAGCGCGGCACCGGCGCCGGTCGCGCCGGAGATCGCCGCGAGCCAGGCGATCACCGCCGATCTGCTCCTGCAGCACATCCGGGTGCTGGCATCGGACGCGTTCGAAGGCCGCCTGCCCGGCACGCCGGGCGAAGAGAAGACCGTCGCCTACCTCACCGCGCAGTTCCAGGCGCTCGGGCTGGCGCCGGGCAATCCGGACGGCACGTACGTGCAGGACGTGCCGCTGGTCGGCATCACCGGCACGCCGACGATGTCGCTGCGGGCCGGCAGGAAAACGATCGCGCTGGCGCCGGGCCGCGACTTCGTCGCCGCCACGCAGCGTGTCGTGCCCGAGGTCAAGGTCGCGAACTCCGATCTCGTGTTCGTCGGCTACGGCGTGCAGGCGCCGGAATACGGCTGGGACGACTACAAAGGGCTGGACGTGCGCGGCAAGACCCTGGTCATGCTGATCAACGATCCGGCGATCCCGGACCCGCACGATCCGGCCCGGCTCGATCCAGCCATGTTCAAGGGCGAGGCGATGACGTACTACGGCCGCTGGACGTACAAGTACGAGATCGCCTCGAAGCTCGGCGCCGCCGCGGCGATCATCGTCCACGAGACCAGGCCCGCCGCGTATCCCTGGGAAGTCGTGCAGAACAGCTGGAGCGGCGAGCAGTTCAGCCTCGCGTCCGAAGACCGCAACATGGGCCGCGTGCCGGTGCAGTCGTGGATCACGCTGGACAAGGCGCGCGAGCTGTTCGCCGACGCCGGCTACGACTTCTACCAGCTGAAGAAAGCCGCGCTGTCGAAAGACTTCAAGCCGGTGCCGCTGAAGGCCAGGGCCAGCTTCACCATCGAGAACGGGATCCGTGAGGTGAAGTCGCGGAACGTCGTCGCCAGGCTCGAAGGCAGCGACCCGCAGCTGAAGGACGAGTACGTGATCTACACCGCGCACTGGGACCACTTCGGCCGCCATGACGGCCTGCCCGACCCGATCTTCAACGGCGCCGCCGACAACGCCTCCGGCGTCGCCGGCCTGCTGGCGATCGCCAAGGCCTACCAGGCGCTGCCGGCGCCGCCGAAGCGCTCGGTGCTGTTCCTCTCCGTCACCGCCGAGGAGCAGGGCCTGCTCGGCTCGCAACGCTACGCGACGCATCCGCTGTATCCGCTGACGAAGACGCTCGCCGACTTCAACACCGACGTGCTCAACACCTGGGGCAGGACGCGCGACATCAACGTCATCGGCTACGGCCAGAACACGATCGAAGATCGCTTCGCCGAGTACGCCGCCCGGCAGGGCCGCGTCGTCGTCGCCGACACCGAGCCGGAGAAGGGCCACTACTACCGCTCCGACCAGTTCGAGTTCGCCAAGCAGGGCGTGCCGGCGCTGTACGCCGAGCGCGGCACCGAGGTGATCGGCAAGCCGGACGGCTATGGCCGCGCCAAGCGCGATGAATACACCGCCAACGACTACCACAAGCCGTCCGACGAAATAAAACCGGACTGGGATCTGTCCGGCGGCGCGCAGGACATGCAGCTGCTGTTCGAGACCGGCTACGCGATCGCCAACGGCAGCGACTGGCCGACGTGGAAGGCAGGCTCGGAATTCAAGAGCATCCGCGAGGCCCGGCTGCGCGCCGCGCAATAGCCCTGCCGCGATCGACGAAGCCCGGCGTCGCTGCAGTACCATCGACGCCGGTACGGTCGCAGGTCCAACGATGGGCATGATCCTAGAGATCCCGATCTTCCCGCTCGGCGCGGTGCTGTATCCGGCCGGCCGCCTGCCGCTGCGCATCTTCGAGCCGCGCTACGTCGACATGACGAAAGCCTGCCTGCGCGACGAGTCGCCGTTCGGCGTCGTGCTGATCCGCGCCGGTTTCGAGGTCGGCCGGCCGGCGATTCCGCACGAGATCGGCTGCACGGCGCGCATCGTCGAATGGCAAGTGCCGTCGCCGGGCCTGTTCACGCTCGTCACGCAGGGCCAGACGCGCTTCCGCCTGCTCGAGCGGCGCACCCAGGACGACGGACTCATCGTCGGCCGCGTCGAACTGCTCGAGCCCGCCGATCCGACGCCATTGCCGAAGGCCCAGGCTTATCTCGGCGAGCTGTTGCGCAAGCTGATCGGCGAACTCGGCGCCGAACGGTTCCCGGCACCGCAGCGGCTCGACGACGCAGCCTGGGTCGGCTATCGCCTCGCCGAACTGCTGCCGATCAGCCCCGAGCGCAAGCAGCTGCTGCTCGAACTCGATGCGCCAGCTGCGGTGCTCAACGGCATCGAACGCGCACTGCAGGATTTGCGCGACGCCGAATGAAGCCGCAGCGCCCTCAGCGCCGCGACGGCCGCACGCGCCACAGCTTCATCAACGCGAAGCCGCCGACCAGGCCGCCGAGATGCGCGAAATGCGCGATGCCCGACAGCGTGCCGGTGACGCCCGAGTACAGCTCGAACGCCGCGTAGAGCACCACGAACAGCGGCGCCGGCAGCGGAATCGGCGGGAACAGCAGCACGATGACGCGGCGCGGGAACAGCATCGCGAACGCCACCATCACGCCGAACAGGGCGCCGGACGCGCCGATCGTCGGCTGCGGCGCGCTGAACCAGCTGGCAACGAACAGCTGCGCCGCGCTCGCGGTGAGGATGCTGAGCGCGTAGAGCGCTGCGAAACGTAGGCTACCGAGCGCGCGCTCGACGTCACGGCCGAACACGAACAGGCCGAGCATGTTGGTGCCCAGATGCATCAGGCTGCCGTGCAGGAACGCGCTGCTGACGATCTGCCACGGCGCAAAACCGGCGCCGAGCGGCCACAGCGCGAAGCGCTCGACGAGGTGATCGCCGATCACCAGTTCGAGACCGAAGATCGCGATGTTGGCGATCAGCAGGAAGTACGTCAGCGGTGAACGATTCATCGGCGGCAAAGGGCTATGAATCCACCGATTGTACGGACTGCGGTGGTGCTGCTGCCGGCAGCGACGCACCCGCGCCGTGGCGGCCACCTCCCCTGGCTCCTCCGCCCGCGAGCGGGCGGAGCAACTGTCTTGAACGTCAAGCGCCATGCATGGCCGAGCCGTGTGCGTGAGTCCCACGCCAGCGGGGCCACCCCGTCCCGACCAGTGCGCTGATCTTGCGCCACGGCGCATCGCTGCGAAGACAAGCGGCGCTCCGCTAAGCTAGACGGCAGCGCCGCCGGACGCACGGCGGACGTGCCTCCATTCCCACGACGACATCGAGCATGAGCCGGTCAAGGACAGGGCAGGACGACGAGGTGGAGCGCGCCAGCCGCGCGGAGCCCAGGCCGCGCCGACGCTACGACAGCCCGCTGCGGCGGCAACAGATCAGCGACACGCGCGAGCGCATCCTCGTCGCCGGCTCCGAGCTCGTGCACGGCTTTCCCGCCTGGGACTGGCGCGGCCTGACGTTCCGCGCGGTCGGCGAGCGGGCCGGCGTCAGCGAGCGCACCGTGCATCGCTACTTCGCCACCGAGCGCGCGCTGCGCGATGCCGTCGTGCAGCGACTCGTCGTCGAGTCCGGCGTATCGCTCGAGCAACTCGAGGTCCGCGACTTCGCCGAGGTCGCCGCCAAGCTGTTCGCGTATCTGTCGTCGTTCGCGGCGGCGCCGGCCGCCGTCGGCGAGCCGTCGCTCGTGGCGATCGACCGGCATCGCCGGCATCTGCTGCTCGACGCGGTGGTGCGCGCCACGCCGAAGTGGCCGAAAGCCGACCGCGAGATGGCCGCATCGATCCTCGACATGCTGTGGAACGTGCCGTCGTACGAACGCCTGATCACCGCCTGGCAGCTCGACGCGCAGCACGCGACGCGCGCCATCACCTGGGTGATCGGCCTCGTCGAGACGGCGATCCGCGAAGGCCGCCGGCCCGGCCTGTAGCGCCTCGACCCCGAATACGGCAGGCATTCTCCATCTTGCAGTCGTAGAGGTTTTCGTGGAATTGCAGGAGCAGCGCCATCGCCAGCAGGGACGGCGGGATCGACGTTACCCCGAGATTGAGTAGCACATTGCTTTAGAGCATCTAACAAAATGATCGTTGCAGTACTCGCCAGCAGATGATCGCACA
>JASGFY010000088.1:0-10102 GCA_047605265.1 Solimonas sp.
TGTGCGATCATCTGCTGGCGAGTACTGCAACGATCATTTTGTTAGATGCTCTTAGCTCCTGAACTGCATCAGGAACCAAATGCTGGTCACATCAGCCGCACCCCTCCATCAAAAAACCGGAAGCCGTCGCATCCGCAAAGATGGACATGAAAGTCCCGGCTTCAGGCGGATTTCCGTGGAATTCACCGGAACATCAAAAAGACTGAAAGTCATTGCATGACAACGACTTGCAGATGCTCTTGGATTTCGGCGGATGTCCGCAGAAACAGATAGTGGAGCGGGTGATGGGAATCGAACCCACGCTATCGGCTTGGGAAGCCGAAGTTCTACCATTGAACTACACCCGCGCAGCGGCGACCATTGTAGTTCAAGCGTCCGCGCGTCCTCAAAACCGCCGAAGTCCCATGCAGCTGACCGTCAACGGCGAACCCCGCCGCCTCGCCACGTCCCTCAGCATCGAAGCCTTGCTCGCCGAGCTGCAGCTGGCCGGCAGGCGCGTCGCCGTCGAGGTCAACGGAACCATCGTGCCGCGCTCGCGGCACGCGACGACCCTGCTGCAGGACGGCGACGAGGTGTTGGTCGTGCAGGCGATCGGCGGCGGGTGAACCAAAGCGTCGACGTTCCGCTCATAGGCAGGCCAGACGGCCGGACTCGGTTGCGCCGGCCCGCCGCCTTCCGAAGCGCAGGAAACCTCCATGGCCAGACCGCTGAAAATCGTCCTCCTCGTCTTCGGTAGTCTCGTGCTGCTGATGATCGCGGCATTGGTCGCCGCGGTGATGCTGTTCGATCCGAACGACTACCGCGGCCAGCTCCAGGACGCGGTGAGGAAGGAAACCGGCCGCGAACTGGCGCTCGGCGACATCAAGCTCAAGGTATTTCCGTGGTTGCGCGTATCGCTGGCCGACGCCCGGCTCGGCAACGCCGCGGGTTTCGGCGAGCAGCCGTTCGCGGAAGTGAAGAGCGTCAGCGTCGGCGTGCAGCTGATGCCGCTGCTGCTCGACAGGCAGATCAAGGTCAGCGCCGTCACGCTCGATGGCCTGCGCGTCAACCTCGCCCGGAACGCCGACGGCGTCGGCAACTGGCAGGACCTCGTCAAGCATCAGCAAGAAGCGTCGAAGGAGCCGTCGGCGCCGAAGCCCGAGGCCGAAGCGCCGCTCTCGCTCGACGGCATCGGCATCGACGGCGTGAAAATCGACGACGCGGCCGTGGTCTACGACGACGCGCGGGCCGGTCGGCATTACGAGCTGCAAAAAATGACGCTCAAGACCGGCGCGCTGCGGCCGCGCGACCCGTTCGATGTCGAACTGTCGGCGAACTTGCTGTCGAAGACGCCGGCGGCACAGACCGATGTCACGCTGTCCGGCACGGTCAAGCCGGACTTCGCCGCCCGGAGGCTCGACACCGACGGCCTCAAGCTCGGCCTCAAGGGCAAGGCGTTGGATTACGACGTCGACACGACGGTCAAAACGCGCCTGATCGCCGATCTCGCCGCGCAGGTCTTCAACCTCAACGGGCTCACCGTCGACGCCAGGGTCGGCGGCCCGTCGATTCCCGGCGGCAGCCAGAACGTGCAGCTCGGCGGCGATCTCGCGTACAACCTCAAAGAAGGCGCGCTGCGCTTCGCCAACGGCAAGCTGAAAGCCGCCGACCTGACGCTGACGACGGATATCGCCGGCAGCGGCCTGGGCAGCGACCATGCGAAATGGTCGGGACCGGTGACGATCGCGCCGTTCAATCCTCGCAAGCTGCTCGAAGCCTTCGGCGTCAGGCTCGATACGGCCGATCCGAAAGCCCTTTCGGACGCCAGCTTCGCAGCGCAGATCGGCGGCACGCCGGGCAGCGTCGCCCTGCAGAACGTCGCGATCACGCTCGACCAGAGCCGGATCAAGGGCAGCCTCAGCGTGCAGGACTTCAAGACGCTGGCGCTCGCCTTCGCACTGCAGGTCGACAGCATCGACCTCGACCGCTATCTGCCGCCGAAGGCCAGGGAAGCGGGCAAGGTCGAAACCGCGTCCGGCGAGAAGAAGGACCGCAACACCCATGATCTGCCGGGCGAAGCACTGAACAAGCTCAACGCCGAAGGCATCTTCGATATCGCCATGCTCAAGGCGAAGAACCTCAAGCTGAGCAGCGTTCGCCTGAAGCTGTCCGGCCGCGGCCCCGGCAGCGTGAAGCAGCAGGACCTGAGCGCACAGCTGTACGGCGGCAGCCTCACGCTGAGCCAGCGTTACACGCCGGGCGCGACGCCGGCCTATGCCCTGAAGGCACAGCTGTCGTCGTTCCAGGCGGCGCCATTCCTGCTCGACCTCACGGGCAAGGACACGGTCAGCGGCGTCGCCGATTTCAGCGCCGACCTTGCCGGCCGCGGCAAAACCTACGGCGACCTGCGCCGCACGCTGTCCGGCAAGCTTGCCGCGCAGGCGAAAAACGGCGCCGTCAAAGGCTTCAACCTCGGGGCCCTGATCCGCAAGGCCGAAGCGGCGCTGGCAGGCGACCTGAACTACCGCGAGACCAGCGCGCCGGAAACCGACTTCACGGCGATCTCGGTCAGCGGCACCGTCAGCAACGGCGTGCTGCACAGCGAAGACCTCAGCGCGACCAGCCCGCTGTTCCGCGTCGGCGGCGCCGGCGACATCAATCTCGTCGACGAGACGATCAACTATACGGCCAGGCCGACGATCGTCGGAACGAGCCAGGACCAGAGCGGCAAGGAACTGTCGCAGCTCAACGGCGTGACGATCCCGATCCGTCTGACCGGCAGCCTGTGGAAGCCGAAGTACAAGATCGAGATCAGCGACGCCGTGCGCCAGAAGGCCGAACAGAAGATCAAGGAAAAGCTCGCCGATCCCAAGATCAAGCAGAAGCTCAACGACAAGCTCGATGAACTGCTGTTCGGCAAGAAGAAGAAAAAAGAGCAACCGGCGGAACAGCAGAACGATCTGTGAGGCGCGCCGTCCTGCTGCTGGGCTGTGCGGTCTGCGCGCCGGCGACGGCGGCGACGGTCGACGACGTCGAAGTCACCCGCGAGGGTGCGCGCTACCGGATCGAACTGCACGCCAGGCTCGACGCTTCGGCCGACGATGCCTACGTCGTCTTCCGCGACTTCCACAATCTGCCGCGCATCAACGGCGCCGTCGAAGCAGTCGAAGCCCTGCCGGCCGTCGTCGCCGGCAATGAGCGCTGGCGCACGACGGTGCGTGTCTGCGTGAGCTTCTTCTGCGCGCGCATGTATCAGGTGCAGGACGTCCACGACGCGCGCGACGCGCAGGGCTATCGCCTCGACGCCACGGTCGTCCCGACACTCAGCAACCTGCGCTACGGCGTTGCCGCGTGGCGGCTCGATCCCTGCGAGACGCGAACCTGCCTGTGGTTCCGCGCCGAACTCGAACCGGATTTCTGGGTGCCGCCGCTGCTCGGTCCGTGGATGATCGAACGCGCGATGCGCCGGCAGGCGCAGTCGACCGCGCAGGGCATCGAAAAGCTCGCGCTCGCGCGCCGGCACGGTACGCTGTCGCCATGAAACCCTTTGCCGAACGCCTGCTGGCCTGGTTCGACGACCACGGCCGGCACGATCTGCCGTGGCAGCATCCGCGCACGCCGTACCGTGTATGGCTGTCGGAAATCATGCTGCAGCAGACGCAGGTCAGCACCGTCATTCCCTACTTCGCGCGCTTCCTCGAACGCTTTCCCGATCTCGCCTCGCTCGCCGCCGCGCAGCCCGACGACGTGCTCTCCCTGTGGGCCGGCCTCGGCTACTACGCGCGCGCGCGCAATCTGCATCGCTGCGCGCAAGTCGTCGCCGCCGAACATGGCGGCGAGTTTCCGCGCGACATCGACGCGCTCTCCGCCCTGCCCGGCATCGGCCGTTCGACGGCCGGCGCGATCCTCGCGCAGGCCTGGGGCGACCGCCACGCCATCCTCGACGGCAACGTGCGTCGCGTGCTTGCGCGCCATGCCGCCGTACCCGGCTGGCCCGGCACGCCGGCCGTGCAAAAAAGACTGTGGGCCGAAGCCGAGGCACACCTGCCGCACGCGCGCCTCGCCGACTACACGCAGGCGCTGATGGATCTCGGAGCATCGGTCTGCGCCGCGCGCCATCCGAGATGCCTGCTATGCCCGGTCGCCGACGATTGCCGGGCGCGGATCGCCGGCACCATCGCCGACCATCCCGGCGCCAAGCCGCAACGCGCGCGGCCGCAGCGCCAGGCGCTACTGCTGCTGATCGAAGACGCCGACGGCC
The DNA here is from genome assembly GCA_047605265.1 of Solimonas sp. Classification (GTDB taxonomy): domain Bacteria; phylum Pseudomonadota; class Gammaproteobacteria; order Nevskiales; family Nevskiaceae; genus Solimonas. Next base: position 4,241 of record JASGFY010000088.1, read on the forward strand.
GCCTGCTGCTCGAACGCCGCGCGCCGGCCGGCCTCTGGGGTGGCCTCTGGTGTCCGCCGCTGCTCGGCGAAGGCGATCCGCCGCTCGCCGACTGGCTGCGTGCGCAATCGCTGCGCGGCGACCCACCGCGGACGCTCCCGGCTTTCACGCACGCATTCACGCATTTCGACTACGAATTGACGCCCCAGCGCATCCACGCGACGGCGCAGGGCGATGCCATCGCCGAAAACCGCTGGCAGTGGCTCGCCCCCGAAAAACTCGCGCGCTTGGGCCTGCCGGCCCCGATCCGTAAAATGCTCGACTCCCTGCAGAAAGCGAACTCCCGATGAGCCGCACCGTCCACTGCGTCAAGCTCGGCATCGACGCCGAAGGTCTCGACCGCCCGCCGATGCCCGGCGCGCTCGGCAAACGCATCTACGAGCAGATATCGAAGCAAGCCTGGCAGATGTGGATCCAGCACCAGACGCGGCTGATCAACGAATACCGCCTGCAACTCGCCGATGCCAGCGCACGCAAGCTGCTCGGCGAAGAAATGGAGAAGTTCTTCTTTGGCGGCGAACTCACCCAGACCGGCTACGTGCCGCCGGCGCCGAAGAGCGAATGAAACGCATCGCTTGACGTACCCGATGCCCGCCGCTTTAATACGCGGCCCGCAGCACCCGGCCGGGTAGCTCAGTCGGTAGAGCAGGGGATTGAAAATCCCCGTGTCGGCGGTTCGATTCCGTCCCCGGCCACCAATGTGTCATTCGGACCTGTTCCGACCCGTTCAGAAAACCGCGCAAATGCGCGGTTTTTCTTTGGGTTGTTGTTTTTACCCGTTCGCACCCGTTCGCACGCAGCCGGCCCTTGCATCGGGTAACTATCCGGGTAACTTGCGGTGAAATTCTCACCGTCGGGTAACTCCCATGCTGACCGATACCCTGATCCGCGCCGCGAAGCCAAAGGCCGCCCCGTACAAGCTGCCCCGTGAGGACGGCCTGTTCCTCTTGGTGAATCCCAATGGTTCCAAGTGGTGGCGCTTCGCCTACAGCTACGGCGGCAAGGAAAAGCTGCTGTCACTTGGCGTCTATCCGGCCGTGCCGCTGAGCGTCGCCCGCCAGCGCCGCGACGATGCCCGCCGGCTGTTGGCGACCGGCACCGATCCCAGCGCCCACCGTCGCGAGTCCCGCGACTCTGAAGCGGCCGCCACCGTCTGCACCTTCGCGGCGGTGGTGATCCGTTGGAAGGCCGATGAACTGGCCGCCAATTCCGACGAATACCAGGGCACGGTGGGACGCATGCTCGACCGTGACGTGCTGCCCTACCTTCGCGACCGCCCGATTGCCGAGATCAAGACGCGCGAGCTGATCACCATCTTCGACCGCATCCGGGAACGGGGCGTTGACGAGACCGCGCGCCGTGCGCGGACCATCGTCGGGCAGGTGTTCCGCTACGCGATCCGGCGCGGCATCGCTGAATACGACCCGACGCAGGCCCTGAAGGGCGAGCGCCGCGCGAAGCCCGTCAGTCACTTCGCCGCGTTCACGGAACCGGATGACGTGGCGCGCCTGATGCGAGCCATCTACGACTACAAGGGCACGCCTGAAGTGCGCGCCGCGCTGAAGCTGTCCGCCTTGCTGTTCCAGCGCCCTGGCGAGATTCGCCGCATGGAGTGGTCGCAGCTTGATCTTGACGCTGCTGAATGGCGCTACGTCGTCAACAAGACGAAGCGGCACACCGGCGCAAGCCATATCGTGCCGCTGCCTGCTCAGGCGGTGGCGATCCTGCGCGATCTGCACCCGCTGACCGGCCGTGGTCTCGATCTGAAGCCCTACGCGCCGCACTACGTGTTTCCGACCCCAAAGACGAAGCTGCGCCCGCTGTCCGAAAACGCGGTGCGGCAGGCCCTGCGCAACATGGGCTTCAGCAATGAGGAAATGACCGCGCACGGCTTCCGTGCGATGGCCCGCAGTCTCTTGGCGGAAATGGGCTGGAAACCGGATGCCATCGAGCGCCAGCTATCGCACAAGGCCGCCGGCCCGCTCGGCGCCGCCTATGACCGCGCGGCTTTCCTCGATGAACGCAAGGCCATGATGCAGGCATGGGCGGACTACCTGGACGTGCTGCGCGAGCGTCGAAATGTCGTCGCGCTGCGTGCCGCCTGACGGCTGACAGCCGGCATGCCGATGCATCCCGCTACTGCCATTTCCGCCCCATCTTCGGCCCCCCTGTCATCCCTTTTTCACTCTCTGCCTGCTCCTCTATCAAAAATGAGCGGGAACAGCGGGAACGCGGGAACAAATGACGTAATAACTTGAATATTAAATAATAATTTTGTTCCCGCTATTTCCGTGTTCCCGTTCCCGCCGGGAACAAATGAGTGGGAACAGGCGGAAAAACAGGGTTTTCAGGGTCCGGGATGCCGTTTCAGGCATGCATTCCCCACTGCTGACATACTGACATGGCAGTACACAAACGTTAACGATTGTCAGACACTGAAAACACCCGCCCGGGCTTGGAAAAACATCATGGACAAGGACAAAACGATTGCGCTGCGCGTGCCGTCGGACATGGCGGACCGCATCAAGGTTGTCGCCGATCTGGAAATGCTGAGCACATCCGCATGGGTGCGCCGCGCCGTGCTGCTCGCCCTGCAAGCGGCGGAGGCGGCCGCCAAGAGCAAAAACTAGAACAGCATCAACAGCGGCGCGCCTTCGGCGCGCACCACCGCAAGCCCTCCCCCTTGAACGCTGCCGATCTGGCGTGCCGCATTTAGGAACGGGGCCTAAGAACCCTAAGCGTAAGCGGTACAGCCGGCCCCGACAGTCAGCCGGCTTTGTTGTGCCTGTGCGCCTTTCAGCGCTCGGGAGGGCGGCGAATACAAGACCCCGCAAGGGGAAATCAGCCCGCCGACTTACGCCGGTTCTTAGCCTCCTGAGCACCCAACGCGGGCGCGGCTCGTCCGTTCTCGCGTTGGTCTTTCACACCAGCACAGGGAGGCCGACATGGCCAAGCAGCAAAACGACGCCGCAATATCGGCGGTCACGCTTCCAAAAAATTTTCCGTTCCTCGATATCTCAGGCACCCGCCATAGCGGGCCAGTCTGCGCCGTGCTGCCCGGCATTCCGGTGCTCGCGGTCTTGCAGCATTCGGGTTATGTGCTCTCCGCCATATCCGTGATTACCGACAGCATTGTTGATGATGTGTTTGCTGACTCCGCCAAGCGGAACAGTGCGATGATGGGCGTGCACTACCTATCCGAGCTGGCGTGCGGCCTTGTCGATGCCGCGACGGCCGCCATGCAGGCGGCAGTGTCATGAGCGCCCAGGCCTCTGCGGTGCATCAACGCAGGATCGCGGCTGTTCCCACGCTCCGCTTTGCGGCGTACCGCCTGCGCGGCGGAAAAATTCAGGTCTTGATTGAGTCGCTATCCGGGTCCGGCGCTGTATGGCGCGACGCAGGCCATTTGCTGCTGGCGGACTTTGAGACGATGCGGGCGCTTTCGAGGTCGGACAGGAACAGGATCACAAAGCTTCACGAGCATCGCGCCGCGCAGGTGCGCCGCCGCAGGATCGAAGCCCGCCTGGCGGCCGACTTTGATTCCTTGAAGCGGTGCGTTCTGTATTGCGTCAACGGCAAGGAACTGCGCACGCCGTGGTTTCACAACAGAGATCGAGCCCGTCAGGCGCTGGCGATCATCAAGCGCAAGTACGGCGAGGCCACCATCTATATCGATTGAGTCCGCAATCTCGCTGGGAGGATCGTGCAATGGTTGATGCGCTGCTACGGCAGAACCCGGAAGGACTGAGCATTGAAGAAAGGGCAAATCTTGGATGCTTGCCGGATCGCCTGAGCTTGGCGGACGTGATAGCGGTGGCGTTTCCACTGAGCGCGCCCGATGGGAATGCGCTGCGAGTCCGCCTCGCACGAAACCGCTTCGGGGGCATTCTGAAAGACGCCATGTCATCGGGCGCGCTCAAGTTCGAGAAGGAGCCCGACAGGAAAGAGGTTCGGCACGCGCCTGCGCAAGGGTGGGGCGTGTCTTCAAGGGGACGCAATTCGAGCATATGGGACGATTCCGGTGGTATCCGCGAGCTATGGGAGCGCACGGCCCCGCGCACCGTAAATATCCCCGGCACGGTCTGGCTGCGTCGTGACGCCGTGGCGGCTTGGCTGAATGAGGCAAACGCATGGCCGCCCAATCATGGCGACGGCCTGCGCCGGTGGTGGCCTGAGTTGGATGCAGCGCAGGCAGCACAGGGCAGAAAGAACGCGAGGGCCGGCGCGGCTGGCATGCAGTCAAAAGCCGAGGCGAAAGCAGAGCGCGAAAGGTTGCTGAAGCCGTATGTCGAAAAAGGCATTGAGGCATACATGACGCGGAACAATTGCAAAGGCAATTACAGCGCATCTGCGCGCTGCGTCATCGGCCAAGACGAGGACTCCGCCAAGCGCGACAAGATCACTGAAAGCGCGCTCCGCAAGGCGATCGCCGCCGCATGGGCGGAAATGAAAAACGCCGGCCAGTAAAAAAGGCTTTCCGTTCAATGCTGGCTGGAATTTCTGGCTGCCAACAGCGACCGGCCAAGATCGCGCTGTGAGCATGGTCCGCATCTTCAACCAGCCGGACGAACCCATGCGAAGAAATGCCCCCACATTCGGAACCCACCTGTGCAGGTTCCCCGAACTCAGCGCCTGCATCGGCCTTGGCCGCACGCAAATCTATTCCCTGATCCGCGATGGCCTGTTGATGCCGCCTGTTCGCCTTGGCGCGCAGTCGGTCGCATGGCCCAGCGATGAAGTGGATACCTACGTGAAGGCCAAGATTCGCGGTGCCAGCAATGACGAACTGCGCGCGCTCGTCGCCCGCTTGGTGGCGGCCCGCGCCACCGCTGGCAGCGTTGGCGAGGTGGCCGGCGCCGTCAAGCGTTTCGCGGGCGAAACCGGCGAGGTGGTGTCATGAGCGCCACCCGCCCACTGCGCTACGCCGGCAAGTATCCGTGTCCGCTGGCTGTCGAGGATGCATTGCGCGAAACCATCGCTGCACTGAGATCGGGCGGCGGCGTTCAGAATTTCGCCGCCTTGCGCTATGGCGGCTTCCGCACCACCGGGACCGGCGATGATGAAGTTTCGGAAGACGTGTATGCCTCGCCCGACGAATGCGCCTATGTCCGGTGGCTGGATTTTGCCGTCGTGTGCGGCGTCGAGCATGCGGCAGCGCTCGCGGGCTGGCTGTCTGCGAACGGCTATGACGCGATCCGCTTCTCCCGTGCGCGTCGCGAGCCGGTTCAAGAGGTGGTGGATTTGCTGGGCCTGCGCGTCGCCGAGGAACTGGCCGTCGAGCTGGCCGGCCGCGCCTACGTCGTTCCCTTGATGGTATGGGACGCCGAGACGGCGCGCGCCATCCTCACCGACGTGCAGCGCGAGGTCGAACAGGCGGCGGTCCTGCATCTTGTCCCCACATCGGAATGGCCGCCTGAGCATGAGCTGTGCGCGGAGCGTGTAGCGCTGCTCAACGCCCGGTGGTCGCTGCTCGACGACAGTGCGGGGAGCCAATGAGCCCCCGCGCATGCACGGCCTGCCGCTACTACTGGGAACGCAGCGCGCCATACAGCCATGAATACCGCACGCCAGCGCGGCCGCCCATGTTTCCAAACGAATGCGTTACGCGGTTTGAGAGTGCCGGACAGGGTGACTGCCGCCGCCGCGCGCCGAACGTAAACCCCGACCGCCGGCACCCGGTGGTGCCCGGCAATCATTGGTGCGGCGAATTCAAGGAGCCGTGATGCTCCCCGCCCTTTCTTTCGCCCGCGAAAGCGGACATCAACACCCCTAGGAGTACCCCATGCAGGAACCCATCACGATCACGCTCAAGCATCCGATCAC
>JASGFY010000089.1:0-9912 GCA_047605265.1 Solimonas sp.
ACGGCGTCGCCCGCCTGGCGCAGCGACTGCAGCACCTCGGGCACCCGCGAGAACGCCGTGTCGGCCGGCGCGGGCGCGGCGACGGACGGCACGGCGAGTGACGCGGCGGGCGGCGCGTCGGCCGTGTCCACCGTCTCGTCCCAGCGCATCGTCGCCACGCGCGCGACGAGCGCCTCGCCGCCGCCGGCGAGCTGGCCGTCGCGGTACGCGTCGAGCTGCTGGTAAATGCCTTCGCAGAAATCGTTGAGCGCCTTGAACGCCGCGGGCGTCGGCACGACGGGCTCAGCGAGCGCCTGCTCGACGCGGCGCAGCAGCGCGCGCGCCACGTTGCCGACCGCCGGGCATCCGGCCATCAGCGCGGCGCCGGTCAGCGTATGGAACACCACCTTGAGATCCTGGCGCACGGCGCGGTCGCCCGGCGCCCGCGCCCAGTCGCCGATCAGGCCCTCGGCCTTCTGCACGAGATCGAACGCCTCGCCGGCGAAGATCTCGGCGAGCTGCCGCGCTTCGTCTTCGTCGTGCAGACGGTCGATGCTGCCCTGCAGCGATTCGATCTGCTCGAGCCACAGCCGCGCGTCCTGCTGCTGCACGGCCTTGCTGCCGACCTGTTCGCTCCACTTCAGCAGCGTGTCGGTCGCCGCCTCGATCAGGCTCAGAGCCGCGTCGTCGATCGTGCCGCCGCCTTCGGCCTGGTGCTCGAGCCACAGCTCGAGCGCGCCGGCCAGCTCGCTGATCGCCGGCGCGTCGACGATGCGCGCGGCGCCGCGCAGCGTGTGATAGGCGCGGATCGCGACGCCGTCGACCGCATGGCGCGTCTGGCCGTGATCGAGCCGTGCCAGCCAGGCCTGCACGTCGGCCAGCTTCTCGCGCGCGTCGTCGCGGAAGATCGATGCCATGCCCGGCTCGCCGGCCGCCTCGGGATCGCGGCCTTCGGCGTATTCGCCGGCGCGCGCGGCGAGCGCATCGGCGCTGCCGTCGATGTCGCCGCCGGCGCGGAACGCGTCGATCAGCTGCGGCAGCAGATCGACCGCCTCGCCGATCAGCCGCACGATGCCCGGCGACGCCGTCGCCGAGCCGTCGAGACAGCGGTTCAGCAGCGTCTCGATCGCCCAGGCGAATTCGCCGAGCACGTTGGCGCCGACCGTGCGGCCGCTGCCCTTCAGCGTGTGGAACGCGCGGCGGATCGTCGTCAGGCGCTCGCGGTCGCGCGGATCGCGCGCCCACGGCGGCAGCGCGGCGCGCAGCGTGGCCAGCACGTCGCCGGCCTCCTCGAGGAAGATGTCGCGAATCTCGGCGTCGATGTCGGCGGGCGCCGCATCGGCGACGGCGGCCGGCGGCGCTCCGTCCACCGCCTCGGGCGCCGCCGCCGCGAACGGCGCGGATTCGGGCAGCGTTGCGGCGACGGACTCGCCGGCCGGCATCGTCAGCGCGTCGAGGAAACCGTCGAGCTGGCCCGGCAGCACCTCCGTCAGCGGCGATTCGTCGCGCTCCGCCTCGATGTAGTACTCGAGCGCGGCGATCGTGTCGGCGAACCGCTCCGGCAGGCCGCGGCCGTCGCGCAGACGCGCGAACTGCGTGCCGGCGACGAAGCGGCGCAGGCGGCGCACGGACTCGGCGACGCGATGACGGCGCAGGATCTCGAAGCCGGCGGCGACCTCGTCGATCAGCAGCACGGCGTCCGGCAGCTCGGCGGTCGAGCCGCTCTTCAGAAACTCGTCGACCGCCTGCTTGACGCGCGCGAGATTGACCAGCGATTCGCGATACAGCGCGTGCACGCCTTCGGCGTAGTCGCGCGGCGTCGGCGTCGCTTCGACCAGCTCGGGCTTGCCGTCGGCCGGCCACAGCTGGCGGAACAGCGCCTCCTCGAGCGAGTTCTCGACGCGCAGGATCGATTCGGCGAGCGTCAGCCACTGCGTCAGCTCGGCGTCGGCACCGAGCGCCTCGAGCGCGCGCGCCTGGTTGACCACGGTCTGCTGCAGCAGACGCAGGCCGAGCGCGCCGAGCACGTCGGCGATGCGCTGCAGGTTCCGGCGCGTCCCGGCGAAGCCGTCGGCGCTGGCGCCGCCGGCGCGCACGACCAGATCGATGTGGTCCTTGACGCGCGCGAAGTCGGCGCGAATCTCGTCCGACACCTTGGCGAGCAGGAACGTACTCGGCCCGTGGATGCGGCGGCGACGCGCGTCGAGCTCGGCGCCGTCCGGCAGATAGGCGTCGAGCTGGAAGTGCTGGCGCAGCGCCTGCACGCGCACGCCGCGGCTGCGCGAACGGCCGACCTGGAACAGCAGCTGCAGCGACAGCTCCCGGGCCGCCCCGAGCGTGGCCGCCTCGCCGGCTTCGGCGAGCTGCTTGACCTGCTGGCCGACGCGGCCGAACAGGCGCCTGAGATCCAGCGAATCCTCGAGCGTCCGGCCGAGCAGCGCCTCGATCGCCGCGGCGGCCACGCGCCACAGCTGATGGGTCTCGGCATGCGCGGCGTGCTGCGCGAGCTGCTCGACGATCTTGCCGATGCGCGCCTCGGCGGTCTGCGCGTCGGGCGCGTTGCGGATCCACGCCAGCAGCGACGCCTGGAACGCCGGAAGATAGCGCTGCGCCTGCTGCTGCGCGCCCGGCGCGAGACCGTCCGGCAGCGGCAGCTGCCGGTCGAGCGCCTGCATCTGGCCGACGAACAGCTCGGTCTCGGTCAGCACCGGCTGGCCGCGCGCAAGGCGCAGCTCGTTGATCGCCGGCTGCATGATCAGCGCGCAATCGGCCATGTCCTCGGCCAGCGCCTGCAGATAGTCGGCGATCTGCATGGTGCCGCCGAGCAGCGCGCTGTACAGCACTTCGGTCTCGCGCACCCGGCCCTGCAACAGATCGTGCAGGCCGGCCGTCATCTCGCCGGCCAGCAGCGCGGCGCCGACGCAGCGGATCATCGCCGCCGTGCCGCGCACCTGGTGCAGCTCGACGTATGCCTGCTGCAGCGGCAGCGGTTCGTCCGGATTCTCGACGTGCTGCTCGATCAGCGCGCGCGCGCGCGCGACGCTCTGGTCGAGCTCGCCGCGCACCCAGTGCAGGCCACCGAGCGGCGCGGGCTTGACGCGCGCATTCATGCGGCGGCGCCCCGGAACGTCTCGCTCTGCGCGAGCCGGTGCAGGCTGAAGGCGTACCACGGCTGGCCCTCGCGGACGAAGGCGCCGAGCAGGTACGGCGTGAACGGCTCGGCCGTCGCGCGCATCTCGTGGCGCTGCTCGCCGGCGCTGAACTGGCGGTAGCCGGCGATCTCGTCGACCAGCAGGCCGACCGGCATGCGCCTGGAGTTCAGCACGAGCACGCGCTGACCGCGCGCCGTCTCCGCCGCCGGCAGGCCGAAGAAACGCGGCAGATCGACGATGGCGAGCAGTTCGCCGCGCACATTGGCGAGGCCGGACAGCCAGGCCCGCGCATTCGGCACGCGCGTCGTGCGCGGCGGCGCGATCACTTCGCGGACATCCTCGCGCGGCGCCACGAGCCAGTGCGGGCCGAGCCGGAAGCCGAGGCCGGTCCAGCTCTGCGCCTGGCCGCCGGCGCTGTCGAGCCGCGCCGCCTGCAGGCGCTCCTCGATGCGTTCGAGCAGGGTGTAAGGATCATCGCGCAGCGCCCGCAGCTCGGTGCCCATGGCGTCGACAGGCCCTAGCGACGGACGCGCGTGCGCACCGCACTCAGCAGCTCGTCGCGCGTGAAGGGCTTGGTGAGATACTCGTCGGAACCGACGATGCGGCCGCGGGCACGGTCGAACAGACCGTCCTTGGAACTCAGCATGATGACCGGCGTCGAGCGGAACTGCGGGTTGTTCTTGATCAGCGCGCAGGCCTGATAGCCGTCGAGACGCGGCATCATGATGTCGATGAAGATGATGTCGGGCCGGTGGTCGGCAATCTTCGACAGCGCCTCGAAGCCATCCTGGGCCGTCACCACCTCGTAGCCCTCGCGCGCGAGCAGCGTCTCGGCCGTGCGGCGTATGGTCTGACTGTCGTCGATGACCATGACCCGGGCCGTGGCATTCGCCTCTGTTGACACTCCCTTCCCCCTCAAGCGGTTGCAGAACTCTGCTGCGCAGTTTTTTAGCACAGTCCTTGTAGTGGCGCCTATCAACCCCACAGGCGCGCAGTCCCGGCCGCCGAACGCCCATGCGCCGCTACGTTACTATCCGTTCCCATGAATACATCGCTTCCGGGCGCCACGCCCTCGCACCCCGTGCCGCACCTGCTGACGGCGCAAACTGGCCCGCTGCTTATGCTCGAGTCGACGCTGCTGGCGCGCGCCGCCGACATCGAAGCCTGGTTCCGCCAGCAGTGGCGGAAGACGCCGCCGCCGTTCTACAGCTCGGTCGACCTGCGCAACGCCGGCTTCAAGCTGGCGCCGGTCGACACCAATCTGTTCCCCGGCGGCTTCAACAACCTGAATCCGGCGTTCGAGTCGCTGTGCGTGCAGGCCCTGCAGGCGGCGATGCAGCGCGTCTGCCCGAGCGCCTCGGGGGTGCTGCTGGTGCCGGAGAACCACACGCGCAACCGGTTCTACCTCGAGAACGTGGCGACGCTGTACGGCCTGATCAAGAAGGCCGGCTTTCACGTGCGCATCGGTTCCCTGTTGCCGGAGCTGCGTGAGCCAACCGAGCTGACGCTGGAAATCTCCGGCCGCAAGCTGCTGCTGGAACCGCTGCAGCGCAGCGACGACCGCGTGCACGTCGGCGATTTCTATCCGTGCACGGTGCTGCTCAACAACGATCTCTCGGCCGGCGTGCCAGACATCCTCAAGGACATCGAGCAGGACGTGGTGCCGCCGCCGGATCTCGGCTGGCATCTGCGCCAGAAGTCCAACCACTTCGGCTTCTACCGCGAGGTGGCGCGCGAGTTCGCGCTCGTCGCCGACATCGATCCGTGGTTCGTCGATCCGCTGTTCCGCAACTGCGGCCAGATCAACTTCATGAAACAGGAAGGAGTCGACTGCCTGGAGGCGAACGTCGAGTTGCTGCTCGAGGACATCCGCGCCAAGTACGCGGAGGTCGGCATCAAGGACGAGCCCTTCGTCATCGTCAAGTCCGACGCCGGCACCTACGGCATGGGCGTGATGACGGCGAAGAGCGTCGAGGACGTGCGCAACATGAACCGCAAGGCGCGCACGCACATGGCATCCGCCAAGGAAGGCCGCGAAGTCACCGGCGCGATCATCCAGGAAGGCGTCTACACCTTCGAGAAGATGGGTGCCGACGAGGCCACCGCCGAACCCGTCGTCTACATGATCGACCGCTTCGTGGTCGGCGGCTTCTACCGCCTGAACTCGCAGCGCGGCAACCAAGAGAACCTCAACGCGCCGGGCATGCGCTTCGAGCCGCTGGCCTTCGACGAACCCTGCTGCGCACCGGACCACAGCTGCGGCCCCGACGAGCGGCCGAACCGCTTCTACGCCTACGGCGTCGTCGCCCGCCTCGCCGCGCTGGCGGCGGCGCGCGAGATCGTCGCGGTCACCGAAGTGCGCAGCGAAACCGCCAGCGCCGCCGCCTAGCGCCGTACCGGTCGGAACCACCGGCGTCATCTTGGCACCCGATTTGCTGGGACGAGGGCATCCACTCTCGACCAACTACGAACTGAAGGCCGACGAGCGCTACACGCTGCGCATCGATGCGGCGGGCCCGGACGCGCTGACCGTCGCCGTCGTCGGCGAATCGCCGCTCGACGACTGAGTCTGTCCATACGCCCTACCGGCGGGAGGCCTTTGCCGCTACGCTCCGCGGCATGAACAGCCACGACCGAGCACCGACGCTGGGCGTCGTCATGGACCCGATCGGGTCCATCAAACCCTACAAAGACACGACGCTCGCGCTGATGCTCGCGGCGCAGAAGCGCGGCTGGTCGTTGCGCTATTTCGAACTGGCCGATCTCTGGCTGCGCGACGGCGTGGCCATGGGCCGCGCACGGCCGGTCACGGTGTTCGACAACAAGCAGCACTGGTTCGAGCTCGGCGACGCGCAGAGCATCGAGCTCGGCAGCCTCGATGCGCTGCTGATGCGCAAGGATCCGCCGTTCGATCTCGAGTACGTCACCGCGACCTACATCCTCGAGCGCGCCGAGGCGGCCGGCTGCCTCGTCGTCAACAAACCCGCGTCGCTGCGCGACTGCAACGAGAAGATGTACACCGCCTGGTTCCCGCAGTTGACGCCGCCGACGCTGTTCGCGCGCGACGCCGCGACGCTGCGCGCCTTCCACGCCGAGCACGGCGACGTCATCTACAAGCCGGTCGATGGCATGGGCGGCATGGGCGTGTTCCACGTCGATCCGTCGGGCCGCAATCTCGGCGCGGTGATCGAGGAGCTGACGCGCCACGGCACGCGCACCATCGTCGCGCAGAAGTACCTGCCGGCGATCAGGGACGGCGACAAGCGCGTGCTGGTCGTCGACGGCGAGCCGGTGCCATACTGCCTCGCGCGCATCCCGCAGGCCGGCGAGACGCGCGGCAACCTCGCCGCCGGCGGCCGCGGCGAGGCACGGCCGCTCACCGGCCGCGACCGCGAAATCGCCGAAACGGTCGGGCCGGAACTGAAGCGCCGCGGGCTGCTGTTCGTCGGCATCGACGTCATCGGCGAGCATCTGACCGAGATTAACGTCACCAGCCCCACCTGCGCGCGCGAGATCGACGCCGCGTTCGGCACCGACATCGGCGGCCTGCTGATGGCCGCCATCGAGCGGCGGCGGTCGGGCGCACCTGACCGTGCAGATGCGCCATTCGCGCACGACCGTTCGGCGGACCGGCGCTTGTCGCGCCCCGGAGCGGGTCCGATACTGAAACCATGAGCGAACCAGCCCTCATCGACGACTATCTGAAGCATCAGTTCCTGGTGGCGATGCCGAGTCTCGACGACGAGCATTTCACGCAGACCGTCTCGCTGCTGTGCGAGCACAACGACAACGGCGCGATCGGCCTCGTCATCAATCGCCCGACTGATCTGAAGCTCGGCGACATGATGGAGCAGATGGGTCTCGAGCACGACGCGCTCGACGACGACTCGATCGTCTTCTGGGGCGGGCCGGTGCAGCCCGAGCGCGGCTTCGTCGTGCACCGCCAGCCGGGCGGCTGGGAATCGAGCCTCGAAGTGTCCGACGGCCTGTTCATCACCACTTCACGCGACATCCTGCGCGCGATCGGCAAGGGCGAAGGCCCGCACGACTTCCTGGTGATGCTCGGCTACGCCGGCTGGAGCGCCGGCCAGCTCGAGAGCGAGATCCTGCACAATTCCTGGCTCAACGCGCCGGTCGACGAACAGATCCTGTTCAAACTGCCGGCGCGCGAGCGCTGGCAGGCGGCGACACGGCTGCTCGGCGTGGACGTCACGCAACTGGCCGGCGGCGCGGGGCACGCCTAGTCCGGTGCCGGCATACCTCGGCTTCGATTACGGCGAGAAACGCGTCGGCGTCGCGCTCGGCGACGATCTCACACAGGCCGCGCGGCCGCTGCCCGCGCTCGCCAGCGGCGATTGGCCGGCCATCGAAAAGCTGATCCGCGAATGGCGGCCCGCCGCGCTGATCGTCGGACTGCCGCTTGACGAGCATGGCGGCGAACAAGAAACGAGCGCCGCCGCGCGCCGCTTCGCCGCGCAGCTCGCGCAGCGCCACACCCTGCCCGTCCACTTCGCCGACGAGCGCTATTCCTCGCGCGCCGCCGACGACGCACTGCGCGACGCACGCGCCAGCGGCCGCATGACGCGTCGCGTGCGCAAGGGCGACCGCGACGCGCACGCGGCGCGGGTGATTCTCGAGCAGTGGCTGGCGGAACAGGCCTGAAACCATTTCTTCCCGAAGGAGCCTCCCATGACCATCCATAGCTTCGCGATCGTCTCAGTGCCCGTGAGCGATCAGCAGCGCGCCAAGCATTTCTACCGGGACGTACTCGGCCGCGGGCTGGTCCGGGAAGAACCGATGGGGCCGGATCGATGCCCGAACATGCGCTTTTGACGAGCCGTGGCCTGCGCCTCAGCGAGATCAAGCAAGAACCCTGGGGCCGTTACGCCCTGTTCAACGAACCCGGACGGAAACGGCTGGATATTGCGGCAGCCACCGGCCTAGCAGGATGGAGTCATTGCAATCGCCGGCATCACTTTTCGCGCCCGACCGCTGTGCAGGCGGCCATCGCAGCCATATACTTTACCGTATATACAGTGAGAGCGCCGTCATGACCATCGCACGAGTCTTCAAGTCCGGCAACAGTCAGGCCGTGCGGCTGCCCAAGCAGTTTCGGCTCGACGTCTCCGAAGTGGAAATCTTCCGTCGCGGCGACGAGATCGTGCTGAAGGCCGTGCCAAAAGGGATGGCCACGGCGTTCCATCTGCTCGCCGACATGCCCGACGACTTCTTCGCCGAAGGCCGCAGCGATCCGTCGCCGCAGAAGCGCAAGGGTCTTTGAGACGTGGCGCGCTTTCTGCTCGACACGAACATCTGCATCTACATCCGGCAGAAGCGCCCACCCGAGGTGCTGGCGCGCTTCCAGAAGCTCAAGGCCGGTGACGCTGCGCTGTCCGTCGTTACCTACGGCGAACTCCTGTACGGCGCGCGCAAGAGCCAGCAGCGCGAAGCGGCGCTGGCGAAGCTCGCCGATCTCGTGACGCTGCTGCCCGTTCTGGACATGCCGGCGTCCACGGCGGACGAATACGGCGCGATCCGCGCGGCGCTCGAAGCCAGGGGCGAAACCATCGGCGGCAACGATTTCTGGATCGCAGCGCATGCAAAAGCCGCCGGCCTGATTCTGGTGACGAACAACGAACGCGAATTCAAGCGCGTTCCCGGCCTGAAGGTCCAGAACTGGACCGCAAGCACCTGAAGCATCGCAATCCGCCGCACGCTGGGCGAGAATACGCGCCCAGCATGAGCACCCCGGACACCAGACGCGACCTCCAGCTCGACGCGCACGGCCGCCTGCGCCATCTGCTGACACTGGAAGGCCTGCCTCGCGAGCTGCTGCTCGACATCCTCGACGAAGCCGAAGCGCACGATCAGGTGCTGCGCGGTCACGACAAGAAGCAGGACACGCTGTCCGGCCGCACCGTCATCAACCTGTTCTTCGAGCCGAGCACGCGCACGCGCACGACCTTCGAGCTGGCCGCCAAGCGCCTGTCGGCGGACGTGCTGAACCTGCAGGTCGCGGCCTCGTCGACGTCCAAGGGCGAAACCCTGTTCGACACGCTGAAGACGCTCGAGGCGATGCAGGCCGACATGTTCGTGATCCGCCACGAATCGTCCGGTGCCGCGCACTTCTTCGCCGAGCACGCCGCGCCGGGCGTCGCCATCCTCAACGCCGGCGACGGCCGCCACGCGCATCCGACGCAGGGCCTGCTCGACCTGTTCACAATCCGCCGCTACAAGGGTGGCAGCGACGCCTTCAAGAAGCTCACCGTGGCGATCGTCGGCGACGTGCTGCACTCGCGCGTCGCGCGCTCCGACATCCACGGCCTGCGCATTCTCGGCACCGGGGAGATCCGCGTCGTCGCGCCGCCGACGCTGATCCCGGCCGGCATCGAGGACATGGGCGTCGAGGTCTTCCACGATCTCGACCGCGGCCTCAACGGCGCCGACGTTGTCATGCTGCTGCGCCTGCAGAAGGAGCGCATGCTCGGCGCCTTCCTGCCCTCGCTCGGCGAATTCCACCGCGATTTCGGCCTGACGCGCCCGCGTCTGGCCCGACTGAAGCCCGAGGCCATCGTCATGCATCCGGGACCGATCAACCGCGGCGTCGAAATCGAGGGCGACGTCGCCTATGGTCCGCGCTCGCTGATCCTGCAGCAGGTCAGCCACGGCATCGCCATCCGCATGGCGGTGATGGCCACGATCCTCGGCCGTCCGCCCGAGGCGCCGGCGCGCCACCGGAGCCGCCGATGAGCCGCCGCCCCGCCGCGCCGGCCGACTGGTC
>JASGFY010000090.1:0-9757 GCA_047605265.1 Solimonas sp.
ACACACTTACCCAACAACACGCACTACCAAAAAGATGTCGAGCGCGCTCCAGCGTGGCAGCCAGCGGCCGCCGCCGTACAGGCGGCGCGAGCCGCGGATCGCGGCCGGCACGACCGGGACCCCGCAGCGCGCCGCCATCAGGAACGCGCCGACCTTGAACGGCAGCAGGCCCGGCTCCGGCTTGAAAGTGCCTTCGGCGAAGATCACCAGCGACTCGCCGCCGTGCAGGCGCCGCATCAGCTCGCGCGTGGTGCGTGCGCCGGCGCGCGCCTCGCGGCGGTTGACGAAGATCACGCCCATCGCGTTGAGGCAGCGGCCGACCAGCGGCCAGCCGGCGGCGCCGTCCTGCACGACGAAGCTGTAATGCGGCGGCAGCGCCGCGGTCATGACGATGCCATCGAGATAGCTGGCGTGGTTGCAGACGACGATGCCGGGGCCGTCCGGCAGGTTCTCGAGGCCGCGCACGCGGACCGGCGCGGCGATCGCCGCCAGCATCAGGCGCACGCCGCGGCGGCCGATCGCGCGGCGCGACGCGAGCGTGCGGCCGGCGATGACGGCGACGCAGACCAGCGGAATCAGCAGGGCGAGCATCAGCGCCGCGTAGGGCGCGTAGAAGCAATCGAAGAGGCGGCGCATGGCGGCGCATTGTCGCCGATCGGCGCCGGGCGCCGCGAGAGCCCGCCGGTCCGCGCGTGCCCGCGCTTGCCGGGGCGCATCTCGCGACGCTTCAATACGCGCGTGCCGCGTCCGTCCCCGCCATCGCCGCCGGATATTGCCGCCACGCCGACCGACGAGGATCGCGCGGCGATCGAGCGCTTTCTCGACCGTCTGTGGCTGGAGCGCGGGCTCGCGGCGAACACGCAGGCGGGCTACCGCTCGGACCTCGCGCTATTCGCGCGCTGGCTGGCGCCGCGCGGCGTGGCGATCGCCGCCGCCGGTGAAGCCGATCTGCGCGAATATCTGGCAGCGGTGCGGCGCCATCCACGCTCGCAGGCGCGCCTGCTGTCGGCGCTGCGCCAGTTCTACCGCCATCTGAACGCGGACCGGCAGCGCGACGACGATCCGAGCGCGCGCATCGAATCGCCGAAGCTCGGCCTGCGCCTGCCGAAGACGCTCGCCGAGGCCGACGTGCAGAATCTGCTGGCGGCGCCCGACGTCGACAGCGATCTGGGCCTGCGCGACCGCGCGATGCTCGAACTGATGTACGCGAGCGGCCTGCGTGTCAGCGAGCTGGTGAATCTCAAACTGACCGGCGCCGACCTGCGCCAGGGCGTCGTGCAGGTGCTCGGCAAGGGCGGCAAGCAGCGCCTGGTGCCGATGGGCGAGGAGGCGATCCACTGGGTGCAGCGCTACGTGCGCGAGGCGCGCGGCGAGCACGCCGACGCCGGCAGCGACTGGCTGTTCGTGACCACGCACGGCGCGGCGATGACGCGGCAGAACTTCTGGATCCGCATCAAGGCGCACGCCCGCCGGGCCGGCATCCATAGCGCGCTGTCGCCGCACACCCTGCGGCACGCGTTCGCGACGCATCTGCTCGAGCACGGCGCCGATCTGCGCGCCGTGCAGGCCCTGCTCGGCCACGCCGACCTGTCGACGACGCAGATCTACACGCACGTCGCCAAGGCGCGGCTGCGCGAGCTGCATGCGCGCCATCATCCGCGGGCCTGAACGGTGAACCGGGGCGGTGAACCGCCGCCCGGCCGTGCTGTCATAATGACTGCCTTCGCCTGCCTGCCGTGGAAACCATGAAGTTCGTTCTGCCGCTGTCCGTCGCCGTGCTGGCGACCGTTGCGCTGCCGGCCTGCGCGCCGAAGCAGAATTCCGAGCTGGAAGCCGTGCGCGGCCAGCTCGCCAAGGTTTTGCCGGATCTGGCGCCGGACGCCGTCCACCCGGCGTCCGCGCAAGGGCTGTACGAAGTGCGGGACGGTGCCAACGTCGCCTACGTGACCGCCGACGGCAAGTTCCTGATCGAAGGCGACATGGTCAACCTGCAGACCGGCGAGAACGTCACCGAGAACCTGCGCAAGACCGATCGCCTCGCCCAGCTCGCTGCGCTCGGCGAGGACAACATGATCGTGTTCGCGCCGGCGGGTCGCGTCAAGCACGTCGTCAACGTCTTCACCGACGTCGACTGCGGCTACTGCCGCAAGCTGCACAGCGAGATCGCCCAGTACAACGCCGAGGGCATCGAGATCCGCTATCTGTCGTATCCGCGCACCGGGCCGGATTCCGACTCGTTCCGCAAGGCGGAGGCCGTGTGGTGTGCGAGCGACCGCAAGGCGGCGCTGACGCAGGCCAAGCTCGGCGCGCCGGTCAGCGGCGGAGCCGGCGGTGCCGGCTGTGCGGACGTCGTGCAGCGCGAATGGGATCTCGGCAACCAGTTCGGCTTGCGCGGCACGCCACTGCTGGTGCTCGAAGACGGCAGCGTCGTCAACGGCTACCTGCCGCCGGCTGCGCTGCTGCAGCGCCTCGAAGCGCCGCCGGCGTCGGCGCTCGCCGCGGTGCCGCGGCAGAGCTGAAGCGGCGGGCTGCAACCCGGAACCCCGGTCGCGAGGCCGGGGTTTCTTCGTTCCGCCGCGGTTCAGATGTCCGCCATGCCGCGCGCTTACAATCGCGCAGCGTTTCCACACCATGCCTCGCCCTTCGATGCCGGAACCCGCCCCGCCGTCCGCCAAGCCTGTCGCCAGTACTGATGCCCGTCCTGCCGTGAGCGCCGCGCCGGAGCCGGAGCTGCGCTGGTCGCGCCTGCGCACCGTGCTGACGGTCATCGGCGCCGTCGCGCTGACGGCGCTGATTCTCTACGCCTTGCAGCGCCTGACGGCGCAGATCCGCTACGTCGACCTGGTCACGGCGATCCGCGGAACCAGCCAGCTCAACGTCGCACTCGCCGTGCTGGCCACCGCGGCGAGCTTCGTCGCGCTGACCGGCTATGACTTTTCCAGCCTGCGCTACGTCGGTGCCCGGGTGAAACCGCGCGTCGTCATGCTGACGTCATTCATCGCCTATGCGCTCGGCAACACCGTCGGCGCCGGTGTGCTGACCGGCGGCGCGGTGCGCATGCGCATGTACAGCGCTGCCGGCATCGAGGCGCCGAAAGTCGGCCGTGCGATCGCTTTCAACGCGCTGGCCTTCGGCATCGGCATCTCGACGCTGGGCGCGCTCGGCCTGCTGTGGGGTGCGCGGCAAATGGGCGGCGTCACACATCTGTCGGCCAATCTGTTGCGCACGATCGCCGTGCTGATCCTGATGGGCGTCGCCGCCTTCATCACGCTGTGCGCGGCACGCCGCGAGCTGCCGCTCGGGCCGCGTGCGACGCTGCGCCTGCCGCAGCCGGGTCTGGCGCTGCAGCAGCTCGGCCTCTCGGTCGTCGAACTGGTGTTCTCGGCGGCGGCGCTGTGGTTCCTGCTGCCGCACGGCGGCATCAGCTTCGCGACCTTCGTCGCGTTCTACGCGATCGCTATCACGCTCGGCATCATCAGCCATGTGCCCGGCGGCCTCGGTGTGTTCGAGGCGACCCTGCTGCTCGCCTACGCCGGCCGCGTGCCGACCGAGCAGCTGGCCGGCGCGCTGGTGCTGTATCGCGGCATCTATTACCTGCTGCCGCTGCTGGTCGCGGTGGCGATGCTGGCGATTTTCGAGCTGCGCGTCGGCGTCGCCGCGCCGGTCACGCGCGCCGCGGCGCGGCTGTCGCCGGCCCTCCTCGCGGCGTTCACGCTGATCGTCGGCATCATGCTGCTGGTCTCCGGCGTGACGCCGGCGACCGATGAAGCCGCTGAGCTGCTCGCGCTCAAAGTGCCGCTGCCGCTGGTCGAGGCTTCCCACTTCATCGGCAGCATGGCCGGCATCGCCTTCCTGTTCATCGCGCGCGGCCTGCTGCACCGTCTCGACGCCGCCTGGTGGGCGGCGGTGTTCCTCGCCGCGCTGAGTTTCGTTCTGGCGCTGCCGAAAGGCATCGCCGTCGGCGAAATGATCCTGCTCGCGTTCCTCGGTCTGGCGCTGGTGGCGTCGCGCAAGGAGTTCTACCGGCGCACGTCGCTGGTCACGCAGAGCTTTTCGATCGACTGGTTCGTCGCCATCGGCTGCGTCATCGCCGTCGTCGTCTGGGTGCTGTTCTTTGCCTATCGCGACGTCGCTTACGGCAACCAGCTGTGGTGGCAGTTTGCGTTCGATGGCAATGCGCCGCGCTCGCTGCGCGCGATCACCGGCATCGCCGCGCTGGCGCTGATCTATGCGAGCTGGCAGCTGATGCGGCCGGTGTCCGGCGAGGTCAAGCCGGCGAGTGCCGAGGAACTGCAGTGGGCGCAGGCCATCGTCCGCAAGCAGCCGCGCGCCGAAGGTTTGCTGGCGCTGACCGGCGACAAGTCGCTGTTGTTCTCGGCGTCGGGCAATGCCTTCCTGATGTACGGCAAGAACGCGCGGTCCTGGGTTGCCCTGCACGATCCGATCGGGCCGCTGAAGGAATGGCCGGATCTGATCTGGCGCTTCATCGAGCTGGCGTCGGCGCACGGCGGCCGCGCCGCGTTCTATCAGGTGCCGCCGGCTTCGCTGCCGCTCTACCTCGACGCCGGTCTGCGCGCGCTCAAGCTCGGTGAGTATGCGTCGGTCTCGCTGCCGGACTTCACGCTGAAGGGCAGCGCGCGCGCCAACCTGCGCCACGGCGCCAGCCGTGGCGAGCGCGAGGGACTGACGTTCGAGTGGCGCGAGGGCGAGGCGATCGCCGAATGGCTGCCGCCGTTGCGCAAGGTGTCCGACGCCTGGATGGCGGCGCACGAGACGCGCGAGAAGAGCTTCTCGCTCGGCCGCTTCGATGCGCGTTACCTGCAGGCCGGCGCCGTCGGCGTGGCAAAGCACGGCGACAGGATCGTCGCCTTCATCAGCGTGATGATCACCGAGCAGCGCATCGACTCGATCGTCGACCTGATGCGTTACCTGCCGGACGCGCCGAAGGGCGCGATGGACTTCCTGTTCGCCAAAGCGCTCGCGCAGCTGCAGTCGCTCGGCTACCAGAGTTTCGGCCTCGGCATGGCGCCGATGTCGGGCATGATCGATCACCCGCTGGCCTCGCGCTGGCACCGCTTCGGCCGTCTGCTGTTCGCGCACGGCGGCCAGTTCTACAACTTCCAGGGCCTGCGCGCGTTCAAGGAAAAGTTCGCGCCGAACTGGGAGCCCCGCTATCTCGTCGCGCCCGGCGGTCTCGCGCCGCTGCTGACGCTGGCCGACATCGCCGCCCTGATCGGCGGCGGAATCAAAGGAGTCATCGGCAAATGAACCGTATCGGGAGCCGCATCGCCGCCGCGCTGCTGTGCGCAGCGCTGGCGGGCCCGGCCCACGCCGGCCAGCCACCGCAGGCCGCAGCCAGAACCATCGCGAAGAGCGCCAAGCCCGTGGCCGCCAGGCCGAAGGAAATCCCGCTCGCGCCCGGCGCCGAGCAGATGATCACGCACGGCAGCTTCGAAGGCGTGGCGATGTACGCGCCACGCCACCAGGTGAAGAGCTTCGTGATGCTGTTTTCGGACGGCGCCTGGGACGCGCAGGACGTCGAGATGGCGAAGCAGCTCACCGAGCGCGGCGCGCTGGTCGCCGGCATCGACACCGCGCGTCTCGCCGCGACGCTCGACGCGCTGCCCGACAAGTGCCTCTACACCAGCGGCGACGTCGAGAACCTCAGCCGTTTCGTGCAGGCCTATTACAAGGTGCCGGGCTACTTCCCGCCGATCCTGATCGGCGAGGGCAGCGGCGCGCCGCTCGCCTACCTGCTCGACGCGCAGGCGGCGGGCGGCAAGCTCACCGGCGTCATCACGCTCGGCTTCTGCCCGCTGACCGGGCTGAAGAAACCGTTCTGCGAAGGCGAGAATGTGCGCTATGCCTGGCCTCGCACCAAGACGGGCCTGCTGCTGCCGGCCAAGGATCTCGATGCGCCGTGGACGTGGATCGACGCCGACGTCGGTCCCAAGGCCTGCAAGGTCCGGATCGATCCGAAATTCCCGGACATCGACAACGGCCGCCGCATCATCACCGCCGCGCACAACCGCCAAGAGCTGTTCCTGCAGAGCTACGACGCGCTCGCCGCCAAGCTCGCGCCGCTGGCCGGCGCGGCGCTGCCGACTTCCCTGTCCGATCTGCCGCTGATCGAGATTCCGAACAGCGCGCCGGGCGACGCCTTCGCCGTGCTGTGGTCCGGCGACGGCGGCTGGGCCGGCCTCGACAAGGACGTCGCCGAGGCGTTGAAGGAGCACGGCATCCCGGTCGTCGGCATCGATTCGCTGCGCTATTTCTGGAATGAGAAGACGCCGGCCAGCTTGGCCAGGGACATGGACCGCGTGATCCGCTACTACGCTCATCAGTGGAAGCGCGACAAGGTGCTGCTGATCGGCTATTCGCAAGGCGCCAACATCCTGCCGTTCGCGATGAACCGCATGCCTTCGACGACGCGCGACATGGTCGCGGTGACGGCGATGATGGGGCTGTCTGAGAAGGCCGACTTCGAGTTCCACGTGACGAACTGGGTCGGCAGCAGCGACGACGGCCTGCCGATCCAGCCCGAGGTGCAGAAGATGGACGGCGGCAATCCGCTGTGCGTCTACGGCGACAAGGAAGATGACACGCTCTGTCCCGATCTCGATCCGAAGAAGGTCAAGCTCGTCAAGCTGCCGGGTGGACATCACTTCGACGGCAACTACGATCACCTCGCGCGCATCATCCTCGACACCGCCGACGTGACGGCCCCGAAATGACGGCCGCGACGTTCAATGTGCTGCTCGACCTCGACGGCACGCTGACCGATTCGCAAGAGGGCATCATCCGCTGCATGCAGTACGCGCTGCAGCGGATGGGCCGTGCGCTGCCGGAGACCGGCGCACTGCGCCGCCTGATCGGGCCGCCGACGCAGGTCACGTTCGGCATGCTGCTCGGCAGCGACGACGCGGCGCTGATCGACGAGGCGGTGACGCTGTACCGCGAACGCTTCGCGACGACCGGCATTTTCGAGAACCGTCTCTATCCCGGCATCACCGACATGCTCGAAGCGCTGCGCGCGCTCGGCTGCCGCCTGCTGCTGGCGACGTCGAAGCCGCACGTCTACGCGCAACGCATCGTCGACCATTTTGGCCTCGATCGCTGGCTGTCCGTCGTCTACGGCGCCGAACTCGACGGCACGCGTGCCGACAAGGCCGAATTGCTGCGCCATCTGCTTGCGACCGAACATCTCGATCCAGCGCGCTGCCTGATGGCGGGCGATCGCCGGCACGACGTGCTCGGGGCGCGGGCCAACGGCGTTGCCGTCTGCAGCGTGCTGTGGGGTTACGGCGAACGCGCCGAACTCGAAGCCGCCGGTCCGGATCACTACTGCGCCACGCCGGCCGAACTGCCGGCGCTGGTCCGCCAGCGCGTCGCCGCCGCGATCACCTGAATGTTCAGGCGCCTTCGTAAAGCGCCAGCGGCAGGCCGTCCGATCGGCAAAACGACGAAAAAGCGCCGCGGCCGCGGGAACTGGAGCGTGCTCATGCCGGAAGCTCGTGGTGCTGCCGAGCCATCTCGCGCGTGAATATTGCACAGAGCGAAGTTCTCGTGCTGCTGCGCTTGCTCCGGGAAACCGCAATTCCAGAAACGAAAACGCCGGCTGCTAAGCCGGCGTCTCATACCAACAACAAAGTTGGTAGGCGCGATTGGACTCGAACCAACGACCCCTACCATGTCGACCGACCCAGGAGGCGGCATTTTCATTGTCGGAAAGAGCCCGCGAAAGCGGGCTTTTTACTGGGCGTCTCCTCGCTTACGCGAGGACCGCGTGCTACTCGCTTCGCTCACCGAGCCGCTTTGCGTCTCGGCCCATTCGGGTGACGCCCGCTGACGCAACCTGTCGTGCATCTTGTCGACGTATTCGTGCAGGTGCTCAGTCGACAGATGAGCATAGTTCTGGACCATACGACCATCGGACCAACCGCCGAGTTCCTGCAGGATGTAAAGCGGCGTGCCGTTCTGGGCATGCCAGCTGGCCCAGGTATGGCGAAGATCATGCCATCTGAAGTCCTTGATGCCGGCGCGATCGAGTGCGGCGCGCCATGCCTTCGTGCTGGTCTGCGTGATGCGCTTGCCGCGATAGGTGAAAACGTATTCATGATGCCGGCCTTCGACTTGCTCAAGAATGTGCAGGGCCGTTGCGGACAGAGGGACAGGAATTGCGCGGCGCCCCTTGGCCTGGTCTGCGTGTATCCAGGCGACGCGCCGGCGACGATCGACCTGTGACCAGGTCAAGCCGGTTACGTTGCTGCAGCGCAGGCCGGTTTCGAGGCTGAAAGTAACGAGCAGCTGCAGGTGCTCCGGGAGCTGGATCAGGAGGCGCTGCGCTTCACTGTAGCTGAGAAAGCGGACGCGCTTCGCGCGGTCCCGCAAGTGCCGCACCTTCGGTGCATGGGATAACCAGTGCCACATCACGGCGGCATTGAGCAGGGCACGCAGCACGCTCAGGACGCGATTAGCGGTCGCGGCGGCTACGCCGGCCGCGACCAGGTCCATAACAAGCTGATCGACGTGATCATCGGAGATTGCGCGAATTTCCAAATTCCTGAAGCGCGGGTTTAGCCAAATGGAGAGTACGGAGGTTTCCAGCTCAATGGTGCGCTCGCTCTTCCAGAGCGCGCCCTCTCGCTGCCAGCGCTCGACCGCATCGACCCATGGTCGATGCGGGGCAGGGTTGGGAAAAGGCAGGGGCAGCAGGTTCCCTTGCAAGCTCATGATCAAATTGGTTTTTCAGGCCATTCTACCGCGCCTGAACGACAGATGAACGGCCTACGGCCGGTTTCGGCCGTGCAGGTTCTGTGTGCTGATCAAGGTTCGGCGCGCGGCCTTCCGCCGCTACGCGGCTGCACGGAATCCTTTCGGACTGTCAACCACCGTTCGACGGCGCAGGCTCAATTTTGAGGAGGCCGCTTCGCGGCCATTCATTGTTCGAGTCGCCTTTGCCGACGAACCGGCCGCAAAAAGCGCGGCCTCGATGGTTGACAGCCCGAAAGGACCGCTTCGCTTTCCGTGCGTTCTCGTGGCCGAGAAGTGAAGGCGCCCCATGGGCGTCTTCACTTCCCTACTACCACGGAGATTCACATGAGCAAGTTTCACAGCGCAGCGGAGCTAGAACAAATCCGGGTTATTGATCTTTTGGCGTCGGAAGCCAATCCGCGCTTCGAGCTGACGGCGATCGAAGAACTCGGCGCGTCGATCGCCGCATGGGGGATCATCGAGCCGCTGATCGTGCAGAAGAAGCGCGGCGGCGGTTACACGATCATCGCCGGTCATCGCCGGGCGGCAGCGGCGCAGCTGGCGGGATTGGAGGCGGTACCGTGCATCGTGCGGCCGGATACGGATGCGGCGATGCTGCATCTGATCGAGAACACGCAGCGCGAGGCGCTGACGCCGCTCGAAACCGCCCTGGGCGTCGGAGCGGCACTGACCGGCGGTAAGAAGATGAAGCAGAAGGCGCTTGCGGCCGAGCTGTCGAAGTCGGAAGGATGGGTATCGAAGTTCGCGACGATTGCGCGGGCTTATCACAAGCTCGACGACGATCCGGCCGCTTTCGAGCCGTGGAAGGCCGAAACGGACGCTGAAAAGCTTTACAAGAAGGCGCGCAAGGCGCTCGGCCTGGACAAAAAAGAAACGCAAGGTGAGTTGCCGACCGAAGAAAGCAAGGAAGGCAGCGGCGAGGGGGAGGGGTAATCCCCCCGTCAATTAGCTGACGCCAGAAGTGGAATTTTCTCGTAGTCTG
>JASGFY010000091.1:0-9735 GCA_047605265.1 Solimonas sp.
TGCGCGTGCCCGAGCCGACGGACGCGGCGCCGGCGCTGCCGCCGCTCGACGAGAGCGACGTCGCGCTGCGCGGCGAGCTGCAGGCGCTGGTCGGCCGGGCGCCGTTCGAGTCGTTTTTCGTGCCGATGCAGATCGTGCGCCGCTGGGTCGGCTTCATCGACAGCCTCGACCGCGACGGCGTGCCACTGGCGAGGCGGCCGGCGAAGAGCGTCGCGGGCCGCCCGGTCGTCGAGACGGTCGACGGCCGGCTCGTGCTCGGCGTCGCCAACGCGCAGCGCTATTCGGCCTACCTGGCCGTGCTGCAGGCGGTCGATGCGCAGGCGCTGGTGACGTTCTACTTCCGCGACTACCCGCTGTTCCAGCAGGCTTACGACGAGCTCGGTTACGGCGGCCGCTACTTCAATACGCGGCTGCTCGACGTCATCGACCATCTGCTGGCGACGCCCGACGTTCCGGGGCCGATCGCGCTGGTGCAGCCGAAGGTGCTGTACCAGTTCGCCGATCCGGAACTCGAAAGCCTGTCGTTCGGTCAGAAGGTGCTGATTCGCAGCGGTGCGGACAACGCCGTCGCCGTCAAGGCCAGGCTGCGCGAAATCCGTGCCGCGATCGTCGCCCGCACTCAGCCGGCCGCGGCACCCGGCTGAGCGGCGGCCAGCTTGGCGACGCGGCGGACGGACTGGCAAAGTGCCGTGGTTTCCGTCGAGGACCCGTTGAGCTCCGGAGGGCGTTCCATGTCCACATCCTTCTTCCGCGCGGCGTCGCGGCACGCCGCGATGGCCGCGGCGGTCGTCGGCCTGCTGGCGGCCTGCGCCTCGTCGCCGCCGGCGCAGAAGCCGAAGACCCTCGACGACCGGCTCGCCGACCGCGGCTACAAGCTCGGCGGCGACGTGCAGACCATCATGAACTGGAACGTCGACGGCTGGGCCTACGTCGACGACGGGCACGTCGTCTTCAACGCCGGCCCGTCGCGCGACTACCTGCTGACGGTCGACACGACCTGCACCGGACTGCGCAGCGCCAACGCGATCGCGTTCACGTCGACGGTCGATGCCATCACCAAGTTCGACAAGCTGATCGTCCGCAACAACGGCTTCAGCGACCAGTGCCAGATTCGCGAACTGCACGAGCTCAAGCGCATCAAGAAGCCTTCATGAACGACGTCGCGTCGCCGGGCCGGCCGCGCATCCTGCAGGTCGGCCGGCTGATGCCGTCGCTCGAAGCGGCGCTGGCGGAGAACTTCAATCTGCGGCCGTTGTGGCGCGAGGCCGATGCGGACGCGTATCTCGCCGCGCACGGCGCCGAATTCACCGGCCTCGTCACCTCGCTCTGGGGGCCGGTCGACGCGGCCCTGCTCGCGCGGCTGCCGAAGCTGCGCGTGATCGCCCACTTCGGCGTCGGCTACGACGCGCTCGACGTCGCCGCGATCCGCGCGCGCGGCATTCCCTTCAGCAATACCCCGGACGTGCTCACCGACTGCACCGCCGACCTGGCCTGGGCGGCGCTGCTCGATGTCGCGCGCGGCGTCTCCGCCGCCGAGCGCTTCGTGCGCCGCGGCGCGTGGGCCTCCGGCGGGAAATTTCCGCTGCAGACCCGGGTCAGCGGCAAGCGTCTCGGCATTCTCGGTCTCGGCCGCATCGGCCGCGCGATCGCCCGGCGCGGCGCAGGCTTCGGCATGCGTGTCGCCTATCACAGCCGCCATCCGCAGGCCGGCGCGGACTACGCCTGGCACGCGACGCCGGCCGCGCTCGCTGCGCACAGCGACTTCTTCGTGATCGCCGCTGCCGGCGGGCCGCAGACGCGCGGGCTCGTCTCGCGCGAGGTCATCGCCGCGCTGCCGCCGCAGGCGTACCTGGTCAACATCGCGCGCGGCAGCGTCGTCGACGAAGCCGCGCTGGTCGAGGCGCTCGTCGAGAAGCGCATCGCCGGCGCCGCGCTCGACGTCTTCGAGCACGAGCCGCACGTCCCCGAGGCGCTGCTCGCGCTCGACAACGTCGTGCTGCTGCCGCACATCGGCAGCGCGACGCGGGAAACGCGGCAGGCGATGGCGGACCTCACGCTCGCCAATCTGCAAGCGTTCTTCCGCGACGGACAGTTGTTGACGCCGGTCGAAGCCTGAAGCCGGCGTTCGTCGCGGGCAAGAGGGTTTTCACCGCAGGCGCTGCGTGAACGCGGGCCTATACTCGGCGGTCTGAACAGTCTCTCGGCCGTCGAGGATCGCGCATGAGACCGGAAGTCGTCGAGGAACAGGCGCTGTTGCTGGAACGCCTGCAGCAGATGGCCCGCGAGCGGGCGCCCGCCGCGTCGCGCGAGGCCTTCGTGCCGTTCATCAAGGCCTATTACGAGATGGCCTCGCAGGACGCCCTGCGCATGCGCACGCCGGACGAGCTGTTCGACACGGCGCTGCGGCATTTCCATTTCGCACAGCGGCGCACGCCGGGCGAAGCGCTGGTCCGCGTGCTGCCGCCGGCCGATCTCGCGGCGCACGACAGCCGCGGGCTCGCGCGGCTCGAAACGGTCGTCGACGACATGCCGTTCCTCGTCGATTCGCTGAGCATGGCGATCCGCGACACCGGCGCGCCGATCGACTGGCTCGTCCACCCGATCCTGCACGTCGCGCGCGATCGCGAACAGTGGGACGGGCTCGCCGCCGACGGCGAGACTGAATCGATGGTGCACATCGAGTTCGAGGGGTTCAGCCACGCGGCGAGCTATACGGCGCTCGAAGAGACGGTGCGCGGCGTGCTCGGCGACATCCGCTGCGTGGTCGACGATTTCTCGGCGATGCGCACGAAGGCGATCGAGATCGCCGACCGGCTCGCCGCGCTGCGGCCGGACGCGACCAGCGACGATGCCGGCGAAGCCGGCGAGTTCCTGCGCTGGCTGGAGGACGGACATTTCACGTTCCTCGGTTACATCGAGACCGACGTCGTCTCCGGCAGCGACGGCAAGGGCCGCTTCGAGGCGCGCGCCGAGGCGGCGCTCGGCCTGTCGCGGCCGGGCCGCCGCTACGCCGACGCTGACGCGCTGATCGCGCCGCGCGAAGAGCTCGACAAGTACAGCGACTCGTCGCGACTCGTCGTCATCACCAAGGGCAATTTCCGCTCGAACATCCACCATGCCGAGTTCGTCGACGTGGTCTCGATCAAGCGCGTGCGCGCTGACGGCACGGTCGGCGGCACCTGCCGCTTCGTCGGCCTGTTTTCGGCCGACGCGTACATCGATCGCCCGCGGCAGATCCCGCTGATGCGCCGCAAGGCCGAGCGCGTGATGCAGCGCTCGCGCCTGCCGGAGCAGTCGCACTCCGGCAAGTACCTGCGCGAGATTCTCTACCAGCTGCCGCGCGACGAACTGTTCCAGTCCAACGAGGACGAGCTGTATCAGATCTGCATGGGCATCCGCGCGCTGCGCGAGCGCGCCCAGCTCAAGCTGTTCATGCGCCGCGACCGCTATGGCCGCTTCTTCTCGTGCATGGTGTTCGTGCCGCGCGAGCGCTACTCGCGCGAGCTCCGCGACCGCATCGGCAGCGAGCTGATGGCGGCCTGCGGCGGCACCGGCATGGACCGCAACACCGAGTTTCTGCGCCACGGCATGGCGCGCATCCATTACATCGTGCGCACGGCGCCGGGCACGACGCTGGCGCAGAGCGCCGCGCAGATCGAGAACCGCCTGCTCGCCGCGACGCGCTCGTGGCGCGAGCAGCTGCGCGACGCCTACGTGCGCGCCAATCGCCGCGACGCGAACAGCGCGCAGCTGTCGCGCTTCCTCGACGCGTTCCCGCTGTCGTATCAGGAGATGACGGCGGCCGACGAGGCCGCCGCCGACCTGCGCCAGCTGCTGCGGCTGTCGGCGCACGACGCGGTGCTGCCGCGGCTGATCGTCGAAGCCGGCACCGACAGCGCCAGGCCGGTCGGCCTCAAGCTGTATTGCCGGGGCACGCCGCTGCCGCTGTCCGACGTGCTGCCGATGCTCGAGAACTTCGGCCTGCGCGTGCTCTCGCAGGATCCGCACGAGATTCGCCCGAAGGACGGCGACCCGATCTGGGTGCAGCAGTTCCACGTCGAGCTGAGCGGCGCGTGCCGGCTCCCGCCGGAGCAGCAGCGCGCGTATTTCGAGCACGCCTTCCTGCAGGTCTGGCAGCGGCGGACCGAGAACGACGGCCTCAACCGTCTCGTGCTGCTCGCCGGCCTCGACGCGCGGCAGATCGTCTGCCTGCGCATGCTGACCAGGTACCTGATCCAGACCGGCCTGCCGTTCAGCCAGGATTATCAGGAGCGCCTGCTCGCCGAGTACGCGCCGGTCGCGCGCCTGCTCGTGCAGCTGTTCGAGACGCGCTTCGATCCGGCGCTGCCGGCCGGGCAGCGCCGCGACGACGAGATTCGCTTCGCGCAGGCGCTCGACGACACGCTCGACAAGGTCGCGACGCTCGACGGCGACCGCGTGCTGCGCGCGTACACGGCAGTCGTGCGCGCGGCGCTGCGCACCAACTACTTCCAGAAGGCGGGCGACGGCGGGCACAAGACGTATGTGTCGATCAAGCTCGATCCGAAAAAAGTGCCCGAGCTGCCGGCGCCGCTGCCGATGTTCGAGATCTTCGTCTACGCGCCGGAGGTCGAGGGCATCCATCTGCGCGGCGGCCGTGTTGCGCGCGGCGGCCTGCGCTGGTCCGATCGCCGGCAGGATTTCCGCACCGAGGTGCTCGGCCTGATGAAGGCGCAGATGGTGAAGAACGCCATCATCGTGCCGGTCGGCGCCAAGGGCGGCTTCGTCGTCAAGCAGGGCGATCCGGCCGACCGCGAAGCGTGGATGAAGCAGGGCGTGGAGTGCTACAAGACCTTCCTGCGCGGCCTGCTCGACCTCACCGACAACCGCGTCGGCGACGGCATCGTGCCGCCGGCCGGCGTCGTGCGTCACGACGAGGACGATCCTTACCTCGTCGTGGCCGCCGACAAGGGCACGGCGACGTTCTCCGACGTCGCCAACGCGCTGGCGATCGACGAATACGGCTTCTGGCTCGGCGACGCGTTCGCGTCCGGCGGCAGCGCCGGCTACGACCACAAGAAGATGGGCATCACCGCGAAGGGCGCGTGGGAGAGCGTCAAGCGCCACTTCCGCGAGCTGAACCGGGATATTCAGAACGAACCGTTCACCGTCGTCGGCGTCGGCGACATGAGCGGCGACGTGTTCGGCAACGGCATGCTGCTGTCGCGGCAGACGCGGCTGATCGCCGCCTTCGATCATCGCCACATCTTCGTCGATCCCGATCCGGACGCCGCGACGGGCTACGCCGAGCGCGAGCGCCTGTTCGCGCTGCCGCGCAGCAGCTGGGACGACTACGACCGGACGAAGATCTCCGCCGGCGGCGGCGTGTGGCCGCGCAGCGCCAAGTTGATCCGGCTGCCGGATGAGGCGCAGCGCGCGCTGGCGATCGGCAAGGCCGGCGTCACGCCGCAGGAGCTGATGCGCGCCATCCTGCTCGCGCCGGTCGACCTGCTGTGGAACGGCGGCATCGGCACCTACGTGAAGAGCCACCTGCAGTCGCACGAGGAATGCGGCGACCGCGCCAACGACGCGATCCGCGTCAACGGCCGCGAGCTGCGCTGCAAGGTCGTCGGCGAGGGAGGCAATCTCGGCTGCACGCAGCCGGCCCGCATTGAGTACGCCTTGCAAGGCTGCGGCGGCGAAGGCGGACGCATCAACACCGACTTCATCGACAACGCCGGCGGCGTGCACTCGTCAGACCGCGAGGTCAACATCAAGATCCCGCTGAACGGCCTGCTGTACGAGCAGAAGCTGACGCGCGCGACGCGCGATCCGCTGCTCGCGGGC
This sequence comes from Solimonas sp., assembly GCA_047605265.1. GTDB lineage: Bacteria > Pseudomonadota > Gammaproteobacteria > Nevskiales > Nevskiaceae > Solimonas. Next base: position 5,827 of record JASGFY010000091.1, read on the forward strand.
ATGACCGGCGAACTCGCCGGCGCCGTGCTTGCCGACAGTTACGTGCAGAGCCTCGCGATCAGCCTGATCGAGCGCGATGCGGTCGCCCAGCTCGGCGAGCACCACGACGTGATGCGCACGCTCGAGCGCGACGGCCATCTGAACCGCGCCGTCGAGTTCCTGCCGGACGACGAGGCGCTGAAGGAGCGTCGCGCCCGGAACAAGGGCCTGACGCGGCCGGAGCTCGCGGTGCTGCTGTCGTACAGCAAGATCTCGCTGTTCGACTCGGTGCTGCAATCCGACGTGCCGGACGACGCGTTCTTCGACCGCGATCTCCTGAGCTACTTCCCGCGCGCGCTGGTCGCGCAGTACCGCGGGCCGCTGCTCGCGCACCGGCTGCGCCGCGAGATCATCGCCACGATCCTCGCCAATGCCGTCATCAACCGCATGGGCTTCGCGTTCGTGCACCGCTTCGCCGAGGACCACGGCGTGCCGCGCGCCGAAGTCGTCAAGGCCTACGCGATCGCGCACGAGATCTACGGCGGCGACCGCTACTGGCGGCCCATCCAGCAGCTCGACGGCCAGGTGCCGGCGGCGCTGCAGCTGCGCCTGTTCGGTCGCGCGATCGGCCTGATGAAGCACGCGACGACCTGGCTGCTCAATGAGCGTTGGACGGCGCGGGCGATGCCTGAGGCCGTCGCCGCTTTCGGGTCCGGCATCGACGCGCTGACGGCCCTGCTGCCGGACATCCTGCCGGCCGGCTATCGCGCGCACTGGGACAAGGCCGTCGCCGGCATGCTCGTTGAAGGTGTGCCGGTCGGCCTCGCGCAGCAGATGGCCAACACCATGGTGCTCGGCAGCGCGCCGGACATCATCGAGCTGGCGCGCGACGCGAACGTGTCGCTGGCCGAGGCGGCGCGCGCGTACTTCCTCAGCGGCGACCGGCTCGGCATGCTATGGCTGCTGTCGACGATCATCGCCTTCCCCGCGCAGAACAAATGGCAGGCGCTCGCGCGCTCCAACCTGCGCGAGGACAGCTACCGGCTGCACCGCCGCATCGCGGCCCGCGTGCTGAAGCAGGGCGGCGGCGACGCGGCGGCGCGCGTCGACGCGTGGCTGCAGGCCGATCCGGACAAGATCCGCTTCGGCATCCGTCGCCTGCAGGAGCTGCAGACCGCCGGCGTCACCGACTTCATGACGCTGGCCGTCGCCGTCCGGGAGCTGCGCAAGCTGGGCCAGCTGGGCAGCCCGTAGCGGGAGCGGCCGGACTTCGCCGGCGGGCGGCGCGCCCGTTTCGCGCGGCGTCAGGCCAGGTGCGGCTTCGACAGATATTCCTCGGACTGCATCTCGGTGAGACGCGAGTTCGTGCGCTGGAATTCGAAGCGCAGCTTCTCGCCGGTGTAGAGCCGTTCGAGCGGCACGTCGGCGGCGATCAGCAGCTTGACGCCGCGGTCGTAGAACTCGTCGACGAGATTGATGAAGCGCCGCGCGGCATCCTCGCGGAACGCGGTCAGCTGCGGCACGCGCGAGATCAGCACGGTGTGGTGCGTGCGGCCGATCTCGATGTAGTCGGCGGCGCCGCGCGGGCCCTCGCAGAGCTCGTCGAAGTCGAACCAGATCACGCCGTCGAGCTCGCGGCGCGCGTGGATGACGCGGTCGTTGATGCGCAGATCCGGATCGGCGCCGCCCTCGCCGTGGGCGATCGCCGCGAACCATTTCTGCAGATCCGCCTCGCAGGCCTCGTCGCAGGGGTGGCGGTAGATGTCGGCGTGTGTCAGCGCGCGCAGACGGTAATCGACGCCGCCGTCGACGTTGAGCACGCCGACGTGGCGCTGGAGGATGTCGATGAACGGCAGGAAGTTGGCGCGCTGCAGGCCGTTCTCGTAGAGCCGCTCGGGCGGGATGTTGCTGGTCGCGATCAGCGTCACGCCGTGCGCGAACAGGTTCTCGAAGAGGCGGCCGAGGATCATCGCGTCGGCGATGTCGGAAACGTAGAACTCGTCGAAGCACAGCACGCGCACTTCGGCGGCGTATTCCCCGGCGACCAGCTTCAGCGGATCGCGTTCGTCGGGGTAGCGCTTGCGGCGCTCGTGCACGTCGAGCATGAAGCGGTGGAAGTGCGTGCGCAGCTTGCGCGCGAACGGCAGCGATTCGAAGAAGACGTCCATGATGTACGTCTTGCCGCGGCCGACGCCGCCCCACATGTAGAGGCCGTGGACGCGCGTCCACGGCTGTTTGCGGAACCAGCGGCGTGGCGGCGTGTCGAGCAATTGCTCGTAGACGCGCTGCAGGGCGTCGATCGCCGCCGCCTGCGCGGCGTCGCGCGCGAAGCCGCTGCGTTGCAGATCCTGTTCGTAGCGCGCACGCGGCGCCAGCGGACGTTCGTGGGTCATCGGGATGGCAGGCCGTCAGCGCAGGCTCGCGCCGAACAGCCGGGCGACGTGCGGATTGAGGAACAGGCCGCGCGGGTCGAGTTCGTCGCGCAGCCGGCGGAAGTCGTCGAAGCGCGGATACAGCGGCGCCAGGTCGCTGACCGTCTTGTCGTGCGCCGAGCCCCAGTGGGGCCGGCCCTCGACGCGATCGAACAGCTCGGTGGCGGCGGCGTAGTAATCGGCGTGCGGGCGATCGCCGTACGCGGGCAGGGCGATGCAGACGCTGTCGCGCCGGTACTGCGGCGACAGCCAGGCGTCGTCGCCGCGCACGAAGCGGATCTCGATCGGGATGTGGATGCGGAAGTCGAGCTTGTGGACCACCCGGTCGAGCTGGCGCAGCGTTTCGACGGCGCGCTCGAGCGGGATCGCGTACTCGAGCTGCTGGATGCGCGTGCGGCGCGGCAGCTGATAGGCGCACTCGGCATCGACGACGTGGTTCTCCGGCGGAATGCGCGCCGCCAGCAGCTTGCCGGCGTATTCGGCCGCCTGCGGCGAGCGCCGCGCCAGCGTGCGCATGCTGCGCAGCACGATCTGCTCGTAGACCAGACTGCGGGCGCCCGCGTAGCTCAGCGCGCTCCGCGCGGGCGCGCGGCTCTCGTCGGCGTAGCGCTGGCGCACGACGCCGGCGTACGCAAACCAGTGCAGCTCGAGGTTGCGGTGCTCGCGGCGCAGTTCGGTCAGCCGCGCCAGCGTCTCGCCGAAGCTGGCGCGCTGCGAGGTGATCTTCAGGCGATAGTGATCGACGCACTGCAGTTCGACGTGCGTGATCACGCCGAGCGCGCCGAGCGACACGCGCGCCGCGTCGAACAGGTCCGGATGCTGCTCGCGCGAGCAGACGCGCACCGAGCCGTCGGCGAGCACGATGCGCAGGCCGGTGACGATGCTGGCGAGATTGCCGAACGCCATGCCGCTGCCGTGCGTGCCGGTGGCGAGCGCGCCGCCGAGCGTCGCCCGGTCGATCGACGGGCCGTTCTCGATCGCCAGCTCGCGTTCGGCGAGCAGCTCGTAGAGGCGCCGCAGCGGCGTGCCGGCGCGGATCCAGACGCGGCTGCGCTGCACGTCGGCCGCTTCGATGCCGGTGAAGCGGCGCAGCGACATGTGGTTGTCGTCGGTCCAGCACAGCGGCGAGAACGAATGGCCGCCGCCGATGACGCGCAGGCGCTGGCCTTCCTCGGATGCGCGCAGCACCTCGGCCTGAATCTCTTCGAGCGAGACCGGCTCGGAGCACCAGCTCGGTTCACAGCGGACCGATCCGGACCAGTTGCTCCAGCCGTGCGGGCGGGAAAGCGGGTTCATGCGGCGACGGCGTCGGGCAAGGGTGACGAGGATAGCCAATTCATTTCGCGAATTCAGTGGAGGGTGCTCGCGACGGGCGTTCAGATGTCGCCGCCGCCTTCGGGGCAGTCGGCGGCGCGGTCGCGTTCGCCGGACAGGCGCAGCACTTCGCGGCGCATGGCGTCGCGCAGCCGCAGCGCCGCGTCGCGCTCGGCGCCGGCCG
>JASGFY010000092.1:0-9534 GCA_047605265.1 Solimonas sp.
CGTCGGCGGAGGCGGCCGCCGACGGCTCCGACACGCCGCCACCGCCACCGCCGCCTGGCGACGGCGGCCCGCAGAACGGCCCCGGCGGCAACCATGGCGGTCCGCATTTCGGCGGCCCGGACGGCGGCGGCTTCGATGGAGGTTTCCCCGGCGGACCGGGCGGCGAACGCGGCGGCGGCCTGCTGCGCGATCTGCACGGCCTGGACCTCAGCGATGCCCAGGAAGACGCGATCGACGACGTCTTCGCCAAGCATCACAAGGAACAGCGTGAGCTGTTCAAGCGCGAGCGCGATCTGCATCGCGCCTACCGCGAGCTCGATCCGCTCGCCAAGGATTACGTCGGCCAGAGCGGCAAGCTCGCCGATCAGGCCGCCAGCCTGACGCGTGATTCCATCAAGCTGCGCGCCAAGGTCGACAGCGAGGTCCTCGCGACGCTGACGCCGGAGCAGACGGAAAAGCTGAAGGCCGAGCTGGCCGACAAGAAGGCCAAGCACGACGATCGCCGCGGGCCGTCCGAGCACGGACCGCGCCGCCCGCAGCCCGAGCAGCCGAAGCAGTAACGGCCGGTTGTAAGGAGCAGGCGGGGCGCATCGCCGCCCCGCCTGTCCGGCCCGCGCGGCTGCCGATCCACAGCGCGGCCGCGTAAAGTGACGTCATGAATCCCGTGTCCTGTCTCAGACATTCGCATGCGAGCGTCGACCTTTCCGCGCTTGGCGCCGGTGCGCCTTCGCGTCATAGTCGCGGCGACGGCTCGCCGGCGCGCCTCGCCAGGCACGAAACGTCCCCGGCGATTGCCTCGGGGAATCTCTGAGATCATGACACCAGAATCCGGCAAAACCCATATCCTGCTCGCCGACGACGACATCGGCTTCTGCGAGCTGCTGTCCGAGTATCTGCGTCACCAGGGCTTCGACGTCGGCACCGTGCACGACGGCCTGGCGGCGATCGAGCAGGTCGACCGCGGCGTCTACGACGTCTTGGTGCTCGACGTGATGATGCCGAAGGCCGACGGCTTTCGCGTCCTCGAACGGCTGCGCGCCAGCCATCGCATCCCGGTCGTCATGCTGACTGCGCGCGGCGAGGACGTCGACCGCATCGTCGGTCTCGAGCTCGGCGCCGACGACTACGTCGCCAAGCCCTGCAATCCGCGCGAGCTGGCGGCGCGCCTGCGCGCCGTGCTGCGCCGCTCGCAGCCCGCGGCGGCCGATCCGACGCCGCTGCGCTGCGGCGATCTCGAACTGCTGCCGGCGTCGCGCAGCGTCAGGGTCGGCGGCCAGGCCATCGAGCTGACCGGCGCCGAGTTCGACGTGCTGCGCACGCTGATCGAGGACGCCGGCCAGGTGATCGCCAAGGAAGACCTGTCGCGGCGCGCGCTGAACCGCCGCCTCGGCGCGTTCGACCGCTCGATCGACATGCACATCAGCCGCCTGCGCCAGAAGCTCGGTCCGCACGCCGACGGCAATCCGCGCGTGCGCTCGGTGCGCAATCGCGGTTATCTCTACGTCAGCGCCGAATAAGGCTGCCCCATGCGCCTGCGCACCCGACTGGCGCTGTGGTTCATCGTCGCCATTGTCGTCACCGTGATCATGAGCTTCGCGCTCGGCGCGCAGGTCTGGCGGCTGATGTACCGCGAATACGACGCCGGCGCGGAGGCGCATGCCGCCGTCGAACAGCTGCAGCGCAACGGCGGACCCGGCCTCGATCGCTGGCTGCGTCAGCAGCGCCGCGAGGACGGCATCTTCCGCATGTTGACCAACGAGGACGGCGAACCGCTCGGCGGCGGCGGCCGCGACGGTCCGCCGCCGCCGCGCCTGCGCGAGGCGCTGGCCGCCGCCGAAGCCGGCAACCGCAACGTGCAGCTGCCCGGCGGCGGCATGCTGAAGACCGCCATCGTGCTGACCGACGACGGCCGCAGGCTACGCTGGATCGTCGTGCTGCCGCCGCCGCGTGGCCCGGAGGTCGCGTTCGTCAACACCGCCCTGCTGCTGACGATCGGCGTCATCGTCGTCAGCCTCGCCGCCTGGCTGCTGGCGCGGCGCATCACGCAGCCGATCGGCGCGCTGCAGGCCACGAGCCGCGCGATCGCCAACGGCAAGCTCGACGTGCGCGTGCCGGCACTGGCCAGCGGCCGCGACGATGAGATCGGTGCGCTCGCGCACGACTTCAACCACATGGCCGAACGCCTGCAGCGCCTGCTCGACGCGCAGCAACAATTGTTGCGCGACATCTCGCACGAGCTGCGCTCGCCGCTGGCGCGCCTGCGCATCGCCACCGAGCTGGCGCGCGACACGCAGGCCGACGCGCAGTTCGACCGCATCGAAAGCGAAGCCGGCAGGCTCGAGGACATGATCGCGCAGCTGCTGCTGATCGCCCGCCTCGAACATCGCGAAGCGCCGCTGGCCACCGAGACGATCGCCGTCGACGAGTTGCTCGAAACCATCGGCGAGGACGCGCGCTTCGAAGCCGCGGCGCGCCACATCGCCGTGCATACCGAGATCGACGCGCAGCCGCGGGTGCGCGGCCAGGCCAATCTGCTGCACAGCGCGATCGAGAACATCGTGCGCAACGCCGTCCGCTATTCGGCACCGCACGGCACGGTGACCGTGCGGCTGCGCGATGCCGCGCGACACTGCGTGATCGAGGTCGACGACCAGGGACCGGGCATCCCGCACGAAAAGCTCGAAGCGGTGTTCCAGCCGTTCGTGCGCATTTCCGAGGCGCGCGACCGCGAAAGCGGCGGCTACGGACTGGGCCTGGCGATCGCCAAGCGCGTCGTCGACGCCAGCAACGGCAGCATCCGCGCCGAGAACCGCGCAGAAGGCGGCCTGCGCGTGACGATCGAGCTGCCGAAGGCTTGAAAGACACCGGCGGGTGCGCAACGGCGCGCCGCACAGTAACGAAAGTGTGACAGCACCGTCATCAGTGCCCCGTAGATTTCTTGATTCGTTACAAACAAGCAGGAAATCTCGACAATGGCAGCTGAAAAACGGCGCGGGCGGGCGTCTTTCCGGAGCCTCTTCATCCCCGCCCTGTGCCTTGGGCTGGCGGCTTGCGGCGGCAATGACGCCAGCTCGGGCGGCGGCAGTTCGAGCGCGGCCAAGGACCTCACGCAATACGTCAATCCTCTGATCGGCACCGCCGCGGCCGACGCCGACAGCCCGGTATCGACCGGCAAGGCCGGCAGCACGGTGCCAGCGGCGGGCCTGCCGCGGGGCATGGTGCAGTGGTCGCCGGATACCAACACGGAACCGGCGGGCGACGACACCAACGAATCCGGCTCGCCGGCCGGCTATTACTACGACATCGACCACATCGAGGGCTTCAGCCTGACGCACATGAGCGGCGCCGGCGGCAAGGGCAACGACGGCGAGTTCCCGATCATGCCGACGACCGATCTCGACAGTCTCGAACCGACCTTCAGCCACGACAACGAAACCGCCACGGCCGGCTACTACTCGGTGCTGCTCGACACCGGCATCAAGGCCGAGCTGACGGCGACGCTGCGCACCGGCTTCGGCCGCTTCACCTACCCGGCCGACGAGTCGGCTTACCTTGTGCTCGACGCCACGCGCACGAACACCTACACGAGCACGACCGGCTCGATCACCCAGGAGGCCGACAACGCGATCTCGGGCCTGACGGTCGGCGGCAACTTCGAGAGCAGCGGCAAGACCGTGACGGTCTACTTCTACGCCGAGTTCGACCAGGACTTCGGCTCGGGATCGACCTTCGACGGCGGCATCGCCAAGCTGGCGTTCAACGCCGGATCGACGGTGCTGATGAAGATCGGCCTGTCCTACGTCAGCGCGGCGGGTGCCAAGGCGAACCTCGAAGCCGAGAACGCGGCCTGGGACTTCGACGCCGTGCACGCCGCGGCCACCGAGACCTGGAACACGCGTCTGGCGGCGATCGAGGTCAGCGGCGGCACGACCGAGCAGCTCGCGAAGTTCTACACCGCGCTGTATCACGCGATGTGGTCGCCCAGCGTGTTCAACGACGTCAATGGCATCTACACCGGCTTCGACGGCGCCGAGCACCTCCTGGTCAACGGACAGCGCGCGCAGTACAGCAGCTTCTCGGGCTGGGAGTCTACCGCTCGCTGATCCCGCTCCAGGCCCTGCTGTTCCCGGCCGAGACCAGCGACATGATGCAATCGCTCGTCAACGACGCCGACCAGTGCGGCGCCATTCCGCACTGGGTCAACAACAACGCGGAGATCGGCGTCATGCCCGGCGACGCCGGCTCGCTGATGGTCGCCGGCGCCTACGCCTTCGGCGCGAAGGATTTCGACACCTCGAGCGCGCTCGACGACATGATCAAGATGGCGAACGTCCCCGGCACGGCTTGCAACAGCGTGTCCACCAACGGCGGGCGTTCCTACTACCTGAAGTATGGCTACATCACCGCCGGCGAAACCGGCTATGCGTCATCGACGCTCGAATATGCGAGCAGCGATTTCGCGATCGCTCAGTTCGCCGAAGCGCTCGGCGCTAGCGACTACGCGCCGATCATCCTCAGCCGATCCTCGTACTGGAAGAACCTGCTCGACACCGATCTGGACCCGACGCTGATCGCCGCACGTTCGAGCGCCGGCGCCTGGGTATCGACGACGCAAAGCTCGACCGACAACTACACGCAGGGCAACGCCGAGCAATACACCTGGATGGTGCCGTACAACCTCGGCGAGCTGACGTCCGAGCTCGGCGACCAGGCGACGGTCGCGGCGCGCCTGGACACGTTCTTCTCGGAGCTGAACGGAGGCACCAGCGAACCATATTTCTACATGGGCAACGAGCCCGATTTCCAGGTGCCGTGGACCTACAACTGGGTGGGGGCGCCGGCGAAAACCCAGGCCATCGTGCAGACCATCGTCAACGACGCCTTCAGCGCCGAGCCGGACGGCCTCGCCGGCAACGACGACCTCGGCGCGCTCTCCGGCTGGTACGTCTGGGCGGCGCTCGGCCTGTATCCGGTCATTCCCGGCGTCGGCGGCTTCTCGATCAGCAGCCCGCAGTTTTCCGCCATCACCGTGCATCTGGGCAACGGCAACACGCTGCAGATCGATGCGGACGGCGCACCGGACTCGAACTACATCCAGTCGCTCAAGGTGAACGACACCGACCACACGAGCACCTGGCTCGATCTGGCCGACATCAGCGGCGGCGCGACACTGACGTTCACGATGGGCGACTCGGCATCGAGCTGGGGCGCCGACACGGACAACGCGCCGCGCTCCTACGCCATTCCCGCCGCCGCCAGCGTCGCGGACGCCTACAACAACAACGGCATCAGCGCCGACGGCGACACCAATACGGACGGCAAGGGCGCGGCCTTCGACGGCAGCCTCAACAGCTACTCCGAAGAAGCGCTGGCCACCGCCGGCATGGCGCCGGGCACGACCTTCACGGTCGACGGCGCGAGCTTCGACCTGCCCGACTACGGCGCGGCGCTCGACACCATCCTGTGCGTGGGCCAGACCATCGAGTTTGCCTCGGCGACGGCCAGCGGCAAGATGGTCTTCCTCGGCGCGGCGACCAACGGCCCGAGCACGGGCACGGCGACGATCACCTACACCGACGGCACCACGGACTCGTTCGCGCTGGGCATGGACGACAACACGATCCTGTCCGGCAGCACGCCGACCTACGCCACCGGCATCGCAGCCGAGACCGCCTATCGCAACGCGGCGAGCGGCAGCACGGCCTATCCCTCCACCGGCTACGTCTACGCCGTCTTCTACTTCGAGAAAACACTCGACAGCAGCAAGGTCGTCGCCAGCGTCACGCTGCCGGCGCTGGTCAGCCAGGGCCGCATGCGCCTGTTCGGCATCGCCCTGGCATCGTCGTAAACACCTCGCCGGGTATCTCAAAGTCCCCGACGGCGCCCGCCAGCGCCGCCGGGGACTTTCCGTTTTCGGCGGACTGCACCGTTCCGGACGCTCCCCGGCTTCGCGTAAAATGACGCGCCCTGCGCATACGGGCCTGTAGCTCAATCGGTTAGAGCAGAGCACTCATAATGCTTTGGTTCTCGGTTCAAGTCCGAGCGGGCCCACCATTTGCTAATCCAATAGCATCCATAACCGTCCAGATAGCCGCGCTTTTGCGCGGTTTTTCTTTGGTTTCCCGTCTTTCGTCATCCAGCGATGTCCAAGGAAAGCCAGCGCTTGTGTCGGGTAACTTTCCGGGTAACTTCGGGGCCGTCGGGTAACTGCATACCCATGTCTCGCCGGAACGACCGCTCCCATGTTGACCGATACGCAATGCCGCACCGCCAAGCCCAAGGGACGGCCGTACAAGCTCCCGCGTGAGCTGGGCCTGTTTCTCGTCGTCACCCCGCGCGGCTCCAAGTGGTGGCGCTTTTCGTATTCCTTCGACGGCAAGGAAAAGCTGCTGTCGCTTGGCACCTATCCCGACGTTCCCCTGAGCCTCGCCCGCGAGCGCCGCGACGAAGCCCGTCGCTTGGTCGCGGCCGGCACCGATCCAAGCGCGCAGCGCCGCGCACGCCACGAAGCCGAAACGCTGCTGCTGGGCGCCAGCTTCGCGGCAGTGGTGGAGCGGTGGAAGGCTGATGAGCTGGTGCGCACCACCGAGGGCTATCGGCGCAACGTGTCACGGATGCTGGCGGCTGATGTGCTGCCGTACATCGGCTCGCAGCTTGTGGACGCAATCAAGGCCCGCGACCTGGTTGCGGTGTTCGACCGCATCCGCGCTCGCGGCTATGAGGAAACGGCACGGCGTTCGCGCTCCATCGTCGGACAGATCATGCGCTACGCGATCCGCAAGGGTCTTGCCGAGCAAGACCCCACGCAAGCACTGCGCGGCGAACGCCGCGTGAAGGCCGTTCGTCATTTCCCGACGTTCACCACGCCGGCCGATGTCGCGCGCCTGATGCAGGCGATTTACGGCTATCGCGGAACTGCGGTGGTGTGTGCAGCTGTGAAGCTCTCGCCACTGCTGTTTCAGCGCCCCGGCGAGATTCGGCACATGGAGTGGACGCAGCTTGACCTTGATGCTGGTGAATGGCGCTACGTGGCGAGCAAGACGAAAGCCGCGCACATCGTGCCCTTGTCGCGTCAGGCCGTGGAAATCCTGCGCGAACTACAGCCGTTGACCGGTCATGGGCTTGAGCTGCGGCCGGATGCACCGCGTTACGTGTTCCCTTCGCCGAAATCACGCCTGCGCCCGATGAGCGACAACGCCGTGCGTTCTGCGCTGCGCGGCATGGGCTTCACCAATGACGAGATCACGCCGCACGGCTTCCGCGCGATGGCTCGCAGTCTCCTGGCGGAACGTGGCTGGAAGGTAGACGCGATCGAGCGCCAGCTCGCGCACAAGGTCGCCGGTCCGCTCGGCGGCGCTTATGACCGCGCCGCGTATCTCGACGAGCGCCGCCGCATGATGCAGGACTGGGCCGATTACCTCGATGAACTGCGTACGGGGAACAAGGCCACGCCACCGACAGTGGTGCAGCTACGCGCGGCTTGAGTCGCACCACCGCGAGCGCCCTCCTTATCCGATTCACAGCCTCCCCTTCCCTACCTTGCAAAATCGACGGGAACAACGGGAACACGGGAACAAACGTCGCAACGCGCTGAATTGAAAGGTCGTATTTTGTTCCCGTTGTTTTCGTGTTCCCGTTCCCGTTGGGAAATTAAAGACAGAACGAGCAAATGGGGAAAGGCGTTAAACTGATATCGATCACCGCCCACCTAGCCCGACGGGGCGAAAAGCCGGAACCCTTCCCGGTCTGGTGGTGCGGCTCATCAGAAGGGCGCGCAGAAAGGGGGCGATATGAGTAGCGGCTATCCGACTTGGGCGCCAGAAAATTTCTGCCGGCTGGCTGAGCAGGCCAAAGCATATGCAGAAGAAGGGGGCGGTCGCGGATTGTCGATCTATAAGAAGATCAGCCGTATTTTTTCCTTGTTGGCAACAGACTCCAACATGGCAAGCGTGTGGCCAGCGCTGGCGTCTATCGCAGAGAAAAAAGGGCTTCCCAAGGGTAACCGTGGGTGGGAGAGGACCTTTGCCAATGCTGTCGTCGTCTCTGACAATTCACTAGAAAATTTCGAGAAATGTGCGCCGCAAGAGCAGCGGCGCCGCTTGAGTGCCGCCGCCAAGAAATCACGCGCGGCAGCGGAGGCAATGCGGGATATTTTTGATGTTGACTGCTTTCGAGCACTGTATATCGCAGTGCCACCGATGACAGATAAGGGGGCGAGGCTAACTGTTCTTTTGAATGGGAAGAGTTTAACTGACCTGCATGTCCAAGGGCTCAGTATAGGTTTCCACCTGTCCCTAGCAGATATTTTGGAAGCTTACGCTGACCAGTGCGAGAGGCTGCCGATGCCTCTGACACACGCGGCTAAAACTACCCAGCCGGAAGTGCTTGGCTTCGTGCGGCGCCTCAGCGCCGCAATGCGCGAGCAGTTCGGGCAGCCTCTACATTCGTGCGTCTCATCCATTGCTGCAGCTCTTTATCCAAACTCCTGCCTGTCGGAGAAGGAAGTTGCCGAGGCGTGCCGTATTCGGGCCAACAAGAGCAGGAAGCAGAAGTTGACCCGACGGGACAACAAGGGAAAGAAGGCTTTTTTGTAACGGTTATGTAGCTACGAAATTGTGCAGAAAATCGGTCCTGTCCATTCGGATAGGTGCCATGCAGATGCACAACAATCTACTTAGACTCCCCGCCCTTTGCTCCCGACTTGGCTTCGGCCGAGCTCACATCTATGCGCTGATCCGTGACGGCTTGCTGATGCCGCCGATTCGGCTCGGCGCTCGCTCCGTCGCTTGGCCGAGCAACGAAGCCGACGATTACATCGCAGCCAAAATCCGTGGTGCCGGTAACGACGAGCTGCGAGCCTTAGTCAGTCGCCTGACGAAAGCACGAGCAGTTGCCGGCTGCAGCAGCGAGGCGTCGCCATGAACGCCAATCGAATCTGCCTGCATTGCGCGTTCTACGCGGAACGTCAGCCACACGGCACACAGTGGTATCCCGGCGGCGAGATACACGAAGGGTGTGGCGAATGCCGTTACTCGGCACCAGCCGTTCGCATCGCCCGCTATGGCGCCCTATCTGAGGCCGTATCCGTACATCCGCGTGTCAAAGCCATGCACTGGTGCGGCCGCTTCAAAGCGGCGGCAGCTACGGGGAACGCGCAATGACCGATATCGTACGGATGAGCGCCGAGCGATCGCGTTTCAGCCCTTCCGCAGCCTTCCTGGCGCGCGTCAGCACAAGCCGTCGCTACATCCACGGCGACGAGCACGAAACCGCGCGCGGTACCTACTACTGCTGCTTCCGCGACTTGTTCTTGCCGGAAGACGCTTTCCGGAACTCGGCACACGATCACCACCGCCAATACCTCGCCAGCTTGCAGGCGTTCCGGAGCGATATCGAAGACGGCGACTTTATCCCCAGAGTCTATCGCCCAAGCGATGCGTCCAACCTACTTTCGCCCGCGAAAGCGGGCCTCAACATCACCTAGGAGTACCCCATGCAGGAACCCATCACGATCACGCTCAAGCATCCGATCAC
>JASGFY010000093.1:0-9505 GCA_047605265.1 Solimonas sp.
CACCTGCCCATCGAGCGGCAGGCGCGCGTGATCGGGGCTACCTGGCTCGACCAGCAGTTGATCGGCGGCGGCAAGGGGCTGGGCGACCGGGGCTTTGGTGGCGAGGTCAGGGAGGCGCTACGCCAGCGTGCCGACTTCCTGGCCGAACAGGGCTTGGCCGAGCAGCGCGGGCAGCGTGTCGTCCTCGCGCGGAATTTACTGGCGACACTGCGCGGGCGTGAGCTGGCGAAGGTCGGGCAGGACATAGCCGCCGAAACCGGCCTGGAGCATCGGCCCGTCGCCGACGGGCAGCGCGTCGTTGGCATCTACCGGCGCAGCGTTATGCTCGCCAGCGGGCGCTACGCCATGCTCGATGACGGAATGGGTTTCTCGCTGGTACCGTGGAGGCCGGTGATCGGCCAGCGGCTGGGACAGCAGCTCGCAGCGACTATGAGCAGTGGAGGCTCGTCTTGGGAGATTGGACGACAACGTGGCCCGCGGCTTTAAGCATGTATCTGACCTCTTCTGATGTCCCCCCAAGCTAACAAGCTATGTTCTGATCGGCCAGGCGTCGAACAATCGTAGGCAATCGACGAAAGCGCGCAGGGGCGCCGGAAGCTGGCGCCGCCCCGCATAGTAGAGATAGTAGCCATCGAAACTCGGCGTCCAATCGTCCAGCACTCGTATGAGACGACCGTTCTCCAACTCGCGCCGAACTTCGCTTTCGAACAATTGCGCGATGCCGGCGCCGGCGCACGCAAGGCGCAGGATCAGCGCCTGATCGTCGGACGTGACCGGACCATTCACCGCGACGGTCAGCTTCCGCTCCTCTTTTTCGAATTCCCATTGGTGGGTTGCCCCGCTCGGAAAGCGGCGGACGATGCAGGCATGGTTCGTCAGATCGGCCGGCGATTCCGGCCGGGGTCGAGAGGCGAAATACTCTGGCGAAGCAACCGCTGCGAAGCGTTGGCGAGGTCCGAATGGAACCGCGATCATGTCCTTTTCCAGACTCTCTCCGAAACGAACACCAGCGTCGAATCCGTCGCGCACGATATCGACGAGCGCGTCGCTGGTCGTCACCTCGACGCGAACCTCGGGATTGGCGGCGAGGAATGGCGGCAGAATGGCCTCGACGAGATAGGCGACGCCGCGCGGGACATTCAGCCTCAACGTGCCGCGCGGCATGTTGCGATAGCTATCGACGCCAGCGAGCGCCGTCTCGACCGCATCGAGGGCGGGAGTGAGCGACGCCAATAACGACGCCCCGGCTTCCGTCAACGTGACGCTGCGTGTGGTGCGGTGGAACAAGCGCACGCCGAGCCGATCCTCCAGCGCACGGATGGCGTGACTCACGGCAGAACGAGAGACACGCCGCTCCACCGCTGCACGAGCAAAACTCCGCAGGCGCGCTACAGCTAGAAACAGGGACAGGTCAGGAAGAAGGTCTACGCTCATTGTTCATTCTGATTCACCATCTCGTTCGGAATTGGCAATCTACTCGAATTAGTCTGCTGTGGCTATCTTTGTTCGCATCAAACAAGCTCGGAGATTTCAAGTGACCCGTTTCGCCGACAAACACGTTCTGATCACTGGCGGCACCAGTGGCATCGGTCTCGCGGGGGCCCGCCGGATCGTCGCCGAGGGCGGCAAGACCGTCGTCACCGGCCTCGACCGAAGCCGTGTCGCAGATGCCGGAAAGGCGCTCGGTGCCGGAAATCTGGCCGTTGCCGACGATGCGTCGGCGCCTGATGCCGGTGCGCAGCTCGCCGGGCGGATTGCCGACTGGGGCCGCCTCGACGGTCTTTGGTTCAATGCCGGCTTTGCCAACATCGATTCCATCGAAACTCTCGGCGCCGAATACTTCGATCGCATGATGAACGCAAATGTCCGCGGCCCTATGCTGCAATTGGCCAAGCTATCGCCACTCATCAACGACGGCGCATCGATTGTCATTACCGCATCGATCGCCGCCTATGCCGACAACGCCGCGACCGCAACCTATGCCGTGACCAAGGCTGCACTGATTGCCTTGACCCGGAGTTGGGCGCGCGCGTTGGCGCCGCGCGGAATTCGTGTCAACTCCCTGGTCCCGGGACCGATCGAATCGCGGCTGCGAGATTTTCTTCCGAAAGCGGATCGCATTGCCTTTGAAAAGAACACGGTGTCCCAGGTGCCATTGGCACGTGTGGGCAAGGCTGAAGAAGCGGCGGCAGTCGCACTGTTCCTGCTGTCGGAAGACGCGTCCTACGTCACCGGAAGTCAGTATTTTGTCGATGGCGGCATCGTCATGCACTGAGGTGGCTGGCCAGCCTTTTTCGTATTGGGATAGTAATGATGCAATATCAGACCCTTGGCCGAACCGGCCTCCGCGTATCGCGCCTCGTCTTCGGTACGGCGACCTTTGGCGGTGTCGGAGCGCTCGCCGCATGGGGCACGACTGGCTTGGACGAAGGCCGCCGTCTTGTAGACATGGCGATCGACGCAGGCGTCAACATGATCGACACAGCCAATGTCTATTCCTTTGGTCGTTCCGAAGAAATGGTCGGCGAAATTCTCGTTGGACGACGCGAGCATGTCCTGATCGCGACCAAGGTCCGATTGCCGATGAGTGATCATGAAAATGACGAAGGACTGTCACGCCATCACATTATTCGCCAATGCGAGGCAAGCCTCAAAAGACTGCGTACCGATCACATCGATCTCTATCAAATGCACGAATGGGATGGGCTTACGGCAATCGAGGAGACATTGGCTGCGTTTGACGACCTCGTGCGGTCAGGTAAGGTCCGCTACGTTGGGGTCTCCAATTTCGCCGGGTGGCAACTCCAGAAAACAATGCATATCGCGAAGACGGAAGGGTTTCCACGGCCGGTCGCGCACCAGATCTACTATTCTCTGGAAGCCCGCGACGCCGAACTCGAATTGATCCCGGCCTCGATCGATCAAGACATTGGCAATCTGGTCTGGAGCCCGTTATCTGGCGGGTTGCTGACGGGGAAATATCGGCGCGAAGACCCACAGGGGTCCGACGGCAGGTATGGCAGCGATCCAGTCGGTCCGCCGATACGAAGCTGGGAGAAGCTCCATGATAAGGTCGATGTCGTTAAGGCGATCGCCGACGAGCATGGCCTTTCGCCAGCCGAGGTTGCATTGGCATGGGTGCTTGCCCGCCCCGGGATAACGGGCCTGGTGATAGGTGCGCGGACGGAGGAGCAACTGCGCGTCAATCTGCGCGCAATCAATGTCACGCTCTCCAATGAAGAACTGGCTCGTCTCGATGCCGTCAGTCGCCCCGATTTGCCCTATCCATTCTGGCATCAGCAACGGACGATAGCGAAGCGACTCAGTGCGGCGGATCGAAGTTTGCTTGCTTCATATCTGTGATCTGAGATTCTTGAGCAATCGGCTGTGGTCACGAATGGGATCTGATACTGCTGAGTGTGGGACAGGAACCGGGTGCGCTGGCTGGGTGGGCTGGTGTTCGGCTTGCCGGTGTCATTGGCCATCTCGCGCAAGGCCAGCGTCAGTGTTCAGGTCAGGGCGGCTTGGCCGGGGTGGATGACCCTCATGGAGTTGCGACACCTACGGTGTTTCCACGCAGTGGCCGAAGAGCTCCACTTCGCCCGCGCAGCAGAACGGCTGCACATCGAACAGTCGCCGCTGTCGCGTGCCATCAAGGAATTGGAGGAAGACCTCGGGGTGCAGCTTTTCGTGCGCACCACGCGCAGCACACGACTGACACGCGCAGGCAAGCTGCTTCTCGACCACGTGCCCCGTGTCTTCTCCGCCTTGCAGCAGGCACGCGACAGCGTTCACGCGGCCGCCAAAGGATTCGACGGGCAGTTGCGGGTGGCTTTGTCGGATGGCATCACGCCATCGCGCTTGCCGGCCCTACTGGCGCTATGTCGCCAGGAGGAACCCGAGGTCGAAATCCGCTTCTTCGAGATGCCGCTGTCACAGCAGATCAAAGGGCTTCACGACGACCTGTACGACGTGGGGTTCGCACAGTCCGACGAGGTGGGTGATGGCATCGTCGCCCTGCCTGTTTGGAGCGATGCGCTGATGGTGGCAGTACCGGCGCGGCATCCGCTGCTGGCCCACAAGCACATTCCTCTGGATGAGCTGCTGCGCTATCCACTGGTGTTGTGCGACCCCCAGGTCTGCGAAGGCCATGCCAAGCACGTGGAGCGAGTGCTGCGCCATGCCGACATGGAGCCACTGGTCGCGGAGCGGGTGACTTCCTGCGACTTGATGATGGCCTTGGTATCAGGAGGCATAGCGCTCGGGTTGACGGGCGCGGCACACATTGCCGCCAGCCATGAAGCAGGCGTGGTAGCCCGACCACTGGCCTCGCGCGTACCGCCACTGACGACCTATCTGTTGCGGCCCGCTGGCGAACCGTCCGACGTATTAGCGCGATTCATCAAGCGAGTACAGGCCATCGAGTTGCCATCGTCAAATCGGTCTGTTCCGATCCTTCATCCTGATCACGCAGAAGAACCTGCACCATGAAGAAGATCATCCCTTTCATGCTCGTTGCAGCCTTCACGGCCTGCGGCCAGTCGAAAACCGGCAACGCCACGGCTGGCGTTCCCACGGTCGAGGAACTGGCTTCTAACCCGGAGCGGTTGAAGGAGCTGCGCGAGCAGTGCAAGACGGATCGCGCCAAGTTGGGCGACGAACTCTGCAACCGCGTGGCCGTTTCCAGTTGACCCGGTTGTATGACGTGATGTCGGCCTATCCGGTGCTGGGCGATGGTCCAAACCAGTGGTCGCCCTACGAAATCAAATTGGCGATGGCGGTGCTTGGCAAGAATCGACACTATGAGATGCACAGCATCCAGCGTCGGCACTTCAACAGCACCGCACAGAAAGTCGGCTACGCCTCGAGTGCTGAACCGATCATCGAAGAACTCCTCGCACGTACGCCAGCAGTCATTGCCGAAGTTCAAGCCGAGTTCCCGAGAAGGCTTTTACCGTCAAAGACGGTAAAAGTCTGAATAGTGAACGAGAGCGTCTTAATCCGGCCTCGATTTTTACCGTCAGCTCTACCGCCAACTTTTTCTGCTGGCCGGCGATAGCCACCGATAGCTGCTGTGACGTATTTCTTTATAAATCAATACGTTATGTCAGTTTTTCGATAGCTGGCGATAGTCCTCGAAGGACGTCAATTCACTCCCACTCGATCGTCGCGGGGGGCTTTCCTGAAATGTCGTAGACCACGCGCGACACGCCGGAAATTTCGTTTACGATCCGGCGCGAGCAGACGTCGAGCAGCTCGTACGGCAGGTGCGCCCAGTGCGCGGTCATGAAGTCGATGGTCTCGACCGCGCGCAGCGCGATGACGGGCTCGTAGCGGCGACCGTCGCCAGTCACGCCCACGCTCCTGACCGGCAGGAACACGGCGAAGGCCTGGCTGGTCTTCTCGTACCAGCCAGCGCGGCGCAGTTCTTCGATGAAGATGTGATCGGCGAGGCGCAGCGTGTCGGCCGCAGCTTTCGTCACTTCACCAAGGATGCGCACGCCGAGGCCCGGACCCGGGAACGGATGGCGGTAGACCATCTCGTGAGGCAGACCGAGCTCGACGCCGATCTTGCGCACCTCGTCCTTGAACAGCTCGCGCAGCGGTTCGACGAGCTTGAGCTTCATGTGCGCCGGCAGGCCGCCGACGTTGTGGTGGCTCTTGATGACGTGCGCCTTGCCGGTTTTGCTGCCGGCCGATTCGATCACGTCCGGATAGATCGTGCCCTGCGCGAGGAACTGTACGTTTTCGATCTTCGCCGACTCCTCGTCGAACACGTCGACGAACAGCTTGCCGATGATCTTGCGTTTGGCTTCCGGATCGCTGATGCCCTTGAGCGCTTCGAGGAAGCGCGCTTCGGCGTTGACGCGGATGACCTTCACACCCAAATTCCTGGCAAAGATCTGCATCACCGCGTCACCTTCCCGATGGCGCAACAGGCCGTGATCGACGAACACGCAGGTCAGCTGCGCACCGATCGCCTTGTGTAGCAGCGCGGCGACGACGGATGAGTCCACGCCGCCCGAGAGGCCGAGCAGCACGTGGCCATCGCCGACCTGCTCGCGCACGCGCGCGATGGCGTCGTCGATGATGCTGTCCGGTTTCCACGCATCGCCACAGCCGCAGATATCGTGGATGAAACGCGAATAGATGCGCGCGCCCTGCTTCGTGTGTGTGACTTCGGCGTGGAACTGCAAGCCGTAGTAGCGGCGCTTCTCGTCGGCCATGCCGGCGAGCGGCAGATCCGGCGTCGAGGCGATGCACTTGAAGCCTTCCGGCAGTTGCACGACGCGATCGCCGTGGCTCATCCACACATCGAGCAGACCGTGGCCTTCTTCGCTGACGCGATCCTCGATGTCGCGGAACAGCTGCGAGTGGCCGCGCGCTCTGACCTCGGCGTAACCGAATTCCTTCTGATCATGCGGCTCGACGACGCCCCCGAAGGTATGCGCCATCACCTGCATGCCGTAGCAGATGCCGAGCACCGGCACGCCGAGTTCCCAGACCGCGCTTGGCACGCGCGGCGAACCGTCGGCGACGACCGACTCCGGACTGCCGGACAGGATCACGCCCTTCGGCGCGAAGGCGCGGATCACATCGTCGCTCATGTCCCATGGGTGCAGCTCGCAGTACACGCCGAGCTCGCGCACGCGACGCGCGATCAGCTGCGTGAGCTGCGAGCCAAAGTCGAGGATGAGGATCTTGTCGGAATGGATGTTCATTGCGGCCTTACGAAAAAGCCCCGGCGGACCGGGGCGTTTGGTCGAATCACTCGACACGGTAATTCGGTGCTTCCTTGGTGATCGTCACGTCGTGCACGTGTGATTCCTTGATGCCGGCGCCGGTGATCTTCACGAACTGCGTCTTCGTGCGCATCTCCTCGATGCTGCTGCAGCCGGTGTAGCCCATGCTCGCGCGCAGGCCGCCGATCATCTGGTGCACGATCGCCGCCATCGGCCCCTTGTACGGCACGCGGCCCTCGATGCCTTCCGGCACCAGCTTCTCGACCTCGGTCGTGGTGTCCTGGAAGTAGCGGTCCTTGGAACCGTTGCTGCCGCCCATCGCGCCCATCGAGCCCATGCCGCGATACGACTTGTACGAGCGGCCCTGGTAGAGCTCGACCTCGCCCGGCGCTTCCTCGGTGCCGGCCAGCATCGAGCCGACCATGACCGCCGACGCGCCAGCGGCGATCGCCTTGGCGAAATCGCCCGAGTAGCGCACGCCGCCGTCGGAGATCAGCGGCAGGCCGGATTTCTTCAGCGCCTCGGCGACGCCCATGACCGCGCTGATCTGCGGCACACCGACGCCGGCGACGATGCGCGTCGTGCAGATCGAACCCGGCCCGATGCCGACCTTGACCGCGTCGGCGCCGGCCTTGGCCAGCGCCAGCGCCGCCTCGCCGGTGGCGATGTTGCCGCCGACGACCTGCAGCTTGTCGCCGTACTTCTTCTTGATCTGCGCGACGCGGTCGATCACGCCCTTGCTGTGGCCGTGCGCGGTATCGACGACAATGAGATCGACACCCGCCTCGACCAGCGCGCCGACGCGCTCGTCGGTCTCGGCGCCAGTGCCGACCGCGGCGCCGACGCGCAGGCGGCCCGCCTCGTCCTTGCAGGCGCGCGGGAAGTCGGCGGTCTTCTGGATGTCCTTGACGGTGATCATGCCGCGCAGCTGGAACTTGCCGTTGACGACCAGTACCTTCTCGATGCGGTGCTCCTGCAACTTGGCGATCACTTCCTCGCGCAAGGCGCCTTCGCGCACGGTGACGAGGCGGTCCTTGGGCGTCATCACGCGCGACACCGGCTCGTCGTAGCGCGTCTCGAAACGCACGTCGCGGCTGGTGACGATGCCGACCAGTTCCTTGCCGTCGACGACCGGCACGCCGGAGATCTTGTTCTTGCGCGTCAGCTTGATGACCTCGCCGATGGTCATCGTCGGCGGCACGGTGATCGGGTCGACGATGACGCCGGCTTCGTGCTTCTTCACCGCCCGGACTTCGGCGGCCTGGCGCTCGGCGGTCATGTTCTTGTGGACGATGCCGAGCCCGCCTTCCTGCGCCAGCGCAATCGCCAGCCTGGCTTCGGTGACGGTGTCCATCGCCGCCGACAGCAGCGGGATGTTGAGGCGGATGCCGCGGGTCAGTTGCGAACTCAGGTCGACCTGACGCGGCAAGACTTCCGAATAGGCCGGAAGGAGAAGGACGTCGTCGAACGTGAGTGCTTCGGACTGGATGCGCATGGCGGCTGCGGTCGTCTGGAAGCGCGCCATTATAGCGGATGGCCGATTCCGGCGGCGGTGGCGATGGCCTATCCTTGCGCGATGCTCACGTCCCCGCCGGTCCGCACGATCTACCAGGTCTCCGAACTCGCCGAGGTGCTGCGCGGCCTGATCGAAGACGCCCTGCCGCGCGTCTGGGTGCAGGGCGAGATCTCAAACTTCTCGCGGCCGGCGTCGGGCCACTGGTACTTCACGCTGAAGGACGCGCGCGCCCAGCTGCGCTGCGCGATGTTCAGGAACGCCAATCTTTACATCCGTCCGCAGCCGCGCGACGGCGATGCCGTGCTGATCCGCGCGCAAATGAGCTTCTACGCCGCGCGCGGCGAGTTGCAGCTGATCTGCGAACACCTGGAGCCGGCCGGCGAGGGCGCGCTGCTGCGCGCATTCGAGGCGTTGAAGCGCCGGCTCGCGTCGGAAGGCCTGTTCGACGAGCACGTGAAGCGCGAGATTCCGAAGCGGCCGCGCGCGATCGGCATCATCACCTCGGGCACCGGCGCCGCGCTGCACGACATGCGCACGACGCTGGCGCGGCGTTATCCGCTGGCGCCGGTCTGGCTGATGCCGGTGCCGGTTCAGGGCGCCGAGGCGCCGCCGGCGATCGTGCGCGCGCTGCGCGCGCTGCCGCGTCGCGCGCCGGTGGACGTGATCCTGCTCGCGCGCGGTGGTGGCTCGCTCGAAGACCTGTGGGCGTTCAACGACGAGCGCGTCGCGCGCGCGATCCGCGCCTGCGCCGTGCCGGTGATCAGCGGCGTCGGCCACGAGATCGACGTGACCATCGCCGATTTCGCCGCCGACCTGCGCGCGCCGACGCCGACCGCAGCCGCCGAGCGCGCGGCGCCGGACATCGCCGACTGGCTGCTGAACCTGCGCAGCCTCGACAACCGCATCGCCGGCGCGACCGAGCGACGCCTGCAGCGCGCCGCGCAGCGCGTCGACGAACAGGCGCAGCGCCTCCACGCCCAGCATCCGGGCCGCCGCCTGCGCGAACGCGGCGCGCGCCTGCGCGAACTCGACGAGCGCCTGCGCCGCGCCACCTCGCAATGGCGGCATCGCCTCGACCGCCAGTTGGACCACCGCTGCACCGCGCTGCAGGCCCAGGCACCGACGCGCCAGCTGGCCGCGGCGCGCCACCAGCTAGAACGGCTCGAGGCGCGCGCGCACGAGACGCTGCGCCTGCGCGCGGCCGCGGCGCGCGCGCGGCTCGAGCGCGCCGACGCGATGCTCGCCA
>JASGFY010000094.1:0-9173 GCA_047605265.1 Solimonas sp.
CAGACTACGAGAAAATTCCACT
This sequence comes from Solimonas sp., assembly GCA_047605265.1. Lineage (GTDB taxonomy): Bacteria > Pseudomonadota > Gammaproteobacteria > Nevskiales > Nevskiaceae > Solimonas. The sequence goes on from JASGFY010000094.1 coordinate 23, forward strand.
TCTGGCGTCAGCTAATTGACGGGGGGATTACCATTCCACTACACATTTGGCAGAGCTGCGGCTTCTCTGCGCATTGACATTAATGGTCTACGAAAAGCCGGATATAAAATTCCTGGAGTCACGCAAGTTGGAAGAAGTTTTGGAATGCCCGCCGGTGGCTTCGAAATGCGCTTCCGATATTCAATTCCACCAGAGTTTATTTCGGTGATCAGGCCATGAAGCTAAACGAGTTCCGCCTCCGAATGGAGGCATATCGCCAAGATGCTGATAGAGAGGCGATGGTTATGAAAGATTCTCATTTGGCTCTTGAGCGATTGCATGCGATGTATAAAAAATTCGACTCTGAAGAAAGAAAGATGGCCGATCAAGTTATCGCAGAATGGGTGCTATCTAAAGATGAGAAACTGCGTTTTGATGCACTGGTGTTAATTGATGATTTTAAGATTTCAGGTACAGTGTCGGCGCTTCGAGACTTGGCAAAGCGTCTCCCTTTGAGTAGTACTCCGGGTGCGCCTTATGAGTTGCGAAAAGTAAATCGCATTCTGGATGGTCTTACTCACTGACCTCTTGTCACGCCGGAGAACGGCGCATTCTACTCCAATGCTCACTTCTGCCTCCCTCGACGGAATTGGGCCGGATCGGTCAGTTCGTTTCGGAACGTTTGAATCGGCCAGTACGTTCCGAACCCCTTTGCACCGTGACGCATGAACAAGAAGACTATTTTCTCTTCCGATCGACTGTTTGAGATATGGCTGTATACGGTCAGCCATCGCCAGCTTCTCGCGCGAAGCAACAAGGGCAACTCGGTGCCGACCATGTCATCTCCAACGTATTGTTCAAATTGCAGACTCGAGTTTTCGACAGCTTGCTATGCTTTGAAGCTGAATGCGATGCGCCGCCATCGCGACGAACGGAGCCATGCCGATGAGGACCTCCCCCGAACCCTCCGCGCTCGACGAAGCCGGGATCGATGCCCGCGAGGCCGAGATTCTCGGCGCGCCGCAGCGCATCGCGCCGCTCGGCATCGAGGAACTCGATGACGAGGCGCGGGCGATGGCGATCCGCGTCCGTGAATCGGCCGGCAAGACCGAGCATGCGAAGCTGCCCGACGTCTTCGCGACGATGATGAAGCATCCGCGTCTTTACCGCTGCCAGATGGAGATGGGGGCGACGCTGTTCCGGGGCGCGCTGTCGGCGCGCGAGCGCGAGCTGGCGGTTCTGCGCGTGGCGTGGCTGTGCCGAGCGCCGTACGAGTGGGGGCAGCACGTCGAGATCGCCAAGCGCTTCGGCGTGTCGGCCGCGGAGATCGAGCGCGTCACGGCCGGTTTCTCGGCGCCGGGCTGGAGCGAGCATGACGCGGCGATCCTGCGCGGCGTCGAGGAGCTGCTGCGCGAGCAGATGATCAGCGACGCGACCTGGGACGTGCTCGCGCGCAGCTGGAACGAGCAGCAGCTGATCGAGTTTCCGACGATGGTCGGCCAGTACGTGGCGACGGCGTATGCGCAGAACACGCTGCGCATCCGTCTCAATCCCGAGAACCGCGGCCTGCGGCACCGCTGAGATCAGCTCTGGCGGATGCCCGTCGCGTCCGATTCCCGGAACGCCGGAATCGCTTCGAGCGGCTTGAACATCACCAGCGGCAGGATGCGGCTCGTCGATGCCTGGTAGTTGGCGTAGAAGGGATGGCAGTCGATGAAGAACGACCATACCTTTTCGCGTTCGACGCCTTCCGGTTCGCGCCAGCTGGCGCGGAAGGCCTGCGTGGCGATCTGGAACTCGATCTCCGGGCGCGCGATCAGATTCAGATACCACTCCGGGTGATGATCGGCGCCGCCTTTCGAGGCGCAGATGACGATCTCGCCGCCGATGTCGGCGTAGCACAGCGGCGTGATGAACACCTTGCCGCTCTTGCGGCCGTGGTACTTGATCAGGCAGTGCGTGGCGAACGCGCGGCCGCCGACCGCGGTGATGTCCATGATGTGGCCTTCGGCGCCGCCGGAGCGCAGGTACGTCAGGCGGTGCTCGCCGACCCAGTCGCGGCGGACGGCGGAAATGGCGGCGGCGGATTCATCGCTCATCGGCGGATCTCCTCGTGAGGGTGGTGCGCGTGCGTGCCGGCGGACGATCAGTGCCCATGCTTCAGCTCGACGCGCGTCGCCTCGCCGGCGGGACCCATCGGCGAGTCGTATTCGACGACCGAGCAGACCGGATTGGCGTGGCTGGCGAACAGCTTCAGCTCGTCTTCCCGCACCGCGTCGATCCGGTCCGGGGCGGCGATGATCCGCTGCGAGCGTTCGAAATCCTCGCGGCTGTTCCACCAGATTTCCATGAGGCAGTCGTAGCCCGGATCGTGGATCTCGCCGGTCACCGGATTCTTCTCCGGCTTGAGATAGCGGCGCACGTAGCGCGCGGCGCCGGGAATCGACGGCGCGCGGCCCTGTCGCTTCGACAGCTGCGAGTGCCGGTTCTCGTAGTAGTCCATGAATGCCTCCATGGTCATGTCCGGGCGCTTGCGGAAAAAGCAGATCTGCTTGAACACGGCGACGGTTCTCCTCGGCTGCTCGCTGACGATGGCCGGTCTGTAATCGCCGCCGGCTTTCCGGTCATGCTATCAGACAGCATTGTTGGTCAGTTATGCTGCGGGGAAAAGCGCGTCGCCGGCCGTCGGCCCTGACTCGCGCCAGCGACTATCCGCGCGACAGCCTGCGGCTCATGCCCGTACGCCGCCGCATGCGCCAGGCGCCGGTCGCCGGTTGAGCGAACCGGTTTTCGTCGATCATCCCGCAAGACCAGCAGAAAGGAGCTTCATCATGACCAAGACCGCCCTGGTGACCGGCGCTGCCGCCGGCATCGGCCGCGCCTGCGCGCTGCGCCTCGCCCGCGAGGGCGTCGCCGTCGGCGTGCTCGACCTCGATCTCGATGGCTGCCGCAAGGTCGCCGCCGAGATCGAGGCGGCCGGCGGCAAGGCGCTCGCGCTGCGGGCCAGCATCGCCGACCGCGCGCAGGTCACGGCGGCCGTCGAACAGCTGCGCCAGGCCTTCGGGCCGGTGACGATCGTCGTCAACAACGCCGGCATCTCGAACTTCATTGCCTTCGAGGACCTGGTCGAGGCCGACTGGGAGAAGATGATGAACGTCAACGTCATTGGCACGTTCATCGTCACCCAGGTCGTGCTGCCGGACATGAAGGCGGCGAAGTGGGGACGCGTCGTCAACATCTCGTCGTCGAGCGCGCAGAGCGGCAGCGCCGAGCAGGTGCACTACTCGGCGTCGAAGGGCGCGGTGATCGCGATGACGCGCTCGCTGGCGCAGGCGCTCGGGCCGCTCGGCATCACCGTCAACAACATCCCGCCGGGCTCGGTGATGCAGACCATCATGTCCGAGGCCAACAAGTCGCGCTTCACGATTTCCGAGGAGCAGCTCGCGCGTGCGCTGCCGGTGCGTCGCACCGGCGTGCCCGACGACATCGCCAACGCCTGCGTCTGGCTGTGCTCGGAAGACAGCGGCTACGTCACCGGCCAGACGATCGGCGTCAACGGCGGGCGCGTGATGCCGTGACGAGCGCCGCCGGATAGCGCCCGCTTCGTCACGTGCCGTTGCGGGGAGCCGAAGGTGAAGAAGCAGTCCGGCACGCGCCCGCGGGGAGATCCGTCATTCCCGTCCGCACGCATTGCCAGAGGCCGAGGCCGCTGCGGCGGCTTTCGTTGCGGCGGCCGCGGAACGGGTCGAAGTGGCTCGGCGCTGCTCACTTCGGCGTCCAGACGCGTCGGCGTCCAGACGCGGATCAGCGACAGCAGCTTCTCGACGTCGTGCGGCTAGGTGATGTAGCCGCTGGCGCCGGCGGCGAGGCACTTTTCCTGATCGTCCTTCATCGCCTCGACGGTCAGTGCGATGATCGGCAGGCGGCGTCGTTCGTGGCGCAGACGGATCTCGCGCATCGCCGTATAGCCGTCCATCTCCGGCATCATGATGTCCATCAGCACCAGGTCGATCATGTCGTGCTGGCGCGCGACGCTGCGCTCGAGCGCGTCGAGCGCCTCGCGGCCGTTGCGCGCGATCTCGTCGATGCGGATGCCCTTGGGCTCGAGCACGCCGGACAGCGCGACCCGTTGCACACGTCGTCCTCGACGAGCGGTCGCTGGCGCGCGCTCCTCGCGGTCCGCGCGCGTCGCGAGGCGATACGTTCCGTCGGCGCGCAGATCACAGCGGAAGCCTGCGCACTCAAGCGGCTGTGCGCGCCCACCTCCCCGCGGCGCGCGACGTTCGCGATCGAGCCGCCGCGGACCGTCGCGATGGGCGATACTCGCGGCATGAGCGTTTCCGCTGCGCTGCGTGATTTCATCGACCGGTATCCGTCCCTGTTCGTGCTGACCGGCGCCGGCGTGAGCACCGCTTCCGGCATTCCCGACTATCGCGATGCCGACGGCGCATGGAAGCGCCCGCCGCCGGTCACGTATCAGGCGTTCATGGGCGATGCGGCGATGCGGCAGCGCTACTGGGCGCGCAGCCTGGTCGGCTGGCGTACCTTCGGCCGCGCACGTCCGAACGCGGCGCATCGCGCGCTCGCGGCGCTGGAGCGGCGCGGTCGCGTCGAACGGCTCGTCACGCAGAACGTCGACCGTCTGCACCAGCGGGCCGGCAGCGCGCGCGTCGTCGATCTGCACGGCCGCCTCGATCTCGTGCGCTGCACGGCCTGCGGACAATGCCGGACGCGTGCCGGCTTCCAGCACCTGTTGCTGCAGCGCAATCCGCGATGGGCCGCGCTCGACGCCGGCGCCGCGCCGGACGGCGATGCCGACCTCGAACGCGCCGATTTCCCGTCGTTCGACGTGCCGGCATGCCCGGCCTGCGGCGGCGTGCTGAAGCCGGACGTCGTGTTCTTCGGCGAGAGCGTGCCGCGCGAGCGCGTCGACGCGGCGATGGCGGCGCTGCGGGCCGCCGACGCCATGCTCGTCGTCGGTTCCTCGCTGATGGTGTGGTCGGGCTTCCGCTTCGCGCAGACGGCGGCCAGGGCGGGCAAGCCGATCGCCGCCGTCAACATCGGCCGCACGCGCGCCGATGATCTGCTGCAGCTGAAGATCGCCGCCCCGGCCGCCGGCGCATTGTCCTTTCTGCTCGAGGACGACACGACGATCGGCGCCTGAGCGGCGCCGCGGCGCGCTTCCGTCGGCGGGCGCGGCTTCTCCGCCGCAATGGGTGCGCGCCACCGCTCATTAGGGCCTGTTCACACTATGGGCGTCGTCGCGATGTCGTCCGGCAAGCCGCCGGACAAGCGACGCCCATCGCGTCAACAAACCCTAGTCCGGCGAGGACGTATCGGACGCCGCCGCGCCGCCGCCGGCCTTGGCGGCGGCCTTGCGTTGCTCCTTCTCTTCTTTCTTCTTTTTCTTGGCGAGTTCCTTCTGCCGCTTTTCGAACTGATAGTTGGGCTTGGCCATTGCATGCTCCGTGGGTGACAGAAAGGGCCGGCGGCAGACCGGACGGGCGCAGGCTCGGCATCGAAGGCACCTGCGCGCAAGCGGTCGGCGAAACCGGCGGACGATTCTCCGCTGGGGCGTAAGGTCGCGCCGACGGCCAAGGAAGAGCGGCGAGGATACGCGGGCGTCGGCGGCAAGTCGACCGGGACGGCACGGCTCGTCCGCGCCGAACAGGGCTCACCCGTTTGAAGCAGGCTGCCGCAAATCCCGCGCCGCCATTGTCGCGACGATGGCGGCGCGCTGCCCGGACCGCATCCGCGCACGATGCCACGCACCGATCCAGGCCGAACGATGGGCTCTCCGAATGAAACGCCGCCCGCCGCGTCCGAGCCCGGCCGGGCACCGCCGACAAGCCGACCCGTATCCCGGCGGTCGTCACGTTCGATGCGAAGTTCTTCTGGGACGCCGCCGACCGGGAACAGTTCGTCGGTCAGACGCTACCGCGCCTTCAGGCCCGCATTCCCCTCGTGCAGCCGCAGCCGCAGCGAGTTCTGGTAGTAGGCCACGGTCTGATACTGGCCGATGACGATCGGCAGCTCGATCAGCTGTTTGTCGTCGAGCGTCTCGGCCAGCGTCGCCCACGTCGCGTCGGAGATCATCGCGTTCCCGTACAGCTCCTCGACCGCGCGGAGGATCGCCGCCTCGTGCGCGTTCCAGCCCGGCGCCGCCGAGCCCTGCGTGACGCGCTCGACCTCGTCGCGGGTGATGCCGACGCTCCTGGCGACGTGCACGTGCTCGCCCCATTCGTACGGCGCCTGACACAGCCAGCCGATGCGCAGCACCGCCAGCTCGCGGTCGCGCGGCGCCAACGCGCCCTTGCCGAGCAGCTGGATGCCGATCTCGGTCTGCCGCGCGAACAGGTCGGTGTGGCGCAGCATCGTGCGCATGATCTCGGACATGCCGGCGAGACGTTCGGCGCGCAACGTCGCGTCGTCCGACTGCAGCCCGTACAGTTCCGTTTTCCTGCGCGCGTTGATCGCCTCGTTGACGGCGATCATGCGCTCGACGATTACGGCGACATCGGCCGTCAGCTCATCGACCTGCAGCGGCCCGATGCGCGGGCCGTCGCCGAGCACTTCGCGTTCGCGATGCGATACGTCGGTGGCCGAAGGCGTGGGGCGCCGGGGATGATCGTGGGTGGGGTCGTTCATGCGCGGCGTTCATCGGCAAGCGTGCGAACGAGTGTAGAGCGCTGCGCGCGGCGGCCGGTGTCGAGATCGGGACATCTTCGGCTGCGCGCGGTTCGGCAAGGGCAGTGAATCGTTCACCACACCCGGCAGCGCTGCGCCTTCACCATCGCCTGTCCCGCCTTGCAGCCGAAGGCCCGCTGGAATTCGGGCATGTTCACCATCAGGCCGTTGACGCGGTAGCGGCCGGGCGAGTGCGGGTTGGTCAGGGCGTTCGCGCGCAGGTTCTCGGGGCGCTCGTTCTCGCAGGCCCATTGCGCGTAGCCGACGAAGAAGCGCTGCTCGGGCGTGAGGCCGTCGATCGGCGCGAGGCGCTGGCCCGCGGTCTCGGCGCGCCAGGCGATCAGCGCCAGCACGAGGCCGCCGAGGTCGGCGATGTCTTCACCTTCGGTGAGCTGGCTGTTGATCTTGATGTCGTCGACCACCGTGTACTGCGCGTACTGGTCGACGACGCAGCCGGCCTGCTTCTCGAAGGCCTTGGCGTCGGCCGGCGTCCACCAGTCCTCGAGGTTACCGTGCGCGTCGAACTGGCGGCCCTCGTCGTCGAAGGCGTGCGTCAGCTCGTGGCCGATGGTCGCGCCGGTGTTGCCGTAGTTCGGCGCCGCATCCGTCTTCGGGTCGTACAGCGGCGGCTGCAGCACGCCGGCCGGGAAGTTGATGTCGTTCATCTGCGGGTCGTAGTAGGCGTTGACGGTCGGCGGCGTCATGCTCCATTCGCTGCGGTCGAGCGGCTTGCCGATCCGGGCGAGCTGGCGCCTGGCCTCGAAGGCGTTGCCGCGCGCGACGTTGCCGGCGAAGTCGTCGCGCGAAACCTGCAGCGCGCCGTAGTCGCGCCAGCGGTCGGGATAGCCGATCTTGTTGACAATGCCGGCGAGCTTCTCGAGCGCTTTCTGTTTGGTCGCCGCGCTCATCCAGTCGAGCCGGCCGATCTCCTCGCGCATGGCCTGCTCGATCTGTCCGGTCATGTGCTGCACATCCTTTTTCGTCTGCGCGCTGAAACTGCGTTCGACGAACTCGCGGCCGAGCGCATCGCCGAGCTGTTCGTCGGCCAGCGCGACGCAGCGCTTCCAGCGCGGTTTCTGCTGCGGCACGCCGTGCAGCGTTTTGCGGAAGAAGTCGAAATCGGCGTCGACGAACGGCCGGGCGAGGAATTCGGCCTGCGCGTGCACGAGATGCCAGCGCAGATAGGTCTTCCACGCCGGCAGGCCGAGTCGCCCGAGTCCGGCGTCGAGCGCGCGGTAGTACGCCGGCTCGGCGACGCTGAAGGTCTGGACGCCACCGGCGTCGCGCGCCGCCAGATACGCGCGCCAGTCGAAGTGCGGCGTCAGCGCCTGCAGACCTTGGACGCTGAGCGTGTGGTCGAGCCGGTGCGGATCGCGGCGTTCGACGAGCGTCAGCTGCGGGCGGGCCAGCGCGGTCTCGATACGCAGCACGGTGTCGGCGTTCCGCTTCGCCGCGGCCGGCGCGTCGCCGAGCAGCGCGAACATCTTCCGCACGTGCGCCAGGTATTGATGGCGGATGCGGACCGATTTCGCGTCGGTCGCGAAGTAGTAGTCGCGGTCCGGCAGGCCGAGGCCGCCGCGGTCGGTGCCGGCGACGACCCGCGAGGCATCGTGCAGATCCTGTACGGCGCCGAAGCTGAAGAGGAAGCCGTCGTCGGCCGTCGCTTCCTGCAGCGAGGCCAGCAGCGCCGGCAGTCCGGACCTATCCCGCAGCGCCGCGATGCGGGCGAGGCCGGCCTGCAGCGGCGCGATGCCGGCTTTCTCGATGGCATCCTCGTTCATGCAGGCGGCGAAGTAGTCGCCGAGCTTGCGCTGGTCGGCGGTCATGCCGTCCGTCTTTTTGGTGAGGCCGTCGAGAATGCCCCAGAGAAAACGCTGGTTGTCGTCGTAGAGCTTGCCGTAGACGCTCCAACTGGCCTGATCGTCCGGAATCGGATGGTTCTCGATCCAGCCGCCGCAGGCGTACTGGTAGAAGTCCTCGCAGGCGTCGACGCCGGGGTCCATCGACTGGAGGTCCAGGCTCGGCGCGTACGGCAGCGATTGCAGCGGCGCATCGGCCGGAGCCGCTCGTGCCGTGGCGGCGATGAGGGCGGCGAGCGCCGCGGCGCGCGCGGCAGAGCGGATGGACATGGCGTTTCCCGGTGACGGATGGCCGACGGTACAGGCCCGGCGCGGCGGTCGGCAATCCGCAAGGCTCCCCGGCTCACGCCTCAGCGTTTACTCTCCTCCGCAAATTCATGGAGCCGGACCATGCCGTTCGTCATCGACCGGACTGTCGAGATCAATGCCGCCGCTTCCGCCGCGCACGGAACGGCGGCGGCGTACCGCGATCTCCTGCTCGCGGGCGTCGGCGCCGGCGGCGAACCTGCCGCGGCCGTGCCCGAGGAACATCCGGCGCTGGCCTGGGCGCGCAGCGGCCTGATGGCGCTGACCGGCCCGGCCGGCGGCGCGCCGCAGATGTGCCCGCTGCCGATCGCCGCCGCCGC
>JASGFY010000095.1:0-9127 GCA_047605265.1 Solimonas sp.
TGATCGTCGATCACTCGCTGGCGGTGGAGTGCGGCGGCTACGATCCCGACGCGTTTGCCAAGAACCGCGCGATCGAGGACCGCCGCAACGAGGACCGCTTCCACTTCATCGAGTGGACGAAGAAGGCCTTCGACAACGTCGACGTGATCCCGGCCGGCAACGGCATCATGCACCAGATCAACCTGGAGAAGATGTCGCCGGTGGTCTACGTCAAGGACGGCGTCGCCTTCCCCGACACCTGCGTCGGCACCGATTCGCACACGCCGCACGTCGACGCGCTGGGCGTGATCGCGGTCGGCGTCGGCGGCCTGGAAGCGGAGAACGTGATGCTCGGCCGCGCCTCGTGGATGCGCCTGCCGGACATCGTCGGCGTCGAACTGGCCGGCAGGCCGCAGCCGGGCATCACCGCGACCGACGTGGTGCTGGCGCTGACCGAATTCCTGCGCAAGGAAAAGGTCGTCGGCGCGTATCTCGAATTCCGCGGCGAAGGCGCAGCAGCGCTGACCATCGGCGATCGCGCGACGATCAGCAACATGGCCCCGGAATACGGCGCGACCGCCGCGCTGTTCTTCATCGATCCGCAAACCATCGACTACCTGAAGCTCACCGGCCGCAGCGACGAACAGGTCGAACTGGTCGAAACCTACGCGAAGACCGCCGGTTTGTGGGCCGATGCACTGAAGGACGCGCAGTACGAACGCACCTTGCATTTCGATCTGTCCAGCGTCGTGCGCAACATGGCCGGCCCGTCGAACCCGCACCGGCGCCTGCCGGTCAGCGCGCTGCACGAGCGCGGCATCGCCGTCGATCTCGACAAGGCGCTGCAGCAGGAAGGCCAGGGCCTGATGCCGGACGGTGCCGTGATCATCGCCGCGATCACCTCCTGCACCAACACCTCGAACCCGGCGAACGTGATCGCCGCCGGGCTGCTTGCGCGCAACGCCGTCGAGAAGGGCCTCGTGCGCAAGCCCTGGGTCAAGACTTCGCTGGCGCCCGGCTCCAAGGCCGTCGAGCTGTATCTGAAGGAAGCGGGCCTGCTGCCGCAGCTCGAAGCGCTCGGCTTCGGCATCGTCGCGTTCGCTTGCACGACCTGCAACGGCATGTCCGGCGCGCTCGATCCGAAGATCCAGCAGGAGATCATCGATCGCGATCTGTACGCGACCGCCGTGCTGTCCGGCAACCGCAATTTCGACGGCCGCATCCATCCGTACGCCAAGCAGGCCTTCCTCGCGTCGCCGCCGCTGGTCGTCGCCTACGCGATCGCCGGCACCGTGCGCTTCGACATCGAGAAGGACGTGCTCGGCAAGGACAAGGACGGCAAGGAAATCCGCCTGAAGGACATCTGGCCGAGCGACGAGGAGATCAAGGCCGTCATCGCCAGCAGCGTGAAGCCGGAGATGTTCCGCGCCGTCTACGAGCCGATGTTCAATTTCAAGGTGGTCGACGACAGGAAAACCGCGCCGCTCTACCACTGGCGTCCGCAGTCGACCTACATCCGCCGTCCGCCATACTGGGAAGGCGCGCTGGCCGGCGAGCGCACGCTGAAAGGGCTGCGTCCGCTCGCGGTGCTGCCGGACAACATCACGACGGATCACCTGTCGCCGTCGAACGCGATCCTCGGCAACAGCGCCGCCGGCGAATACCTCGCCAGGATGGGCCTGCCGGAGGAGGACTACAACTCCTACGCGACGCACCGCGGCGATCATCTCACCGCGCAGCGCGCGACCTTCGCCAATCCGCAGCTGATGAACGAGATGGTGCGCAATCCGGATGGCACGGTGAAGAAGGGTTCGCTGGCGCGCGTCGAGCCGGAAGGCGAGGTCATGCGCATGTGGGAGGCGATCGAGACCTACATGAACCGCAAGCAGCCGCTGATCATCATCGCCGGCGCCGACTACGGCCAGGGATCGTCGCGCGACTGGGCGGCCAAGGGCGTGCGCCTCGCCGGCGTCGAGGCCATCGTCGCCGAGGGCTTCGAGCGCATCCACCGCACGAACCTGATCGGCATGGGCACGCTGCCGCTCGAGTTCAAGCCGGGCACGACGCGGCTCACCCTGGGCATCGACGGCACGGAGACCTTCGATGTCGTCGGCGAGCGCAAGCCGCGCGCGACGCTGACGCTGGTGATCCGCCGCAAGAACGGCGAAAAGGTGGAAGTGCCGGTGACCTGCCGTCTCGACTCCGACGAGGAAGTGTCGATCTACGAAGCCGGCGGCGTGCTGCAGCGTTTCGCGCAGGACTTCCTGGAGTCGAGCAAGGCGGCATAGAGTCGCGCTCTGCCGGCTCCTCTCCCCTGGGCCCCTCTTCCGCAAGGCGAGAGGGGAACGAATAGCGGCATGGCCCCTTCTCATGGCCCCTCTCCCCCTGCGGGAGAGGGGGCGGGGAGAGGGGGACCATCAACAGGAGTAGAAGCACGATGACCCACACCCCCCAGATCAAAGTCCCCGCCACCTACATGCGCGGCGGCACGTCGAAAGGCGTGTTCTTCAAGCTCGACGACCTGCCGGAGCGCTGCCGCGTGCCGGGCGAGGCGCGCGACAAGTTCCTGCTGCGCGTGATCGGCTCGCCCGATCCGTACGGCGCGCAGATCGATGGCATGGGCGGCGCGACTTCGTCGACGAGCAAGACCGTGATCCTGTCGAAGAGCGCGAAGCCCGATCACGACGTCGACTACCGCTTCGGCCAGGTGGCGATCGACAAGGCCTTCGTCGACTGGTCCGGCAACTGCGGCAACCTCACCGCGGCAGTCGGCTCGTTCGCGATCAACAACGGCCTGATCGACGCGGCGCGCATCCCGCGCAACGGCGTCTGCACCGTGCGCATCTGGCAGACGCAGATCAACAAGACCATCATCGCCCACGTGCCGATCACCGACGGCCAAGTGCAGGAAACGGGCGATTTCGAGCTCGACGGCGTGACGTTTCCGGCCGCCGAAGTGCAGATCGAATTCCTCGATCCGGCCGAAGAGGGCGACGAGGGCGGGTCCATGTTCCCGACCGGCAATCTGGTCGACGATCTCGAAGTGCCCGGCATCGGCACGCTCAAGGCGACGATGATCAACGCCGGCATCCCGACGATCTTTCTCAATGCCGATGAGATCGGCTACACCGGCACCGAGCTGCGCGAAGCGATCAACGGCGACCCGAAAGCGCTCGAGAGGTTCGAGACGATCCGCGCCCACGGGGCGCTGCGCATGGGCCTGATCAAGGACGTCTCGGAAGCGGCCAAGCGCCAGCACACGCCGAAGGTGGCGTTCGTCGCGCCGCCGAAGGATTACGTCGCGTCGAGCGGCAAGCCGATCAAGGCCGGCGACATCGACCTCAACGTGCGCGCGCTGTCGATGGGCAAGCTGCACCACGCGATGATGGGCACGGCGGCGGTCGCGATCGGCACCGCGGCGGCGATTCCGGGCACGCTCGTCAACCTTGCCGCGGGGGGCGCGGCCGGTGGCGGCGAGCGCGAGGCGGTGCGCTTCGGCCATCCGTCCGGCAGCCTGCGCGTCGGCGCGGCCGCGGTGCAGGAGGGCGGCCAGTGGGTCGTCAAGAAGGCGATCATGTCGCGCAGCGCGCGCGTGCTGATGGAAGGCTGGGTGCGCGTGCCGGGCGATTCGTTCTGAGGCGGCAGCGCCGTGAACAGCAGGCCCGGACGAGGCGATTCGTCCGGGCCTTTGCTCCGGCGTGTCGTGCGCGCGCTTGCCAGCGCCATGCCGAAGCCGGTAGGCTGCGCCCCTCATGAAGATCTGCCCCGCCATGCTTTGCAAGCGATTTTGGTACCGCCCGTATCGGATAGCGGCGGCCTGAGCGTTTGTTGTTCCCACCAAGCCGCCTCTCGCAGGCGGCTTTCGTGTTTCTGAATCAGCGTTCCAACGATTGCCTCCCGCGCCACGCGGCTCCTCACACAGGAGTCAGGCAATGTTTTTGTTCACCGATCGCGACGTTCACGGCTTCGACCACGGCGATCCCGGCTATTCGTCGCGCCTGGCGCGCGCGTGGCCGGTCGGCGCGGCGCGCAAACACGAGCGCGGAGGCTCGACACCATGAGCGAGACGACTCCGCCGCTGTGGGCGCCGCAGAGCTGGACGATGCGCGCCGTCGCGCAGGCGCCGCAATACGACGATGCGCAGGCGTATGCCGAAACGGTGGCGGCGCTCGCCCATCGGCCGCCGTTGGTCACGCTGCAGGAAATTCGCGAGCTGAAGGTGCAGCTGGCGCAGGTCGCGCACGGCGCGGCGTTTCTGCTGCAGGGCGGCGACTGCGCCGAATCGTTCGCCGAGTTCAGCGCGGACACGGTGCGCGCGACGGCGACGACGCTCGCCGAGATGGCGCGCCTGCTCGGCGAGGATCGCCCGGTCGTCACCGTCGGCCGCATCGCCGGACAGTTCGCCAAGCCGCGCTCGTCGCCGCTCGAACGCGTCGGCGACGTCGAGCTGCCGAGCTATCGCGGCGACATCATCAATGGCGCCGTTTTCGATGCCGCAAGCCGCCGCGCCGATCCGCGGCGCATGCTGCGCGCCTACGAGCAGTCGGCGGCGACGCTGAAGCTGCTGCGCGCGATGCCGGTCGCACCGCGCCTGTACACGAGCCATGAAGCCCTGCTGCTGCCGTACGAGGCCGCGCTGACGCGGCGCGACGCGCGGACGGGGGAGTGGTACGCCGGTTCGGCGCACATGGTCTGGATCGGCGATCGCACGCGCCAGCTCGACGGCGCGCACGTCGAATTCTGCCGCGGCATCGTCAACCCGCTCGGGGTCAAGTGCGGGCCGTCGCTGCAGCCGGACGAACTGCGCCGCCTGCTCGACCGTCTCGACCCGCGGCACGAGCCGGGCCGCATCACGCTGATCGTGCGGCTCGGCGACCGTTCCGTCGCGGACGGTCTGCCGCCGCTGATCCGCGCGGTGCGCGACGCGGGTCGCCCGGTGATCTGGTCCTGCGATCCGATGCACGGCAACACCGAGACCACGCGCGCCGGCCGCAAGACGCGGCCGCTGCGGCGCATCGTCGACGAGGTGCGCGCCTTCTACGCCGTGCATCGCGCCGCAGGCACGCACGCCGGCGGCCTGCATCTGGAGATGACCGGCAAGGACGTCACCGAGTGCACCGGCGGCTGGCAGCGCCTGTCGGAGGACGATCTGGCGCGGCGCTATCACACGGCCTGCGATCCGCGCCTCAATGCGCTGCAGGCGCTCGAAGTCGCGCAGGCGGCGCGGCGGGCCGGCACGGATGCGGGCGTCGCGCCGGGCCCGCTGCCGGGCGATCCGCTGTACGCATAGGGTGCGCGCCGCGGTTGACGCTCCGACCGCCTTCGGGCCTCATGACCGCGAACGCGGCGCCGCGCATCGCTGCGAGGGGGAAGCCTGCATGACGAGCCTGTGGGCCTTGCTGGACGACATTACCGGTCTGATGGACGACGTCGCCGTCATGACCTTCGGCGTCTACGGCCTCGTCGCGCTGCGCGTGCGCTTCGACGACATGGGCGCGGCGCTGGTGCGCGGCGGCGGCTGCGCCGGCGGGCGTGAGCTCGTGCGCTGCGCTCAGGACTCGGCCGGGATGCGGAAGCGCTCGTAGTAGTCGCGGAAGTGCTTGCGGACGCCGTCGGCGGTGAGGCCGAACTCTTCGAGCGCGTAAACGTGCTTGCCGAAGCGGCCCTTGGGGTTGGCGGCCATCGTCTTCTGCATCGCGGCTTCGATCTGCGGCGTGAACGGTTCGTCGAAGCGAGCGTAGAGCTTGCGCATGGTGCCGATCGGATCGCGCATCTGCTCGCTGTACTGGATGTCGTAGATCGCATCCTCGCCGTGCCGGTCGCGGTAGGCGTTCTGGCGCGCGATCATCAGGTCGAAGGTATCGAGCAGCTGCACGGCGATCTCCTTGAGATCGACCTGATCGCTGAACATCGGCCGCACCAGACGGATCAGGCTGCAGGCCGAGCCGACGACGTCGACCGGATCGCGGTGCGTCATCACCAGCTGTGCGTCCGGATAGACCGTCGTCAGCTCGTTGATGTACAGCGGGTGCCAGGGATTCTTCAGCGTCCAGCGGCCGTCGTTGTGCTGCTGCAGCACCTGCAGCAGCTGCTTGTGGAACTTGAACGCCGGCAGATAATCGGCCTCGCGCAGGAACCACTGGCCGTAGCTCGGAATGCGCACGCTGGAGTCGAAGACCTGCGAGCAGAACGATAGCTGCATCGCGAACTGGCACTCGGACGGACCGTCGGCCTCTTCCCAGTGCGCGGCGGCAATGTGCGGTGCGAACTGCAGCGACATCGCCAGGCGCTGGCGTTCGGCGCCGCAGCGCAGATCGGTCTGCAGCTCGCCTTTCTGCGCCGGCGGGGCCGGATTCAGGGCTTCCCAGCGCAGCAGGCAGCGACGGCCGGGATCGGCGCTGAGCAGGTTGATCGTCAGCGTCGTGCCGGTGCGCGGCAGGCCGAAGACGAACATCGGCTTCTCGATCGGGCGTTCGAGCAGCTCAGGGTGCTGCTTGAGATAGTCGACGATGCGCAGGCGGTTGCTGGCGATGCCGATCAGATTGCCCGCCCAGCGCTGCGCGCCGGCCGGTGACAGCCGCGCTTCCTCGTTCGATGCCTGAACGAGGCGCTCGAGCGCGTCGAGCGCCGACGGGTCGCCGAAATCGCTGAGGCCGGTGGCGGCGCGCGCGGCGCCGATGATCTGCTGCACTTGCATCGAAGACTCCGTGATCCTGTTTCCGGCGGCCGCGCGATGTCGCGGCCGCGCCTGTCGATGGCGCTCTTCGGCGCCGGCCGCAGTTATCGGGGACGCGCCCGCCTTTGGCAATCGCGAGGGCCGCCGCGGGGGCGTGGATTGTCCCGGCTTCGATGTTGTGTCCGGATCGCTGCATCGCGGGCGGGTATCGCCGCGAATCTGGCAAGCTTCGCGCACCGTCGAAAGCAGCAGGGGCGCGGACGTGATGAAAGGCGAGGACCGGAGCGTGAAGACCGAGCGTGCGCGCCGCCGCGTGCTCGGCCTGCGGCCGGTTTCGCTGGTGTCGTGGCGCGACGCGATCGCGACGCTGGCGCCGATCGTGCTGCTCAGCGCCGTCGCGATCTTCGCCACGCTGCATTTCGTGCGGCCAGCGCCACCGCGGCATCTGCGGATGGCCGGCGGCCCGGACGGCAGCAACTTCCAGGCGGTCGCCGGGCGCTACCGGCAGATCCTGGCGCGCAACGGCATCGACCTGCAGATCGTGCCGTCGCATGGTTCGGCCGAGAACCTCGATCTGCTGGCCGACGGCAAGGCCGACGTCGCGCTGGTGCAGTCCGGCGTCACGCGCGGCGGCGGCACCGAGGATCTGGTGTCGCTGGGCACGATGTTCCGCCAGCCGGTGACGATCTTCTATCGCGCCGCGCGGCCGATCACGCGCCTGTCGGAACTCGCCGGGCTGCGCATCGCCGTCGGCCATGAGGGCAGCGGCACGCGCGTGCTGGCGCTGACCCTGCTCGACGGCAACGGCATCGAGCCGGGCGGCAGGACGACATTCTTCGATCTGGAAGGCGCGGCGGCCGGCGCGGCGCTGCTGGCGCGCAAGGTCGACGCGGCGTTCCTGTCCGGCGACTCGGCGAGCCTGGACATCGTCCGCGAGCTGCTGCACGCGGACGGCATCCGCCTGTTCGACTTCGTGCAGGGCGAGGCCTACGAGCGTCGCTACCGCTATCTGAACCGCTTCGAGCTGCCGCCCGGCGCCTTCGATCTCGGCGCCAACCTGCCGGACCACCGCATCACCGTGCTGGCGCCGACCGTCGAACTGCTCGCGCACGGCGATCTGCATCCGGCGCTGTCGGACCTGCTCGTCGAGGCGGCGCAGGAGGTGCACGGCCGCGGTTCGCTGCTGCAGAACCCCGGTGAGTTCCCGCACGCGATCGAGCACGATTATCCGATGAGCGTCGACGCCGCCCGCTACTACAAGTCCGGCAAGAGCGTGGCCTACCGCTATCTGCCGTTCTGGCTCGCCAGCCTCGTCAGCCGCGCCGCCGTCGTGCTGCTGCCGATCGTCGTCGTGCTGATTCCGGGGCTGCGCTTCGCGCCGAGCCTGTACGGCTGGCGCATCCGCCGCCGCATCTACAAGCACTACGGCGAGCTGATGGCGCTCGAGCGCGCCGTGCTGGAGCCGATGACGCCGGAGCAGCGGACCGCGATCGTCGAGCAGCTCGACCGGATCGAGCAGGCCGTCGTCGGCACCAGGATGCCCGGTGCCTTCGCCGATCAAGCCTACATCCTGCGCCGCCACATCCGGTTCGTGCGCGGCCGGCTCACGTCGTCCGGAACGCCGGAGGCCGACGACGCCGTGTGGCTGAAGTAGCGGACGGGGCTGTAGTAAATCCGTACCGGCGTGGAGAAAGTCATGGCGCTGTCACGTTGCGCCATTAGCGTCGCAAGGATTTTTCCAGGGAACGCAAGGATGCAAGACCCAGACAAGGATGACGTCGACCACGCGCGTCGCAAGCTGCTCACGGCGATCGCGGCGGCTTCGGTCGGCACGGCCGGCTTCAGCGCGTGCGGCAGCAGTTCGGGCATGGCGTCCGACGACGACGTGGTGCTGCCGGAGCCCGAGGATTCCGGCATCGATCACATCGTCGCCGTGATGATGGAAAACCGTTCGTTCGACCATTACTTCAGCTGGGTGTCCGGCGCGACGACCGTCAAGCAGGCCAAGGTGGCTCTCGAGGACAGCGACGGCAACACAGTCGCCGCACGCCATCTGACGGACTACCAGAACTGTTCGCTGGCTGATCCCGACCACAGCTACGACGGCGGCCGCACGCACTACAACGGCGGCGAGATGGACGGCTTCCTGCTCACCCAGCCGGTCGGCGACGATTTTCCGGTCGGCTACTACACGGCCGACGATCTGCCGTTCTACAAGGGTGTGGTCGCCAACTGGACGCTCTGCGACCACTACTTTCCTGAGCGACGCGGCCGACGGCGATCTCGCCGACGTCACCTTCATCGATCCGTCCTTCATCGGCGAAGACAGTGGCACCGAGCGCTGGTGCGCGAGCAGAGTTTCGCGCGCGGCCGCAATCCGCTGCCCGCGCCGGCGGCCAACGTGCAGCGCCGTGTCGACGGCGCCGAGACCGGCCTGCGCGAGGCGGACGGCCGCGTCTGGCAGGACGGGCG
>JASGFY010000096.1:0-9110 GCA_047605265.1 Solimonas sp.
CGGCGGCGCGCAGCCGCGCCGGCTCGCGCACCAGCGCCTCGGGCGTGATCGCATAGAGGCCGCGCAGCGCGCGGCGGGCGTCGGATCTCATCGGGCGCTCCGGTTCGGAATGAGGCGGCCCCCGCCGGCGCGGTAGGCGCCGGCCAGCGCGCCGTGCGTATAGCGCTGGCCGGCCTCGATCGCCGCCGCCCAGCCGTCGCCGGCGGCGAGGCGCCCGGCGATCGCCGACGCGAGCGTACAGCCGGCGCCGTGGAAGCGCGCGGCGAGGCGCGGCCAGCGGAATTCGCGGATCCAGCCGTCCGCGTCGAGCCAGACGTTGCGGACGTCGTCGCCGGTCTCGTCGCCGCCGGTGACGAGCACATGCCGGCCGCTGCGTTCGCGCAACGCCCGCGCGGCGGCGACGTCGTCGTCGAGCCCACTGAGGCGACGCGCCTCGGCGGCGTTCGGCGTCAGCAGGTCGACGTGCGGCAGCAAGCCGTCGAGCAGCGCGGCGCTCGTCGCGGCCGCGCTGAGGTTCGCGCCGCCGCCGGCGCGCAGCACCGGATCGCAGACCACCGGAGCGCCGGCGCGGCGGATGGTATCGACGATCGGCGGAATCTGCGCGGCGTCGCCGAGCAGGCCGATCTTGATCGCGGCGATGGCGCCGTCGGCCAGCAGCAGATCGATCTGTTCGGCGAGCTGCGCCGGCGCGACCGGCAAGACGCGGCGCACGTCGCGGCTGTCCTGCGCGGTCAGCGCGGTGATCACCGTCAGTGCGTGCGCCCCCTGCGCGGCGATCGCCTCGAGATCGGCGTGGATGCCGGCGCCGCCGCTCGGATCGTGACCGGAGAGGCAGAGGACGCGCGGGCGTCGATCGACAAATTCAGTGAACATCCGGGAAGCTGCTCTGGTGTTGGCACGCCGATGGTGAAAGGGGCTTGACAAGCGGGCCGGAATCCACGCTGCGCTGCGATATTTATGCACAGCCTCGGGGCACGGCCGGCGCAGGCCGCATGGTAGCGACTTTCTTCTGCAAGAATGCCGTAAAAAATCATTATGTATATGTTTTGAAAATGAAAATTTCATGATCACAAACTCGCCCCGGAGTAAAAAGCGCCACAGTTACCGCGACTTAAGGTCATGGCAAAACCATTGTCCACAAAGATATCCACAAACGCTGTGGGCAAATGCCGGCTTTCCAGGCGAGGTCATGGGTTTAGCGGCTTTTTTTAAAGTGCAGGGTGATGCCGCACCGACGGAGGCCGGATGAAACGGAGCGCCGCGCAGACACGGCTGGCCGCCGCTTTGTGGCTCAGTTTTCCGCAAGTTGTACTGGCCGCCCCGCCGCTCGCGGAACCGCCGGTGCTGATCCGGGATGCCGCGCTCGGCGAGATTTCCGGCTGCGCCGCGTCGCGCGCCGTCCCCGGCCGGCTGTGGGTCCACAACGACAGCGGCAATCCGCCGTTCATCTATGCGCTCGACACGCAGGGGCACGTGCAGGCGCGCGTGCGCCTCGACGGCGTCGTCAACCTCGACTGGGAGGATATCGCCGGCTTCCTTTGGCGCGGCCGGCCGTACCTGGCCCTGGCCGACACCGGCGACAACTTCGCGATTCGCGACAGCGTCGCGGTCTTGCTGCTGCCCGAACCGGACGGCAGCGCGGCAACGGTGCGGCCGGAACGCACGATCGAGGTGCGCTATCCGGACGGTCCGCGCGATCTCGAGTCGATCGCGGTCGATGCCGCCGCCGGACAGATCCTGCTGCTCGAAAAGCGCCGGCCGCCGGCGACGCTGTATGCGGTCGCGCTCGACGGCCCGACGCGGCAGACCGCGCGGCCGATCGCCACGCTCGCCGACTGGTGGCCGGAGCCGCCGACGCCCAGCGAGACGATCGGCGACCGGCGCTACCGAGCCGCGGCGACGGCGATCGACCTGTCGCCCGACGGACGCCGTCTCGCCGTGCTCAGCAACACGCATTGGGCGGTGTTCACGCGCGCCGACGGCGAAAGCTGGCAGACCGTGCTCGCCCGCCGGCCGTCGTCGGTCGGCCGCCTGCCGCGCCGCGCGCTGCCGGTGCACGACACGATCTTCGAAGCGCTGTGCTGGGACCCGGACGGCGAACGTCTGTGGATCAGCGGCGAGCGCCTGCCGGCGCCGCTGCTGCCGATCGCGGTCCCGCCCTGAATCCAGCTCAGCGCCGGCTCAGGGCGTCGTCGCGGCGTCCGGTTCCGCGGCGGGCGGGATTCCGGCCGAGGTCGCCGGCGCAGGCGGTTCCGGCAGCGTCGGCTGCGGCTCGTCGTCGGGCCGCGGGGCCATCGCCGGCGCCGCGCGGTCGCGGCCTTCGTCCTCGTCCTTGATCTGCTGCCGCAGCTCGTCGGGCATCTGCGGTTCGGGTTCGCTGCCGGCAGCGCGGCCGCTGTATCCCATCTGGCCGACGATCCAGGCGACGCGGCGCTGCACGTAGCCGCCCGGCCGCGTGACGCTCCAGTGACGCGGACTCGGCAGCACGGCGGCGAGGCGCGCCGCCTCGGTCGCCGTCAGCCCGGCGGCCGGCTTGTGGAAGTAGGCCTGCGAGGCGGCTTCGACGCCGTAGACGCCGGGGCCGAACTCGGCGACGTTGAGATAAACCTCAAGGATGCGCCGCTTCGGCCACAGCGCTTCGATCAGTACCGTGTAGCCGGCTTCGACGCCCTTGCGGAAATAGCCGCCGCCCGGCCACAGGAACAGGTTCTTCGCCGTCTGCTGGCTGATCGTCGAGGCGCCGCGCACACGCTTCGAATGCCGGTTGTGCTCGCGCGCCTGCTCGATCGCGTCGAGATCGAAACCTTGGTGCATCCAGAACTTCTGATCCTCGGCGGCGACCACGGCGCGCCGCGCGTTGTCGCTGATCCGGCTGGCCGGCACCCAGCGGTACTGCACCGGCCGGGTCGGGCTTTGCAGCATGTACGCGGTCGTCGGCGGCGGAACGAAGCGCAGCAGCGCGACCGGCAGCACGGTGACGGCGAGCAGGGCCAGCAACAGCCAGCCGGTCAGGCGCAGGCCGCGACCTTGGCATCTCGTCATGGCCGGCATTGTAGCGGCCGGCGGATGCTCAGCGCTCGATCAGCCGCAGCACGACGCCCTCGATGGCGGCGATATCGGCCTCCGACAGGCGTCCGGCCTGCTCGGCCTCGTGCATCCGCCGGATCAGGCGCAACGTTCTCGGCTGCGCGTTGTAGATCGGCAATGCCTCGCGGATGCGGTCGGGTTCGCCGGTTCCCGCCGTCGACTCGTCAGGGCGCATCGGCCCCTGGCCGGTCAGCAGCCATTCGCCGTTGACGCCGCACCGGGTGGCGATCTGCGGAATGCGCGACAGCCGCGGCATCGCCTCGCCCTCCAGCCATTTGCGGGCTCCCTTCTGCGAGATGTGGAACATCTGTGCCACGAAATTCTGCCGTCCCGCTCCCTTGTGCGGTGGACGCTGCCGGGCAGGAAGCTCGTCCAGCGCCTGATTGAAACGGGCTGCGAAGGTTTGTGCATCGGCCATGCGCCGCATCGTCCGCGATGCGCCGGGCAATGCGGCTATGAATTTGGATACTTGTGGTTCTTTACGGAGGATACTTTCAGTTCTAGACTCGACGGCATGAGCCCGCTTCAGCCATCCGTCGATGCTGCGCCCACCCGGGCGACGCGGAGGCGGCCGGCCGTCGGCAAGCCGCGCCGCTGACGATGGACGAGCGGCGTACTCCCTCGCGGGTCGGCCGCAAGTCCGAGTTCTCGCCCGACGAGATCACCGGCATCCTCAAGATGATGGGCGAGGGCCGCTACGCATCCGTGGCGGCGTTGTGCGAGTTCCACGGCATCTCGCGGCAGACCTACTACAACTGGCACGCCAAGTACGGCGACAAGGCCGTGCTGTCCCTGCGCGTCGATCGGCTCGAAGCGGAAGTCCGGCGGCTCAGGGAGCTGGTGCATGCCATGAGCGGCAAGGCCGCTCCGGGGGGCGGCGTCCACCCGTAAGAGCGCATATCAAAATGGATTCCCTCTCCCCCATTGCTACGCGATGAGGGAGAGGGAGTCATTTTGTTACACGCTCTAAAGGAAATCCTGCACAGGTCAATCCAGTGCGCAGTCCGATCCCCCCAAAAAAGAACCCCCGCGCGGGGCGGGGGCATGAAAGACCAGGACCGCTGCGCTCAGAGCCCGAACTTGTATTCCGCGCTGAAGCGCACGTAGCGCGGCGTCTGCCAGGCGTTCGCCGTCTTGTAGCGTGGATCGGCCACGCCGATCTCGTAGTCGACCTCGGCTGCCTCGAATACCTGCGTCTCCTTGTGGAAGTTGAAGATGTTGAAGACATCGACGCCCAGCGTCAGCCCATCGACGGCCTTGGGTGTGTAGCGGGTCGACAGGTCGATGTTGTACGTCCACGGCAGGCGGCCGGCGGTGCCGCGCGACACCAGCTTGCCGAAGGAATAGAACGACTCGGCGCCGTACTGGTAGGCGTAGTTGTCTTCGTCCGGATAGTTGCCGAAGGCGTTGAGCGGGCGTCCCGAGTAGGCGTAGGCGTTGAAGCCGACGTTCAGGTCCCTGAGCACCTGGTAGGCGGCGAAGAGTTTGATCTTGTGGCGGCGGTCGTTCGGCAGGTATCCGTAGGCGCCATCGGTCAGGCCCGGCTGGTCGAAGGAGATCGTCAGGCCGGTGTCGTCCTGGCCGACGTCGCTGTTGACGCCGCCTTCGATGTTGCCGTAGCTCTGCGACCAGGTGTACGAGCCCTGCACGGTCCAGACGCCGTCGAACACGCGCTCGAACGTTAGCTCGATCGCGTTGTACTTGCGCTTCCCCTTCGGGTAGCCCAGGTCGGCGGCCTTCAGGGTGATGTCCTCGGCCGTACCGTCACCGTCCAGATCGACCGCGAAGCGGATGTCCTTGCCCGGATTCGTCAGCACGTAGTAGTCGAAGCCGCTGCCCGGCGCGTCGTAGCCGTGATCCTCGGCCCAGGTGTTGAGCGCATCGTCGACCGCCACGTCCTCGAGCGTGCTTTTCAGGTCGCGGTGGATGAAGCGGATGCCGCCCATCCAGCGGTGGCCGAAGTCCTGCTGCCAGCCGAGCACGATCTCGTCCTGGTACTGCGGCTCGAGGTCTCGGTTGACGGTCGAGGCGGTGTCCGCCGTCGTGCCGTCGCCATAGACATATTGGGCATACGGCGTGGTGGACGTGTAGTTCGGCCGGCCGTCGGCATCGTAGGGATCGCTGGAGTCCACGTAGTAGAGGTTGCGCACGTACAGCTCCGCGCCGCCGAGACGGATGTTCGTGTTGGTGGCGATCGGCAGGTAGTAGCGGCCCCAGTTGGCGTACAGCTTGCTGTGGCCGCCGCCGAGCGCGTCGAAGGCGACGCCGAGGCGCGGCGCGAGCTGGTTGTCGATCTTCGCGAAGCTCTTGCCGTCGACGTTCTTGTTGTCGAACATTTCGTTGCGCAGGCCGGCGTAGACGGTGAGACGGTCGGTCGCTTCCCAGGTGTCCTCGATGTACTGCGCGCTGGCGATCGTCTGGAAGCTGCCCTCGTTCAGATAGCGGTCCACGTAGACGTAGGTTCCGCTGGCGCTGTACGAGTAGCGCACCGGCAGGTCGGGATAGTCATCCGTCAACGGAGTGTGCTCGTCGCCCGGCACGAAGGTGTTGCTCGTCGAAGTGTTCTTCTCGTAGTCGAGGCCGGCGCGCAGGCGGTGATTGGACAGGCGCCACTCGAGGTCCAGGCGGTAGGCCTTGCGCTCGTCGAGGATGGTGTCGGCGAGCGAAACCGGCGACGAGCCGACGTAGGCGGAACTCGCGTTTGAATACGCATAGAACGCACCGCCGTCGGCGAGCGTGGAGTTGTCCGAGTCCCTGCCCGTCCGGCGAGCGCCGACACCGTGAGGTTGTCGAGGATCTGGCCGGTATAGCGCAGGATCTGAGTCTCGCCGCCGAGCGTTGTCGTGAGGCCGCTCAGCGAGCTGCCCGGCGAGGTATCGGTGTATTCGTCCCGGTTCCGGTAGTAGGTGTATTCGAGGTTGTGGCCGTCGACGATCGTGCCGTCGAGCTTGACGCCCCAGAACGGGTTGCTGCGGTCGCGCTCGAAGAATTCGCCGCTGTCGACGTATTCGGACGGATGGTCCTCGAACTGGCCGAGTGCGTAGAACGACAGATGGCCGGGGACGACCGGGCCGCTGGCGAAGACGTTGACCGTGCGCACCTCTTCCTTGTCGCGGCTGTTGTCGACCAGCGACTCGTACGTGGTCTCGCCGGTGTCCTCGTCGACGACCGCGTACCGCGACGACGGCGCCTTCGCGCGCAGCGCCGCCGGCTCCCAGTAGGCGTTGACGCCGCCCTCGAAGGTATCGCCGCCGCGCTTCGAGACCGCGTTGACGACACCGCCGGTCGAGCGCCCGAACTCCGCGCCATAGCCGCTGGTCTTGACCTGGAACGAGCCGAAGAACTCGTACGGCACGCCGCTGAAGCCGAGGCCGTTGCGGAAGTTGGTGATGTTGAATCCGTTGAAGTAGTAGACGTTCTCGGCGACCGACGAACCATTGAACGACGCCAGGTTGCCGAAGGCCGTGTCGCCCTTGACCGTGCCGGGCGCCAGCAGCGCGATCGCCGTGACGTTGCGCGCGACCGCCAGCTTGGCGAGTTCCTCGGCGCTGAAGTTGACCGCGGTTTCCACCGACTGGATGTCGATCGGCGTGAAGGCGGAGCCGGTGACGACGACCTCGGCGACGTCTTCGCCCTCGTCCTCGGCGAAGGCGATCGACGCGCCCGAGCCGATGCGCACGATCGTCTGCCGCACGAGATCGGGCGAGCCTTCGCGCTTGAGGGTCACGCGGTACGAGCCCGCCGGCAGCGCGGTGCTGCGGAAACGGCCGGATTCGTCGACGCTGACGGTGGCCTTCACGCCGGATTCCAGTCCCTCGATGAGGATGGTGCCCGCCGGCGCGGTGCCGTAGATGTAGCCGTCGACGTTGCTCTGGGCCTGCGCGACGGGGACCAGTGCCAGCGCGGTGACGGCGGCGAGCGGCGGAACCGCTGCCGCGAAGACCAGTCGTGCGGCCGCGGCGAGCGCGCGCTTGCGGAAGACCGGGGCGGAGCCCGGAGTTGCAGTTTGAGTCATTGACATTCACTCCCAAGTGAAAAGCGACCGGTCTGCGCAGCGATCGGTGTCTGCATCAGCCGGTGATTTGAAACAACGCGCCGATTTAAGGGAGTTACTTAATTTTAAGTCAAATAAATCAATAAATTAGACAAGAATCTGTCAATTATTGTGGCGCTTTCTCTCAAGATTTCCGGATTGTCTGCGCGGCCAATCCGAATCGGCGCCGGCGGGTGGCGGCATGTGCAAAGGCGCCGATGCGCGGAACGGCGGCTGGCGGCCTGGAGGCGCGCAGCCACGTGCCGGCGCGGTTCAGCCGGGCCTGCAGGTTTCGTGGTGGTGGCGGGCCGCGAGGACGGCGGCGAGCGTCGAGGGGAATCTCAGGACTTCGGCCGCCGACGTTCGAGGTCGAACACCGGCAGCGTCAGGTCCCACCAGATCGCCGCCAGACGCAGGGCGGCGATCAGGCCCATGCCGATGAAGCTGGCGGCGTCGCGCTGCAGGCCGAGCCGCTGCGCGACGACGTAGAACGACGCGCCGATCAGCACGGCGCTCGCGTAGATCTTGCCGCGCTGCAGGATCATCGGGATCTCGTTGCACAGCACGTCGCGCAGCACGCCGCCGAAGGTGCCGGTGATCATGGCGATGACGACGACGATCAGGCCCGGCAGCCCGGCGCGTTCGGCGATGCGCGCGCCGGAAATCGAGAACATCGCCAGGCCCAGCGCATCGGCGATCTCGAGCTGGCGCTCCGGCGGATGGCGCCAGCGCGCGTAGAGCATCGTCAGCAGCGCGGCGGCGAAGATCGCGATCAGATAGGCCGGATCGACGAACCAGAACACCGTGCGGTTCATCAGCAGGTCGCGCAGCGTGCCGCCGCCGATCGCGGTGACGGTGGCGATGACGATGACGCCGACGAGGTCGAGGCGCTTGCGGCCGGCGGCCAGCGCGCCGGACACGGCGAACACACCGACGCCGGCGAAATCGAGGATACGCACGAGGTTCATGACGCCGCCGATTATGCCGGCATCGCCGTCGTCTCCACCGTGCGCAGGTGCGCGCTTCAGCGCGCCAGCCAGCGCCTGACGCCGAGCACGGCGAAGCCGGTCGCCAGCCCCCAGAACGCCGCGCCGATGCCGAACAGGCTCAGGCCCGAGGCGGTGGCGGCGAAGCACAGCAGCGCCGCCTCGCGCTCGCCGGCGTCGCCGAGCATGCCGAGCAGCGCGCCGGACAGCGGCGCCAGCAGTGCGAGGCCGGCGATCGTCGCGATCGCCGCCGGCGGCAGCGCCATGAACAGCGCGACCAGCGGCGCCGAGAACAGCGCGAGCACGCCGTACAGCGCCGCGTAGATCAGCGCGACGCGCCAGCGTTGCCGCGGCGCCGGATGCGCATCCGGCCCGGTGCAGATCGCCGCCGTGATCGCCGCGAGATTGACGCTGTGTGCGCCGAACGGCGCGAGCAGCAGCGAGGCGAGGCCGGTCGTCAGCAGCACCGGCCGCGGCGGCGCCTCGAAGCCGGCGCTGCGCAGCACGGCGAAGCCAGGCAGGTTTTGCGAGGCCAGCGTGACGAGGAACAGCGGCACGCCGGCGCTGATCATCGCCGGCAGATCGAGCGCCGGCGCCGTCGCGCGCAGGCGTCCGAAGCGGAGCCCGGCCGGCAGCGCGCCGATGTCGCCCCGCACGGCGACGGTCGCGACGACGACGAACAGCGCTATCAGCAGCGCATACGTCGGCACGCGCTGACGCGCGGCGACGAACACCAGCAGCGCCGGCAGCGCGAGCCACGGCGCGAGTTGCACGCCGCGGAACGGTTCGAGACAGAACGGCAGCAGCACGCCGGCGAGCATCGCGCTGGCGATCGTCGCCGGGATGCGCGCCGCGAGGCGGCCGAGTGCGGGCACGAGCCCGAGCAGCGTCATCAGCGCCGCGGCGAAGGCGAACGCGCCGAGCGCCGCCGCATAGCCGCCGGGCAGGGCGCTGCCGGCGAGCAGCGCCGCGCCGGGCGTCGACCACGCCAGCACGATCGGCAT
>JASGFY010000097.1:0-9084 GCA_047605265.1 Solimonas sp.
GTTCGCGCAGCGCGCGCAGCAGGGCGGCGCGGCCGGCGGCGCGCGGCGGTTCCAGCCGGCGCAGCAGCAGCGCGCCGACCGCCTCGCTACGCAGTTCGGCGAGACTGATCGCGGCCGCGTCGCGCACGGCGGCATCGGCATCGAGCAGCGCGTCGGCCAGCGCGTCGCCGGCGATCGCGCCGTCGAAGCCTTCGAGGCGGCGCGCCGCCTCGGCGCGCACGGCGGCGTCGCGATCCTCGCGCAGGCGCGCGGCGAGCAGCGGCGCGGCCTCGTCGGGTTCGCCGGCGAATTCGTCGGCCAGCTCGATCACCGCGAGGCGGCGGACCGCCGCGTCATCGTCTTCGAGGCGCAGCAGCAAAGCGGGTTCAACGAGGGAAAAGGTCATCGGCTTCAGATCGCGAACTGCAGGCGGGAGGTCGGCACGACGCCGAGCGGATCGAGGCGTTGCAGCGGCGGCGTGCTCTCTCCGTCGCGCAGCAGGCGCAGGCAGTGGCGCTTGAGCCGCGCGAACTCGGGCGAGGCCGTCAGCGACGCGTGGCGCGGCCGCGCGAAATCGAGGGCGATCTCTTCGATGATGCGGCCGGGGCGCGGCCCCATGACGACGATGCGGTCGGCGAGGAACAGCGCCTCGTCGATGTCGTGCGTGACGAACAGCACCGTCGTGCGGATCGTCGACCAGATTTCGAGCAGCAGCTCCTGCATCGTCAGCCGCGTCTGCGCGTCGAGCGCCGAGAACGGCTCGTCCATCAGCAGCACGCGCGGCCGGTTGACGAGCACGCGCGCCAGTTCGACGCGCTGCTGCATGCCGCCGGACAGCTGTCCCGGCCAGGCCTGCTCGAAGCCGGCGAGGCCGACCTGCGCGAGCATCTCGCGCGCCTGCGCGCGCCGCGCCGCGCGTGGCAGGCCGCGCATGCCGAGGCCGAAGGCGACGTTGTCGATCGCCCGCCGCCACGGGAACAGCGTGTGCTGCTGGAAGACCAGGCCGCGCTCGGGATCGGGCCCGCCGATCGGCTCGCCGTCGAGCGTGATGCGCCCGGCGCTCGCCCGCAGATGGCCGGCCAGCGCGCCGAGCAGCGTCGACTTGCCGCAGCCGGAAGGTCCGAGCAGGCAGACGAACTCGCCGGCCTCGACCTGCATGGACACCTCGCGCACCGCCTCGAAGCGCTGGCGTTCGCCGCCGAGGTGCAGGCTGAGGCCGTCGATGGCGATGCGGCCACCGTTGCCGCTCATGCGCGCTTCTCCCGCTGCCACGGCATCAGCCAGCGGCCGAGCGCGCGGATCAGCGCGCTGCTGCCCATGCCGAGCACGCCGATCAGCAGCATGCCGACGATGATGTCCGCGTAGTTCTGCAAGGTGTACGCCTCCCAGGTGAAATAGCCGATGCCGAACTGCCCGGAGATCATTTCGGCGGTGACCAGGCAGAACCAGCAGGTGCCCATGCCGATCGCCAGCCCCGTGACGATGCTCGGCGCCGCCGCCGGCAGGATCACCGCCGGGAACAGGCGCAGGCGGCCGGTGCCAAGCCCGCGCGCCGAGGCGATCAGCCGCGCGTCGACGCCTTCGACGCCGTGGATGGTGTTGAGCAGGATCGGGAACAGCGCGCCAATGAAGGTGATGAAGATCATGCTCGCCTCCGATGACGGGAACAGCAGGATCGACAGCGGAATCCACGCCACCGCCGGAATCGGCCGCAGCACTTCGAGCGGCGGCAGCAGCAGCAGGCGCGCGCCGCGCCAGCGGCCGATCGCCAGGCCCAGGCCGACGCCGGCCAGCGCGGCCAGCGCGAAGCCGCCGGCGATGCGATACAGGCTGCTGCGCAGATGCAGGACGAGCTTGGGCGAGCGCAGGAGTTCGAGCGCGGCGTCGAGCACCTCGCGCGGCGCCGGCACGTTGGCGAAGGTGACGATGCCCAGGTGCACGTGGCGCGTCGCCAGCAGGTGCCAGACGACGAGCGTCAGCAGCAGCGAGACCAGCTGTGCGGTCCAGCGCAGCAGCGGCAGCCGCCGTGCCGGCGGGCGCGCGGCGTCCGCCTGCAGATCGATCACGGCGCTCATCGCCGGCTCACTTCTGCGCCGCCGCCTGCAGGGCCGCGGCGTAGTCGAGCACGCGGCCGCCCTGATCCCTGGCCCAGGCCTCGGCGTCGCTCTTCAGCAGGAACGCCGACAGCTGCCCCCTGGCGTCGCCGGCGAACCAGGCCTGGCGCGCGAGCAGCTTGATGCCGCTGCCGGCGTCCTGCGCGTAGACCACGCGCACCTTCTTGCCGGCCGCCTCGAGCTTGCGCAGATCGGCGAACGCCTGTTCGGGCGAGGCGTAGCTGCGCACGACCGGTTCGCCGGCGACCCAGATCTGCGCGACGCGGCGGAAATCGGTGATCGGTTTCTGCGTGACGGCGTCGCGCGCCTTCAGTGGCAGACGGTCGTAGTTCTTCAGCGCGGCGCCGTAGTCCAGGCCGGACTGCTTGAACGCTTCGCGCAGGTAGCGGTCGTCGATGAAATGATCGGCGTCGAGATCGACATCGGTCTTCTTCAGATACTTCAGCGTCGCGATCGAGGTGTTCAGCGCTTCGCGGTATTCCGACTTCCAGCTGAAGTCGCGCGTCTGCAGGCCGAGCGGACCGTGGAACAGGTACGCGACCTCGGCGTCGACGCCGGTGACCTTGGCGATCAGCTCGCTGTACTTCTCCGGCTCGGCGGCGATCAGACGGTCGGCCTCGATCGCCGCGCGCAGGAAGGCGACGACGATCTCCGGATAGCGCGCCGCGTAGTCGGCGTCGACCAGCGAGCCGTGGAAGGTCGGCGTTTTGGCCTGCGAGCCGTCGAAGATCTTGCGCGCGTAGCCGCGGTACGGGAACAGCTCGGCGAACGGCACGAAGTCGGCGTGCGCATCGACCTTGCCGGCCTGCAGCGCCGGCCCGGCAACTTCCGGTGCCTGCGTGATGATGTTGACGTCGCGATCCGGATCCCAGCCCTGCGCCTTGAGCGCACGCAGCAGCATGCCGTGCGCGGTCGAGGCGAACGGCACCGAGATTGTCTTGCCCTTGAGCTCGGCGAGCGACTGCACCGGCGAATCCACCGGCACGACGATGCCGTTGCCGCTGCCCTGCGTGCTGCCGGACAGAACCGTGAGGAACACGCTGCGGCGGCCGGCCTTGATGAACGCCGCGCCGTTCAGCGAGCCGGGGAAGTCCGCCATCGAACCGATGTCGAGGCGGCCGGCGACCATCTCGTTGGTCAGCGGCGCACCCGAGGTGAAGTTCTTCCACTGGATGTCGTACTGCACGTCCTTGTACTTGCCGTCGTGCGGCAGGTACTTGTCGAGCAGGTTCAGCTCGCGGATCAGCAGGCCGCCGGTGGCGCAGTTGATCGTCGTGTCCTGCGTGCCGATGGCGACGCGGATGGTTTCGGCGGCCTGCGCGCCGCCGAGCGCGCAAAGGCCCAGGATCAGCGCGGCGAACCGACCCGCGGGGCGGTGATGAAAACGCATGGGAGCATCCTCGTTGGGGTGGCGTGACTGCGCGGATCAGCGCAGCAGATAAGGGATCGAGACGTGTACGGCGCCGGTCGGGCAGTCCTTCTCGCAGGGCATGCAGTACCAGCATTCGTCGAACTTCATATGCGCCTTGCCGGTGGCGGGGTTGATGGCGAGGACGTCGAGCGGGCAGACGTCGATGCAGACGGTGCAGCCCTTGTGGGCGATGCACTTGTCGGCGTCGACGGTCACGGGAACGCTGCTGAGGGTGGTGGCGGTCGGCATGGGCTTCTCGATGGTGTTTCAGGCGACGGCGCGTGCGACGCGCAGCCGCGCATAGGCGCCGCGCTGACGCGCGTCGGCTTCGACGATGGGCGCTTCGAGCGGGCGCTTGAAGCAGCGCATGACGCCGTCATCGTCCTTGCGCAACTGAACATGTACGCGCCAGTTGGCGTCGTCGCGCTCGGGGTAGTCGACGCGCGCGTGGTAAAGACCCCAGCGGCTCTCGGTGCGGAACAGCGAGGCGCGCGCCGCCATCTCGGCGCAGTCGCGGATGAAGTGGACTTCCATCGCGCGCATCAGCTCGTGCGGGTCATGCGCCTGCAGGAAATCGAGGTCCGCGCGGATCGCCTCGAAGCGTTCGAGGCCGATCTCCATCTTGCGCGTCACTTTCGGCGGCTGCAGGTAGTCGTTGACCATGCGCCGCAGCTTGTATTCGACCTGCGACGGCGGCAGGCCGTCGTCGCGGCCGAGCGGGGCGTAGACGCGCGCTTTCTCGGCGGCGACCTGCGCGGCGTCGACAGCGGCGTGCCCGGCCAGCTCCACGCAGTGGCGCGCCGCGCTCTCGCCGGCGAAGCGGCCGTAGACGAAGGCGCCGAGCATGTAGTTGTGCGGCACGCAGGCGAGATCGCCGGCGGCGTAGAGGCCGGGCACGGTCGTCGCGGCGTGCTCGTCGACCCAGACCCCGGACGCCGAGTGGCCGCTGCACAGGCCGATCTCGGAGATGTGCATCTCGACCATGCGGCTGCGGTAGTCGGTGCCGCGTCCGGCGTGGAAGCGGCCGCGGCTCGGGCGCTCGTTGGTGTGCAGGATGGTTTCGATCGTCTGGATGGTTTCCTCGGCGAGATGATCGAGCTTGAGGAAAACCGGGCCCTTGCCGCCTTCGAGTTCGCGATGGAATTCGAGCATCATCTGCCCGCTCCAGTAGTCGCACTCGATGAAGCGCTCGCCGCGGCTGTTGGCGGTGTAGCCACCGAACGGGCCGGTGACGTAGGCGCAGGCCGGGCCGTTGTAGTCCTTGATCAGCGGATTGATCTGGAAGCACTCGATGCCGCTCAGCTCGGCGCCGGCGTGATACGCCATGCTGTAGCCGTCGCCGGCGTTGGTCGGGTTCTCGTAGGTACCGAACAGGTAGCCGGACGCCGGCAGGCCGAGCCGGCCGGCGGCGCCGGTGGCCAGTACCACGGCTTTGGCGCGGATCACGTGGAAGGCGGCCGTGCGGCAGTCGAAGGCCATCGCGCCGGCGATGCTGCCGTCAGCGGCGAGCAGCAGGCGCGTAGCGACGAGGCGCTGCGTCATGTCGACGTGCGTGCGCTTGAGCTGGCGGTACAGCACCTTCTTGATGTCGTGGCCTTCCGGCATCGGCAGCACGTAGGCGCCGAGGTGGTGGACCTTGCGCACGGCGTAGTCACCGGTCTCGTCCTTCTCGAACTTCACGCCCCAGCGGTTCAGCTCCTCGATCATCGCGAAGCTGTTGCGCGCGTAGGCCATGATCGTCTTCTGGTTGACGATGCCGTCGTTGGCCTCGGTGATCTCGCGCACGTACTGCTCGGGCGTGGCGTGGCCGGGCACGACAGCGTTGTTGAGACCGTCCATGCCCATCGAGATCGCGCCGCTGCGCTTGACGTTGGCCTTCTCCAGCAGCAGCACGCGCAGGTCCGGATTGCTCTGCTTGGCCTTGACGGCGGCCATCGGCCCGGCGGTGCCGCCGCCGATGACGAGCACGTCGACCTCGCGCTCGAAGGTTTCGATCACGATGCGTTCTCCGGCGGCTGCACGCCTGGATCGCGGTGCACGCGCAGGCGGTACTGGAAGTTGTCGGCGCGGCAGTACAGCCATTCGTAGTCGAGCGGCCGGCCGTCGCGCGTGCAGGTCAGGCGCTCGATGCGCAGCAGCGGCGCGCCGGCCGGCAGGCCGAGCTGCGCGGCGATCTCCGAATCGGCGAGCACGGCGTCGATGGCGAGATCGGCGTGGCCGAGCGGCAGGGCGTAATCGTTCTCGAGGATCAGGAAGATGTCGCGCGTCGCCAGATCTTCGCGCTCGAGGCGCTCGCCGACGTGGCGCGGCACGAAGGTGACGTCGAGCGATACCGGCCGGCCGTCGAGATGGCGCACGCGGCGGATCTCGGTGACCGGCGCGGCCGGCGACAGGGCCAGACGCTGCGCGACCTGCGCGTCGGCGACGCCGTGTTCGAGGCTGACGAGCCGGTTCCAGGTGCGGTGGCCGCGCATCGCCATCGATTCGGCGAAGCCCTGCAGGCGGCCGAGCTCCTGGAACGGCTTGGGCTGCGCGACGTACGAACCCTTGCCGGCGATGCGGAAGATCACGCCTTCCTTCTCGAGTTCGCCGAGCGCCTGGCGCACGGTGATGCGGCTGACGCCGAAGCGGGCGATCAGCTCGCTCTCCGACGGCATGCGCTCGTGCGGGCGGTAGACGCCGCGCAGGATGTCGCCGCGCAGGCTTTCGCGGATCTGGCGGTACAACGATCCCGGCGACGACGGTCGGGCGGCACTGGCTTTGGCCATGGGCAGGCGGATCTCTTCATGACCTGTCATGACAGGTCGACGGGCCCATCATCGAGGCGAGGCCCGGCGGCCGGAAGTAATTTTTGCGTCTTTGATTAGAACCATCGGAACGTTTCGGCCGGCGCGCGGGATCGACATGCCTGAATAGTGACGTCCATCCGTTGGCAACCGCCATTCATCGGCAGCGGTTGCGAGCGTCCCGCCGCGTTGTGATGTATTCAAAGCGCGGCTGTATTTCGAAGTGACGAAATCGATCGGGACGATGCGCAATCGCCTGACAGACCGGACGGCTCCGTCACACTTAGGATGATGCCGCTGCGCGACGGGCGCTGTTCCTCGGAACAGCCACGGAAGGAGATGCTCTCGCGGTGATGATGGAGTGACCGCAACGTTGATTGTGGAACTCGCGTGACGTGAGTTCTGACGGTTCCCTTTCAACGCTGTTCCAGTCGCCCGCATTCATCCATGCTCGCGTGTTTCAATTCTGTTTCGCCTGTCGCCGCCCGGCGCACCGCGCAGGCCGAGCAGGAAGCGCTGTCGCGCGAACTCGACCTGGCGAAGGCGCATCTCGACGTCGGCCTCGCCAGCGTCACCGACGTGCAGGAAGTGCAGGCGCGCTACGACCTCAGTCTGGCGTCGGCGCTGTCGGCGGAACAGTCGCTGACCGAGGCCCGCGAGAAGCTGGAGGAAATCACGCGCGAGCCGCTGCCGGCGGACGACGGGCCGGTGCGCGTCGTCGCGCTCGATCCGGAGGCGCCGCCGAAGGTGGGGCTGGCCTTCCTGCGCGACGAAATCCTGCTGCCGGCGCCGCAGCCGCAGGACGTCAACGTCTGGGTCGGCCATGCCAGGCTCGAGAATCCCGACATCATGGCGGCGCTGCTCGACGCCAGGGTCGCCAAGCGCGGCGTCGACATCGCGCGCTCCAGGCGCTACCCGACCATCGACGCCAAGGTCAGCTACGCCGACAGCGACATCCAGTCCGGTTCGTTCCCCTATACCGTCGACGGCCTGTCGTACGGCGTCGGCATCAAGCTGCCGCTGTTCGCCGGCGGCGGCACGCAGTCCGACATCCGCCAGGCGATCGCGACGCGCGCGCAGAAGGACGCGGAGTACGAGGGTGCGCAGCGGCAGGCCGAGCGCGCGATCCGCACCGCGTACCAGGGCGTCGTCATCGGCGCGTCGCGGGTGCGCGCCTACGCGCAGGCGCGCGAATCGAGCCGCTCCGCCTTCGATGCCAACAAGACCGGCCTCGAGATCGGCACGCGTTCGTCCATCGACCTGCTCAACGCGCAGCAGCAGCGCTACGACGTCGAGCGCAACTACGCGCAGTCGCGCTACGACTACCTGCTGGCGGTGCTGCGCCTGAAGTTCGCCGCCGGCATCCGAGTTCCTTCGGCCTGAGCTGAACTCGAAATCATGGCGCTACTCGATTTCGGAGGATGTCGTCCGGCTGCAATTGACGGGTAGGGTAGCGGCTCGCGCTCTCGTCCTTAATGTTAAGGAGAGTAGGTGATCCCTGCCGACGATGATTGATTTGGGAATGCCGGATGCTGAGTTCCGGGCGAGCCGGCTTGAGCAGGGCTTGCTGTATCGGCGAGCCGCTATGCAAGTCGCGCCTCCGGCGTGGCGGGAGGTCGATGCGCTACTGCATGCCATTGATCCGCGTCCTCCGACGCTGCAGCTGTTTCAGCGCGGGCGCATGCAGGCTTCCGAGGCCTATGTCGACGAAGGGCACCCATCGGCCTGTGCGAGGCCAAGCCTGAACCGGAAGCGTTTGTACGAACGCCTGAGCGAAGGGGCCACCCTGGTCTTCAATCGTCTCGAATGTTTCATGCCCCTTGCGGCGCTGCTTTGCCAGAATCTGGCCGAGCGCATGCGCAATCCGACCATGGCCAACGCGTACCTTTCGTTTTCGGGTATCGGGGGCGGCGAGGCAACTTTCGGAGCGCATTGGGATACGCATGACGTATTCGCGCTTCAGCTGATCGGACGGAAGCGCTGGCGAGTCTATGAGCCGACATTGACCTTGCCGCTGAGCTCACAGACGAGCCAGCGGTCAGGGCATTGCCGGCCAGCTGTGCCGGTCTTGGATTGCGTGCTGTCGCCGGGAGATCTGCTCTATCTGCCGCGCGGCTGGTGGCATGAAGTCGAGTTGATCGATCGAGCCAGTTTTCACGTTTCCGTTGGTCTGTATCCGCCCTCTCTGCACGACTACATGCAGTGGGTGACGGCGCGGGCTCTTTCCGGGCTCGTCGAAGCGCGTAAAAGCTTGAACCCCGCTTCGCTTTCCGATTTGCGAGTCGCAATCACGGCATTGAACGGGGCTTTGCTGCATCCGGCCCATCTTGCGGCATTCGAGCGCGAGTACGCCGGTCGTCGGCCGACACCCTCTGTCTTTGATCTGGGACTGCTGGCGGAAGACGTCCTGCCAGCCGGGGAATCCGAGGTGCACCTCGCGCCGGGCGTCGTTTACCGCGGAGCTGGCGGCGAGACCCAAGTCGATGCGCGGCTCGCGCTGGACGCTGATCGTCGGGGGATCGTGGCGGTGTTGTCCCGGGAGGGGCCGCTGTCCATTGCGGCATTGCGCGGCTTCTTGCCGGCACGGCCGCCGGAAGCGCTGCGCTCAGCGTTGATGGGCCTGATTTTCGACGATGCGGTCGTGCTGCGGCGACGCTGACCGAAAATTTGCGCGGCTCGGAAGTAGGGGGAAGCCGTGATCACCTCGTCGTAAATATACGGAGACTCCAGGGAGTGATACGCGATGCAACTGGGCCAATCCCGACCCGACAACCGCCGCCGGATGCTCGGGCTG
>JASGFY010000098.1:0-8827 GCA_047605265.1 Solimonas sp.
GATCCACGGGTGGCCGGTCTCGAACAGCATCGAGAGCATCTTGCGCCACAGGTCCACGGCGGGCACGCGCTTGAAGAGCGGCAGCTCGCCGCTGTCCGCCTTGGCCTCGTAGGCGGTGTAGACGCGCTCGAAGGCGGTGCCGTACAGGTCGTGCAGGTCGGGCACGTCGGAGGGCGAGAACAGCGTCCATTGGCCCTTTTCCATCACGCGCTTCATGAACAGGTCGGGAATCCAGTTCGCCGTGTTCATGTCGTGCGTGCGGCGGCGGTCGTCGCCGGTGTTCTTGCGCAGTTCGAGGAATTCCTCGATGTCGCGATGCCAGGTCTCGAGATACGCGCAGACTGCGCCCTTGCGCTTGCCGCCCTGGTTGACGGCGACGGCGGTGTCGTTCGCGACCTTCAGGAACGGCACGACGCCGTTCGACTTGCCGTTGGTGCCCTTGATGTAGCCGCCCATGCCGCGCACCGGCGTCCAGTCGTTGCCGAGGCCGCCGGCGAACTTGCTCAGCATCGCGTTGTCGTGGATCGCGCCGAAGATGCCGTGCAGATCATCCGGCACCTGCGTCAGGTAGCAGCTCGACAGCTGCGGACGCAGCGTGCCGGAGTTGAACAGCGTCGGCGTGCTGCTCATGAAATCGAACGACGACAGCAGTGTGTAGAACTCGATGGCGCGCGCTTCGCGGTCGATCTCGTTGATCGCCAGGCCCATCGCCACGCGCATGAAGAACGCCTGCGGCAGCTCGAAGCGGATCTTGTTGCTGTGGATGAAGTAGCGGTCGTACAGCGTCTGCAGACCGAGGTAGTCGAACTTGCCGTCGCGGTCGGCCAGCAGTGCGCGCCCGAGCGCGTCGAGGTCATAGAGCGCGAGTTTGGGATCAAGCAGTTCGAGTTCGACGGCCTTGTGGATGTAGGCGCGGAAGTAGTCCGGGTAGATCGCCTTCATTTCCTCGAACGTCGGCCGCGATTCCGGCAGGCGCAGGAACTTCAGCGCCTCGTGGCGCATCGCGTCGCAGAGCAGGCGTGCCGAGACGTAGGTGTAGTTCGGCTCCTTCTCGATGCGCGCTCGCGCGGCCAGCGTCAGCGCCTGGCTGAGTTCGGCTTCTGGAATGCCGTCATACAGATCGCGCAGCGCGGCCTGCACGACTTCGTCGACGTCGGTGCCGGCCAGACCGGCGCAGGCCTCGCTGACGAGACGGCGCATGCGGGCTTCGTCGAGCGGCACGATGCTGCCATCGTCGCGCTTGACGCTGATCGTCGGCCTGGCGGCCGCGGCCGGTGCCGCTTTGGCGGCCTCGGCGGCGCGCTCACGGGCGCGCTCGTCGCGGTACAGCACGTACGCGCGGGCGATCTTGTGTTCGCCGGCGCGCATCAGCGCCAGCTCGACCTGATCCTGGATGTCTTCGATGTGCAGCGTGCCGCCGCCGACGATGTGACGCGTCAGCGCCGACTCGACCGAGCGGGTGATGGCTTCGACCTTCTCGCGCACGGCGGCCGAAGCCGCGGCGGCACCGCCTTCGACGGCGAGGAAGGCCTTGGTGACGGCGAGCGAAATTTTCCTGGCGTCGAAGCCGGTCAGCTTGCCGTTGCGGCGGATGACCTTGATGCCGCCCGGCGCAGTCGCCGCCACTTCGGCTGTGCTGACCAGGGTTTCCGGGGGATTGCGACGAGCGTCGGTGGCCGAAGCGGAGGTGGGTGAGAGCATCTTTGCGTCCCCTTGATCCTGTCGTGATTTCTCGTCTCTGTGTGGGAGTCCTGAGCTGCGCGTCCCGATCGATTGTTCCCTGACGAGGTGACGCGTGGCAATCTCTCAAGACTAGGCTTCGATTCCTCCATCGTCAACCGCATTTCCCCACATATTGTGGTTCTGTTTCACATCCGCCCCAATGGCTTGTGTCAAAGCGGTGCGAGTCAAGTTCAAAAGCTGTGCATAAGCTCGGGACAAGAAGAAATGCTCGAAGCGAACCAGAGAGTTAGCGGCAGCGGATGGCCGCGAATGCAGTGCTGGCGCGCTCGTCTGGAGAAAAGCTTGGTTCCACCGCCGTTCCGCCGGTAGCGGTGCTGTGATTTTTAATCGTATAAGAGTTCAGAGGTGACGGAATCCTCTCGGCCGTGGAATGGTCTCGATCGGCGCGGCGGCCATGCAATCGCGCCTGGCGGGAAGGCGATTTCCGTTGCGGCGCTGGTCATGGCGTGACCGCACGGTGACGATTCCGCGCAAAAACCAGCGGAAGTCTGCTGATGCGCGGGTCCCACCGCGCAAGAAAAAGGCGGCGCATGGCCGCCTCCGGGGAAAGAAAAACGGGCGGCCGGCAAAGGCGCGCCCGCGAGCGCTACGGTGCGTTCCGGGCGACCGTCGCCGTCTGCGGCGCCTTGCCGTCCCCGGCTGACCAGCCGCCGCCGAGCGCGCGGATCAGCGCGACGCTCGCGCGCAGGCGGTTGGTGTCGAGCGAGACGCTGTCGCGCTGCGTGGACAGCGCCGCCGCCTGCGCGGTGGTGACCTGCAGGTAGTTGGCGGCGCCCTCGCGGTAGCGCGTCATCGCATAGTCGACCGACTTCTGCGCGGCATCGACCGCCTCCGCCTGATCGGCCGCCGCGGTGCGGTAGCGCGACAGCAGCGCGAGATCGTCCTCGACCTGCGCGAACGCGGTCAGCGCGATCGAGCGGTAGTTGGCGCCGGCTTCGTCGAGCGCCGCGCGTGCCTGGCGGACCTGCGCTTCGCGCAGGCCGCCGTTGAACAGATTGAAGGCTACGCTCGGACCGGCCGCCCAGAACAGGTTCGAGGCCTTGAACCAGTCGGTGCGCTCGTAGCTGGCGTAACCGACGCTGCCGGTCAGGCTGAAGGTTGGGAACCATGCGGCGCGGGCGACGCCGACCGAGGCATTGGCGGCGGCGGTGCGGCGCTCGGCGGCGGCGACGTCGGGGCGGCGCTGCAGCAGGCTGGCCGGCACGTCGGTCGGGATGTCCGGCACCTGCAGCTTGTCCGTGCGCGGCGCGATCGCGAAGGTCGACGGCGATTCGCCGACCAGCACGGCGATCGCGTGTTCGAGCACGGCGCGCTGCGCGGCGGTGGTCGAGACCTGCGCCTTGGCGGCGTGCAACTGCGTGCGCGCCTGCGCGACGTCGAGTCCGGAGGCGATGCCGGCGGTCCGGCGCGACTGTGTCAGATCGAGGGCTTTCTGGTAGGCGACGACGGTGTCCTGCAGCAGCTGGTTCTCGATGTCGAGCCCGCGCAGCTGGATGTAATCGTCGACCAGCTCGGCTTGCAGTGCCAGGCGCGCCGATTCGAGATCGCTGCCCGCCGCCGCGAAGCTGGCGTCGCCGGCCTTCACCGCGTTGCGCACGCGGCCCCACAGATCGAGTTCGTAGCTGCCGGCGATACCCAGCGAATTGCTGCCGTAATACGGCGGATAGGAACCGCTCGGCGGCTGCAGGTCGGAGCTCTTGTCGCGCTCGACCTTGCCGCTCAGCGAGAAGCTCGGGAGCAGCGCGGCATGCGCTTCGTCGCGATAAGCGGCGGCCTCGTCGTAGCGCGCCAGCGCCGCGGCGAGGTCCGGGCTGTTGCGCGTCATCCGGTCGACGAGCTCGTTGAGAGCGGCGTCGCCGTAGAGCATCCACCAGCGGCCGCGCGGCAGGTGATCGGCCGGCGTCGCCGGGCTCCACGTGCCGTCGGCGGTCGGTTCCGCGGCTTCCTTGTAGCGGTCGCCGACCGGCACGGCCGGCGTTTCGTACTTCGGCGCGAACGAGCAGGCGGCCAGCGCCGTCAGCGTCGCCGCGCCGAGCAGCGGCTTCAACGGGCCAAGAGAACGGGAGGGCGCGCGCATCGCATCAGCCCTTCTTCTGCGCATCAGCCGGCTTGGCGCTCTGGCCGACCGGCGCCGCGGCCGCCGGCTTTTCGGCGACGCGCACGGTGTCACCTTCGAGCAGCGAGTCGGGCGGGCTGTCGATGACACGATCGTTCGGGCCCAGCCCGCCGACTTCGACGGCCTTGCCGAGATCGCGGGTGATCGTGACCGCTTTCATCACCACCTTGCGGTCGGCGCCGAGCGTGGCGACGTGCATGCCGGCGCTGTCGAAGATCAGCGCGCTCGCCGGTACACTCGTGCCCTGCGGTGCGCCGGCGAGACCGATGTCGACGTCGGCGTAACCGCCCGGCAGCAGCGCGCCGTCGGCGTTGTCGACGACCATCTGCACCAGCGTGCCGCCCGAGCTGGCGCTGACCGCGCGCGCCGAGCTTTCGATCTTCGCGTCGAACGTGCGGCCCGGATATTCCGGCACGCTGAGCTTGGCCGGCTGGCCGATCTTGATCGACGGCACGTAGACCTGCGGCACCTGCACATAGACGCGCAGCTTGCGCGTGTCGGCGATCGTGAACAGCGCCGTGCCGCTGCCGGTGGAGCTGATCAGCGCGCCGACGTCGGTATTGCGCGACGTGATGACGCCGTCGAACGGCGCGAGCACGCGCTTGAAGCCTTGCGTGGCGACCAGGCGCTTGAGGTTGGCTTGCGCCGCGTTGACGGCCGCTTCCTTGGACGCGGCGTCGCCGGTCTTTTCGTCGACTTCTTGCTGCGAGACCGCATCGGTGCCGAGCATGGACTGCCAGCGTCTGGCCGTCGACTGCGCGAGTTCGGCGTCGGTCTGCGCCTTGACCAGATCGGCCTTGGCCTGCGCGAGCTGCTGATCGAGATCCGGCGTCTCGATTTCGGCGAGTACCTGGCCGGCCTTGACCGGCGTGCCGATGTCGACCTTCCAGCTCTTCAGATAGCCATTGGCGCGCGCGTAGATCGGCGCCTGCGTGTAAGCCTCGATGCGGCCTGGCAGCTGCAGGCCGGCGCTGCCGCCGAGCGGCGCGGGCTCGACGAGGGTGACGGTCGGGATCGCGTTGTCGTCGGTCCACTGGCGCAGCCTGGCGGCGCTGCGCGCGCGCGTCGCTACGCCGATCGCGACGATACCGGCGAGCACGACGACGGCGACGATGCCGGCGGTGCGCAGGCCGCGCGGTGCGACCGGCGTCTGCGAAGCCTGTGAATAGGGGGGCGAACTAGTGGGCGACATGGGCTTCTCCCGCAGGAGCGGACGGTGAGGGCGCGGCGCGGCCGTGGCGCGCGTGGACGATGCTGAAGACGACCGGCACGAAGATCAGGGTGGCGATGGTGGCGAAGATCAGGCCGCCGATGACGGCGCGGCCGAGCGGCGCGTTCTGCTCGCCGCCTTCGCCGAGGCCGAGGGCCATCGGCAGCATGCCGATGATCATCGCCAGCGCCGTCATCAGCACCGGACGGAAGCGCACGAAGCCGGCTTCGAGCGCGGCCTGAACCGCATCGCCGGTGTGCTCGAGGCGATCGCGCGCGAAGCTGATGACGAGGATCGCGTTCGCCGTCGATACGCCCATGCACATGATCGCGCCGGTCAGCGCCGGCACCGACAGCGTCGTATGCGTGGTGAACAGCATCCAGACGATGCCGGCGAGCGCCGCCGGTAGTGCGGTGATGATGACGAACGGATCGGACCAGGACTGGAAGTTGACAACGATCAGGAGGTAGATCAGCACGAGTGCGCCAAGCAGGCCGAACAGCAGGCCCGAGAACGCAAGGTTCATCGTCGTCACCTGGCCGCGCAGCGTTGCCGTCGTTGCCTTCGGCGCATCATTTGTCGACTCATCGACGATCTTCTGCACGTCACTGGCGATGGCGCCGAGATCGCGGCCCTGCGTCGTTGCGTAGATGTCGACGACCGACATGATGTCGCGGTGTGAGACTACCGCATCGCTGACACCACGCTTGATCGACGCCATGCTGCCGAGGATCTGCGGATTACCGGTAGTGTTGATCGGCAGCGACTGCAAATCCGCCATCGAAGTGAGATTGTATTGCGGGACCTGCGCTGCGATCGGGTAGGACACCCCGTTCGCGGGACTCAGCCAGAAGGCTGGTGCGACCTGGCTCGAACCGGCGAGCGAGATCACCATGCTGTTGGTGACGTCGCGTGCCGTGGCACCGACCTGCTGCGCGCGCGAGCGGTCCATTTCGATGTTCAGCGTCGGATATCTCTGCGACTGCTGGATGCGTGCGTCGGCGATGCCGGGAATGACGCGAAGCTTGCGCAGCAGCGCGATCGCGTAGGTGTAGTTGGCCGCGCTGTTCGGTCCGCGGACCTGCAGGTCGATCGGTGCTGGCGAGCCGAAGTTGAGGATCTGGCTGACGATGTCGGCTGGCAGGAACGAGAAGGTCATGCCCGGGAACTGTTGCGGCAGGATTTCGCGCAATTGCTTGACGTACTCGTCGGTCGGGCGATGGCCTTTCTTCAGCGCGATCTGGATGTCGCCGTCCTGCGGACCGATCGTGCCGGTGTTGTTATAAGTGACGTTGATACCCGAGGTCGGCAGGCCGATGTTGTCGGCGATTGCCGCGAGCTCTTCGGGCGGGATCACCTTCTTGATGGCCTGCTGGACGTGGGCGAGTCGCTGTGAGGTTTCCTCGACACGCGTGCCGACTGGCGCGCGGACGTGTAGGAGAATCGTGCCGGCGTCGACCGCCGGGAAGAAATTGCGGCCAAGGAACGGCACCAGCGCGAACGACAGCACGACGAAGCCGAGGAAACACGGCACGAACAAGGCACGGTGGTGCAATGCCAGGTTCAGTATGCCGTGATAGCCCTCGCGGACTTTCTCGAAGCGCGACTCGAAGCCGCGCTGGAAGCGCACCAGGGGATTCTTCGACGCCGGCTTGGTTTCGAGATTGCCGTGCATGTCGGTGTGCGGCGCATGCGGCCTGAGCAGGTATTTGGCCATCGTCGGCACGAAGGTGCGCGACAGGATGAACGAGCAGACCATCGCGAACATCACCGATTTGGCCATCGGCACGAACAGGAAGCGCGAAACGCCTTCGAGGAAGAACATCGGCACGAAGACGATGCAGATGCACAACAGCGAAACGAAAGCCGGCGTGACGATCTGTTGCGCGCCGTCGAGGATCGCGGTCTCGACGTCCTTGCCCTGTTCGAGATGCCAGTTGATGTTCTCGATCGTTACCGTTGCGTCGTCGACGAGGATGCCGACGGCGAGCGCGAGGCCGCCGAGCGTCATGATGTTCAGCGTCTCGCCGAATACCGACAGCAGTGTGATCGCTCCGAGCACGGACAGCGGGATCGACGCCGCGATGATGACCGTCGAGCGCCAGCTGCCGAGGAACAACAGGATCATCAGGCTGGTCAGCGCCGCGGCGATGGCGCCTTCGTGGATGACGCCGTTGACGGCGCCGCGCACGAACAGCGACTGGTCGCCGATCAGGTCCATCTTCAGGCCGTCCGGCACCAGATCCTTGAGCTGCTCGACGCGCTTGCGGATGCCGTCGACGATGTCCAGCGTCGATACCGCCCCGTTCTTGAACACCGAGAGCAGCACCGAGCGCGTGCCGTTGACGTGCACGATGTTGCTTTGCACGGCGTTGCCATCGTGCACATGGGCGACATCGCGCATATAGACGTTGGTGTCGCCGACGGCCTTGATCGGGATGTCGTTGAGCGTGTCGTAATCGAGCGCTGTGTTGTTGAGCTTGACCGTGTAGTCGAAGCTGCCGATCTTCTGCGTGCCGGCCGGCGTAATCAGGTTCTGCGCGGCGAGCGCGTCGGAAACGTTCTGCGGCGACAGGCCGCGTGCCTGCAGCTTGGCGATGTCGACGTCGAGCATGATCTGGCGAGTCTTGCCGCCGAATGGCAGCGGCACGGCGGCGCCCGGGACGGTGACGAGCTGCGTGCGGATCGTGTTCAGTGCGAGATCGCCGAGGTTCTGTTCGGAGAAGCCGGTACCCGACAGCGCGAGCTGGATGATCGGTACCGTCGCAGCGTTGTAGTTGAGGATCAGTGGCGGCGTCGTGCCCGACGGCATCTGTCTGAGCAGCGTTTGCGCAATCGCCGTAAC
Organism: Solimonas sp.; assembly: GCA_047605265.1. Taxonomy (GTDB): domain Bacteria; phylum Pseudomonadota; class Gammaproteobacteria; order Nevskiales; family Nevskiaceae; genus Solimonas. The sequence continues at coordinate 7,915 of JASGFY010000098.1, forward strand.
CTGCGCGTTCGCGGTCTGGATGTTGACCGTCGACTGGAAAAAGATTTTGATGACGCCGAAGCTGACGACCGAGTTCGACTCGATGTGCTCGATGTCGTTGACGGTGGTCGTCAGCGCGCGTTCGAAAACGGTCGTCATGTAGCCGGCCAGGCGGTCCGGCGGCTGGCCGTTGTACTGCCAGACGACCGCGATGACCGGGATCTTGATCTCCGGGAAGATGTCGGTCGGCGTGCGCTTGTACGACAGCGGCCCGATGATCGTGATCAGCAGTGCCAGCACGACGAAGGTGTACGGACGCGACAGCGCGATTCTGACCAGTGCCTGCATGAACAACCTCGGACGTCTGACGAGGCCGCGGAGTATGGGCTGCGACGATTAGCGTCAGACTGTCGGATTCATGAAAAAAAGTTCATTTTTCACGCAATCGGTAGCCGAGCTGCATGCCGACGCGGTCGACGGATGTCAACGCAGCGCGACGGGACCCTGCAGGCGATAGCCGAAGCCGCGCAGCGTCTGCAAGGCGTTCGGTGCCCCGAGCGTCGCCAGTCTGCGGCGCAGGCGCGAAACATACAACTCGATGCGCTCGGGCCGCGGCTCGCTTTCCTCGCACCACAGATGCTGCCACAGGGCATCGCGGCTGACCGCCTTGTCGGCGGCGCGGCCGAGCAGAAACAGCAGGGCGTGCTCGCGCGGCGGCAAGGTCAGCTCGCGGTCCCCGTAGCTGGCGATGTGCGCGCGCATGCCGATCGTCAGCTCCGACGATGACGGGCGCTTCGGACAGCGATGGCCGGCGCCGATGACGGCGCGGCGCAGCAGCGCCTGGATGCGCGCTTCGAGCTCGAGCAGGTTCAGCGGCCGTCGCAGGCAGGCGTCGGCGCCGGCGCGCAGCACGGCGGCGGCCGACGTGCGGCTG
>JASGFY010000099.1:0-8741 GCA_047605265.1 Solimonas sp.
CTGGTGCTGCCGGCCGCGGCGCTCCTCGCGGTCTGGCTGGTCCGTTCGGCCACGCCCTCGTCGCCGCACGCCGCGCCGGCGCCTCGGTATGCCGCGACGGCCGCAGGCGAGACGCGCGAACTGCGGACCGCCGACGGCTCGCGCCTGCACCTGAGCGCGCAGACGCGCGTCGCCTATGCGCTGGGCGGCACGCAGCGCACGGTCGAGCTGCAGCAGGGCGAGGTGTTCTTCGAGGTCGCCAGGGACGCCGCGCGTCCGTTCGTCGTCACCGCCGGCACGACCACGGTCACGGTGCTGGGCACGGTGTTCGACGTCAACCGCGTCGGCGAGCGCGTGCAGATCCAGGTCTACGAAGGACGGGTGCGCGTCAGCGACGGCACGCAGCGCGAGCTGCACGCGGGCGACAGCGTCTGGAGCGGGCACGGCTCGCTCGATCCCATCGAAAGCTTCGACCGGCACGCCGAGCAGCCCGACTGGATGCGCGGCTGGCTGCAGGTCCGGGAGATGCCGCTCGGCGACGTGCTGGCCCAGCTGCAGCGCTACGCGCCGCACCCGATCGTGCTGCGCGACGCCGGGCTCGACACGCTGCGCGTCAGCGGCCAGCTCTCGCTCGAGCGCCCGCGCGAAAGCATGGCGCTGCTCGCCGAGCTGCAGGGCCTGAGCTTCACGGAACAGGACGGACGCTGGGTGCTCGGCCGCCAGCGATGATCGCGGTGCGCGGACCGGATCGCCGGCTGCTGCCGGAAGCGCCCTGGCTGGCCCTGCTGTGCGCGGCGCTGGCGACGCCGACCTGGGGCGCGGGGCCGGCCGGCGAAGACGGCTGCGCGATGCCGCCGTCCGCCGCGCAGCCGTCCACGGTGACGACACTGGCCGAACTGATCGCCGCGCTGTCCGAGCGCTACCCGACGGCGATCGCGACGACGGCCGGCCGGCACTGCCTGCGCGTCGACCGCCGCTGGCTCGACGCACGCCTGCGGACGCGAACCCCGCCCGCGGACATCCTGCGCGAGGCGCTCGCCGGCAGCGATCTGCGCGTGCGCACGTCGGCGCTCGGCATCGTCGTCGGCGTGCGCGAGCCCGGCGACGACGCGCCGGCGACGAGCGCCGACGCCGCTTCCGAGGTCGTGGTCGTGGCGCGGCCGCCGGACGCCGATCGCCTTGACCGCAAGCGCGAGCAGAACGGCGTGCGCGAAGTGCTGACGCGCGACGAGCTCGCCGACTTCGCCGACCGCAACACGGCCGAGGCCGCCGCGCGGGCGGCCGGCGTCAGCCTAAGCCGCGACGGTGCCGCGGGGCGGCAGATTTCGCTGCGCGGTCTCGGCCCCGACTTCACGCGCATCGAGCTGGACGGCCTCGAAGTGCTCAGCACCGGCTCGTCGATCGACGCCCGCGGCTCGCTCAACCGGACGCGCAGCTTCGATTTCAACTTCTTCGCACTGCGCGCGCTCGACCGCATCGAGATCGTCAAGACCCGCGACGCCGCGCTCGGCGAAGGCGGCATCGCCGGCACCGTGCAGCTGTCGACGCCGCGTCCGCTCGAACTCGGCGACCAGTACCGGCTGGAGATCGAAGCGCGCGACAACGACGCCGCCGGCGGCTGGCGGCCGGCGGCGCAAGGCCTGTGGTCGTGGCGCTCGGCGAACGGCCGGCACGGCGCGCTGCTGGCGGCCGAGTACCAGTCCGACCACGCTCTCGAGGAAGGTTATTCGACCGTGCGCTGGGCGACCGGCGGCTGGAACCTCGACAACGTGCAGGCCGCGGTCTCCGACCAGACGCGCGCGCGGCTCGACAGCGACGGCGACGATGCCCTGTTCCATCCGCGCTTCAACCGCTACGACCAGTACGACCGCGAAACGACGCGCGGCGCGCTCGTCGCCAGCTGGCAGTTCGAGCCGGACGCGCGTTTCTCGCTGGCGACCGACGCGATCTGGGGCCGCTGCTGGCTGGACATGCAGGAGCGCCATCTCGACACGCCGACGCTGGCGGACAGCGACCTCGGCGACGTGGTGATCCGCGACCTCGCGGTCCGCGGCAACGACATGGTCTACGGCAGCTTCGATCACGTCGACGTGCGTTCGGAACTGAACCTCGAAAAGGACCGCACGGACTTCTGGCAGCTCGGCGTGCGCGCGCGCTACGCGCTGACGCCGGACTGGTCGGTGTCGGCCGCCGCGGGCAGCTCGCGCGCGCGCTTCTACAGCCCGCTGCACGACAAGATCTGGTTCATCTCGCCGGACCGCACGTTCGCCTACGACCTGCGCGGCAACGCCAACATGGCCGTCAACCAGTACGGCTTCGATCTGAGCGATGCGCAGGCCTGGCAGGTCAACCGCACAGCGGTCCGCCACGAACACGTCGGCAACGACTACGACCAGGCGCAGCTGCAAAGCCGGCTGCGCCTGGTCGACACGCCGCACCACGAGAGCGAGCTGCTGATCGGCCTGAGCCTGGTCCGTTACCGGCATCAGGGCGACACCGCGCAGAGCTACAGTTATGACGACAGCGGCCAGTCCGTCGCCGGGCTCGGCACGGTCGCGCGCTTTTCGGGGCTCGGCGTCGCCGGCACGCCGCGCGCCTGGCTGAGCCCGCGGCCGTCGGCGCTGGCGGCGCTCGGCGTCTACGACGACACCGCCGCGGCGCTCGTCGACACCGTCTATGCGCTCGACGAACAGCGCCGCGCCGTCTACGCGCAGTGGCAGCAGCGCTGGCAGCGGGGGCCGCTGACGACGCGCCTGGATTTCGGCGTGCGCCAGGTCCGCACCGACACGGACGCCACCGGCTGGGCGACCGTCGACGACGACAGCAGCAAAGTCGAGGACCGCAGCCACGACGCGCGCTGGCTGCCGTCGCTGAACCTGCAGTTCGACTGGACATCGGGCTGGGTCACCAGGCTGTCGGCGAGCGGCGACCTGACGCGTCCGGCGCCGAGCGAGCTGCGTCCGAGCATCGACGTCGACATCGACGGGCAGACGATCGCGCTCGGCAACCCGGCGCTGCGCCCGTACGTCGCGCGCAGCACCGACCTGGCGCTCGAGCGCTATTTCGCCGAGGACGCCGGCCTGCTGTCGCTAGCGCTGTTCCACAAGCGGATCGACGATTACATCCAGACGCGCGTCGCGACGGTCACCAGCGACGATCTCGGCCGCTATCTGCCGGACGCGGTGCGGGAGGCGCTGGCGCAATCGGCCGCGCTGCCCGCTTCGTTCACGGTGACGCGGCCGGAGAACGGCGGGCCCGTCGATTTCTGGGGCGGCGAACTGTCGGCGGTGCTCGCCCTGCCGTGGCTGTCGTCGCGCTGGGGACGCTCGCAGCTCGAATTCGGCTACACCCGCGTGCATGGCCAGGCCGACTATCGCATCGACGGCGCGCGCGTGCGCAAGGATCTGCTCGGCCTGTCGAAGCGCAGCGGCAACGCCACGTACGCCTGGCGCGCCACCGACTACGAGCTGCTCGTCACCGCGAACTGGCGTAGCCGCTATCTGAGCGAGGTACCGAGCGGCAACGGCAACGACGAAGCCGGCTATCGCACGGCGCTGTACATCGACGCCGCCTCGCGCTGGCGCCTGTCGCCGGCGCTGTCGCTGCAGTTCGGCGTGCGCAATCTGGGCAACGCGGCGCTCGCCGAATTCGTCGATTCCTCCGACCGCGTCTACAGCTACTCGAAGAGCGGCCGCGATTACTACGCGCGTCTGGCGTACGAGTGGCGCTGAGCGCGGCGCCGGGCGCAACAAAAAATTCACGAAAATCGCTGTCCCCTGCCGCCCGCGCCGACGGTTTACCCGGGCAGGAGAAAAGCGCAGCCCCCGCGCTTTTCCTCACCACCGGGAGAATCGAGATGACACGTCGTACGCTGGACGATCGGAACGTGCGCGCGCTGCGCAAGACGCTGCTGGCTGTCGCGGTCGCCGCCGCCTTTGGCGGCGAAGCCTGTGCCGCGGACGCGTCCGCCACGGCCGCTACCGATGTCCCGGCGGCCGATGCGCCGGCAGCCGCGACGCCGGCGGACGAGACGCCGGCGGAAGTCATCGTCACCGGCTTTCGCGGCAGCCTGAAGAAGTCGCGCGACCTTAAGCGCGACGCGGTCGGCACGCAGGACAGCATCGTCGCCGAGGACATGGCGCAGTTCCCCGACCAGAACCTCGCCGAGTCGTTGCAGCGCGTGCCCGGCGTCACCATCACGCGCGACGGCGGCGAAGGCCGGCGCATCTCGCTGCGCGGCCTGTCGTCGAACTTCGCGCTCGTGCAGCTGAACGGCATGGAAGTGCTTGCCAGCGTCGACACGGCGATGGACAGCCGCTCGCAGGGCAGCCGCGACCGCGCGTTCGATTTCAACCTCTTTGCCTCCGAGCTGTTCAACCGGATCGACGTCAAGAAGTCGTTCGCGGCGAGCCAGGAGGAAGGCGGCATGGCCGGCAACGTCGATCTGCTCACGTCCCGTCCGTTCGACTATCAGGGCTTCCACGCGGTCGGCGCAGTGCAGACCGGCGCCAACACGCTGGCCGACGAGCTCAACGGCCGCGGCTCGTTCACGATATCGAACACCTGGGAGCGTTTCGGCGCCCTGCTGTCGGCAACCTACGGCAAGAGCCACACCGTCGAGCCCGGCGTGGACACCTACCGCTGGCGCAAGGTCGCCGACACGAGCACCTCGACGTACGGCGACGGCGTCAGCGACGAGGACGAGGCGGCGATCCGCGCCGGCGAGGTTCGCTATCCGCGCGCCAGCGCGCGCATCGGCACCTGGTACAACGACGAGGAGCGCATCGGCCTGAACGGCGCGCTGCAGTGGAAGGGCCAAAGCTACGACCTCGCGCTCAGCCTGCTGCACGGCGAGCTGAACAACGACCGTCACGAATATCACATCAACCCGCGCGGCAACACCGGTGACACCGCGTACGGCGCCGGCGTGACGATCAACAGCGTCACGGTCGTCGACGACGTCTTCCTCGGCGGCGATTTCTCGAACACGCAGATCGACGTCGAGAGCCGCGCGCACACCATCGACACGAAATACGACCAGGCCGTGCTCGATGGCCGCTGGTTCCTGGACGAGCACGCCACGCTGCACGGTCTCGTCGGCTACCAGCAGTCGAAGCTCAACGTCGACAGCACCAAGGTCTACACTGAGACGCGCGGCGATTTCAGCTTCGACTACAGCGGGGATCTGATGAATCCGGTGGTCGGCTACGGGCAGGACATGACCGACGCCAGCCAGTACTGGCTGGAAGAGATCGACCTGTCGTCGACCGTCAACAAGACCGAGAACCTCAGCGGCAAGCTCGACCTCGAATACGCCTTCCGCGACGACGACAAGCTGCTGGTCGGTGCCGCGTACAAGACCCTGGACAACCGCACGGCGACAGTCGCGGTCAACGACATCGGCGACAACTACGACAACGGCGCGGATTACGCCGCCGAGCTCGACGACCGCTACTTCCATACCGAATCGGGCAACAAGCGGTTGTCGTTCGCGGTGGTCGATCCGCTCGCCGTGCTGCGCAGCGATTTCGTCAGCGAGGTGAACGCGGCGGATACCGCCGAAGCCCTGAGCGCGCACGCCCGCCTCGGCGACGCGACGAACGGCGTCAAGGAAAAGACGCTGGACGCGTACGCCGAATACCAGTGGCGCCGCGAGCTGGCCGGCCTGCCGCTGCTCGGCAACGTCGGTCTGCGCTGGTATCGCACCGACACGGTGACGGACTACGTGGAGGACACGACGCCCGAGCAGCTCGATCGCCGCTACGACGGCGTCCTGCCGGCGATCAACCTGCTGTTCCAGCCGTTCGGCGACGTCAATCTGCGCCTGAGCTGGGGCAAGAACCTGACGCGGCCGTCGTACAGTGACCTGTCGGGCGCACCGGAGATTTCCACCGACAGCGGCGAGCTCGAGATCAGCGGCATCAACCCGCTGCTGAAGCCGTACAAGTCGGACAACCTCGACCTCGGCGCCGAGTGGTACTACAGCGACGCCGGCTTCATCGCGCTCGGCTACTTCCACAAGGACCTCAAGGACTACATCGTGGAGAGGACGAGCACGATGACGTTCTCCGAGACCGGCCTGTCCTCGGCGCTGCTGCCGGACGGCTACACGGCCGATTCGGAAGCGACCGTGACACGCTCGGAAAACGCCGAGTCGGCGACGCTACAGGGTTTCGAGCTGACGCTGCAGCGCGACTTCGACTTCCTGCCAGCGCCGTTCGACAAGCTCGGCACGCAGGCCAACCTCGCGTACACGAAGGGCAAGCTGGCCTACTACGTCGACGGCGAGAAAGCGGGCGCGACGGACTTCCCGGACATGTCGCCGCATTCCGGCAGCCTGACGCTGTACTACGAAACCGATCGCTGGGGCGTGCGCGTGTCGCAGACCTACCGCGGCGAGTACGTCCAGCTGACCTCCGACGGGACCGATGAGAACTACCGCGGCTTCAAGTCCTCGCGCTTCTGGGACGCGCACGCCTTCGTGCAGCTGACCGAAGCACTGAAAATGACCTTCGACGGCTCGAACCTGTCGAACCAGAAGGACCGGCAGTTCTCGGCGGTCGACGGCGTCGAGCGGCTCTACAACTCGACCGAAAGCGGGGCAACGTACTACCTGGGCCTGTCGTACCAGTACTGAGCAGCGCGTGAGCGACACTCTGAAACAGAGCGCGTCCGTCGCGGCCGGCGCGGCGCTGGCGATTCTCGCCGGCGCCGCCTGTGCGGCGCCCGGCTGCACGGACGCCGCGCCGCGGCTCGACGACATCCAGATCGTCGGCACGCACAACAGCTACCGCATGCCGTTCGGCGCGCACGAGCGCCAGATTTTCGAAGCCATCAACGGCGCGTCCCTGACGATGGCGACCGACTACCGGCCACGGCCGCTGGCCGAGCAGCTCGACGCCGGCGTGCGCAGCATCGAGCTCGACCTGTGGCCGGACCCGCAGGGCGACGCCTACGGCGACCCGCTGATCCGCCACCTGATCGACGCCGCCGGCCTGAGCCAGGACCGCGCGCTGGCGCCCTTCGAGCCACCGGCCACGGACTTCAAGGTGCTGCACCGCAAGGACGAGGACTACGCGAGCCACTGCCGGACGTTCCGCGCCTGCCTCGCGCAGCTCGGGCAATGGTCCGCGCGCCATCCCGGCCACGAGCCGGTGATCGTGTTCATCGAAGCCAAGCGGCCGCAGCCGCCGGTGGCGGCGATCCGCGAGCAGCCAGCCTGGCGCGCCGCGCCGACCTTCGACGCGGCGCGGGTGCGGGCGATCGACACCGCGATCCTCGACACGCTGCCGGCGACGAAGCTGATCACGCCGGCGCAGCTTCTCGGCCGTCACGCGAATCTGCGCGAGGCCGCGCTGGCCGGCGGCTGGCCGACGCTGGCGCAGGCGCGCGGCCGCTTCGCATTCGTGCTGTTCGAGGAACGCGATCTCGTCCGCGACGGCGTGCGCAGCCCCGCGTCGTACTACCTCGACGGCGTCGACTGGCGCCGCGCGGCGATGTTCGTCGCCGCCAACGACGCGCGTGCACCGTACGCCGCCTTCGTCAAGGCCGGCGACGAGGACTACGACGACGAACAGGTACGCGCGCTGGTCGCGCAGGGCTTCATCGTGCGGCGTCTGGCCGACGAGCATACGCGCGAGGCGCACAGCGGCACGACCGCGCGCCGCGAGCGCGCGCTGGCCAGTGGCGCGCAGATCGTCATCACCGATTTCTACTGGCCCGAACCCGACTTCGGCCACCACTATCAGGTCCGCCTGCCGGGCGGATCAGCGTGGCGACCGAGTCCAGGCCGCCCGTGCGCCGGCCGTGGCGGCTGAAGCCGCATCGCACGGCCGCACGTTCGCGCACACAAATAAGGGCGTCCGAAGACGCCCTTCAATTTCGCCTCGCATATCCCGCCGCTGCCAAGCCTGCGCGAACGGAAAACTCATAATCCGCGAGTTGCAGGTTCAAGTCTTGCTGGGGCACCAATCACCTAGAAAATCCCGCCCCGGTACACTTTCGGTACAGTCCCGGCGCACAGCATGATCTGGGCGCGTCCGATGGCGACCATCGTTCAAACGGAATCTCGAAAGTGGAAAGCCGTCATCCGAAAGACCGGATGGCCTATCGCAGTGAAAAGATGAATCCATGGAGCGCCATGGAGCGAATATTCTCAGTGTTAAGCCGTTCGAGGGCGGCTGTGGAAGGGGCGATTTTATTCAGCCGCATACTGAGCTTTTGTTGATTTTCATAAATCCTGCCGCATTTTGAAAATGAAGTACAATCTTGAAAATCTTCTTAAGCTCCGCCATTTCGAGCCTTTGTCAGTTGGATTTTCATATAAGGCCTATTCTCGAGATACGGGCTTAATAAGGCGCTTCTTGGCGCCAGACATCCAGACTCGCCCATATGGAAAAGTACTACTAGGAACCATAGGGATTGTGATAATAGAATTTGAGAATTCATGGAGGAGAATAAATGTCCAAAAGCCGAAATTTAATACTCCGGCAATTTCCACCTATATGACAAATATCTATGACCTTCAGCTTTCGGAACCTTTACACCCAGGAGAGGAAGAGAAAGACGTTGGATGGATCGAGAAGATCGAGAAACATATCAATCAACTTCCAGCCACGTCTGACGACTTAATTCTCATGCTCCAGGAAAACCGATCGCGTGTCATTAATCATAACGGAATTCCTTTGGGGATAAACAGAAAAAAGGCGGATTGATCTTGCCCCCGTTTTTCGGACACCCGTCTAAGCAGCGTGTGCCTTCTC
>JASGFY010000100.1:0-8440 GCA_047605265.1 Solimonas sp.
CTGCGCGATGTCGCCGCCGGCCCGCGACGGGCGACGGCCGGGCGACGGCCGCTCGTGACGCCGCTGTCAGCCACGGGTCAGCGCCGCAGCCCGGCGGCTGGGCTACAGTCCAGGGCTTGCGCCGCGCCTCGGCCGCCGCCGCCCCGATATGATGCGTCGACCGGCGGCCGCGAGCGGCGGCATGCCCGTATCGAGAGTCACTGATGAAGATCCTCATCGTCGAAGACGAAACCAAGACCGCCGACTACCTGCAGCGCGGCCTCGCCGAACAGGGCTACCTCGTCGAAGTCGCCAACAACGGGCCCGACGGCCAGCACTACGCGCTGCAGTACGACTACGACCTGATCATCCTCGACGTCATGCTGCCCGGCGCCGACGGCTTCGCCGTGCTGCGCGCGATCCGTGCCGCCAAGCAGACGCCGGTGATCATGCTGACCGCGCGCGACCGCGTCGACGATCGCGTCAAGGGCCTGCGCGACGGCGCCGACGACTATCTGGTCAAGCCGTTCTCGTTCCTCGAGCTCGTCGCCCGCATCCAGGCGATCACGCGGCGCGGCCGCGGCCAGGACCCGATGCAGATCGCCGTCGGCGACCTGCAGATCGACCTGCTCAGCCGCCGCGCCTGGCGCGACAGCCGGCGGCTCGATCTGACTGCGAAGGAATTCGCCCTGCTCGCCGCGCTGGCGCGCCGCCAGGGCGAGATCATCAGCAAGACGGCGATCGCCGAGCAGGTCTGGGACATCAATTTCGAGAGCAGCGCCAACGTCGTCGAGGTGGCGATCAAGCGCCTGCGCGCCAAGATCGACAATCCGTTCAAGCACAAGCTGCTGCACACGATCCGCGGCATGGGCTACGTGCTCGAGGCGCGCGATGGCGAAGAAGGCGACACGGACTGAATGGCAGCGGACCGGGCGGTGGACGCGCCGATGAGCGGCGGTTCGATCGCGTGGCGGCTGTCGCTGATGTTCGCCGCCGTTGCGGTGCTGATCTTCGCGCTCGTCGGCATGGCGCTGCACCAGGTGCTGCGCAGCGAGCTCGATCGCCAGCAGCTCAACGAGCTCGGCACCAAGTTCCACCTCGGCGAGCAGCTGATCGAGCACTGCGACAGCGTCGCGAAGTGGGAATTCGTGCGCGCGCGCCTGGCCGGCCTGTCGCCCGGCGACGACAGCACGCAGTTTTGGGCGCTCAGCGGCGATCCGCGCTTCCACTTCGGCAGCGACGAGCGTCTGGCCGCCCTGCGCACCGCGGTGCCCGACGGCTTCAGCCGGCTGGAAATGCGCAGGCATCGCGCACCGCTGCGCAGCTATGCGCGCACGATCGCGGCGTCCGGCGAGCGGCCCGACGTGCGCTTCATCGTCGCCATCGACGTCTCGCCGTACCTGCGCACGCAGCGCACGTTCGCGGTTGCGCTGGCGCTGATCTCGGCGCTCGGTGTCGCGCTGGCGGCGATGCTCGGACACTGGGTCGCGCGCCTGGGCCTGGCGCCGCTCAACCGCCTGTCGCGAGAGGCGCAGCGCCTCTCGCCGCAGAATCTCGCGCAGCGCCTTGAACTCGTGCCGCTGCCGGCCGAGCTGTCGGAGCTGGCGGTCTCGTTCAACGGCGCGCTCGACCGCCTCGAACGCGCGTACGTGCACCTGCAGGCGTTCAGCGCCGACGTCGCGCACGAACTGCGCACGCCGCTGACCAACCTCATCGGCCAGACCGAGGTCGCGCTCGCCAAGCGCCGTTCGCCGCAGGAGCTCGAGGACGTGCTGCAGTCCAACCTCGAGGAGCTGGATCGCCTGCGCGCGATCATCAACGACATGCTCTTCCTCGCGCGCGTCGATCAGGGCGCGCAGGCCGAAACCCGCACGCGGGTGTCGCTGGCCGGCGAAGTCGGCAAGGCCGTCGAGTTCATGGACGTCGTGCTCGACGAGGCCGGCCTGCGCGTTCGCGTGGCCGGCGACGTTCTCGCCAGCATCGAGACCTCGCTGTTCCGCCGCGCGATCACCAATCTGCTGCAGAACGCCGTGCAGTATTCGGCAGGCGGCGCCGAGATCGTCGTCACGCTCGAAGCGCAGGCGCGCGGCGTCAGGGTCGCGGTCACCAACCCGGGCGTGCCGATCGCCGCCGAACATCTCGGCCGCATCTTCGAGCGCTTCTTCCGCGCCGATCCGTCGCGCGGCAGCGGCGGCGCCAACCACGGCCTCGGGCTGGCCATCGTCAAGGCGGTGGCGACGATGCACGGCGGCACCGTGTTCGCCGAAAGCCGCGACGGCATCAACACGATCGGCTTCACGCTCGAAGCGTCGGTCGCCTGAGCGGCATGCTGCGCGGCGGCATAATGGCCGCCATGAACGCTCCGCCCCCCGCCGCGGCGCACGGCCGCATCATCCGCAGCGAGTTCCGTCCGCATCCGTGGCTGCGCGGTCCGCATGCGCAGACCCTGCTGCCGACGCTGCTGCGGCCACCGCCGAAGATCGACTTCGCGATCGAGACGCTGGAGTTGCCGGACGGCGATTTCGTGCGCATCGGCTGGGCCGGCCGCGAGACGCCGGGCGGTCGCGTCGCCGTGCTCGTGCACGGCCTGACCGGCGGTTTCTTCTCGAAATACCTGCGCGGCCTCGGCCGCGTCCTCGTCGCCGCCGGCTGGCGCGTCGCCGCGCTCGAACTGCGCGGCGGCGCCGACACGCCGAACCGCGTCGCGCGCAGTTATCACCACGGCGACACCGGCGACCTGCGCCACCTGCTGCGCCTGCTCAAGCAGCGCGACCCGCGGGCGCGGCTCGCCGTCGTCGGCTGGTCGCTGGGCGCCAACGTCGTGCTCAAGGCGATGGGCGAGGAAGGCGCCGACGCGCCGGTCGAGGCCGCGGTCGCCGCCAGCGCGCCGTTCCTGCTCGAGCCGTGCGCGCACAAGCTGCGCACCGGCTTCGCGCGCGTCTACCAGAACCATCTGATGCGCGAACTGCGCGTGATGCTCGGTCGCAAGCGCGACTTGCTCGCGCGCGCCGGCGTCGACTACGCCGCGATCGAACGCGCGCGCGATTTCTTTGCGCTCGACGACGCCTACACCGCGCCGCTGAACGGTTACGCCGACGCGCGCGATTACTACGCGCGCTGCTCGTGCGGCTCGTTCCTGAAGACGATCGGGCGGCCGACGCTGGTCATCAACGCCGCCGACGACCCGTTCATGGCGCGCGACATCCTGCCCGGGCCGGAAGCGCTGGCGCCGCCGGTGACGGTCGAGGTCTCGCGGCGTGGTGGTCACGTCGGCTTCATCGCGGCCGACGCGCGCGGACGTTTCTCATGGTGGCTCGAACAGCGCATCGCGGGCTGGCTGGCGCAGGCGATGCCGGCCGGCGAACGATAGCGCGCCGGACCGGCAGCATCGGCGCATGCCGAGCGTCGCCGCGCCGAATCAAGTTATTCCAAGGTGTTTCCCGCCCTCGAATGGCGTTGGCAGGGCAGATGACGACATCATTACAATCAGGCTGGTTGCGATGCGCCGGTGGCGCCGCGCCGCGTGGATTCTTTTTTGAACGGAAGGAGCGAAACATGCGCAAAGGTTTCTTGTTGGCCGCACTGCTGGGCATTTGCGTCGGCCTTGCGGGCTGTCCGATTCCGGGGCCGGGCGGTGGTGGCGGTGGCGGTGGCCCCGGTGGCGGCGGTGGCGGGCCGAGCGGTGGCGAGCAGCATCACAACGGCGAGCAGCCGGGGAACGGCCCGGGTTGAGCAGAGCGTCCGATCCGGTACGGCCGGTCAGCGGAACCCTTCGAGAAGGGCGACGCTGGCCGGCTCCCGCATCCGGATGTCGAAGCGGCCGCTCGCGTCGGTCGCTTCCGTGTTGACCTCGACCATCCGCGCGCCATTGCGCTGCGCGAGCGGGATGAAGTCCGCCGCCGGATAGACGACGGCCGAGGTGCCGATTGACACGAACAGATCGCAGCCGGCGATCAGTTCTCCAGCGCGCGAGAACACGTCTTCATCCACGCTGTCTTCGAACCAGGTGATGTCCGGCCGCAGCGGCGCACCGCAGTCCGGGCAGGCGCGCGTCGCGTATTCCGCCGCGCCGATATCCTCATGGACGCCATGCCGCGAACAGCGCACGCGCCACAGCGAGCCGTGCAGTTCGGCGGCGACGCGTACGCCGGCGCGCTGCAGCATGCCGTCGATGTTCTGCGTGACGACGTGCAGTTGCGGATGCGCGGCCTGCAGCCGAGCGAGCGCGTGATGGCCGGCGTGCGGCGCGCAGTCGAGCACGGTCCTGCGGCGCAGCTCGTGGAAGTCGAGCACTTTCTGCGCATCGCGGTCGAACGCGCGCTGGCAGGCGTACTCGCCGTAGTCGTACCGCGCCCAGATGCCGCCGCTGCCGCGATACGTCGGCACGCCGCACTCGGCGGACAGGCCGGCGCCGATGAAGAAGACGGCGGACGAGAAGTCGGCGAGGCGGATCGGCGGCATGGCGGAGGACGTTTTGCGCGGAAGTTGCAGGATAGCCGCCCTTTTCCCGGTTGCGACGGCGCGCGTGCAAAGGCCCCCCTCACCCGACCCTCTCCGCCCCGGGGCGCAGAGGGCTCGGAGTTGTTCCCCTCCGCCCGCTTGCGGGGGCAGGAGAGGTGGGGCCGGCGTTTCACGTCGCGGCCAGCGGATGGCTTGGCTCCGGCTCTCGCCGCGGGTGCAAAAGCGCCTAACGCTTCAGCAGCGGCTTCAGGAATCGTCCCGTATGCGAGCGCGGGACCGATGCGACGTCTTCGGGTGCGCCGGTGGCGATGATCTCGCCGCCACCGGAACCGCCTTCGGGGCCGAGGTCGATCAGCCAGTCGGCGCGTTTGATGACGTCGAGGTTGTGCTCGATGATGACCACGGTGTTGCCGTGGTCGCGCAGGCGTTCGAGCACTTTCAGCAGCTGCGCGACGTCGTGGAAGTGCAGGCCGGTGGTCGGCTCGTCGAGGATGTACAGCGTCTGCCCGGTGTCGCGCTTCGACAGCTCCTTGGCGAGCTTGACGCGCTGCGCCTCGCCGCCGGACAGCGTGGTCGCGTTCTGGCCGAGCGTGATGTACGAGAGCCCCACGTCCATCAGCGTCTCGAGCTTCTTGCGCAGCGCCGGCACCGGCTTGAAGAACTCGAGCGCCTCCTCGACCGTCATGTTCAGCACTTCGTCGATGGACTTGCCCTTGTAGCGGATCTCCAGCGTCTCGCGGTTGTAGCGGCGGCCGCGGCAGGTGTCGCAGGTGACGTAGACGTCGGGCAGGAAGTGCATCTCGACCTTGATGACGCCGTCGCCCTCGCAGGTCTCGCAGCGGCCGCCTTTCACGTTGAAGCTGAAGCGGCCCGCCTCGTAGCCGCGCGCGCGCGATTCCGGCACGCCGGCGAACAGCTCGCGGATCGGTGTGAACAGCTGCGTGTAGGTCGCCGGATTGCTGCGCGGCGTGCGGCCGATCGGGGATTGATCGATGTCGATCACCTTGTCGAGCTGGTCGAGCCCGTCGATGCCGTCGCAGATCGCATGCTGCGTGCTGGCGCCGTTCAGCTCGCGCGCGGCGTAGCCGTACAGCGTGTCGTTGATCAGTGTCGACTTGCCGGAGCCGGACACGCCGGTCACACAGGTGATCAGGCCGAGCGGGATTTCGGCGTCAACGTTCTTCAGATTGTTGCCGCGCGCCTTGCGGATCGTGAGATGCTTGCCGGGCTGGCGCGGCGTGCGCCGCTTCGGCACCTCGATCGCCTCGGCGCCCGAGAGATAACGGCCGGTGATCGAGGCCTTGTTCTTCTCGATCTCTTTCGGCGCGCCCTCGGCGATCACGCGGCCGCCATGCACGCCGGCGCCCGGGCCGATGTCGACGACGTGGTCGGCGTGGCGGATCGCGTCCTCGTCGTGCTCGACGACGATCACCGTGTTGCCGAGATCGCGCAGGCGGAACAGCGTCTGCAGCAGGCGCTCGTTGTCGCGCTGGTGCAGGCCGATGCTCGGCTCGTCGAGCACGTACATCACGCCGACCAGGCCGGCGCCGATCTGCGAGGCGAGGCGGATGCGCTGCGCCTCGCCGCCGGACAGCGTCTCGGCGCTGCGTGCCAGCGTCAGATAGTCGAGACCGACGTTGTTGAGGAAGCCGAGACGCGCGCCGATCTCCTTGAAGATCTTGTCGGCGATGCCCTGCTTGTGGCCGGGCAGCTTCATCTTCGCGAAGAAGCCTTCGGCGTCGCGCACGGACAGCTCGGTGATCGACGGCAGGTTGCGGTCGGCGACGAACACGTGCCGCGCCGAACGGTTCAGGCGCTGGCCGTTGCACTCGGGGCAGGGCTTGTCGCTGAGGTATTTCGCCAGCTCCTCGCGCACCGCGTCGGATTCGGTCTCGCGGTAGCGGCGTTCGAGGTTGGGGATGATGCCCTCGAACTTGTGATTGCGCGTCTGCAGGCGGCCGCGCTCGTCCGGGTACTGGAAGTCGAGGCGTTCCTCGCCGCTGCCGTGCAGCAGTACGTTGCGCACCTTGGCGCTCAGTTTCTCGAACGGCTTGTCCGGATCGAACTTGTAGTGCTTCGCCAGCGACGTGACGAAGTGCCAGTAGTACGGATTGCGCTTGTCCCAGGAGCGGATCGCGCCTTCGGCGAGCGATTTCTCCGGGTGCGCGACGACGCGCGCCTCGTCGAACACCTGCATCTGGCCGAGGCCGTCGCACTTCGGGCAGGCGCCGTGCGGTGCGTTGAACGAGAACAGGCGCGGTTCGAGTTCCTCGATCGAGTAGCCGCAGTGCGGGCAGGACATCTTCGAGCTGAACGTAATTTCGTCGGCGTTGCCGCTGTGCGGAACGACGTAGACGATGCCTTCCGACAGCCGCAGCGCCGTCTCGAACGATTCCGCCAATCTCTGCTTGATGTCCGTGCGCACCTTGAAGCGGTCGACGACAATCTCGATGTCGTGCTTGAGCTTGCGGTTCAGCGCCGGCACTTCGTCGAGCTCGTGGACCTTGCCATCGACGCGCACGCGCACGAAGCCCTGCGCGCGCGCCTGCTCGAACCATTCCTGGTGCTCGCCCTTGCGGCCACGCACGACCGGCGCCAGCAGCAGCCACGCCGCATCACTGCCGTATCGGGCTGGCAGCGACAGCACGTGATCGACCATCTGCGACACCGACTGCGCTTCGAGCGCGACGCCGTGGTCCGGGCAGCGCGCCGTGCCGACGCGCGCGTAGAGCAGACGCAGGTAATCGTAGATCTCGGTGACGGTGCCGACCGTCGAGCGCGGATTGTGCGAGGTCGATTTCTGCTCGATCGAGATCGCCGGCGACAGGCCCTCGATCGAATCGACGTCCGGCTTGTCCATCTGGCCGAGGAACTGGCGCGCATAGGCCGACAGCGATTCGACGTAGCGGCGCTGGCCTTCCGCGTACAGCGTGTCGAACGCGAGCGAGGACTTGCCCGAGCCCGACAGGCCGGTGATGACGGTCAGCTTGTCGCGCGGCAGGTCCAGCGAGACGTTCTTCAGATTGTGCGTGCGGGCGCCGCGGATGCGGATGGAGTCCATGGGGAAGGCAGGGAGCGTGAACGGCCAATATAGGGGCTGAAAAGGTCGCGTTAAAGTCACCGCGACGGCGCAGGCCGTATCGGCGGATCGGCCGAGCCTATCGCCGCGATGTGGGAATCATTATCATCCGCGCCGCTACCGACGACTCCCGATCCCCGACCCGACGCCGGGTTCTCTCCCTTGAACGACGCGGCAACGCTGCAGGTTTTCCTCGCGCATCGCGCGGCGCTGGTCGACTACGCGGCCTCGATCGTCGGCTCCCGCGAACGTGCCGAGGACATCGTCCAGGACGCCTGGCTGCGCTTCGCGGCCGCGGCGCAGCCGGACGTCGCGCAGCCGGCGCACTACCTGTATCGCATCGTCCGCAACCTCGCGCTCGACACCATCCGTCGGCAGGCGCTGGAGAACCGCTACGCCGCCCCGTTCGACGAAGCCGCCGAGTGCGGCGACGGACGTCCGTCGCCCGAGGCGCAGGCCGTGACGCGCGACGAGTTGCGTGCCGCCGCCGAAGCGCTCGCCGAGCTGCCGGAGCGCACGCGGCACGCCTTCG
This sequence comes from Solimonas sp., assembly GCA_047605265.1. Lineage (GTDB taxonomy): Bacteria > Pseudomonadota > Gammaproteobacteria > Nevskiales > Nevskiaceae > Solimonas. Next base: position 8,052 of record JASGFY010000100.1, read on the forward strand.
AACTGGTGCGCCTGCACGGCGAGAGCCTGCAGCAGGCCGCGCTGCGGCTCGGCGTCTCCGTATCGCTGGTGCACCAGCTCGTGCGCAGCGCGCTCATGCATTGCGAGGCCCGGCTGCGCGCCGGGCAAGGCCGCGCGCCCTGAAAATCTTCGACCGCCATTCGTCATTGAGGATAGACGGCAAAGCCACCGCCGCCAGCACGACCGCCAGCGCTACGATGCCATGACCGAACCGCACGACGACCGACTGCTCGAACAGGCCTTCGACTGGCTGCTCGCGCTGCACGACACGCCGGACGACGCCACCCTGCGCGCCGGCTATGCCGACTGGCGCGCCGCCGATGGCCGCCGCGCGTCCGCCGCCGCGCGCGCCGCGCGCCTGTGGTCGAG
>JASGFY010000101.1:0-8392 GCA_047605265.1 Solimonas sp.
CGCAGCGCGTCATCGGCGGGCGGCGACAGCGCCGCGCCGCTCACGCCGCCGCCTTGCCGCGGATCGCGGCGCGTTCGATCAGCCGGAAGCCGCGATCGAGCGCGAAGCCGACGAGGCCGGTGACGACAACGCCGACCATCACGACGTCGAGCTGGAACAGCTGGCGCGCCATTTCCATCATCTGGCCGATGCCGCTTTCCGAGGCCAGCAGCTCGGCGCCGACCAGCACCATCCAGGAGCGGCCGAGCGCGATGCGCGCGCCGGTCAGGATCGCCGGCAACGCCCCCGGCAGCAGCAGCCGCCACAGCTGCACGCGCGCCGGCAGGCGATAGAGCCCGGCGACTTCGAGCCAGGCCGGCGGCAGCTGGCGCACGGCGTCGTAGGTTGCCAGCGCGACGACGAAGAACGTCGCCTTCAGCACGAGGACGACCTTGAACGTCTCGCCGATGCCGAACAGCAGGATGAACATCGGGATCAGGGCGATCGACGGCAGCTGGCGCAGCACCTGGAACAGCGGTCCGAAGAACGGCTCGACGAGCCGCACGCGCGCGAGCGCGGCGCCGAACAGCACGCCGGCGATCGTGCCGAGCGCGAAGCCGCCGAGCAGGCGGCCGAGGCTGACGGCGAGGTGATGCGGCAGCTCGCCGGAGCGGATCAGGGCCGCGGCGGTTTTCACGATCTGCCACGGCGACGCGAGGATCTGCTCGGAGAACAGGCCGCTGCGCACCGCCAGCGTCCATGCCACGAGCAGCAGCAGCGGCGAAATCCACGCCGAGGCCGGCGACGCCAGCAGGCGTTCGGCGAACGGCGCGCGCGCCGGCGCGGCATTGCCGCGGGCCGCGCAGCCGCTGCGTGTCGCGGTCGGCATATTCATCGCGGGCTCGGTCGTCGGGGACGGTCGGCGACTCAGCGCTGCGCCGATTGCGTCGGCGCGGTCTGCGCGGCCCAGTAGCGGTCGAGCTGCAGCTGCGCGAGCGCGGTCGTCACGAAGCGCTTGTCGAACAGCGCGTCGACGTCGACATCCTGGCGGATCAGTTTGGCGTCGCGCGCATAGGCGATTTCCTCGACGTAATGCTGGCGCACCGCCGGCGTGAACAGCGGCGACCAGCGCTGTTTCCACTCGAGCTTCTGCGAGTCGATCTCGCGCTCGATGACCGAGGCCGACTGGCCGAAGCGCGTCGCGTAGTTCACGAACTCGGGCCGGCTCTGTTCCTGCGACGCCCATTGGTAGGTGCGGACGATGCCGGTGACCAGGGCCTGCGCGATCTGCGGATGCTGCTGCACGAACGCCTCGTCGCCCCAGACCTCGGCGCGCATCTGCCAGTCCTCGCTCTGCGTGCCGCTGTTCCAGATGATGCGGCCGACTTTCTTGTCGACCAGCACCCAGGCGTCGCTGAGCGTGACGAAGGCGTCGGCGCTGCCGGTCGACACCGCCGCCGCGCCGGCCTGCGGATTGAGGTTGAGGATCGTGAAGTCGCTGAACGACAGGCCCTTCGATTTCAGCAGCTTGTCGAACGGGAATTCCCAGGGCCGGCCGCGATGCACGGCGATGCGCTTGCCTTTCAGATCCTCGATCGACCGCGCCGGCGAATGGGCCGGCACGACGAGATACGTGTTGCTGAGGCCGCCGCCCGGCACGAGCAGCCGGGTGCGGATGCCCGAGCCGTTGGCGATGATCGACGGCAGATCGCCGTACATCGCGAACTCGATGCGCTTCTGCGCGAACGCCTCGTTGACGAAGGCGGCGACCGAACTGGTGTTGGCCGGCACCCATTCGGCCTTGACGCCGACCCTGGCGAGCTCTTCATCGACGAAGCCCTTCTCGATGACGGCGGCCGAGGTGCCGGCATAGCTGGGCTTGCCGAGCGCGGCGATCGCCGGCGCGGCGATGCGGATGGTCTTGACCGCGTCCCCGGCACCGGCCGGGAGCGCGGCGAGCGCGAGCGAGAGGGCGGCGAGCATGCCGGCGGCGCGGCGCAGATGCACGGAGAACATGGGGCGTCCCGGCGGCGGGGCCTTGGCGCGGCGGCTCATTCGAAGTTCGGGTTGCGTTCGCCGCCGGCGATCAGGCCGGTCATCTTCCACTGCTGGTCGAGCACGCCGGGGCCGTATTCCTTCGAGCCGCCGAGGCCTTCGGCGATCGTCTGCAGCCGCGCGCCTTCTTCCAGCAGCAGGATCGACTGCGCGGTCTTCAGCACGCCCTTGCCCCAGAACGTCGCGCCGCCGTTGGCTTCGAGGATCGCCGGGTAGTGCGGATTCCTCTCGAGCTGCTCGACGATGAAGTCGATCTCCGGCTGCGTGCGATCGATGTAGATGGGCAGCTCGCGCGCCAGCGTGTGGCGCTGCGCGGCGACGTACAGCAGCGGCAACACGCGATGCGCGCTCGACCACGCGCCCAGATGCGGCGTGTGCGCGTGCACGGCGGTGTCGATCTCCGGACGGCGCTCCAGCAGCGGCGCGTAGCGCGCGCCGGCCAGCGCGGCCGGGCCTTCGCTGTGCAGCACCGTGCCGTCGAACGCGACGATGGCCACCTGCGCGCCCTGCCGGGCCGCCCACGGCGGCGGGAAGCCCACGCCGACGACCTTGTCCTCGCCCGGCACGCGCTGCGCGAGCTGGAACGTCAGGCTCGCGGTCAGCGTGCCGCTGTCGCGCAGGAAGGCCAGCGCGCGCTCCGTATCGCGCTTCACGTCGGTGGCGAACGACAGCAGGCGCGGATCGGGCGTATTGGCGAGATGGGTCATGGCGAGGCTCGGCGGATGCGGCGGTGCGAAGGGACGCGCGAAGGGACGCGCGATGCCGGGGAGCAACCGCCGTGCCACGCGCGTCGCGACGGCCCGCGATGCGCAAGCAGCTGACGGGAAAGGCTTTCGTGTCCGGGCGTGCGCGCCGGTGGCGATGCCGCGCTGGCCAGATCTCAGCGATCTGTTGCGCAGGCAGCAATGCGATCAACAGCGCGCCGTCGCGCGGCCGCGCCGACCGCCGCCGTCGTCGGGCGCGCGCAGCGGTTTGCTACAGTCGGGAACCGCCACGGGCCGGAGCTCGCCATGTTCATCGCCATGAACCGCTTCAAGATTGCCAGGGGACGCGAGGACGATTTCGTCAGCGTCTGGAAGAACCGCGACAGCCACCTCGACGGCGTGCCCGGTTTCGAGCAGTTCCATCTGCTGCGCGGCCCGAGCACCGACGATCACACCCTGTTCGCCTCGCATTCGGTCTGGACGTCGCGAGAGGCCTTCGAAGCCTGGACGAAGTCGGAAGCGTTCCGGCTCGCGCATCGCCATGCCGGCGACACCAGGGGCGTCTATCTGGGCCATCCGCAGGTGGAGACGTTCGAAGCGGTGCTGTAGGCCGCCGCCGACCGTCGCCCGGATTCGCGAGCGCGGGATGCATGAACGATGCATTTCATACTGAAATAAAAATCCTCATACTGCCGCGTCCTTCCCCTCATTCCGGTGCGAACGATGCGGTGCCAGACGGTCATCGCCGCCATGTTCCTGTCGGGCGCCTGTTCGGCGCCCTTGCTGTGTCATGCGGATGAAGCGGCGGACGCTTCCGCGGCGAGCGAGCCGGACGAGGTGACCGTCTGGGGCCGCGCCCTCGATCTGGTCGGCACCGCGCAATCCGGCTCGCAGGGTGTCGTCGGCTACGCCGATTTCCAGAACCGCCCGATCTCGCGCGTCGGCGAGCTGATGGAAGTCGTGCCCGGCATGATCGCCACCCAGCACTCGGGCGAGGGCAAGGCCAACCAGTATTTCCTGCGCGGCTTCAATCTCGACCACGGCACCGACTTCGCCGGCTTCGTCGACGGCATTCCGGTGAACCTGCGCACGCACGGCCACGGTCAGGGCTACATGGACTTCAACTTCCTGATCCCCGAACTGGTCGAGAAGGTCGAGTACCGGAAAGGGCCGTACTTCGCCGACGTCGGCGATTTCGGCACCGCCGGCACCGCGCGCTTCAAAACCTATGACGAATTGCCGCATCCGTTCGTCGAGGCCACGCTCGGCGAATACGGCTATTACCGGGGGCTCGCCGCCGGCAGCACCCGGCTCGGCGCCGGCACGCTGCTGATCGGCGCCGAGGCCTCGACGGTCGACGGGCCGTGGGTGCTGGACGAGAACCTGAAGAAGCTCAGCGGTCTCGTCAAATACAGCGAGGGCGGCGGTGACCGTTACTGGAACCTGGCCCTCAGCGTCTACGACAACCAGTGGGATTCGACCGATCAGGTGCCGCTGGCGGCGATCGAGTCGGGCGAGATTTCGCGCTACGGCTACATCGATCCTGATCTGGGCGGCAAGACGTCCCGCGTCGCGCTGTCGAGCGAAATGCAGTTCGGCGACACGGCGGTGAATCTCTATGCGCTGCACTACACGCTGAGTCTCGTCTCGAACTTCACGTACTACCTCGACGATCCGGTCAACGGCGACGAGTTCGAGCAGCAGGACCAGCGCTCGGTCTTCGGCGGCGCACTGTCGCACCACTGGGATTTCGACGTGGCCGGCCTGCCGGCGCAGCTGCGCGTCGGCGGCGACACGCGCTACGACGACATTGGCAAGGTCGGCCTCTACGACACCGTGGCCGGCCACAAGACCGATACCGTACGCCAGGACGCCGTCGATGAATTCAGCGTCGGCGCCTACGCCGATGCGCAAATCCGCCTGACGCCGACGCTGCGCGCGGTCGTCGGCCTGCGCGGCGATCTTTACCAGTACAACGTCGATGACGCGCTGCAGCCCTTGAACAGCGGCAGCGGCTCCAGCGGCCTGGTGTCGCCGAAGTTCGCGCTGGCCTGGCAGGTCAGCGACCACGGCGAGCTGTATGCGAACTACGGTGGCGGCTTTCACTCGAACGACGTGCGCGGCGCCACGATCCGCGTCGATCCGGGCGATCCGGACACGACCGCCTCACGGGTCAACGTGCTCGCCCGCGCGCACGGCGCGGAGCTGGGTGGGCGCTACGACGGCCGCCGCTTCAATCTGACGCTGGTCGGTTTCTGGCTGGACCTCGACTCCGAGCTGGTGTTCGTCGGTGACGAGGGCACGACCGAGCCGAATGCCGCCTCGCGGCGCTACGGCACGGAGCTGGCCGGTTTCTGGCAGCCGCTGGACTGGCTGACGCTCGATCTGTCGGCCGCCTGTACGGACGCGCATTTCCGCGGCGTGTCGCACGACGAGGATGCCATTCCGAACGCCGTGAAAACGGGGCTCGCCGCCGGCGCCGTCGCCGATCTGGGCCATGGCCTCAAGACCACGGTGCGCCTGCGTTATTTCGGGCGGGCGCCGCTGATCGAGGATGATTCGGCGGAGTCGCAGCCGACCACGATCGTCAACATGGGCGCTTATTACGAACGCGCGGCGTGGCGGCTGGCGCTCGATCTGTACAACGTCTTCGATTCCAGGGACGCCGACATCACGTATTACTATGCGTCGCGTCTGGCGGACGAGCCGGAGAGCGTCGGCGACGAAGACCGCATCCACCTGCACCCGGTCGAGCCGCGCCAACTGCGCGCGTCGCTGCGGTATTCGTTCTGAGGGATGGCATGGAACGCTTCACGATCTCGCTCGAAGAGGAGCTGGCCGGCGCTTTCTCGGCGCTGATGAAGCGCCGCGGGTACCGGAACCGCTCGGAAGCGGTGCGCGATCTGATCCGCCTCGAGCTGGAGCGCGGCAACGACGGCGACACGCCGGGTGCCCACTGCGTGGCGATCCTGAGCTATGTCTATAAGCACCACGAACGCGAGCTGTCGAAGCGCCTCGTGAGGCTGCAGCACGATCACCACGACATCGGCATCGCGACGATGCACGCGCATCTCGATCACGACCATTGCGTCGAATGCGCGATCCTGCGCGGGCCGACCGCCGTCGTGAAGGCATTCGCCGACCGCGTCATCGCCGAGCCCGGCGTGCATCACGGCAACGTCAAGCTGGTGACGATCGACATCGCGGGCGCCGACCACCATCATCACCTGCATCCGGTTTTCTAGTGCGAAGGGCTGCCGCCGCGGCGCTCAGCGCACCACCACCCGTACCTGTCCGACGTTGTGGATCCGGCCGAACACCGTGTGCGGATCGCCTTGCCGCTGCGCGCTCGCCCGCAGGACGGGAAAGAAAGTGCCGGGCCGGTCGAAGCGGTGCGTCGCCGTCAGCGCGGCGCGACCGTGAGCTGCACGTGTCGCAGCGCATCGTCGATCGGCGCTGACGCGCGCCTTCGGCCCGCCGCCGATTTCCGGATCGCCGGTCTGATCCGTTCCAGGAGCCGAGCCCCGGCGTCGTCGCCGGGCGTGCGATCCGCCGACAGGACCCGGACCGATGACCGACGTAGGCTGCGATGTGCTCAGCCGCCGCGAGCTGTTCCGCATGATCGGCGCCGTCGCCGGCGGCGCGGCGATGTATTCGGCGATGAGCACGCTCGGCTTCGCGGCCGCGTCGCCGTACCGGGGGCCGGTCGACCTGTCCGGCGCGCCGAAGGGCACGTCGGTGCTGATCCTCGGCGCCGGCATCGCCGGCATGACCGCCGCGTACGAACTGCGCAACGCCGGCTATCAGGTGCAGGTGCTCGAGTACAACGCGCGCGCCGGCGGCCGCAACTGGACCTTGCGCGGCGGCGATACGTACACCGAGCTCGGCGGCGCCGCGCAGAAGTGCGAGTTCGACGACGGCCTCTATCTGAATCCGGGGCCGTGGCGCATCCCGTATCACCATCGCGGCCTGCTGGCCTACTGCAAGCTGCTCAAGGTGCCGCTCGAAGCGTTCGTGCAGATCAACTACAACGCCTATCTGCACAGCAGCAAGGCCTTCGGCGGCAAGCCGCAGCGCTATCGCGAGATCAAGGCCGACTATCAGGGCCACGTCGCCGAGCTGCTCGCCAAGGCGACGCGGCAGAGCGCGCTCGACGCGGCGGTGACGAAGGAAGACCGCGAGAAGCTGCTCGAATCGCTGCGCCTCTGGGGCGCGCTCGACCAGGACTTCAAGTACGGCGCCACGCTCGCTGTCGCCGAGCGCCGCGGCTATGCCAAGGAGCCGGGCGGCGGGCTGGCGGCGCGGCCGCTGCCGTCGCAGCCGATCGGCCTGGCCGACGTGCTCGACTCCGGCTTGTGGCAGGGCATTCCGAGCGGCGACCACTACGACATGCAGACCGCGCTGTTCCAGCCGGTCGGCGGCATGGGCCGCATCGGCGACGCGTTCGCGCGCGAGCTTGGCGCGCTGATCCGCTACAACGCCAGGGTCGTCGACATCCGCCAGGATGCGCACGGCGTCACCGCGACCTACGAGGACGGCAAGACCGGCACGACGCAGAAGGCGAGCGCCGACTGGTGCCTGTGCACGATTCCGCTGCCGGTGCTGGCGCAGATTCCGATGAACGTCGGCGCCCGGCTCAGCCAGGCGATCTCGGCGGTGCCGTACGCGTCGGCGATCAAGATCGGCCTGCAGTTCAGGCGCCGCTTCTGGGAAGAGGACGAGCACATCTACGGCGGCATCAGCTACACCGATCTGCCGATCACCAATATCGGTTATCCGAACACCGGCTATCACAGCGGCGGCAAGGGCGTGCTGCTCGGCGCGTACATCTGGGGCCTCAACGCCATGGAGTTCACGGCAATGCCGCCGGCGCTGCGCGTGCGCAAGGCCGTCGAGTACGGCGCGCAGATCCACCCGCAATATCCGCAAGAGTTCGACAACGGCATCGCCATGGCCTGGCACCGCTCGCCGTTCACGATGGGCTGCTACGGCATGTGGAGCGAGGCAAGCCGCGCGCAGCACTACGACGATCTCTGCCGGATCGACGGCCGCATCGCGCTGGCCGGCGAGCACGCGTCGTTCATCGGCGGCTGGCAGGAGGGCGCGGTGACGTCGGCGCTCGACGCCATCACGCGCATCCATCAGCGCGTCGTCGCCGCGGGGAAGAAAGCATGAGCCGCCCGATCCTTCATGCGATGGGCTTCGCGCTGGCGACGTGCTTCGCAGCCGGCACGGCGCGCGCCGACGACGCATCGTTCCAGTCGCTCGGCGACATCGCGCGGGCCGACGGCGAGACGGTCTACCGGCACATCTGCCAGGGGTGCCACATGCCGCAGGGCGAGGGCGCCGTCGGCGCCGGCCACTACCCGGCGTTCGCCGGCAACCCGCGCCTCGCGTCGTGGCAGTACGCCGCGCTGACGGTGCTGTCCGGCCGCAACGGCATGCCGCCGTTCGGGCTGCCGCCCGACGAAGCGGGCGAGATCCGCACGGTGACGCTCAGCGACGCGCAGGTCGCCGACGTGGTCAATTACCTGCGCAGTCACTTCGGCAACGCGTACGCCGACGCGGCGACCGCCGACGGCGTGGCGGCGCTGCCGCATCCCGGCGGCAAACCGCGCTGAGAGCTGCCGCGCCGCGCGCGCCGCCGTCTGGCC
>JASGFY010000102.1:0-8018 GCA_047605265.1 Solimonas sp.
AAGCTTCCCGATGAAAGCTAAAGCCGCAGCGACACCCAACGCCTGAATTAAGCCGACGCACGAAGTGCGTTCGGCTTGAATGAATTGTTAGGTTGCACTGGGCTTTCCGCGCCGCCGGATGGCTAGTGTGCCAATGCCTGTGCCAAGCAGGGCCCCCAAGACGACACCTACCGTAAATCGTTGACCTATGAGGTAGGCAACGGCGCCGCCAATGAACGCACCTGCTAAGGCATACCAGGCTACTTGGTGCTTATGCACCATGTATGGAGCCCCCGTAGCATGTTTGCGACGAATCTCTTCTTGTGCCTGCAGGTCAGGCTCAAGAATGGCCTTGGCGATTGCTTCTGCTTGTGACTTGTCCATGCGATGACCTTTGATGTGCAACCTAACGCCAAAGCTCACGCGCGGCGAAGCCGTCGCGTGGAGCACCTTGTTGGGCGACAACGCTAATCATGAACGCAAACTCCCGATTGGTAATTGTAGGCTCCACCAGAATCAAGACAGCTATCAGCGGCGAGCCACGCTACAGCGTGCTGATAAGCCACGTAGCAGAGCGAAAATGCTGCCACCCAAAACAACAAACCAACAATAATTGAGGGCCAACCCTCAGGATCAGTGCTTGGCGAGACACGACGCCAGAGTGCATAGCCAACACCACGAATAAGAAGCTCTCCAATAATCTCTGCAACGAACTGCCCGATCAGCCGAAAGAGGCCGCCCACGACTTCGCCAGCGATCTCTCCAATTGGCACGTCAGTTCCCTGACGCCCAACGCCAATTAGACGACACGGAATTGTCCGATATGCCGGCAACTCTGCCTGATAAAACCACCACAGCCGCGGCAAGTCGTTGAATGGCAAGAAGCTGGAACCACGGGACGCGTTGGCAGTGTCTGATGAACCGGCATCTTCGCAAAAACCTCGGTTGCTTGATCAGGTGATGGCCGCCCCAAGGGCGGCGGGCAGTGTTCCTGATGTCATTCACTTCGCTTTTACCCAGATCTCGTTCACCGGATCGGCCACGCGCCACAGATACCAGCTGGCGACGGTGCGGTACGGCGCCCACTTCTTCACGATCTTCAGCGTGCGCGTGTCGGACACCGGCCTGCCCTGGTTGTAGAGCATCGCCACGCCGCGGCGCAGACCGACGTCGTCCATCGCGAACAGATCGAGACGGTTGAGCGCGAACATCAGGAACATCTCGGCGGTCCAGCGGCCGATGCCGGGCAGCGCGTCGAGCACTTCGATCGCGGCTTCGTCGTCGAGCTTCGTCAGCGCCTTGAAGTCCAGCGTGCCGGCGTCGGCAGCCTCGCCCAGCGCCTTCAGCCATTTCGCCTTGGCGGTCGACAGACCATGGCTCCGCAACTGCTCATGCGTCGCCGCCGCGAGCAGCAGCGGCGTGATGGCTTCGGCGGCGCCGATGCCGGCCATCAGCCGCGCCTGGATCGTGTCGGCGGCCTTGCTCGACAGCTGCTGGCTGATGATCGACGAGCACAGCGTATGAAACGGGTCGCGGGCCCTGGCGCCGAGCGTGCACGGCCCATGCCTGGCGATGACTTCGGCCATTACCGGGTCGACCGTGGCGAGATGCCGCTCGGCGGCGCGGATTTGCTGCGCGATGGCACGGGTCGAAGCGCGTTGGGTGACGGGCATGGCGCTGACAGGCAAGGCTGGGAAACCCGACCTACAATGCCACAAACCCCGCTTCTTCCGACGCATCCTCCGAACTGGCAACGCCCGTGCTCTTCACGTTCTTCTTCACCCTGCGCGCCGCCGGCGTGAAAGCCAGCCTCAGCGAGTTCCTGCTGCTGCTGGAGGCGCTGTCGAAGCACGTCGCGATCTTCTCGCTCGACGACTTCTATCACCTGTCGCGCGCGGCGCTGGTCAAGGACGAATCGCAGTACGACCGCTTCGACCGCGCGTTCGCCGCGTACTTCAAGGGCATCGAGGCGATCAGCGGCGAGCTGTTCGGCTCGATCCCCGAGGAGTGGCTGCGTCTGCAGGCGCAGAAGCATCTGACGCCGGAAGAGATGGCGAAGATCCAGGCGCTCGGCGGCCTCGACAAGCTGATGGAGACGCTTAAAGCAAGGCTCGAAGAACAGAAGGAACGTCACGAAGGCGGCAACAAATGGGTCGGCACCGGCGGCACCAGCCCCTTCGGCCACGGCGGCTACAACCCGGAAGGCATCCGCATCGGCGGACCGGGCGGGCAGAAGAAGGCGGTCAAGGTCTGGGAGAAGCGCGACTTCCGCAATCTCGACGACAGCGTCGAGCTCGGCACGCGCAACATCAAGATCGCGCTGCGCCGCCTGCGCCGCTTCGCGCGCGAAGGCGCGGCCGACGTTCTCGACATCGACGACACCATCAGCTCGACGGCGAAGAACGCCGGCTGGCTCGACATCAGGATGGTGCCGGAGCGCCGCAACGCGGCGAAGGTGCTGCTGTTCCTCGACGTCGGCGGCTCGATGGACCCGTACATCAAGGCCTGCGAGGAGCTGTTCAGCGCCGCCAGGACCGAGTTCAAGCATCTCGAGCATTTCTATTTCCACAACTTCATCTACGAGACGGTGTGGAAGGACAACGCGCGCCGCCACAGCGAGCGCATCCCGGTGTTCGACGTGCTGCACAAGTACACACCGGACTACAAGGTCGTGTTCGTCGGCGACGCAACGATGAGCCCGTACGAGATCGTCCAGCCCGGCGGCAGCGTCGAGCACTGGAACGAGGAGGCCGGCGCGGTGTGGTTCAAGCGCGTCGCCGACCAGTTCCCGCACATCGTCTGGATCAATCCCGAGAGCGAGGACCGCTGGGAATACACCTCGTCGATCAAGGTGACCAATGAGCTGCTCGGCGAGGGCCGCATGTTCCCGATGACCCTGTCGGGCCTCGAGGCGGCGATGCGCCGCCTGACGCACTGAGCGACGCCGGCGCGCGCGGCTACAATCGCCCGACGGCCACCACCGGCGACGCGCGGCCGCTCATGCAAGACCGAGATACAGAACCGCGACACAAAAAACGATGGGGAACCGTGACATGACCGGAAGGACGTCTTTGCCAGGCTTCACCGCACGCACCCTGGTGCCGTTCGCCCTCGCACGCGCCGCGTCCCCTTTCATCCAGCCCGGCCGGTTCGCACGGCCGCTTCCGGACTTCCTGACTTGAAACCCTGGACTCGCCGCTTCCTGCAACGCTGGCTGCTCACCGGCTTCCTGGCATTCGCCCTGATCGTGCTGCTCGGCAACCGCTGGGTCATCAACAGCACCGATTCGTACATCTACCGGGACTGGGCGCTGATGCCGTCGAACGACGTCGGCGTCGTGCTCGGCACGTCCAAGTACATGGAGAACGGCAAGCCGAGCCCGGAGTTCCGCGGCCGCATCCAGGCCGCCGCCGAGCTGTACCGCAACGGCAAGGTCAAGCACCTGATCGTCAGCGGCGCCAACCCGGACGAAAGCTACAACGAGCCGCGCGCCATGCGCCGCGAGCTGGTCAAGGAAGGCGTGCCGGACGCGGCGATCACCATGGACTTCGCCGGCTTCCGCACGCTCGACTCGATCGTGCGCGCCGAGGCCGTGTTTGGCCTCAAGCAGTTCACCGTGATCACGCAGCGCTACCACAGCTACCGGGCCGTGTTCATCGGCCGCAAGCTCGGCCTCAGGATCGCCGCCTACATCGCGCCGGCGACCAGCGACGGCGGCTACGGCACGCGCAATCCGCCGCGCGAGGTGTTCGCGCGCGTCAAGGCGATCCTCGACATCTTCCTGCTCAGCACCGAGCCGAAGTTCCTCGGCAAGCCCGAGCACATCGAACTGCAGCCGAGCGGCGACGACACGCCGCCGGCCACCGCGCCGGCCGCGACGCCGGACCGCGGCACGCCCGCGAACAGCTCCTGAAACCGCCGGCCACCGCGAGCAAAAAAGGGCCAGCTCGCGCTGGCCCATTGCCCCCACGATGGGACGGCCCCCGCCGCCCCTACGCAGCCCTTGATCGTCTGAATCGGAATACCGGAACGCTGCCCCGAAGAAACCCGGCGCGCGCCGCGGCTCGCGCGGCAACGGCCGGCGGCAGCGACGCGGGTCCGCGCGCGGCGGATGGCAGGATGGCACTCTCCTCGATCTCTTTTGTCTTCGGCAGCAGGCCGGGCCGGCCGCCGGCGTCCGTCTCTGGGCGAACGCTGTGCGGCATTATAAATGCCTCTTGCGCGAGTTGCGCGAGCGCTTCCGCTTTTGGAAGGAGTTTCGATACCGCTCGTCGGAATGTGCGCCGCAGTACCCCGCCCGGCATCGTCGTGGCGGCGCTGCAGCGCCGGCCGGCACCGGGATTCAGCGAATGCCGGCGTGACCGGCTTCGGCGAGCAGCGCCAACAGCGGCGCGCGCCACGCGTCGCCGCGCACGAGCAGGGTCAGCGGCATCCGGCGCCGCGTCAGATCGTCGAGCGACAGCGCCATTTCCGAACGCACGGCGTGCACGGCTTCGGCATGGACGAACGGCGCCTCCGGCGCGATGCGCGCGGCGAGCCGGCGGTCGGACTGGATCAGCGCCGAGATCGCCGACACGCCGCTGCCGTGGCGCAAGGTCAGCCAGCGCGCCGCTTCGAGATCGACGCCGATCGCCGCGAGCTCGGCGATCGCCTGCGCCTGCCAGCCCTCGAACGCGCCCGGCGCGCGGCCCTGCGGCGCGCCCGGCAGCGGACGCCGCTGCGTCACCGGCTCCGGCGGCCGGCGGCCGAGTGCGCGGAACACCGCGTCGACGATCGCGATGCTGTCGTGCCGCGACGTCGTGTACTTGCCGCCGACGTGCATCAGCAGGTTCGCCTTCGGCTGCAGCACGGCGAACTCGCGCGTCACCGCCGACAGCGACGCGGCGTCCTCGGCCTGCAGCATGCGCACGCCGGCGAAGCGCGCGATGACGTCTTCTTCCGTCCAGCCGATGCCCGGCAGGCCGGCGCGCACGCCGGCCAGCAGATAGCGCGTCTCCTCATCGGTCGGCTGCGCCTCGGCCGGCGCCGTCACCGTCGACTCGGTCGTGCCGACCAGCGTGCGGCCGTACCACGGAATGACGAAGAACACGCGGCCGTCGCTCGCCGTCAGCAGGAAGGCCTCGTTGCAGCCGGCGATCGCCGGCAGGACCAGATGCGTGCCCTTGACCAGCCTGACCTTGGGCGCGGCCTCGCCGAGCAGGCCCGGCGCCCAAGGCCCGGCGGCGTTGACGACGACCCTGGCGCGCACGGCGTGCGAGACACCGCCAACCAGATCGTCGACTTCGGCACCGACCACCTTGCCGCCGTCCTCGATGATCCTTCGCGCCGCGACGCGGTTCGCGCAAACCGCGCTGCAGGACTGCGCGGCGGCGGTGACGACCAGCGTCATGCGCGCATCGTCCTCCTGGCAGTCGCCGTAGCGGAAACCGCCGAGCAGGTGCCGCGGATCGACGAACGGATATTCCTCGAGCAGCGCGCGCGCACCGTAGTGGCGATGCGGCCGCACCGGCCGGCTGCCGAGCGCCAGCAGGTCGTACAGCGCGAGGCCGGCCGAGACCATGAACGAACTCGCGCGCGGGCCCTTCCACATCGGCAGGATGAAGTTCAGCGGCCGCACCAGATGCGGCGCGATGCGGTACAGCGTGCGGCGCTCCTTCAGCGCGTGGCGCACCAGACCGAACTCGTAGTTCTCGAGGTAGCGCAGGCCGCCGTGGATCAGCTTGCTCGACGCCGACGAGGTGCCGCTGCCCCAGTCGTTCTTCTCGATGATCGCCACCGACAGGCCGCGGCTCGCCGCGTCATACGCCGTCCACGCGCCATAAATGCCCCCGCCGATGACGAGCACATCGAACTCGCGCGAAGCAAGCACGGCAGGATCGCGGATCAGAGGAAAAGCAGCAGTCATGGCACGCCCATCAACGTTCGGTGTGTCGCTCCGGCGGATTGAGCGACGGCGCAGCCGCTCGCTCGAATCCGCCGATTTATCGGGCACGCAACGCGTGCTCCGATAAACCCTATTTGTGGATCTTCTCGATGTCGAAATGACCCTTGGGCTGCTTGTGCAGCCACAGATAGGTCTGCGCGATGCGCGCCGGATCGAGCCGCGTGTCGGTCTGCAGGAAGCCGTGCACGGTGACGGTCGCCACGTGCACGCCGTGCGCGCCGAGCTCCTGCGCCAGCGTATAGGTCAGCGAACGCAGCGCCGCCTTGCCGAGCGACAGCGAGGCGTACTTCATCGCCGGCTCGTAGGCGAAGCCGCCGCCGGTGAACAGGATCGTGCCCTTCTTCGCCTTGATCATCGCCGGCGCGACTTCCTGCGCGGCGAGCAGCGCGCCGCCGACGTTGACGCGGAACTCCTCGACCAGCCGGTCCGGTGTGATCTGCGTCGGCGCTTCCAGGTGCGCGGCGGCGGCGTTGTAGATCAGCACGCCCGGATCCCCGAAGTCGTCGCGCGCGGCATCGAGGCCCTGCTTCAGCGAAATCTCGTCGCCGGCGTCGGCCGCATACGCCGCCACGGCGCGGCCGGTCTTCTTCGACAGCTCCGAGCACAGCTCGCGCAGCTTGGCCGGACCGCGCGCCAGCAGCACGATGTCGTGCCCCTCGGCCGCGAACGCCTCGGCCAGCGCCGCGCCGATGCCGGGCCCGGCGCCGACGATGAAGCAGACGGGGCGGCCGATCTTGAGCTTGCGGCGTGGAGCGGGACTGCGGACGGTCATGCGGCACCTGCGGGAGCGTTTCTGTTGCGCCCATGATAAGCGGGCAAGGGATCGCCCGCGGCGCCGGCCCGCGCTTTTTGCGCCGCGCGGCCGGCATGAAGCGCGCCGCGCGCCTGCTAGAGTGCAGTCCAGGACGACTGCCGGCGTTGCGCCTGCCCATGAACGATTCGCACTCCCTGCTCAACCGGCCGAAGGTTCCCGGCGATCCGCCCGGCGCGGCGACCGACCATCGACGCCCGGCGCGCGCAACGAGCCCGCCATGAGCATCGGGCTGCCGCCGTCGGCGCTGCGCGAACGCTTCGTCGAGCATGCAACGTCGAAGTTCGCGCGCAACGTCCCCGACTTCGTCGCGCTGCGGCGGCTCGTCGCCGCCAACGGCGGCACCTTCCGCAACGACCACGGCGCGATCCGCACCGCCGACCCGCAAGTCCGCGCCCTGTTCGTCCGCGCCGCGCGCGCCTTAGGCTTGCAACGCGAGCGCAGCTATTTCTTTCCGGCCAAGAAGCTGAGGTCGTTCGACCTGCAGGCGATCGGCGATGACGCGCAGCAGTTCAAGATCTTCGTCTCCGAGGTCGATCTCGAAGCGTTTCCCGACGATGTCGCCGCGCTGATCGTCGAGGACTGCCGCGAGCAAGCCGCCGCCGTCGATCACGCGCCGCTGATCGCGCTGCTCGAACGCTTCGAAACGCACGGCCGGCTGGCCGCGCGCGATGCCGAAGCGTTGGTCGCGCACGTCGTCGACCGGCTGATGCAGCGCAACGGCCCGCCGCTGAGGCGCACGACGCTCGAAGCCGTGGCGCGCGTGTCCGGCGAAGCCGCGAGCGCCCTCGCGCTCGGCGCCGACTTCAACCACGTGACGATCGACGTGCGCGCCGCGAACTTCCACGGCATCGACGCGATGGCGCGGGCGATGCGCGACGCCGGCTTCCGCCTGCTGCCGGCGATCCAGGGCGCGCCCGGCACACCGCTGCGGCAGACCGCGACACTGGCGGCGACGATGGACACGCCGGTGCGCGAGACCGACGGCCGCATCGGTCTCGCGCAGACCGAGAAGCAGTTCGTCGAAATCATCGAACGCAGCCAGGCCATCGACCACGACGGCGCGCCGCTGTGGGCGCAGGACGGCACGCCGCTGATCTTCCGCAACTTCCTCGCCGCGAACGCCGAGCGGATCTTCGACGCGGCGTCAACCAGGGCGCCGGACGCCTGAGCGCGCCGCGGCAACACCGGCATCGCGGCGGCCGGACGGCGACGCGCGCGGCGCGGCAGGCTCTCAGCGCGGTTTGCCGCCGGGATGCGGCAGCGCCGCCACGCCGTCGGCGG
>JASGFY010000103.1:0-7733 GCA_047605265.1 Solimonas sp.
CGCGCGCCGCGCTCGCGGCGCTGCCGCCGCTCGGCGAGGCCGGGCTGGAGGCGACGGCCCAGGCGATCCGCCGCCGTCTCGCCGAAGCCGAGATCGATCTCGCGGAAGGCGATGCCGACGCTGCTGCCGGCACCGCCGCCGCCGCGACCGCGCAGGCGCGCGCCAGCGAGCTGGCGCCATACCTGCGCCTGACGATCGCCGACGGCGAATGGCTCGAGGGCCTTGCCCGCCTGCGCGGCGGCGACGCTGCGCGGGCACGGCCGCTGCTGGCGCAGGCGCTGGCGACGCGGACCGAGCGGCTGCTGCCGGCGAGCCCGAAGATCGCCGAGGCGCGGCGGGCGCTCGCCGACTGCGAACGCCGGCTCGCCCGGCCCACCGCCGCCATCGACGCCGCGCATGCCGCGCCGTCCGAACGCGACACGACCGCGCACCACCCGGGAAGCCGGCGCCGGAGCGGGTGAGGGGACAGCGCTCGGCGGCCTGCGCAGGGCGCTCGACAAAGGGAATGCCTGTCCGGATTGCTGCGTGTCTTGCGTATGAATCAGTACGCAATCTAGGGAGTCCATGGTGAAAGCGATGACGACGTTTCACGTCCCGCGGTGTGTGTGCCTGCTGTTTCCGCTCGTGCTGGCTGCGCTTTCCGCCTGCGCGCGCGACGGGAGCGCCGCGCCGCTGCTGGTCGTGCCCGAGGCGCGCGGACACCGGCTGGTTCTGATCGATCCGCGCGCGAAGGCGGTGGCCGGCGCGATCGCCGTGCCCGGCTGGCCGCATGAAGTGGCGTTCTCGGCCGACGGCAAGACCGCGTACACGCCGTCGTACAGCGATGCCATCGTTGGCATGCCGGGCGAGGACGGACACGCCATCGACGTGATCGACATGGCGACGCGCACATGGACGAAGTCCTGGGATCTGGGCCGGCCGCTGCGCCCGCACAAGGTGCTGGTCGCGCAGGACGGCAGCCTGCTGGTCTCGGCCGAACTGGCGCAGGCGGTCGCAATCGTCGATGCCCGGACCGGCCGGATCGCCGCGCAGATTCCGACCGGCGCCGCGCAAACCCACATGCTCGAAGCGACGCCGGACGGCCGCAAGCTGTACACGGCCAACCTCGGCGCGGGCAGCATCAGCGTGCTCGATCTCAAGACGCGCAAGCTGACCCGGGTGATCGCGGTTTCCGATCTCGTGCAGCGCATCGCGCTGTCGCGCGACGGCAAGCGCCTGTTCGTGACCAACGGCAACGCGCCCAGCGTCGTCGTCATCGACACGGCGACGGACGACATCGCGCGGGAAATTCCGGTCGCGGGATTTCCGTTCGCCGCCTGCCCGACCGCGGACGGAAAGTTCCTGCTGGTCGGCGAGGACGAAGCGCCGCTCGCGCACGGCGGCGGCACGAAGGGTCTGCTCGAAGTGATCGATCTGGCGATGAACGCCGTCGCGCACCGCTTCGACACCGACCGCATGCCGCACGGCATCGCCATCGTCGGCGACGAAGCCTTCATCGCCACCTGGATGAACGGCAATGTCGACGTGCTGAACCTGAAGGCCTGGGCGCTCGAGGCGCCGATTGCCGCCGCGGCGTACGGCGACGGCATCGCGCTCTGGCCCGGACTGCGCTGAGCCGCGATTTCGCGGCGTTCATCGTCCGGCTTTGCGCGCCGCCCGCCGCGTCGGCCCCGGAGCCGGTGCATGCGCAAACCGACCTTCCCGCATTTCCGCCATCCGGCCGGCGCGCGCCTGCGCCGCGATGTCCGCATTTGCCGCCCCGTTGCGTAACAGGAGAAAGACGAAGCAACGGACAGGGGAGCGGAAATGAAGGACAGGCGGGCGGTTCGGGCGGCGCGGCGCCGCCCGGGAATGCTGTTGGCGGTCGCGGTGGCGGTCGCGGTGGCGGTCGCCGTGCTGTCGCCGGCCGGGCCGGCGCGGGCGGCGACGATCACCGTCACCTCGACCGACGACACTCTCTTGGCCGGCGACGGCAAGGTCACGCTGCGTGAGGCCATCACGGCCATCAACGCGGGCGACGATCTTGGCGACGCCGACATCAGCGGCCAGAATCCCGGTGCGTTCGCCGCCACGGTCGACGACAACGACATCATCGCCTTCAACATCGCCGGCGGTGGCGTGCACACGATCCGGCCGGAGTCGCCGCTGCCGGTGATCGGCGGCTATCTGACCATCGATGGCTATACCCAGCCGGGCAGCTCGCCGAACACGCTCGCCAGCGGCAGCAACGCGGTCCTGCTGATCGAACTCGACGGCAGCCGGGCCGGCGCGGACGCCGACGGCCTCGTGTTCGGTCTGAACCGCTCCGGCAACGCGCTGTCGCAGACGGTCCGCGGACTCGTCGTCAACCGCTTCGGCGGCCGCGGCATCGCCGCCGCGGGACGCAGCGGCTGCGACCCGACCCTGATCGGCTGCACCGGCCATCTGACGGTGGCCGGTTCGTACATCGGCACCGATCCGAGCGGTACGATCGCGGCCGGCAACGGCACCGGCATCGACATCGGGCTCAACGCCATCGGCGATATCGGCGGCAGCAGTTCGTCCGCGGCAAACCGCAGCCTGATCTCGGGCAACCTCGGGGCCGGCTTGCACGTCGATGCGCCGGGCGCGAACCCGCCCGTCGCGTACAACTGCTACCTCGCGGTTTACGGCAGCCAGATCGGTACCGATGCCGGCGGCACGCAGCCGCTCGGCAACGGCGGCGCCGGCGTCGAAGTCGGCGAGTTCGGCCGTGCGCTCATCTCCGGCGCGCGGATCGCGGCGAACGGCGGCGACGGCGTTGACGTCACCCGCAACGCGGCACTGCCCGGGACCACGTTTTCGAGCGCGATCAGCTCGTCGACGATCGGCGGACCGGGCCTCGGCAATGGCGGCCACGGCCTGCACTTTCGCGCGGCTTCGATCGCCACGATCAGCGACAGCACGATCACCGGCAACGGCGGCGCCGGCATTCGCGTCGAGGATCAGGGCATCGTCGATTTCACGGGTGGCGTGATCAGCGACAACGGCGGCCTGCCGATCGACCTCAACGCCGAGGGCCCGGATGACAACGATGCGCTCGACGCCGATGGCGGCGGCAACGAAGGGCTCAATTCGCCCGTGATCGGCTCGGCCTCGACCGGCAGTGGCGGCGGGAACATCCGTGGCAGCCTCGATTCGCTGCCGAACCAGACTTTCTCCGTCTACTTCTACCAGACCAGGACTTGCGACGCGCAGGGTTACGGGCAGCTGCAGATCAGCCCTTACGCCGAGAGCTACACCAACGTGACGACGGATACCGGCGGGCATGCCGACTTCGATTTGAGCTTCAGCGGCGGGCTCGACGTGAGCTATCCGTACCTGACCGCGCTGACGCGCTACGTCACAGCGGTCAATGGTGTGGGGGCGATCGAGGTTTCCGAGGTTTCGCGCTCCTGCGTCGCCATCGCCGGCGCGGCGAGCGCCGGCACGCTGCAATTCGGCGCGGACCGCTACACGGTTGCGGAGAACGGCGGTCACGTCGACGTCACCGTCACGCGCAGCGGCGGCTCGTCCGGGGCGGCGAGCGTGACCGTGTCGACGGCCGACCAGACCGCGCTCGCCGGCGGCGACTACAGCGCCGTCAGCACCACGCTGAGCTGGGCCGACGGCGATGCCGCGTCCAGGACCGTCGCGATCCCGATCCTCGACGACACCGCCATCGAGGGCGACGAGACGTTCACGGTGACGCTGAGCAACGCCGGCGGCGCCGCGCTCGGCACGCCGGCCACCGCGACGGTGACGATCAGCGACGACGACACGGCGCCGCCGGGCACGCTGGCGCTGGCGGCGGCGACGGCCAGCGTGCGCGAGAACGCCGGCACGCTGACGCTGACGGTGAGCCGCAGCGGCGGCTCGTCCGGCGCGGCCAGCGTGCAGTACCGGCTCACGCCGGGCACCGCGAGCGCCGGCAGCGATTACACGGCCGTCAGCGGCACGCTGAGCTGGGCCGACGGCGACGGCGCGGCGAAGACCATCAGCGTGCCGATCCTCGACGACACGCTCGTCGAAGGCAGCGAGACCTTCACCGTGACACTCAGCGACGCCGGCGGCGCTGCGCTCGGCACGCCAGCCAGCGCCACGGTGACGATCGTCGACGACGACACGGCGGCCAGCGGCGACGGCTATTTCAAGGCCGGGGCCGGCGCCTTGCCGCTGGCCGCGTTGCTGCCGCTCGGCCTGCTCGCGTTCCTGCGCCGCGCGCGGCGCGCCGGCTCCATGCTGGTTCCGGCGCTGGCCGTGGCCGCCATGCTCGCCGCGCCGCCGTCGCGGGCCGGCGGGCTGGAACCGGCGGACGAGCCCCTGTATGCGCCAGGCCTCTATCTCGGCACGCAACTCGGCCTCGGCCGCTACGCGGAGACGTCCGATGCCTTCGGCGACAGGCTGCATCGGGTCGGCTACGACGCCGAGGCCTCGTTCGATCGCAGTGCCTTCTCGGGCTCGCTGTACGCCGGCGTGCCGGTCCATCCGGGCCTCGCGGTGGAGGCGGGCTGGCAGTACTTCGGCGAGTACGACGGCCGGCTGAGCGGCGGCATCGACGCGGCGGCCGCGGCAGCCCACACACTGCGCCCGGCCGGACGCGGCGTCTCGCTCGGCCTGGTCGCGCGCACGGCGACGGCGGGCGGCTGGCTGCTGAACGTGCGCTTGGCAGGCGTCTACTACCGTTCGACGCAGAAGATCCGCATCGGTGAATCGGTGGCGCGCGACGAGGACAGCGGCTTCGGCATCGGCGGCGGCCTGGCGCTCGGCTACCGCCTGAGCCCGCGCTTCAGCCTGGCGCTGACTGCCGACGGGTACAGCCTGGGTGGCCAGACCGCGGTGACGCGGCTCGGTGCGCAGCTCGAATGCCGGATCGGCCACTGAATCGGCGGCGCCGGGCGGGCGAGTCGGGCGGGTGGTGCGCAGACCGCCTCAATCCGACAGCGCCTGCTGCAGCCAGGCCCGCGCCTTGACCCAGTCGCGGCGCACGGTTCTGGCGGTCAGGCCGAGCGCCGTCGCGGTCTCCTCCTCGCTGTAGCCGGCGTAGAAGCGGCACTCGACGACCTGCGCCAGACGCGGGTTGAGCCGCGCCAGCTGCTGCAGCGATTCGGCCACGTCCAGCAGCAGCTTCTCGCCGTCTTGCCGATCCGGAACTTCGTATGCCGTGTCCAGGGGGAGCGCGTCGACGCCGCCGTTGCGTTTCTCCGCCTGGCGCTCCCGGGCGTAGGAGACCAGGGCGTGGCGCATGGCGATCGCGGCCGAGCGCAGGAAGTGCTGGGGATTGCTGAAATCCGGCTGGTGACGCAGCTTCAGGTACGCCTCGTTGACGAGCGCCGTGGTGCGCAGGGTTTCGCCCGAATGCCACTGGCGCCGCTCGCGCCGTGCCAGCGCGCGCACCTGCGGATAGAACAGCGGCAGCAGGTCCATCGCCCGGCGGCGCTCTTGCGCCGTCGCGATCAGCGCGTCCAGGGCGTCCAGGCCATCCAGGGCTTCGTTGTTCGGCATGCTCGCAAGAAGTCGTCGCGGGAGAGCGTGTGCGGCGAGGCGCCCACGCCAATGCGGACATTATGCGCGGGCGATCCGCCGTCTAACGTGACCGAACGCTGATGGCGCGGCGTTGCCCGGCGCGCCGGGATGCCGGACATCCCGATGCGGCAGAATGCGCGCGAGAAACCGCCGCCGTCGACGGGAGCGCGCGCCGATCCGGACATGAAGACATTGGGCCTGGCCGTGCTGAGCGTGCTGTTCCTGCTGCTGTCCGCCTGGGCGGCGCTGGCGCTGTGGTTCCATCTGCCGGACCGCAGGCGTGTCGCCGGCGTCGCCTTGTGGATGTTCTGCGCGCTGGCGCTGCTCGTGCTGCTGTGGTGCGCGGACGTGGTGCTCGCCGTGCCGCTGTTTGCCGCGGCGCTGGCGCTACTGCTGCTCTGGTGGCATTCGATCCGGCCGTCGAACGATCGCGTCTGGGCCGACGAGGTCGCGCGGCAACTCGTCGCCGAGCGCGACGGCGCGCGCGTCACGCTGCACAACGTCCGCAACTTCGCGTGGCGTACGACCAGCGACTACGGCGTGCGCTGGGAAACGCGGCGCTACGACCTCGACCGTCTGCGTTCGGTCGACACGATCCTCTCGCACTGGATGGGGCCGGCGATCGCGCACACGCTGGTGTCGTTCGGTTTCGACGACGGACATGGCGGCAGCGACTACCTGACGTTCTCGCTGGAAATCCGCAAGGAGCGCGGCGAGCTGTACACGCCGGTCGGCGGCTTCTTCAAGAAGTTCGAGATCAATCTGATTGCTGCCGACGAGCGCGACATTGTGCGCCTGCGCAGCAATGTACGCGGCGAGGATGTCTATCTGTATCGCGTGCTGTTGCCACCGGCGCAGATCCGCTCGCTGTTCAACGCCTATCTGGAGGAAGCTGATGCGCTGCGCCGCGCGCCGCGCTGGTACAACACGGCGACGGCGAACTGCACGACGATCGTCTTCCAGATGATGCGGCACATCGTCGCCGGCCTGCCGCTCGACCATCGCCTGCTGCTGTCCGGCTACCTGCCCGAGTACATCCACGCCGCCGGCGGTTTCACGCCCGGTGTCGATCTGGCGATATTGCACCGCGCCGGCCGCATCAACGAGCGTGCGCGCGCCGCCGACGCCGATCCGGCATTCTCGCGGCGCATCCGTGAGGGTGTGCCGGGCATCGCCCCTTCTCCGTAATCCTTGTCGATCGATCCGCCCATGACAACCAAGCAGTCTTTGCGTCTGCCGACGCTCTACATCCCCCACGGCGGTGGTCCGTGCTTTTTCATGGATTGGGATCCGCCCGGCACCTGGGAGCGCATGGCGGCCTTTCTGCGCGGTCTCGTCGCGACGCTGCCGGCGGAGCCGCGCGCGGTGTTGCTGGTGTCCGGGCATTGGCTGGAGCCGGCGTTCACGGCCGGCAGCAACGCCAGGCCAGCGCTGATCTACGACTACCACGGTTTTCCCGAGCACACCTATCAGTTGCGTTACGACGCGCCCGGCGAGCCGCTGCTGGCGGCGCGCGTGCGTGCGTTGATCGCCGGCGCGGGTCTGCCGGCTGGCATCGACGCGCAGCGCGGCTACGACCACGGCGTGTTCATTCCGCTGAAGCTCGTGCTGCCGCAGGCCGACGTGCCGGTCGTGCAGCTCTCGCTGCTGAATACGCTCGACGCCGCCGCGCACCTCGCGGCCGGCCACGCGCTCGAAGCGCTGCGCGACGACGGCGTGCTGATCGTCGGCAGCGGCATGAGCTTCCACAACATGCGCGCCTACGGCGACCCGCGCTTCGGGCCGGTGTCCGATACCTTCGATGCCTGGCTGACGGCGGCCGTCGAAGCGGCGCCCGCCGAGCGCGAGCGGCGGCTCGCGCGCTGGGACGAGGCGCCGGCGGCGCGGCTCTCGCATCCGCCGCGCGCCGAAGAACATCTGCTGCCGCTGATGGTCGCCGCCGGCGCCGCACGCACCGGCCGGGGCCGCCGCATCTTCGGCGACCGCGTGATGGAGACGACGATCTCGGCGTTCCGCTTCGATTAAGCCGCCGCGCGCTGACGCAGCGTCAGCGCGATCAGCAGCCCGCTGATACCCAGGCCGAGCGCGCAGACGCCGGGCCAGCCGCCGGTCGCGTAGGCGAAGCCGGCGCCGCTGGAGCCGAGCGCGCCGCCGATGAAAAATGTCCGCTGTCAAGCCATCTGAGTACGAGAAGCGTGGAGAAAAAGGCT
>JASGFY010000104.1:0-7579 GCA_047605265.1 Solimonas sp.
CCGGCCGGTCAGCCGCCGGGGTCGCCGCCGGCCGGCAGCGGCGACGGCCGCACGCGCGCCGGATCAGCCCAGGGATCGCGTTGCGCTTCGTCGACGATCCAGTCGCGGAACGCGCGCAGGGACGGTTCTTCGGCGCGCTCCTGGGTGTAGACGAGGTAGTACGATGCGCCGGTCGGCAGGCTCAGCGAGAACGGCACGATCAGCCGCCCGGCGGCAATGTCTTCGCGCGCCATCAGCGGCGCGGCGAGCACCACGCCGAGGCCGTCGGCCGCCGCCTGCGTCGCCAGCATCATGTCGTTGAACGTCGGGCCGCGGCGCGGGTTGATGCCGCGCACGCCGGCCGCCTTCAGCCACGAGCCCCAGTTCGGACGGCCGATGTCCATCGTCGCCACGTCGTTTTCGTAGTGCAGGAGCGTGTGCTGGCGCAGGTCGTCCGGTGTGCGCAGCGGCTGCGCGCCTTCGACCAGACGCGGGCTGCACATCGGCAGCAGATACGACGCGAACAGCTTGTGCGTGATCAGCTCGCCGTAATCGCCGTCGCCGAAGCGGATCGCGATGTCGCTGCTCTCGAGCAGGTTGCGACTGCCCTGGTCGAGATCGCCATGCGTGCGGTCGATCAGCGTCTGGCGCGCCGAGATGCGCAGGTCGATGTCCGGATTCTGGTCGCGGAAACTGCTGAGGCGCGGGATCAGCCATTTGGCGGCGAACACCGGCGAGACGCTGACCATCAACCTTCCGGCATTAACGAGGTGCTGGGCGGCGGCGACCGCGTCGGCCATCTGCACGAAGGCGGCGCTGAGCTTGGGCAGGCACGCTTCGGCGGCCGGCGTCAGCTCGATGCGGCGCGGCAGCCGCTTGAACAGGGCGATGCCCAGATGTTCTTCGAGCGCCTTGATCTGGTGGCTGATCGCCGCCGGCGTGACGTGCAGCTCCTGCGCGGCCTTGTGGACGCTGGCGTGACGCGCGGCGGCTTCGAACGCGCGGAGCGCATTGAGCGGAGGGAGACGCATGGGACGGTGCGGCCGGTGTCGCGGACGTGCGGGCTGGGGCGAGAAGGACCCGGCGTCGGCGTGCGGGAAGCGCGGATCCGAAGCGCGAGGCGGCGTCCATGATGACGGAAAGTCGACGCGCCTGCACGGCGCCGGCGGTCCGCAGTGTGATGCGATCGGCAGTGGCCGGCGCGCGGACGGACAAACGTCGGCACGCCTTGTGCTTTGTGCACGGCGGGACGCGGAGAGCGCTGCCCGGTGCCAATGGCGCGGACTGGCCCTAGACTATCGCCCCCTGAAGGGTGAGGACCATGACTTACTGTTGTGCGATCAAGGTGAACGAGGGCCTGGTGTTCGCGGGCGATACGCGGACCAGCGCCGGCGTCGACGATGTGCGGACCTACAACAAGGTCCATGTCTTCGAGTTTCCGGGCGATCGGGTTTTCGTGCTGCTGTCGGCTGGCAATCTGGCGACGACGCAGGCCGTGCTCGCCCACATCAAGCGCGATCTCGACGAGCCCGTCGTGCCGATGAGCCTGCGCCTGGCGCGCTACATGTACGACGCCGCCGAATACGTCGGCGGCCTGTCGGTCACCGCGCAGAAGCATGTCGCCCAGCAATCGCAGTACAGCAGCGTCGACCTGCGCACGACCTTCATCCTCGGTGGCCAGATCGAGGGCGAGGAACCGGCGATCTACATGATCTATCCGGAAGGCAACTGCATCTCCTCGTCGCCGGAGACGCCGTTCCTGCAGATCGGCGAGCACAAGTACGGCAAGCCGATCCTCGACCGCGTGATCCGCCCCGAGGTCAGGCTCGAGGACGCCGCGCGCTGCGCGCTCGTCTCGATCGATTCGACGATCCGCTCGAACATCTCGGTCGGCCCGCCGCTCGACCTCGCGATCCTGCCGAAGGACGCGCTGCGCATCACGCACAAGCTGCGCCTCGATCTCGACACGCCGTTCTACGCGCAGATCCGCGAACTGTGGGGGCAGCAGCTCGTCAACGCGTTCCGCAACCTGCCGAAGTTCGATTGGGAAACGCCGGACGGGCAGGGCAGCCTGCTCGACCGGGCCGGCTGAAGCGCCGGACGCCTTCAGGCGAACGCTGCCTGCCGCTGCACCTGCGTCGTGCCGGATTCCGACTGGAAATAGCTCTGCGCCAGCGCCGCGTGGACCGCGCCGATGCCGACCTGGATCTCGTCGATCCATTCGTGCAGGCCCTCTTCGAGCAGGCGCTCGAAGTTGGCGTCCTGGATCAGCGCGCGGATACGGTCGAGCGAACGTTCGCTGGCGCGGTTGTGCGGCAGGCGCGGCAGCGTGCTGCTGATGTGGTTGAGGCAGTACATCACGGAGCGCGGGAAGTCGCGGTTCTGCAGCAGGAAGCGCAGCGTGGCCGGCGCGCTGACACGGATCTTCTCGTGGCGGCGGTACGCCTGCAGTGCCATCAGTGAGCGCAGCACGCTCATCCACTGGATGTGCACGAACGGCCGCAGTTCCTCGCCGGTCTTGGACTGGATCAGATCGACCGTGCGCACGTCGAGGATGCGCGTCGTCATGTCCGCCTGTTCGAGATTGAGGCCGATCTGCAGGAAGTGGTAGCCGACGTCGTGGCTCATGTTGGCGGCGAGCAGGCCGCGCAGCAGCAGTATGCCGTCGATCAGGCGGCTGAGCCCCTCCTGGCGCTGCGCGCGCGGCAGGTGCTTCTCGCCTTTCTCCTGCACGAACAGGTGCAGCGCGTTGATCTGCTCCCAGGCATCGCGCGGCGTGCTGTCGCGGACCGTGCGCAGGATCTCGCGTGCGCAGGAGATCGACGCGGCGATCGAGCTGCCGTTCTCGGTGTCGGTGATCAGGAAGCGCACGACGTTGGCTTCGGAGTAGTCGTCGTAGCGCTGGCGGAACGCTTCGTCAGCGCCGAGGATCGCCACCAGTGGCGACCAGCCCAGCGTCATGCCGCGCGGCAGGTCGAGCAGCAGGTGCGAGTGCACGCTGACCAGGCGCGCGGTGTTTTCGGCGCGCGCGAGGTAGCGGCCGAGCCAGTAAAGGTTGTCCGCGACTCTCGACAGCATTACGCGGCCTCCAGATCGACGACCCAGGTGTCTTTCGCGCCGCCACCCTGCGAGCTGTTGACGACCAGCGAGCCTTTGGTCATCGCCACGCGCGTCAGCCCGCCGGTGGTGACGTAGGTGCTGTCGCCGCGCGACAGGATGAACGGCCGCAGGTCGAGATGGCGCGGCTCGATGCCGCCGTCGGTCAGCGTCGGCGCCGTCGACAGCGCCAGCGTCGGCTGCGCCATGTAGTTGCGCGGGTTGGCGATGATCAGCTCCCTGAACTTGTCGCGCTCCTTCTTCGTCGCGCGCGGGCCGATCAGCATGCCGTAGCCGCCGGATTCGTTGGCCGGCTTGACGACGAGCTGGTCGAGGTGGTCGAGCACGTAGGCGCGATCGCTGTCGTCCATGCACAGGTAGCTCGGCACGTTCGGCAGGATCGCCTCCTCGCCGAGATAGTACTGGATCATCTTCGGCACGAAGGCGTAGACGACCTTGTCGTCGGCGACGCCGGCGCCCGGCGCGTTGACCAGCGCGACCTTGCCGGCGATCCAGGCGCGCATCAGGCCCGGCACGCCGAGGATCGAGTCGGGGCGGAAGGCTTCCGGGTCGAGGAACAGGTCGTCGACGCGGCGGTAGATCACGTCGACGCGCTTCGGGCCGTAGACGGTGCGCATGTAGACGCAGTTGTCGTCGCCGACGAACAGGTCCTGCCCCTCGACCAGCTCGATGCCCATCTGCTGCGCGAGCCAGGAGTGCTCGAAGTACGCCGAGTTGTAGATGCCGGGCGTCAGCAGCGCGATCGACGGCGTGTCACCCGGCCGCGGCGACATCGCCGCCAGCATGTCGTAGAGCTGCGCCGGGTAATCGTCGACCGGCAGGATGGTGCCGGTCTGGAACAGCTCCGGGAACACGCGCTTGGTGACCTGGCGGTTCTCGACCATGTAGCTGACGCCGCTCGGCACGCGCAGGTTGTCCTCGAGCACATACAGCGTGCCGTCGAGATCGCGGACCAGGTCCGAGCCGCAGATGTGCGCCCAGACGCCGTGGCGCGGCCGCATGCCGACGCATTGCGGCCGGTAGTTGACCGACTCTGCGAGCAGCTCGGCCGGGAATACCTTGTCCTTGACGATCTTCTGCGGACCGTAGATGTCCTGGATGAACTGGTTGAGCGCCTGCACGCGCTGCTGCAGGCCGGCCTCGGTCTTCGTCCACTCGGTCTTCGACAGCGTGCGCGGAATGATGTCGAACGGCCAGGAGCGGTCGACGTTGCGGCCCTCGGAGTAGACCGTGAAGCTGATGCCCATGACCTTGATCGCCAGTTCGGCGGCGAGACGCCGCTCGGCGAGTTCGGCCGCCGAGAGGCTGGCTAAATAATGGACGAGATGCTGGGCGGCGGCGCGAGGCTCGCCGCTCGCCGTCGCGATCAGTTCGTCGTGAAAGCCCGTGCAGCGGTACTGACTCCAGTCGATGGCCATGCGGTCCGGCTAGTTCTGTGTCGTTGAGTCTCCATGCCCGGTGAAGCAAAACGCGAGCCAAGCAGCGACGCCGGGGCGGGATGAAGCATGAACTGTGTAGAATCTCCTGAACTCTTTTGCAAGCTCATGACGTCCAAGAAAGCGCTGGAATTCAAGGGTCGCATGCTGTCGCTGACGCGTGCCCGCGTCCTCGATCCCGACCTCGCAGCGATCAGCGCCCAGCTGCGCGATTTCGCGCGGCAGATGCCGCAGGCCGTGCAGGGCATGCCCGTCGTCCTCGAAGCCGACGCGCCGGCCGATCTCGGTGGCATCCTGGCCGCGCTGCGCGAGGTCGGCATGCAGCCGGTCGGCGTCGGCGAGGGGCCGCTCGCCGAATCGGCGCGCAGCCGGGGGCTGGCCGTGCTGCCGCCGGAAAGCAAGGCGCGGCCGCTGTCCGCCGCCGCCGGGCCGGCGCCCGCGCCTGCACCGGAACCGGCGGCGGAAGCACCGCCGTCCGCGCCTGCCGCCGCGGCCGCCGGCGTGCGCCAGACGACCCGCATCGTCACCGAGCCAGTGCGCTCGGGGCAGCAGATCTATGTCGCCGGCGGCGATCTCGTCGTCGCCTCGACGGTGAGCCCCGGCGCCGAAGTCGTCGCTGACGGCTGCGTCCACATCTACGGGGCGTTGCGCGGCCGCGCGATCGCCGGCGCGCGCGGCGAGACCGCGGCGCGCGTGTTCTGCCGCCGCTTCGAGGCTGAGCTGGTCGCGGTCGCCGGCGTCTACGCCGTCGCCGAGCAGATGCAGGGCGATCTGCGAGGCAAGCCTGCACAAGTGCTGCTCGTGGATGGCAAGCTTAAGATCGAACGACTGGACGGGTGAGCGCGCTCGCCGGTTCCGCCAACACAACACCCCAGGGAAGACCCGTGGCAAAAATCGTCGTAGTGACTTCTGGCAAGGGCGGCGTCGGCAAGACGACGACCAGCGCGTCGTTTGCGACCGGCCTCGCCATGCGCGGCCACAAGACGGTCGTCATCGACTTCGACGTCGGTCTGCGCAACCTCGACCTCATCATGGGCTGCGAGCGCCGCGTGGTGTTCGACTTCGTCAACGTCATCAACGGCGAGGCCAACCTGCGCCAGGCGCTGATCAAGGACAAGACCTACGAGAACCTGCACATCCTCGCCGCCAGCCAGACGCGCGACAAGGACGCGCTGACCGAGCAGGGCGTCGAGCGCGTGCTGAACGAACTCGCCAGGGACTTCGACTACATCGTCTGCGACTCACCGGCCGGCATTGAGCGTGGCGCGCATCTGGCGATGTACTTCGCCGACGAGGCGCTGGTCGTGACCAACCCGGAAGTCTCCAGCGTGCGCGATTCCGATCGCGTGCTGGGCCTGCTGTCGAGCAAGACGCGCAAGGTCGAGAAGGGCGAGGGCCGCGTCAAGGAGCATCTCGTGCTGACGCGCTACAACCCGGCGCGCGTCGCCAGAGGCGAAATGCTGTCGATCGACGACGTCAAGGAGATTCTCTCGATTCCGCTGCTCGGCGTGATCCCGGAGTCGCCGGCCGTGCTGACCTCGTCGAACGCCGGCTCGCCGGTGATCGCCAACAAGGAAGCCGACGCCGGCCGCGCCTACGAGGATCTCGTCGCGCGCTTCCTCGGCGAGCAGCGCGAGCATCGCTACATCACCGCCGAGAAGAAGGGCCTTCTCGGCCGCATCTTCGGAGCCTGAGCGCATGGACTGGCTGAAGCATTTTCGCAGCGAACCGAAGAACACCGCCTCGCTCGCCAAGGAGCGCCTGAAGGTCGTCGTCGCGCACCAGCGCGACGGCCGCGCCAACGGACCCGTCTATCTGCCGAAGCTGCGCGAGGAGATCCTGCTCGTGGTGCGCAAGTACGTGCAGGTGCCGGACGACGCTGTGAACATCCAGGTGCAGCGCGAGGACGGCCTCGAAGTGCTGGAGATGAACATCACGCTGCCCGAGGCGAACTGACCGGGCCGTCTGGCCCGCCACCGCATAAGCTCAGAAATTATCGGGCCGACGCAGCGCGCAGCGCTCTTGCCGCCCTGTTCTCGCCGATACTGAGCGGGGCTGTGTCCGCTCCGCGCGGCATGGCCGTGTCACCCGGACGCATGAGTGCGCCACCGGGGGTTTTTCCTTAAACTTCGCGCCCTCGATGGTTTCCCCGGGACATTTTTCGACATGGTTGCTCTTGCTACCGAGACGGTGCTGTCGGTCCGTCACTGGAACGACACGCTGTTCAGTTTCACCTGCACGCGCGATCCCGCGCTGCGCTTTCGCAACGGCCAGTTCGTGATGATCGGCCTGCAGGTCAACGGCAAGCCCTTGATGCGCGCGTACAGCATCGCCAGCCCGAACTACGACGAGAATCTCGAATTCTTCAGCATCAAGGTCGAGAACGGCCCGCTGACCTCGCGCCTGCAGCACCTCAAGGTCGGCGATGAGCTGATCGTCAGCCGCAAGCCGACCGGCACGCTGGTGATCGACGATCTCAAGCCGGCGAAGAACCTCTACCTGATCGGCACCGGCACCGGCCTCGCGCCGTTCATGAGCCTGGCGCGCGATCCCGAGGTCTACGAGCGCTACGAGAAGATCGTGCTGTTCCACGGCGTGCGCAACGTCAACGATCTGGCGTACTACGAATACTTGACGGAGGAGTTGCCGCACCACGAGTTCCTCGGCGACATCGTCCGCGACAAGCTGATCTACTACCCGTCGGTGACGCGCGAGACGTTCAAGTACCAGGGCCGCATCACCGACCTGATCGAGAACGGCAAGATGTGCCGCGACATCGGCCTGCCGGACCTCAATCCGCAGACCGATCGCGTGATGATCTGCGGCAGCCCCTCGCTGCTGACCGACCTGTGTGCGGTGCTCGACAAGCGCGGCTTCGAAATCTCGCCGCACATCGGCACGCCGGGTGATTACGTAATCGAACGTGCCTTCGTCGAGAAGTAGCGGGATTCGTGGCAAAACAGAAAGCCCCGGCGCGCCGGGGCTTTCTCGTTTCACGATGACTCCAGCATCGCATTTCGCTGGACTACGCCATCACCCGATACAGA
>JASGFY010000105.1:0-7576 GCA_047605265.1 Solimonas sp.
GCAGCGTCTCGTCGATCGGCGTCGCGTAGTCGGGCCAGTGGATCATGTAGACGTCGATCCAGTCGGTGCCGAGCCGCCGCAGGCTCGCCTCGGCGGCGCGCATCACGTAGCCGCGCGAGCTGTCGCGGATGCGCGCGTTGACCAGATCGACGCCGAACTTGGTCAGCAGCACGATGTCCTGGCGCCGCGCGCCGAGCGCCTTGCCGAGCACGATCTCCGAGTCGCCGCCCTGCGTGCCGTAGCGGTCGGCGGTGTCGAAGAAATTGACGCCGAGGTCGAGTGCCTTGGCGACGACCTCGTTCGACGCGGCCTGGTCGATCGTCCAGCCGAAGTTGTTGCAGCCGAGGCCGACGGTCGTGACGCGCAGGCCGCTCTTGCCGATCTGTCTTTTTTCCATGATGGCGTTCTGTTGTCAGGCGAAGTGGAACAGCTCGTAGCGCACGCCGGCGGCGGTGCGCGTGCCGAGGCCGAAGACGAGGATGTCGTTGAGCCAGTGATACGGACCCTGCGGCGCGTCGAAGGCGCCGCCGATCTCGACGTGTGGCTGGCCGTCGCGCTGGCTGCCGCGGCCCTGGTAACGAAGTTGCAGCGGCACGCCGTCGTTGGTTTCGAGCAGCAGGCGCACGTCGAGCAGCGAGCCGCCGGCCGTGCGCGTCACGCAATCGCCGCCCCAGCCGCCGCCGTGTGAACCGTGCAAGCTGCCGCGCAGGCGCGGGCCGCTGAACCGGCCGCCGCGCACGCCGAAGATCATGCGGTCGCCGAGCGGCGTGCCGGCGAGGCTGCGCAGCAGTTCGACCTCGATGTCGAGCGTTGCCAGATGGGCGAGCGCCGGCGGTGCGATGTCGTTCATGGTCTCAGCGCTCGACAGGGACGAGCGCGCCGCCCCGCGCGGCCGACGCGCGGATCGCGGCGAGCACCTGCATGCCCTTGAGGCCGTCGGCGAAGGTCGGCGCGTGGACGGGCGACGGATCGGGCCGGCCCTCGATGCGCGCGCGCATCGTCTCGAACAGCCGCGTGAACGCGGCGAGGCCGACGTTCGCCGCGCCGCCTCCGACCGGCGGCAACCGCAGCGCGGCCGGCACGTCGAGCGCGCGCTCGCCGTCGTGGTCGGCGAGCCGCACGGCGTCGCCGTCGACCGACAGCGTGCCGAGCGTGCCGGCGACGCGCGTGAAGCTCGCCGGCCGGCCCCAGGCGCCGGCGGTGTGCTGCATGACGCCCTGCACGCCGTTCTCCAGTTCGAAGCGCAGCACGTACGAATCCTCGGCGCCGCTTTCGCGCGCCGACACCGTCGGCAGCGAGGCGCTGAGCGTCCTGAACTCGCCGAGCCAGTCGCGGATCTGGTCGACGACGTGCGTGCCGTGCGCGCCCAGCCAGCCGCCGCCCTTGTCGCGGTCGAACCACCAGTCCGGCATCGGCGCCGCCGGATCGGCGAGCAGCGGCAGATACGACAGCAGGCTGACGAAGCGCGGCGCGCCGACGCGGCCGTCGCGGATCGCCTGCGCGACCAGCGCGCGGTCGGGGCTCCAGCGGAATTCGTGGCCGAGCAGATGGACGATGCCGGCGCGCCTGGCGGCGGCGAGCACGGTCTTCGCCTCGTCGACGTCGAGCGTGAACGGCTTTTCGCACATGACGTGGCAGCCGCGCGCGATCGCCGCCAGCGCCAGCGCCGCGTGCGTGTGCGGCGGCGTGGCGATCGACACGACGTTCGCGCCGCTCTTCACGATCGCCTCGTCGAGATCGGTGTAGCTGGCGGCTATGCCGCTCTTCGTGGCGCGCCGGGCGGTGCGCTCGGCGTTGGCGCCGACGAGGCCGACGACCTCGAAGCCGGCGGCACGCAGCGCCGGCACGTGCGTGCGGTTGCCGAAGCCGGTGCCGACGACGAGGGCGGGAAGTGGAGCGTGATTCATCGTGTTCTTTCCGGGTGAAGAGCGGTTCACGGCGCCGCGATGCGCAGCAGGATTTCCGCGAGCGCCTGCGGCCGCGCGTTCATCGCCTGATGGCCGCAGTCGAGATAGATGCGATCGCGCACCTTGAGGCGTGCGGCGAAAGTTTCCTGCCACGCAGCCGGCAGCATGCGGTCGCGCAGGCAGATCAGGTAGCTCGCCGGAATCGCGCCGAGATGGTCGGTGCGCCAGTCGGTTTCGCTGTAGCTGCGCATCGGCCAGCGGTCGTCGCCGAGGCGCGCGAGGAACGCCGACGTGTCGCCGTCGCGCATGTCGTCGCGGAACGGCCGCGGATCGCGCCCGCGCACCTCGCCGGTCTGCGGATCGGCCGGCCAGCCGACTTCATCCGTGTGGCTGCCGTGCGGACCGTTGCCCATCATCTGCAGCACAGTCTGGCCGGGCAGCGGGATCGAGCAGCTGACGTAGACCAGATGGCGGATCCGCTGCGGCGCCAGCTCGGCCATGCGCGGCAGCACCGAACCGGCCTGCGAATGGCCGACGAGCACGACGTCGTCCATGCCGGCGTCGGTCAAATCATCGAGCAGTTCGCGCGCAATGTCGTCGATGCCGAGCTCTGTCGTGTCGCGTCCGCGCTTGCGGCCGCAGCCGGGCACGTCGAGCGCGAACGTCTGCAGTCGATCGCGCGTGCCGTGCGCGCCGGTCTGCAGGCGCAGCGCGGCGAGGGTTTCGTCCCAGACCCAGCCGCCCTGGCCGCCGCCGTGCAGCAAGGCGATGCGAACGTCCTCGCTCATCGCGCGCGCTCAATCATCACGATCGGCATCGCGATCGGCGCCGAGGCCGGCCGCGTGCCGCGCGGCGACGTAGCCCCAGGTGAACGACGGGCCGACGCTGCTGCCGGCGCCCGGATAGCTGCGGCCCATCACCGAGGCGGTCGACACGCCGGTCGCGTAAAGGCCGGCGATCACCGAGCCGTCCGCGCGCAGCACGCGCGCGTGCTCGTCGCAGACCACGCCGCCGTAGGTGCCGACGTCGCCGGGCACGACCGGCACGGCGTGGAACGGCGCCTGCTCGATGCTGCCGAGCGTCGGCGACGGCGCGTTGAACGGATCGCCGAGCCAGCGATCGTAAGCGCGCGCGCCGCGGCCGAAGTCCTCGTCGCGGTTGTTGCGCACGAAGCTGTTGAAACGCGCCACGGTCGCTTCGAGCACGTCGGGCGCCACGCCGATCTGCTGTGCGAGTCCGGCGATCGACGCGGCCTGCTTCAGATAGCCGGAGTCGAACCACTGCTGCGGCTTGCGCGTGCCGGGCAGGGTGCCGGCGAACATGTACTTGCGCAGATACTGGCTGTCGAAGATCGCCCAGCTCGGCACCGCGGGCACGGTCTTGTCGCGTTCGAGCATGCCCTGGCAATAGGCCATGTACGAACCGCCCTCGTTCATGTAGCGCACGCCGCTGCGATCGACGAGGATGCAGTGCGGCGACGCGGTCATCGCCTGCGCCGTCGGCTTCGCCTCGCTCAGCTCGGCGCCCGGCGGCAGCGTCTGCTGGTTGCCGACGCGCTCTTCCATCTGCGCGGTCGCCGCGCCGATGCGCATCATCTCCTCGATCATCTCGCCGGTGTCGCCGGGCGTCGCCATCGTCCACTGCACCGACGTGCCGGGAGCGTAGCGGTCGCGCATCGCCTGATTGCGCGCGAAGCCGCCGGCATTGACCAGCACGCCGAGGCGCGCCGCCACGCGCCAGGGCTTGCCGTCCTTCGTCGTGCGCACGCCGGCGACGGCGCCGTTGTCGACGATCAGTTCGTCGACCGGCGACCCGGTGCGGATCTCCACGCCGGCGCGCAGCGCGGCCTGCAGCATGCGTCCCTGCAGCGCGGCGCCGCCGGCGACGAGCTGCCGGCCGAGCAGGCGCGCGACGATGCCGCGCAGCACGACCCGGAGCGCCAGCAGCTTGATCTTCCACGAGCGGCTGACGTAGGCCAGCTCCATCATTTCTTCGAGCGCGGCCGGCAGGAAATGAATGCCGGCCGCCGCCATCAGCTTCGGAAACGGCCACGGCATCAGCGTCACGGGCGCGACGATGAAGCTCGGCCGCAGCCTCGCCTTCCAGGCGCCGAGTTCGTTGACGTCGAACAGCTTCGCCACCACGGTGCGGCTCGCGGCCGAACCGCCCGCGATCTCGTCGTGGTAGTCCGGCCAGTCGGCGATGCGGTCCAGCGCGATGCCCTGCGCCTGCAGGAAGCCGATCATGCGCGACGCCGCCGTCACGTAGCGGCGCTGACGCTGCGGCGTGCCGCCCGGCGCGTCGGCCTTGCCGGCGCCGAGCGCGGCCAGATAGCGCAGCGCCGCGTCATCGCTGTCGGCGACGCCGGCGCGCCGCATGATCGGATTGTTGGGGATCCACATCACGCCGCCGGAACGCGCGGTCGTGCCGCCGACGAGATCGGTCTTCTCGAGGATCAGCACCGAATGGCCGGCGTCGCGCATCACGAGACCCGCGCACATCGAGCCGCCGCCGCTGCCGACGACGACGAAATCCACGGTCTCGTCGAACCCTGCGATTGTCATGCAGCTCTCCTCCGCATGCCTTCGGTGATGGCTTATGAACAGCGCTGTTCATTGTAACCATCAGGCCCGCAGATAGCGGTCCAGCTCCCGGTGCATGTTGAGGATCAGCGTCTCCTGACGGTTCGACAGCCAGGTCTGGCGCATGCGCGCCGAGTGCATGCCCTTTTGCACGCGCGCGAGGTTCGACAGGTCCTGGCGTGGAATCAGCAGCAGCTGCTGCGGGTCTTCGGGATCGCTGATGCGCTCGACTTCGGCGCGCGGCGGCGTGACGCCGGCCGGATAGGTTTTTGTCGACCAGATCTCGAAGATGCAGCAATCGGGATCGGTCGGATGCGGGCGCGAGCGGTACATCTCGCAGTTGCCGGCCTGCGGCAGGATCAGGAAGTTCGGGAACAGGAAGATTTCACCGCCCCACATCGACAGGAATTCCGGCGCCATCGTCGGCATCGGCCGCTGCTGTTCGGCCGCGTTCGCGTACAGCGCGCGCACGAACTCGCCGCCCAGCGTCGAGCCTTCCGGAACGGGTTTGCCGCGCAGGGTCTGCAGCACCGCTACGTCTTCCTTGAGCGTCATCGCGTCCATGCCGTCGACGATCAGCATCAGGCGCTCGGTCATCGCGTCGATTGGATCGACGGCCGGCTTGCCGTCGAGCCTCTGAATGCGCCCGCGCACCGGCGACTGGCCGGCGTAGAAGCGGCCGTGGCCGTTCGCCATCGCGTCGTAGTCGACGATGCGGTGGTTGAGGTCGCCGTCGAGATCCGTGCTCTCGCCCCAGACGATCTGGCTGCCGACCTTGTCGAGCTGCGGATGCGTCGCCGAGACGTGATAGGCCTCCATGAACGCTTCCTGCGCGGCCTTCCAGTTCGCCGGGACTTCCAGCGATTTCCACCAGTAGTGACGCATCTCGCCGATCGCCATGCCGTCGAGCCAGGGCCGCGCCGGCGCGATGTAGTCGTCGAACGACGGTGGGTTGGGATCGAGGTTGACGAACACGAGTCCCGCGTAGACGTGCAGCGCCACGTCGCGCAGCGCGACGTCTCCGGGCTGCAACTTGCCGTCCCGGAACTCCTGCGCTTCGAGCACTAGCTCGTTAACGCCGGACACGTTCCAGCGCCAGCCGTGGAACGGGCAGACGATGCGGCCGCGATCGAAATGGCCGCTGCCTTCGGCCAGCGTGGTGCCG
The DNA here is from genome assembly GCA_047605265.1 of Solimonas sp. GTDB lineage: Bacteria > Pseudomonadota > Gammaproteobacteria > Nevskiales > Nevskiaceae > Solimonas. The sequence goes on from JASGFY010000105.1 coordinate 5,655, forward strand.
CGATGCGGACAGAAGTTGTGATAGGCCTTGACCGTCGCGGCGTCGGCGCGCACGACCAGCACCGACTGGTCGCCAATCTCGTAGACCGTGTAGTCGCCGGGCTGCGGCACTTCGTCGAGGCGCGCGGCGACCTGCCAGACCTTGCGCCACAGCTTGCGGAATTCCAGCTGCGCGAAGCCCGCGTCGACGTAACGGCCGACGCCGACGCCGTGCGGCATCGTGCGCCAGCGCGGCGGCAATTCGTCGTCGCCGGGCGAGGGCGGGACGTTGTGTCGCAGGGCGGTCGGGCTCATGGCGGTTCTCCTCCGCGCGGCCAACGCGTCCCGACGGACGCGCCGACCTATTGATAGTGATCACTACCATAATAGATAGTGAACACTATCAGCAAGTCTGCAGCGCCGGCCGCCGCGCGCATCGCGGCCGGGTCGGCGGTTATGATCCGGCACCGACCGTCCTGCTGCCCATGACCACGACCCGTTCGCGCCCGCCGGCGCCAAAGAAGCCGAAGCCGAAACAGAAACCCGTCGCCGGGAGCGCAGGCCATCGTCGCGCCGCGCCGGGCACGCGCCAGCGCCGCCGCGCCGAGGATCTGCTCGCGCGCATCGTTCGCGCGGCGGCCGAGGAGTTCAAGCTGAAGGGCTATGCAGGAACGACGACGCTGGCGATCGCGCGCCGCGCCGACGTCACCGAGGCGCAGCTGTTCCGCTACTTCGGCTCGAAATCGAACCTGTTCCGCGAGACCGTGTTCCGGCCGCTGGAGGAACACTTCGAGCGTTTCCTCGAAACGCATCTGCCGGAGATCGACGATCCCGTCGTGTATCGCGAGCAGACGCATCTGTACACCTCGGAGCTGCAGCGCTTCGTCCGCGACAACGCGCGGATGCTGACGTCGCTGATCGTCGCGCAGACCTACGATGCCGGCACCGAGCACGGCGTGGGGACGATCAACAGCCTGAAGACCTACTTCGACCGCGCGGCGTCGATGATGGCGGCGCGCCTCAAGGGCAAGTCCGGCACCGACCCGCGCCTGCTCGTGCGTCTCGCGTTCTCGTCGGTCGTCGCCGCGGTGATCTTCCGCGACTGGATCTTCCCCGAAGGTCTCGCCGGCGACGAGGCGATCGAGAGCGCCGTCAACGAATTCGTCCGCCGCGGCGTCGCGGCCGATCCGTGACGGACGTCGTCAAGCGCCTTCAGACGACGTAGCCGCCGTCGACCGGCAGCGCGACGCCGGTGATGTACGAAGCCTCGTCGCTGGCGAGGAACAGCGCGGCGTTCGCGAGCTCGCTGGCCAGGCCCCAGCGATCCATCGGTACGCCGAATGGCGGCTTGGCATCGGCCGGCGGCACGGGATGTTCGGCCGACGCTTTCACCAGGCCAGTCCAGGTCATGCCCGGACAGATCGCGTTGACGCGAATCTTCTGCTGCGCGTAATCGAGCGCCGCCGCTTTCGTCAGCTGGATCACGCCGGCCTTGGCGGCGCCGTAGATGCTGTGATGCCGCATGCCGACCAAGCCGGCGGCCGACGCCGTACTGACGATGCTGCCGCCGCCGCTCTTCAGCATCGAGACGATGCCGTACTTCATGCCGAGGAACACGCCTTTCAGATTGACGGCCTGAATGGTGTCGTAATCGTCTTCGGCCTGTTCGTGCAGCGGCTTCATCGCGCCGCCGAAGCCGGCGTTGTTGACGAGCACGTCGAGGCGGCCGAAATGCCGCTCGGCGGCGCGGATCATGTCCTGCACGTCGGCGCTGCGCGCGACGTCCGCCTGCACGGCGATGGCGGCGGCGCCGATCTGCGCGGCGGTCTTCTCCTGCGCGCCGCTGCGGTCGGCGCAGACCACTTTCGCGCCTTCGCGCGCGAACAGCAGCGCCATCTCCCGGCCCATGCCGGAACCGGCGCCGGTGATGACGGCGACTTTGCC
>JASGFY010000106.1:0-7561 GCA_047605265.1 Solimonas sp.
TCCGCCGGCCGGTGCGCTGGCGACGGCGCGCACGCGCCTGTTCGACGAACTCCGCGCCGCCGGCGTGCAGGACGCGGCGGTGCTCGCGTCGCTGGCCAAGGTGCCGCGCGAGCAGTTCGTCGACGACGCGCTGAAGAACCGCGCCTACGAGAACAACGCGCTGCCGATCGGCCATGCGCAGACCATCTCGCAGCCGGTCGTCGTCGCCTTCATGACGCAGGCGCTGACGCAGGGCCGCAGGCTCGAGCGCGTGCTCGAAGTCGGCACCGGCAGCGGCTACCAGACGGCGGTGCTCGCCGAGCTGGTCGACACCGTGTTCACCGTCGAGCGCATCAAGCCGCTGTCGGAGACGGCGCGCACGCGGCTCGCCGGGCTCGGCTACCGCAACGTCCATTTCGGCTACGCTGACGGCATGAACGGCTGGCTGCCGTACGCGCCGTACCAGGGCATCCTCGTCACCGCCGGCGCCGAACGCGTGCCGCCGGCGCTGCTCGAGCAGCTCGCGCCCGGCGGCCGCCTCGTCATGCCGGTCGGGCCGCAGGGACGACAGTCGCTGAAGCTCGTCGAGCGGCGCGGTTCGTCGTTGCGCGAGCACGACCTCGGCTGGGTCAGCTTCGTGCCGCTGCTGTCCGGAAAGATCTGACGCCGGCCGCTCGCATGCATCTCTTCACGACCTGGATCGAGCAATACGTCGCGCAGCTCGGCTATCTGCAGATATTCCTGCTGATGGCGCTTGAATCCTGCCTGTTCCCGGTGCCGTCGGAGTTCGTGATGATCCCGGCCGGCTATCTCGCCCGCCGCGGCGGGCTGGATCCCGCGCTGGCCGCGCTGTCCGGCGGCCTTGGCTCGCTGCTCGGCGCCAGCGTCAATTATGCGCTGGGCCGCTACGCCGGCCGCGCGTTCCTGCTGCGCTGGGGCAAGTGGTTCCTGATCGACGAGCGCAAGTATCACGAGGCCGAAAAGCTGTTCCTGCGCAACGCGGTGTGGGCGACCTTCGTCGGCCGCTTCATTCCGGTGATCCGTCACCTGATCTCGCTGCCGCCGGGCGTGTTCGGCATGCCGCTCGCGCCGTTCGCGGTCGCCACGCTGATCGGCGCGACGTTGTGGTGTACGGTGCTGGTCGGCGTCGGCTGGTGGTTCGGCGAATCGGCGGCGCGGGTCATGCGCCACTATTCGGACGAAATCGGCGTCGTGGCCCTTTTGCTGGTCGCGGTGTTTGTGCTGAGATTCCTGCTCAAAGGCCGCAAGACCACGACCAACGCCGATCGATGACGAGCGCCAAGACACGAGGAAGGTCCCGATGATCCGCGACAGCAAGCTGTGCGCCGCGTGCCTGACGGCGGCGCTGCTGAGCCTGCAGGCCTGTGCCGGCTGGTCGTCCTGGGAGGACGGCAAGAAGCAGAAGGAGGCGGACGTCGGTCCGGTCGTCCCCGAGCGCATGCCGGGACCGCAGGAATACGTCGTGCAGCGTGGCGACACGGTGTTCGGCATCGCCTTCCGCAACAACATCGATTACCGCGATCTGGCGCGCTGGAACAACATCGGCGGCGACTACCTGATCCATCCCGGCCAGGTGCTGCGCATGCGGCCGCCACGGCAGCTGGCGACGGGGCCGAAGCCGCAGACGCGCTTCCAGACCGATGAGCTGCAATCGCGCGCGATCGAGGACACCGGCACCGTTGCGCCGCAGGCCGTGACGGCCGACACGCCGCCGCCGCCGGTCGCGCCGCCGCCCAAGCCGGCGCCGGGCGACGACGTCAAGCCCGGCAACTATGCCTGGGGGTGGCCGGTCGATCGGGCGCCGGTCGTGCGCGGTTTCGGCCAGCAGGGCAGCAGGGGCGTCGACTTCACCGGCGTCGAAGGCCAGCCGGTATTCGCGGCGGCGCCGGGCCGCGTCGTCTACAGCGGCAACGCGCTGAAGGGCTACGGCGAGCTGATCATCATCAAGCACGACGACATCTACCTCTCCGCCTACGGCTACAACCGCAAGCGCTACGTCAAGGAAGGCGACGTCGTCACCACCGGCCAGCCGATCGCCGAGATGGGCCTCGGACCGGAGAGCAAGCCGCTGCTGCACTTCGAAATCCGCGAAAAGGGCCAGCCGATCAGCCCGGCGCAGAAGCTGCCGGCCAAGGTCGCGGCGACGAGGTAGCCCGCCGTCGGCTCCGGCGTCCGCCAACCCGTCGCGAAACGTAGTCGCGACAAGGGTTTGACGGCGGTTTTCGCTTGCGGGGAACCCCCCGGCTTGCTCTAATATCGCCCCTTTTTCCGCTCCGCGCCGGAGCTTGCGGTCCCGCAGTCCCTATCTATCCATCCAGGAATCCCGTGAACACCGTCTTCCCGCGCATCCAGCGCCTGCCTCCTTACGTCTTCAACATCGTCGGCGATTTGAAGAAGGCGGCCCGAGCCCGCGGCGACGACGTCATCGATTTCTCGATGGGTAACCCCGATCAGCCGACGCCCAAGCACATTCTCGACAAGCTGGTCGAGGCGTCCGTGCGCGGCACCGATTCGGACTACGTGAAGCCGGAGCTGCACGACGAGGACGGCACGCACACGCACCGCTACTCGGTGAGCAAGGGCGTTCCGCGCCTGCGCCGCGCGATGGCGCGCTGGTACAAGCAGCGCTACGACGTCGAGCTCGATCCCGAGACCGAGGTCATCGCCACCATCGGCTCGAAGGAAGGCCTCGCGCACCTCGCGTTCGCGACGCTCGACGCCGGCGACGTGGTGCTGGTGCCGAACCCGGCGTATCCGATCCATCCGTACGGCGTCGTGCTCGCCGGCGCCGACGTGCGCCACGTGCGCATGACGCCGGACGTCGATTTCTTCGACGAGCTGCAGCGCGCCATCAAGGAAACCTGGCCGGCGCCGAAGATGCTGATCCTCAACTTCCCGGGCAATCCGACGACGCAGTGCGTCGAGCTGGATTTCTTCGAGAAGGTCGTCGCCATCTGCCGCGAGCACCAGATCTGGCTCGTGCACGACCTGGCGTACGCCGATATCGTCTTCGACGGCTACACCGCGCCGAGCGTGCTGCAGGTGCCGGGCGCCAAAGACGTCGCCGTCGAGTTCTTCACGCTCTCCAAGAGCTACAACATGCCGGGCTGGCGCGTCGGCTTCATGGCCGGCAACCCGACGCTGGTCGGCGCGCTGGCGCGCATCAAGTCGTATCTGGACTACGGCATGTTCACGCCGATCCAGGTCGCCGCGATCGCCGCGCTCGAAGGTCCGCAGCAGTGCGTCGCCGAGGTCCGCCACATGTACCAGGTGCGTCGCGATGTGCTCTGCGACGGCCTCAACGCGGCCGGCTGGAAGGTCGAAAAGCCCAGGGCGACGATGTTCGTCTGGGCCGGGATTCCGGAGGCGTTCAAGCACCTCGGCTCGCTCGAGTTCGCCAAGCGCCTGATGGAAGAGGCGCACGTCGCGGTGTCGCCGGGCATCGGCTTCGGCGAATACGGCGACACGCACGTGCGCTTCGCGCTGATCGAGAACGAGCACCGCACGCGTCAGGCGATCCGCAACATCAAGAAATTTCTGAAAGAGGCGAAAGCATGACGAATTCGTCTGGAACGAATTCGGACAGCCGACAGGCTGGTCCCACAGGGACGGACTCCAGGAATGGAGTCCGCACGGTGGCGGTGCGGGTGGGTGTCATCGGTCTCGGTACCGTCGGCCAGGGCGTCGTCCGCCTTCTGAAGAACAACGCGGAGGAAATCGCGCGGCGCGTCGGGCGTCCGCTGGTCGTCACGCACGTCTCGGCGCGCGATGCGCGCAAGCCGCGCGACTGCGATCTGTCGGGCATCACCGTCGTCGCCGATCCGCTGACGATCGCGCGCGAGGCCGACGTCGACGTCGTCGTCGAGCTGATCGGCGGCATCAGCCCGGCACGCGAACTGATCGAGGCCGCGGTCGCGCGCGGCAAGCCGGTCGTCACCGCCAACAAGGCGCTGCTCGCCGAGGACGGCAACCGCGTGTTCGCCGCGGCGCGCCGGGCCGGCGTCAGCATCGGCTTCGAGGCGGCGGTGGCCGGCGGCATCCCGGTCATCAAGGCGATCCGCGAAGGTCTCGCCGGCAATCGCATTGAGCGTCTCGCCGGCATCATCAACGGCACCTGCAACTACATCGTCACGCAGATGCAGGAGAAGGGGCAGAGCTTCGCCGACGCGCTGCGCGACGCGCAGCGGCTCGGTTACGCCGAGGCCGATCCGACCTTCGACATCGAGGGCCTCGACGCCGCACACAAGCTGACGATTCTCGCCAGCATCGCCTTCGGCATGCCGCTGGACACGAAGTCGGTCGCCGTCGAAGGCATCACCCGGGTGACGCCGCAGGACATCGAGATCGCGCGCGTGTTCGGCTACCGCATCAAGCTGCTCGGCATCGCCAAGCGCAGCGAAGCGGGCGTGGAACTGCGCGTGCATCCGACGCTGGTGCCGGAAACGACGTTGCTGGCGAAAGTCGACGGCGTGCTGAACTCGGTGCTGATCCGCGGCAACGCGGTCGGCGAGGTGGGCCTCTACGGCCGCGGCGCCGGCGGCGACGCGACGGCTTCGGCGGTGGTGGCCGATCTCGTCGACGTCGCGCGCGGACTCGGCGCCGACCCGCGCCACGCCGTGCCGCCGCTGGCCTTCCAGCCGGACGCCGTGCAGACGCTGCCGGTGCTGCCGCTGGCGCAGGTCGCCAGCGCGTTCTATCTGCGCCTGAAGGTCGCCGACGAGCCGGGCGTGCTGTCGCAGCTGACGACGATCCTCGCCGCGCACGACGTCAGCGTCGAGGCGATCCTGCAGCGTGAGCCGCACGGCCGCGAGGACGCGCACGTCGCGCTGATCACGTCTGTCGTGCAGCAGCGGCGCTTCGATCAGGCGCTGGTCGAGATGCTTCGCCTGCCGTTCGTGCGCGAAGGCGCGGCCTGCCTGCGCGTCGAGAAGTTCGACTGATGGGTGTGCTGGTTGCCCGCATCGACCTGTCGCCGGTGACGCTGGCCAGCCAGCACGTGCGCCTCGAACCCCTGCGGCGCGAGCATCTCGACGCGCTGATCGCGGCCGGCGCCGATCCGGCGATCTGGGCCTGGTTTCCACAGGATTTCGCTTCGGACGAGGCGATGCGCTGCTTCGTCGATCAGGCGCTGGCCTGGCAGCAGGCGGGCACCGCGCAGGTCTTCGTGCAGGTCGATGCGCGCTGCGGCCAGGTTGTCGGCAGCACGCGCCTCGCGCAGATCGACGCGGCGCACCGCCGCGCCGAGATCGGCTGGACCTGGCTGACGCCGTCGGCGCAGCGCACGGCGATCAACACCGAGGCGAAGTACCTGCTGCTGCGCCATGCCTTCGAGACGCTCGGCCTGATGCGCGTTGAGTTCAAGACCGACAGCCTCAACGACAAGTCGCGGCGCGCGCTGGCGCGCATCGGCGCGACCGAGGAAGGCGTGTTCCGCCGCCACATGCTGACCGAGTCCGGCCGCGTGCGCGACAGCGTGTATTTCAGCGTCGTCGATGTCGAATGGCCGCGCGTGAAGGCGCATCTCGAAAGCCTGCTCGCCGTGCGTCCGGTGCAGGGCGGCGACGCCGCCCCCCGGGTCGCTCCTTGGGTCGTTCCAACGAATGTTTGCAAGCCGTCCACGCAGTCGCCGACTGCCACATCCAGGGATCTGAAGTGACCCGCTATACCGGCCTCATCGAACACTACCGCGACCGCCTGCCGCTGGCCCCCGAGACCCGCGCGATTTCGCTCGGCGAAGGCCGCACGCCGCTGATCAAACTCGACAACCTGCCGAAGCAGGTGGGTTTCGAGGGCGAGCTGTACGTGAAGTTCGAGGGCCTGAACCCGACCGGCTCGTTCAAGGACCGCGGCATGACGGTCGCCGTCACACAGGCGGTGCACGAGGGAGCGAAGGCCATCATCTGTGCCTCGACCGGCAACACCTCGGCCGCCGCTGCCGCCTACGCGGTGCGCGCCGGCGTCACCGCCTTCGTGCTGATTCCGGAAGGCAAGATCGCGCTCGGCAAGCTCGCGCAGGCCATCGTGCACGGCGCCGTCGTCATCCAGATCAAGGGCAACTTCGACGACGGCATGCGTCTGGTGAAAGAGATCGGCCGGACCACGCCGGTGGCGATCGTCAATTCGATCAACCCGTATCGCTTGCAGGGCCAGAAGACGGCGGCGTTCGAGATCGTGGAAAGCCTGGGCCGCGCGCCGGATTTCCACTGCATTCCGGTCGGCAACGCCGGCAACATCAGCGCGCACTGGATCGGCTACAGCGAGATGGCCGGCGTCGCGACGACGATCAGCACGCATCATGCCGAAGGCCGCTTCCTCGGCCGTCCGCTGACGAAGCAGCGCCCGCGCATGGTCGGCTACCAGGCGGCCGGCAGCGCGCCGTTCATGCGCGGCGGGCCGGTCAAGGATCCGGAAACGGTCGCGACGGCGATCCGCATCGGCGATCCGCAGTCCTGGGATCTGGCGTGGAAGCTGCAGAAGGAATCGAACGGCTGGTTCGACGAGTGCACGGACCAGGACATCCTCGCGACGCAGAAGCTGCTTGCCGCCAGCGATGGCGTCTGGTGCGAGCCCGCGTCCGCGGCCTCGCTGTGCGGCGCGCTGCGCGACATCAAGGCGGGAAAGATTCCGCAGGGCTCGACGGTCGTCTGCACGCTGACCGGCAACGGCCTCAAGGATCCCGACATCATCCTCAAGGGCGGCGCGCCCGAGATCATCGTCGTCGAGGCTGAGCGCAACGCCGTCGAGAAGGCGATCACCCAGCATCTCTGACGTGAGCGCGCCGCTGATCGTCCGCCGCCCGACCGCCGACGGCGGCGATCTGCCCGCGACGCTGCATCCGGTGTTGCGCCGCATTTACGCGGCGCGCGGCGTCTCGGCTGCCGAACTCGGACTCGAACTCGCGAAGCTGCTGCCGCCCGCGGGCCTGCTCGGCATCGAACGCGCGGCCGGACTCGTCGCCGACGCGATCCGCGCCGGCGAGGGCATCGTCATCGCCGGCGACTACGACGCCGACGGCGCGACGGGCGTCGCCGCCGGTGTCGCGGGCCTCGCGGCGCTCGGCGCCGCGCGCGTCGATTACGTCGTGCCCGACCGCTTCCGCATGGGCTACGGCCTGTCGCCCGCGCTCGCCGGGCTCGCCGCGCAGACCGGCGCGAAGCTGTTGCTGACCGTCGACTCGGGCATCGCGAGCAACGCCGGCGTCGCGCATGCGCAGGAGCTCGGCCTCGCCGTCGTCATCACCGACCATCATCTCGCCGGTTCCGAGCTGCCGGCGGCCGAAGCGATCGTCAATCCGAACCAGCCGGGCTGCGCGTTCGCGTCCAAGCATCTCGCGGGCGTCGGCGTGATGTTCTATCTGCTGCTCGCGGTGCGCGCGCGGCTGCGCGCCACGGGCTGGTTCGCGGCGCGCCCCGAGCCGAAGCAGGAGCCCAATCTGGCGGAACTGCTCGACCTCGTCGCGATCGGCACGGTCGCCGACGTCGTCAGGCTCGACCACAACAACCGCATCCTCGTGCAGCAAGGCCTCGCGCGCATCCGCGCCGGCCGCGCGCGGCCCGGCGTG
>JASGFY010000107.1:0-7382 GCA_047605265.1 Solimonas sp.
GCACGCGGCGCGCGGTGTCATGCGCGTGACGACGCCGCAGGGTTACTGGGTCGTGCCGTCGCCGCCGGCCGCCGGCGCGCGCACGCTGCGCCGCCTCTTCCAGCCGCAGCTCGGCATAGCTTCGTCGCCTGGCGCCAGCAGGTCCGCCTGATGGAGGCGCTGGCGCGGTTCGCCGAGGGGCAGCCGGTCACCAGGATCGCGCGCGATCTCGGCTACGCGGCGCCGAGCGCCTTCATTGCCATGCTCAGGCTCAGCATGAACCGCCCGCCGCGCGGCTATCTGCTCGGGGGCCGAGGCTGATAAAGGCTATTGCCCGCGTCCAACTCGCGCGATGTGAAATCAGAGCGCAGCGATCTGATCACGAATCGCACGCTCTTGCCTCGTGGTGGTGTCCATCGCCGCAGCAGAACAATTCAGCGCGGCATGCAGTACATCAACTGCCAGTTCCTTCACGACCGTCACCTCACCAGCGACCAGAAGACGGGTCAGTTCAGTGCTGTCGACATCATCCAGTCCTCGCAGGTCGAGCCAACTTTTCTTAACGAGTGGCAGTCCCAAGACGCCGAGATAGAAACCAGGATATGGATCGCCGTGGTAACACGGCGGTTGCTCCGGTCGGCCATGCTGTCGGCTCGTCAATAGGCGAACGACGATATCGCCGCCCCTGCTGCACGCCAGAACCACCAGGAATTTCGGCTTGAATTCGCCGGTGTCGCGGTCAACATAGAAGCGCGCGTGACGCAGGATCATTCCGGGCCGCAATTCCTTCGGGAACACGCCACGCATCGGTTGCCCGTTTATCCTGCTTGGGCGGCGTTAATGGCTTCATACTCGGCGGCAGCTTGCAATACGGCTTCCCTGTTCGGATCGTCATCGGCAACGGCGAGTTCATATGGAATGGTGTGATCGTTGCCTTTGCCATCGGCCCAGGTTTTCGCCCATGCGCCGTTTTCGGCGTGCGTTACGTCGATCATCTTTTCCGACAGGGTGTCGCGATACTGGCCGGCGACCTGCTCAAGCAGGCGCAGTTCGCGTTTGCTGAAGTGCGAAGGGTCAAACGGCTGTAGCGGCACAACCTTCTCGCGCCAGTAATCAATGACCTGCTCCGGCACGATTCGGATGGCCGTCGCCAGACCATCTTCCAGTGCATCCCACTGCTGCACGAGGGCGGCCGGTACCGGCCCCATTTTCCAGGCACGATATTCCAAGCCGGTCACGCTGCGTCCCGTCTGCCGGAAATGTTCAAAATCGAGCAGGTAAAGGAGCTTGAACAGCTTTATTTTTCCAAGCGCAGCCGCGTTATGGGCGAAATACAGAATCGCCTGTATGAATTTCTCTCGGGTGCAGCTTTGTAGCATGGCGTCATCTCCTGACCAGCCGGACGCGCATTGCGTTAAGGATGGCCCATTATCGCTCATGAATGGGGATGAACGACAGAATGGCAGTCTGGAACAGTACTTTGTTTCGAAGCGGGCATATTACGGATACGGAGACAATTTCGCCCCACACTGCAATATGCGCGATGCGCATCTGTCCATAGAATTTCGTCATGTCCCTTTTCCAAATCGTCGGCCTGCTGCTCGTCGCCGTGGCGCTCTGCGGCTATCTCAACACGCGCTTCTTCCGTCTGCCCGACGTGATCGGCATCACCGTGATCGGCATGATGATGTCGGTGGCGCTGACGCTGACCGGCACCTTCTATCCGCCGCTGACCGACTGGACGCGGCATCTGGTCGGCGGCATCGACTTCACCGAAGTCGTCTTTCACGGCCTGCTCGGCCTGCTGCTGTTCGCCGGCAGCCTGCACGTCAACCTCAGCGAGCTGCGCGGCCAGGCCGGCGTGGTGATCGTGCTCGCCACGTTGGGCGTGGTGCTGTCGACGGTGGTGGTCGGCGGCGTGCTGCATCTGGCGACCTTGTTCCTCGCCGAGCCGCTGCCGCTGATCTGGTGCCTGGTGTTCGGCGCGCTGATCTCGCCGACCGATCCGATCGCCGTGCTCGGCATCCTCAAGAAGGCCGGCGCGCCGCGCGCGCTGGAGATCAAGATCGCCGGCGAAAGCCTGTTCAACGACGGCATCGGCATCGTCACCTTCGTGACGCTGCTCGGCGTCGCCGCCGGCGGGCACGACGTCTCCGTCGACGAGGTCGGCAAGCTGCTCGTCGAGGAAGTGGCCGGCGGCCTGCTCGTCGGGCTGGCGATCGGCGCCGCCGGCTTCTATCTGCTCTACACGATCGAGAGCTACGCGGTCGAAACGCTGATCACGCTGGCGATGGCGGTCGGCGGCTACGCGCTGGCCGAGGCGCTGCATGCGTCGGCGCCGATCGCGGTGGTCGTCGCCGGCCTGGTCGTCGGCAACCACGGCCGCCAGTACGCGATGGAGGAGCAGACGCGCGAGCACCTGTTCACCTTCTGGGATCTGACCGACGAGCTGCTCAACCTCGTGCTGTTCGGCCTGATCGGACTGGAGGTGATTGCGCTGTCGGTATCGATGCAGACACTGCTGCCGGGCCTGCTGTGCATTCCCATCGTGCTGCTCGCGCGCTTCGTCAGCGTCGGCGTGCCGATCATGCTGATCCGCCGCTTCCGTCCGTTCACGCCGCATACCGTGCGCGTGCTGACCTGGGGCGGTCTGCGTGGCGCGGTGTCGGTGGCGTTGGCGCTGTCGCTGCCCGAATTCGCCGGCCGCGACATCGTGCTGGCCTCGACCTACATCGTCGTCGTCTTCAGCATCCTCGTGCAGGGTCTGACGATGGGCCGGCTGATCCGGCGGCTGAATGCGTCGGCGGACGCCGGGCCGTAGCGCCGCTCAGCGCAGCCGCGCGACGATCGCGTCCTCGTCGGCCTTCGCGAAGCCGGCCGACAGCGCGCCGTCGCGGTCGATCACCGGCCGCTTGACCAGCGACGGCTCGCGCGCGAGCAGCGCCGCGGCGTTGGCGGCGGTGAGGCCGTCGCGCGTCGCCGCGTCGAGCTTGCGCCAGGTCGTGCCCTTGCGGTTGACGACGGTGTCGACGCCGAGCGCGTCGATCCAGCGCTGCGCGAGTTCGCGCGGCAGACCTTCGCTCTTGAAGTCGTGAAAGCGGAAGGCGATGCCTTCGTCGCCCAGGCGCTTGAGCGCGCGCTGCACGGTGTCGCAGTTCTTGATGCCGTAGAGGGTGATCATGGCGGCGGAGTCGGGAGCGTGGCGGCGCATTGTAAGCGGCGCAGCGCGGGAAACAGGGCGGGATCGCGCGCCGCTCCCGGACGCTTTGCCCGCGCCTGCGATCGCCGCTTGTTCCCGCCGCGCCGCTCGCATACAGTGCGCGCCGTTCCAGGTGCCGCGATGCCGATCGGCAGAGCGGTTGAACGGGAAGCCGGTGCGTCGTTCGTTCCCGGACGATCAGGCCGGCGCTGCCCCCGCAACGGTAAGCGAGTCGTCGTCAGCTCTACGCCACTGTGTCCCGGACATGGGAAGGCGCTGACCGGCAAAACCCGCGAGCCCGGATACCGGCCCGGATCACGTGAAGGCTCGCGGTGGGCGCTGCCGGAACAGGCGAAGCCGTTGCCGTTCCGCGCCTGCCCGAAAGACTCCCGCGCCTTCGTTTCTTACGAACCGCCGTCGCGTGGGGCGCCGGCACAGGGAGAGGGACTCATGCCTTATCGCAAGGTGCTCGTTGCACTGTTCGCCGCCGGCTTCGCGCCGGCCCATGCGCAGACCGCCGCCGCGCCCGTCGACGTCGCGATGGCCGACGCGGCCGACGCCGGCACCGTCATCGTCACCGCCAGCCGCGCCGCCGAGCCGGTCGACGAAGCGCTGGCGCCGGTCACCGTCATCACGCGCGCCGACATCGACCGTCTGCAGCCGCGCGATCTGCCGGACCTGCTCAAAGGTCTGCCCGGCGTGCAGCTGGTCAGCTACGGCGGCCCCGGCAAGACGGCCTCCCTGTATCTGCGCGGCACCAATGCCGACCACGTGATCGTGTTGATCGACGGCCTCAAGGCCGGCTCGGCCACGGCGGGCACGGTGGCCTACGAGCAGATCCCGGTCGACCTGATCGACCACATCGAAATCGTCCGCGGTCCGCGGTCGAGCCTGTACGGCTCCGAAGCGCTCGGCGGCGTGATCCAGATCTTCACCCGGCGCGGCAGCACCGACGGTGCGCCGACGCCGGCGTTCTCGATCGGCGGCGGCAACTACGGCAGCGGCAAGATCGAAGGCAGCCTGCGCGGCGGTTTCGGCGGCGGCGGCTGGTACAGCGTCGGCTTGTCCGGCGCCACGACCGACGGCATCAACGCCGAGCCGTCCGCCGGCGAGCCCGATCACGACGGTTTCCGCAGCGGCGCCGGCACCGCCAACCTGGGTTGGAACTTCGCCGGCGGCGCCGCGCTCGAGGCGCACTGGCTGCTCGCCGACAGCCACAACGAATACGACGGCTACTACAACGAAGACTACGGCGTGCAGCAGCTGTTCGGCGGCTCGGCGCGCTTCTCGCCGCTGCACGGCTGGGACGTGACGCTGACCGCCGGAGAGGCGCAGGACCGGCTCGATTCGTTCACCAACAGCGACGGGACGATCAGCAATCGCAGCGCGATCGACACCTACCGCGACAGCTACGCGTGGCAGAACGACGTGCACCTCACCGCGCACCAGCGGCTCAGCGCCGGCGTCGATTTCGGCCACGACCGGGTCGGCGGCGATACCGACTACGACGTTCGCGAACGCGACGACGCCGGCGTCTACGCGCAGTACGCGGCCGGCGGCGGGGGCGCCTGGGGCGGGCACGAACTGCAGCTGGCCGGCCGCCACGACGACAACCAGCAGTACGGCGGGCACGACACCGGCTCGATCGCCTACGGCTACCGCTTCGGCGGCGGCCTGCGCGCCGGCGTCTCCTACGCATCGGCGTTCAAGGCGCCGACGTTCAACCAGCTGTACTACCCGTACGGCTATGGCAATCCCGAGCTGAAGCCGGAAAGCTCGCACAGCGTCGAGATCAGCCTCGGCGGCCAGCAGGCGGCTCTCGGCGCCGACTGGCGCTGGAGCCTCGGCGGCTACCGCACGACGATCGACCAGCTGATCGTCTCCGCCGCGCCCGACTACTATCCGTACAACGTCGGCGCCGCGCGCATCCTCGGCGTCGAGGCGCAGCTCGGCGCGACCGTCGCCGCGTTCCGCGCGCAGCTCTATCTGGATTGGCTCGATCCGGAAAACCGCAGCGCCGGCGACGACCAGGGCAATCAGCTGCCGCGCCGGGCACGGCAGACCGCGCGCCTCGACCTCGATTACGACTGGCGCGCCTTCTCCGTCGGCACCACCGTGTTCGCTTCCGGCGACCGCTACGACGACACGGACAACACCACGAAGCTCGGCGGCTACGCGACCGTCGACCTGCGCGCCGACTACCGCGTGCGGCCGGCGTGGACGCTGCAGCTCAAGGCCGGCAACGTGCTCGACCAGGCCTACGAGACCGCCGCCGGCTACGCCTCGCTCGGCACCAGCTGGTTCTTCACCGTCCGCTACGCGCCGGGCGGCTGAGGCGCGCGGGCCCGTGCCCCGGCGCGCGGGCCCGGTACGGTTCAGGCAGTTCCTCTATCGTGTCGGTTTTCCATGCTCCGGAGCTGACCATGCCGTCCCCGCGCCGCCTCGTGCCGCTGCTGTCGCTGCTGTTCGCCGTCTCCGCGCACGCCGCCGACGACCCGGCGGAGGGGCGCGCGCTGTTCGCGCAAAACTGCCTGCTCTGCCATTCGGCCGGGCCGGAGCTGCCGGGCGGGGCGATGGGGCCGGATCTGGCTGGCGTCGTCGACCGTCCGGGCGCGGCGCAGCTTGGTTATGCGTACAGTGACGCGCTGCGCAATGCGCGCGTGCGCTGGGACCGCGACGCGCTCGATCGCTTCCTGGCGGCGCCGGCGACGATGATTTCCGGCACGACGATGACCGCGGCGGTGCCGGACGCCGCCCAGCGCCGCAAGCTGATCGCCTTTCTGGCGACGACGCGCGCCGGCGCGTTGCCGGCCGAACAGGATGGCGGTGCCGCGGCGCGGCTGCGCGCCGGCGACTGGGATCGTGACGCGCCGGGCCGCTCGCACCGCGTGGTCGCCGCCGAGCTGCCGGCGCCGTATCTCACGCCGAGCGCCGGCAACGGCCCGCGTAAGGCGCCGCGCGCGGCGGGCGCGCTGCCGCAGGTGCCGCGCGGCTACACGGTTGGCGTCTGGGCCGACGGCCTCGACGGTCCGCGCCGCCTGCGCGTCGCGCCGAACGGCGACGTCTTCGTCGCCGAGACCGGCAGTGGCCGCATCCGCGTGCTGCGCGCCGCCGACGGCGCAGCCGCCGCGCAGCACGGCTCGGTCTACGCGCAGGGCCTTGACCGTCCGTTCGGCATCGCCTTCTATCCGGCCGGCGACCAGCCGCAATGGGTTTACGTGGCCGAGAACAACCGCGTGCTGCGCTACGCCTACGGGAACGGCGATCTGGTCGCCGCCGGCCCGCCGCAGGTCGTCGTGCCGCGCCTCAGCGCCAGGACCGGCGGCCACAGCACGCGCGACCTGGCGTTCTCGGCGGACGGTCGGGCGCTGTACGTCTCGGTCGGCTCGGGCTCGAACGTCGCCGAGGGCCTGCCGAAGAAGACGCCGGCGCAGCTCGCCGCCTGGGAGCAGAAGAACGGCCTCGGCGCCGCCTGGGGCGATGAGGAGGGGCGCGCCGACGTGCTCGTCACCGACCCCGAGGGCAAGGCGCCGCTGCGCGCATACGCGACCGGCATCCGCAACTGCGTCGGTCTGGCGCTGCAGCCGGTGACCGGCGCGCTGTGGTGCGCGGTCAACGAGCGCGATGGCCTCGGCGACGATCTGGTGCCGGACTACGTGACGCGCGTGCGCGAAGGCGCGTTTTACGGCTGGCCCTGGTACTACATCGGCCCGCATGAAGACCCGCGCCACGCCGGCGAGCGCCCCGATCTGCGCGAGCGGACGACGGTGCCGGACGTGCTGCTGCAGGCGCATTCGGCGGCGCTCGGCATCGTCTTCGTCGGCGAGCAGGCCGGCCCGGCGCTGCCGGACGATCTTCGCGGCGACGCCTTCGTCGCGCTGCACGGCTCATGGAACCGCAGCAAGCGCACCGGCTACAAGGTCGTGCACCTCACCCTGCGCCGCAGCGGCGAGCCGGAGGGCGACTACACGGACTTCATGACCGGCTTCGTCAACGACGACGACAGCGTCTGGGGCCGGCCGGTCGGCGTCGCCATCGCCCATGACGGCGCGCTGCTCGTCAGCGACGACGTCGGCGGCCGCATCTGGCGCGTCGCGTCGGCGCCGCGCTGACGCGGCGGCGCAAAGATCCCGCGGGGCCCTGCCGGCTCAGGTCAGCAGATAGCCCTGCGGCACGATCGCCGGCGGCAGCTCGGTCTCGCCGA
>JASGFY010000108.1:0-7321 GCA_047605265.1 Solimonas sp.
ACACTTTCCAGCTTAACTTGTTCTCGGGTGCGACTCGCCATGTCTACATGAAGAGCCGAAACCGCCCGATTCTGCAACCCTTTGCGTAAGGAACCGGGCAAGGCCCTACTTCTAGGGCCAGCAACTAAACGTGGTTATGTCAATGCGTTCTCAGCACCATACGCCCGGCCGGCGTCGTCGTGTCAGGCTTGAAGAGCGTTGACGATGCGCAGGGTGCGCCGCGTAAAGCCCGTTAGTTCTGTCGGGTCGATCTGATCCGGCGTGGCGTCGGCCATATTCTCCCCGTGGTGATACTGGCTCGTATAGCCGTTGATCTGGTCCAGCTCGTCATAAAGCGCCTGCGCGGGATGAACTGCGCCGCCCTCGCGTATCTTCCGCACCATGTCGCCCAGCCAGTCACCGGCAAGGAAACTGCCCGGATAGGTCGTGCGGCAATGAGTTTCGAGAACGACGCGCATCTTGCGGATAATGTCGATCAAGACGCCCGCGCCGGTCGTGAGATAGGTTTGCAGGTGGTCAATGTCTTCCGCCGTCCGGCCCCTGCAAGCGTCCTCAAGGTCTATGGGCGTGATTTTCGAGCCTTGGGTGCGGTGATCGGCAATCATCACCGCGACACGCTCGGCAGCCGGCGACTTGTCCCAAACCTGCTTGAGGAAAGTGGCGTCGTGCGAAAGCACGATCACCTGGGCGCATTTCCCGGCCACCTTCATGATCTCGTGCACGGTTTGCCGGCGGCGGAAAGCGTCCTGACTGTTAAAGGGATCGTCGAACACGACCAGTTTTCCGGCCGCTGCCGGATCGCGTTCCAGATGCGCGAGGAAAAACGCGAGGGCGAGGGTGGTGCGGTCGCCGGCACTGAGGGTGTTCTTGAAGCTCGGCCGATCCCCCGGCGTCTTGCTGTCGCCAAGGTCAACGGCCGTGTCGTTGATGACGAGCTGGTAGCTCGATGTGGCGACGCCGCCAGGGTAGGCGTGCTTGGTCTCGGTGATGGTGAAGCCGGCATTGAACGCGGCCAGATAGTCGTTGATGCGCCGCTCGTAGGGCTTCACCACGGTCTTTGTGTGCGCGTCGAGCTGCTTCCTGATCGCCTCCTTGCGGGTCTCGATGGCGTCCTTCTCGCCGGAGAGCTTCGTATAGGCGGCGCAGAGGTCGGACACGTCCGCGCGGTGTCGGGTCTGGATCGCATTCAAGCGG
Source organism: Solimonas sp. (assembly GCA_047605265.1). Classification (GTDB taxonomy): domain Bacteria; phylum Pseudomonadota; class Gammaproteobacteria; order Nevskiales; family Nevskiaceae; genus Solimonas. The sequence continues at coordinate 1,195 of JASGFY010000108.1, forward strand.
GCCAATTCGGCCTCGGTGGCCTTGAGGTCGCCGGCGTCCGTGGCGGCCTTCTTGTCAGTGATGATGGTGTTGGCCGCACGGATCACGGCATTTGCCGCCTCGATGGCGGCGGCCGCGCCGTCATAGGCGGCGCGCGCGGCGGTGAATCCCGCATCCGGCGCGATCGGTTCGAGCGGCACTGCCGCTTTGCGGTCGAGAAGCCCGATCGCCGCGACGGCAAGTGCGCGGATCGCCGCGACGGCCTCTGCCGGCAAGGCGAGGGCAGGGGTCTCGATCGCGCAATATTTCTGCCAGAACTCGACGCCGCCGTTGTTCTGCTCCGCGACGGTGCCAAGGCGGGCCAGGGCAGCATCGCCCATGTCCCGCGCGACGGTCGCTTTCATGGTGGCGATTTCTCCGGCCAGCGCCCCATAACGCTCGCTGAACACGGCCCGGAACGCGGCGATCAGCGGAAGGCCCCGAATATCCTGCCCGCAGAAGGGGCAGGTATCTTCGGCATGGCCGAGGCCGTCCGCAATCCAATTGCCGTCGCTGGCCGTCATGCCATGTGCAGCCAGGTGCGCCGACAATCTTTGCTCGGCATCCTGCGCAATGTCGTCGATGGAGCGGGCCAGCAGGCCGGTGAAATCATCCGGCAGGGCCGGAATGGCAAATTCCGAGAGGGCAGGGCGAGCGCGCAACGCCCCGGCCTGCCGCAGCGCGTCCACGCTGCGCGCCTGCGCCTCGATCTGCGCGGCAATGTCGTCTATCTCCGGCAAGGCAATGAAGGCGTCCAGCTTCATGCCCGCCGGCACATGCGGCTGAACCGCCTTGCCCGCCGTGCTGATCTCGCCAGTTTTGGTGCGACTCTCGGCGGCCAGCTCGGCATCCTGCGCCGCGAGCTTCACGCCGGCGTCGCCCACAATGACACGATAGAGATTGCGCTTGTGCTCTATGTCCACGACTTCGCCGGAATGGACATTCTCCGCGACAAACACGCCGTCGAAGATGGCGATGTCCGGCTTGGTCACGTTCCATGCCGTGCCGTCGAAGCGGGCTTGCCCGCCGCCGTCCAGTAGCAGCTCGATCGCCGGCGTGTCGGTCGCGCCAAGGGTCTTGCGGCCGAGAACATGGGCCGGATCGCCGGTTTGCAGGGAGCGCAGGACGGCACAGAGCGTCGTTTTGCCGAAGCCGTTCGCACCGGCGATGAAAGTGTGCTTGGCAAGCTGCGGATTGCCGGATGCGGCCGAGTTGCGGAACCGGCCGACGTTCTTAATCGAAATGATCTTCTTGAGCACTTGTTTCCCCCTGCGCCCCGATACCGCCGCGCCCGCCCGGCAAATGCCGGTAGAGCGTCGCCGGCGAAACCTTCAGCCGGGTCGCCACCTCGTCCACGGTGATCGCCGGATCGCGCAAGAGCGCCGTGGCCACCGCCAGGTCGGCGGCGGACAGGGCAGGGGGGCGGCCGCCCTTGCGGCCGCGATCGCGCGCGGCCTTCAGGCCGGCGCGGGTTCGCTCGCGGATCACGGATCGCTCAAACTCGGCAAGCGCCCCGAAAATGTGAAAGACCAGTTTGCCGCCGGCGGTCGTCGTGTCGATCGCTTCCGTCAGGGAGCGGAATCCGATGCCCTGATCCTCAAGGGTGGCAACCGTCTCGATGAGCTGGGGCAGGGAGCGCGCCAGGCGGTCGAGCTTCCAGACCACCAGACTGTCCCCTGACCGCATGTATGACAGGGCGGCGGCCAGCTCGGGCCGGTCGCGCTGCGCGCCGGATGCCTTCTCGGTGAATACCTTCTCGCAGCCCGCCGCCGTCAGGGCATCGAGCTGCAAGGCGGGATTCTGATCCTGCGTCGAGACGCGGGCATAGCCGACAAGCATGCAAACCTCTTAAAACTCGTCTCACTATGGCGGAATTGAGAGAGAAATTTCAAGAGATAGTTTTGAGAGGCATGCGCGACCCATGCCGGGCGCTCGGGCGGGCTTCTTGGCAAGGTCTCAAAAACGGTGGTTTTTGCGAGGGAATCTTGCCTCCAGCACCGCTCTGGTGTAGCGTGGTGCATACTGATGTAACAAAAAAGCCGCCATGCAAAGCACCGCTTCAGACAACGACGACAAGTCCGCACATCGCCTGTCCGTCAGCCTCACGGCGGAGCAGCACCGCGAGCTTAACGAGATTGCCCGAAAGAATCGGGTATCGGTGGCATGGGTAATTCGTGAAGCGATCGACCGCCTCCTGAAGGACGACATGCCGCTGCTTCATGTGGGGAAAGAATGACGATCACGCGCACCAAATCACGCACCATCAAGGCCGGGGGCGTAGCCTCCAGCGCCGGCCCGCGTGGTCGCTTTGCCGATTTGGACGAAGACAAGCTGCGCGGTGGTTATTACACCTCGTCAAAGGTCGCGGAGTGGCTTTGCGGCTGGGCGATCCAGTCGGCCGATGATGCCGTGCTGGAGCCGAGCTGCGGCGATGGCGCTTTTCTCGAAGCGGCCGCCCGCCGCCTGCGGGCGCTTGGCGCAACCCCGGCCAAGATCGCGCGCCTTCTTACCGGCGTCGAGATCATCCCCGCTGAAGCCCGCTCTGCCACCGAACGGCTGCAGCCCGTGCTTGGCAAGTCGGCCGAGAAGATCATTCAAAATTCAGATTTTTTCGCATGGTGGCAGGCGTCCGATCAGCCCGCCTTTGACGCGATTATTGGCAACCCGCCCTTCATCCGTTACCAGTCGTTCCCGGAGCCGCACCGCACTATCGCCATGTCGATCATGGGGGAGCAGGGGCTAACCCCCAATCGCCTGACGAATATCTGGGTGCCGTTCGTCGTCGCGGCGACGGCCAGCCTGAAGCCGGGCGGCCGCCTCGCGCTCGTGCTGCCGGCGGAAATCCTACAAGTCACCTATGCGGCGCAGCTCCGATCCTACCTGACCGATCATTTCACGCGCATCGACGTGATCGCGTGCAACGAGCTGTTCTTTGAAAATGCGGAACAGGAAGTTGTCCTGCTGCTGGCGGACGGCGCTCTGGCCTCGGCGTCGGAAGGCAACGATTGCCGCGTGGCTCTCACGGCGGCCGATACCGTTGCCGACATTACCGGCAGCAAGCCGGCGCTCCTGCTGGAGCGGGCGGAAGTCAAAACGATCCGCCATGACAGCGAGAAGTGGCTGAAATACTTCCTCGACAACCGGCAGATCACCTTCATGCGGGCGCTGAAGGAAGCCGCGATCACCGCGCCGATGTCCGCCCATGCGAGCATCGACGTGGGCGTGGTCACGGGGAAGAACGAATTTTTCGTGCTGTCGGCCGATCAGGTCGCCGCCTTAGGCCTCGAAGGCTTCACAACGCCCCTCGTCTCCAGATCCGCGCAGTTGAAGGGAAGCCAGATCGGGAAAGCAGACTGGAGATCCCTCGCAGCGGCCGGGGATCGCGTCCACCTGCTGAACATCGACCCTGGGCAGGCTGGCAAGCTGACGGCCAAGCTGCGCCGCTATATCGAAGAGGGCGAGCGCAAGGAATTTCATACCGGCTATAAATGCTCGATCCGCAAGCCTTGGTATCTGGTGCCGTCCGTGTGGGTGCCGGATGGCTTCGCCTTCCGGCAGATTTACGACTTCCCGCGCATGGTGCTGAACGCCTCCGGCGCAACGTCCACCGATACGATCCACCGCATGCGGAGCAATGGCGCGAAGCCGGAGCGGGTCATTGCCAACACTTACACCTGGCTCACGGCCGCCTCGGCCGAGATCGAGGGCCGCAGCTATGGCGGAGGTGTTCTGGAGCTGGAACCGACCGAAGCCGAGCGGCTGCTGATGCCGGCCAAGCTGAACGGCGCGATGCCGCTGACGGAAGTGGATCAACTGGTTCGCGCCGGACGGCTAGATTCCGTTCTGGAAGAAAACGCGCGCATCATCCTGCGCGAGCACATGGGCCTGTCGACGGCTGAATGCACGCTGCTGAAAAGCGTCTGGACGAAGATGCGGGATCGCAGGAACTCGCGCCGGCGCGGGGCCAGGAAAGCGGCGCAGGGCGATGCAGCATGACCGGCGCGGCCCCCAAAACCGCCGCACGCGCCCGTGTCGGTGCGCTGGTCCAGAGCTTTCAGCGCAACGAAGCGGACTATCTGCGGCCGGCCTATAACGAGACGCAGGCCCGCACGGATTTCATCACGCCGCTGCTCGCGGCATTCGGATGGGACGTGCATAACGCGGCCGGCCAGCCGCTTGGCCTGCGGGAAGTCATTGAAGAGGCCACGGTCGAGGTTGGCGAAGAGCGGCTTTCCAAGAAGCCGGACTATGAGCTGCGGCTTGCCCGCCAGCGCAAATTGTTCGTCGAGGCCAAGAAGCCGAGCGTCCATATCGACCGCAACCGGGACGCGGCGTTTCAGACGCGGCGATACGGGTATTCGGCCAGCCTGCCGATCGCGGTCCTGACCAACTTCCACCAGCTCGCGGTCTATGATTGCCAGCCCAGGCCCGACCTGACCGACGAAGCGCATGTCGCGCGCATTCTGCTGGTGCGCTACGACGAGTTCGAGGCGCGCTTTGACGAGCTGTGGCCGCTGCTCTCGCGCGAGGCGGTCTATTCCGGCGATTTCGACCGGCGCTTCTCCGTCGATGTGACACGCCACGGGGCGGAACAGTTCGACGATTTCTTCTTGTGCCAGGTGCGATCTTGGCGCGAGCGGCTGGCGCAGGACATTCACCGCAACACACCCGGCCTGTCGCCGGAAGAGCTGACCTATGCGGTGCAGCTTTTCCTTTTGCGGATCGTCTTCCTGCGCATCTGCGAAGATCGGGAGATCGAACGCTATGAAACCCTGCGCGGCCTTGCCGCCGGCAGCGGCAGCTTCGATGCCCTATTGGCGGAGCTGCGGCGGGCGGATGCCTTCTATGATTCCGGCCTGTTCCGCCTGCTCGACGATGCCCGGCTGGGCGTCCGCATCAGCGATGATGTGCTGAGCGGGATCATCAACGAGCTGTATTATCCGCAGAGTCCCTACACCTTCGCCGTTGTCGAAACCGAAGTGCTCGGTGAAATTTACGAGCAGTTCCTGGGCGAGACCATCACGATCGACGCCCACGGCGCGGTCGAGATCGCCAGCAAACCGGAAGTCCGGGAAAGCGGCGGCGTCGTGCCGACGCCGCGCTATATCGTTGACGCCATCGTGCAGCGCACGCTTGGCCCGCGCCTCGCAGGCAAGGCTCCCACCAATCTGGAGGGGTTCACGGTTGCCGATATTTGCTGCGGCTCCGGCATCTTCCTGCTGTCGGTGTTCGAGTTCCTGACCGACCATTATCTTGCATGGTATCAGGCGAACGACCGTGCGACGCATGCCGGCCGGAAAATCTACGAAGCGGGGGCGGGGCTGTGGCGGCTCACCTTTGAGGAAAAGCGCCGCATTCTGCTGGCCCATGTTCGGGGCGTGGACATTGACGCCAATGCCGTCGAGGTCGCCCGCTTCAGCCTTCTCTTGAAGCTGATCGAGGATGAAGGCGCGGCCGGCCTGCGCGATTACGTCGAGCGTACCGGCACACCGGCCCTGCCAGAGCTGGAAGGAACGCTGCGCGCAGGCAACAGCCTCGTCAGCCAAGCAGAATGGACGGCCGCGCGGGGCGCGCTGCCCGCCCGACTGCTGGAGAAGGTCAATCCGTTCTCGTGGGCCGACGAGTTCCCCGCCGAAACGGCACGGGGCGGGTTCGACGTGATCGTGGGGAATCCGCCCTATATCCGCATCCAGAACATGCAGGCTTATTCCCCGGAAGAGGCCGCTTTCTATCAGAACGCCGCCTCGCCCTACACGACGGCGCGGCAGGATAATTTCGACAAGTATGCGCTGTTTATAGAGCGGTCATTGTCTCTTGTCCGGCCGGATGGGCGGCTTGGCTTCATCATCCCGCACAAGTTCATGACGATTCAGGCGGGGCGGGCGCTCCGCCGCCTGGTGACAGCCGGTCACGTCCTTGAGGAAATCGTGCATTTCGGCGTGCAGCAGGTCTTCGGGCGGCAGGCTGCGAATTACACCTGCCTGCTGATCCTCGACCGGCAGGGCAAGGCCGATGTGACGGTGGAGCGCGTCGAGGCTCTGGAGCCGTGGCGCTACGGGACGCCCGGCCCCCGGAATGTGCTGCCGGCGGCCGAGCTGACGGATGATCC
>JASGFY010000109.1:0-6884 GCA_047605265.1 Solimonas sp.
CGCGCGCAGTTCGAAGCGAAGCCGAATGCCGCGGCACCGCAGGCCACGTTGTACGACACGCGCAAGAGCGCCCGCCAGACGCAGGGCGGCGCCATCTGGGAGCACCGTTTCAGCGAACGCCAGAGCACCGAGCTGATTGGCTACTACGGTTCGCGCGACGTGCTGCAGTTCCTCGCGATTCCCGTGGCCACGCAGCAGAACAGCGCGCTGCACTCGGGTGGTGTCGTCGACCTCGGCACCGACTACGGCGGCGGCGAAGCGCGCTGGCACTACCGTGCCGGCAGCGAGGAGCGTCCGCTGAGCATCGTCGCCGGCCTCACCTACGACGAATTGCGCCAGCACCGTCTGGGTTACGAGAACTTCGTCGACGACGGCGCCGAAGTCGGCGTGAAGGGCGCGCTGCGCCGCGACGAGATCGACACCGAATGGAATTTCGATCAGTACCTGCAGGCCGACTGGCGCTTCGCCGAGCGCTGGAACCTGACAGCCGGCGTGCGCAACAACCGCATCGTCTTCCGGTCGGACGACCACTACATCACGGACGACAACCCCGACGACAGCGGCAGCAGGGCATATTCCGCGGTCGCGCCGGTCGCCGGCCTGCTGTTCCGCGCCACCGACGCGGTGCGCCTCTACGGCTCCTATGGCCGCGGCTTCGAGACGCCGACCTTCGCCGAACTCGCCTATCGCCCGGACGGCGGCGCCGGACTCAATTTCGACCTGAAGGCGGCGCGCAGCGACAACGGCGAACTCGGCGCCAAGTTCAAGCTCGGCGCCCGCACGCACGCGCAGATCGCCGTGTTCGACGCCGAGACGACGGACGAGCTGATCGTGCTCACCAACAGCGGCGGCCGCACCACCTACGGCAACGCGAAGCAATCGCGCCGCCAGGGCGCCGAAGCGCAGTTCTCCAGCCGCTTCACCGGCAGCTGGCAGTTCGACCTGGCCTACACGCTGCTCGACGCGCGCGTGCGCGAAGCCTACCAGGCCTGCTCGGGCACGCCGTGCACCACGCTCAACACCACGGTGCCGGCCGGCGCGCGCATTCCGGGCGTGGCGGAATCGAACCTGTACGGCAAGCTCGGCTGGGGCGGCGACACGGGCTGGCACGCGGGCCTCGACGTGCGCTACCTGAGCCGCGTCGCCGTCAACGATAGCAACAGCGAATCGGCGCCATCTTACGCGCTCGTCGGCCTCGACGGCGGCTACGTCTTCGACTGGCCGACCGTGCGCCTGCGCACCTTCGTCAATCTCGACAACCTGCTCGACCGCGACTACGTCGGCTCGGTCATCGTCAACGACGGCAACGGCCGCTACTACGAGCCCGGCCCCGGCTTCGCGGTGCTGGCCGGCCTCGGCGTCGAGTGGAAGTACTGAACAGCACTGTGGGTTAAGATCGGGCTCCGCCCGCAGGATGCCCGCATCATGTCTTCGGCTGCACCGGCCTTCGCCTGGAGCGACAGATACAAGCTCGGCTACGAGCGCATGGACGACACGCACCGCGACTTCGTCGAGAAGGTCAACGCCCTGCTGACCGCCGGCGACGACGCGCTGCCGGCGCGGCTCGACGATTTCATCGCGCACGCCGAGGCGCATTTCGGCGAAGAAAAGGAATGGATGCAGACGACGGGCTTTCCCGCCGCCGACTGCCACATCGACGAGCACGCAGCGGTGATGAAGTCGGTCTACGAGGTTCGCGATCTGCTCGCCGCCGAGCCCGGTGAGCGGGCGATCAAGGCGACGCGCTCGCTCGCGCAGGCGCTCGTCGACTGGTTCCCCGGCCACGCCACGTATCTCGACTCGGCGCTGTCGGCGTGGATGTGCAAGCGCGTCTACGGCGCGCGGCCGGTGGTGTTTCACCGCGACTGAGCCCGCCTGCAAGCGCCGCAGCGCGCCGGCAGGCGCTTGCCGCGTCAGCCCGCGATTTCCGCCAAACGATCGCGTACGCCGGCAATCGAGTCCTGCACGCGGCGCGTGAAATCGGAGGGTTGACGGTACGTCATCACCAGCCGGTCGATCGCTCGCGTCATGGCCACGTACAACAGGCGGGCCTCATCCTCGGGTGGCTCGCCGGCCTTCGGCATTTCGCCGAGACAGGGAATCAGCACGAAGCCGAATTCGAGACCTTTGCTCGAATGCATGCTGACGATCTTCACCGCATCGTCCGCACCGTATAGCGCACTCTTTCCCTTGTCCCGTGCCGCAGACACAAAAGCGATACCGGCGCCTTTCAACGCCTTTTCGACGAAATCGGCCTGCGCTTTTGTCCGGTAGATCACCGCCATATCGCTGAGCGCGCGACCGTGACCCTGCTCGTCGCGGATGCGCGCAACCACGCAATCCCGTTCCTGCCAATCGGATTCGCAACGGATCAGTTCAGGGAACGCGCCGCGCCGGCCTGCGCTCTCCGGTGCGATCATCGGCACACCATCGTCGGCCGCTTCGCGTTCCGCCAGCAATTCGGTCGCAAACGCACGCGCCACCGACAGGACCTCCAGCGTGTTGCGGTAGTTCAGGCGCAGCACCGTGGTGCGGCCCTGCGCCTGGATGCCGACGCTGGCGAAGCTGAAGTCCAGACCACGCCGCTGGCGGTAGATCGTCTGCGCGTCGTCGTACAGAACCAGCAGGGCATTCGTCTCGGGATCCAGCATCTGCACGACCAGCTTGAACCAGTCCGGCGCAAAGTCATGGCCTTCGTCGATCAGCACCGCCGCGTACTGGGCGCGCGGAACCTGCCCGCGATCGACAGCGGCGATGGTCTTATCAACCAGCGCCTTGGACCACTGCTCCTGATTCGCATCCTTCGGCGGCAAATCGACGTTGTAAGCGATCAGCATGTCGCGACACCACGCATGGAAGCTGCGTACGACGACGCGCTCACCCAAACCCCGGGCCGCCATCACCTGCTGCAAGCGGCCGGCCAGCGACTTGTTGAAGCACAGCACGAGAACTGGCTTGCCCGGCACCTTCACCAGATGCGCGGCGCGGTAGCCGAGGATCATCGTCTTGCCGCTGCCGGCCACGCCGTGAATGACGCGATGTCCTTCGCCCAGAGAACGCGCCAGCTGCTCTTGCTGCAAATCCATCACCTTGATCAGGCTCGGCAGCGTCGCTGCTTCATCCACAAGCGGCAGACCGAACTGCCCGGACTGCGCATTGACGCGAATCTCCGGAAACAGGTGATGGCGTACCCGGTCGATCTGCGGCAGCGTCAGCTTGCAGGGAAACACGTGATGGAACATGTCCCACAAGCGTTGCTGGAAAGCCGCGTCGTTGACCGATTCCGTCATCTCGTCCTGGAAAATCACGCGCTGTGGATCGAGCACTGCGCACAGATCGGTCTCCTCGAACTGCTTGCGCGTGATGCGCGTCAGCACCACGCCCCAGCCGTACGGCATGATGAGGCCACCGGCGTATGGCGTACCGGGCGCCTGCTTGAGCGCCGCGTCGGCCTGCAGCATCGCCGCAACTTCGAGCGCGTAAATCCGGGCCTGCGCCATCGGGTTTCTGACGGGCTTGAGTTCACCGCCGTCGAGAATTTGTGCGGTGTCGCGATCCATCGACTGGATCGTCTCGCGCTTCCAGTCCTTGACCTCCAGCACGAGCACGCCGCGCTGTGGATGCAGAACGATGAAATCCGGCTGCAATGCCTTCGGCCCGACCGGCACGTTGTACCAGCACAGGTAGTCGCTCTCTAACTTGTTATCCAGACGTTCCGCGAACCGGCTTTCACCCGTGGTATCAAAACGGCAGCGGCTACGGACGGGAAAGAATCGGGCCATGCTCCACCGATGATCAGGGTGTTTCGTTCCGAGCGTAGCAGGTGTTCCCCGGTGACCGCAGCGATGCTCAATGAGGCTCCGGAACCTGTACCAGAAAGCGTATGGCAACCGAAGCGGCACACGGCTTCAGAGCAAGCAGCGCCGCCGCCAGCGCTGAAATCCATACTTATTTTTTCCTCATCGCCTCCAGCAGCGCCGCGCCGAGCGAACCCTGCTGCGGTTTCGCCGGCGGCGGCGGGCGCTGGCCGCGCGCGTGACGATCGTCGCGGCCGCGCGGGCCGGGCTGGCGCTGCGTGCCGTCGTCGTCCTTCTTCATCGACAGGGCGATGCGCTTGCGCGCCGCGTCGACGTCGACGACGCGCACTTTCACCACATCGCCGGCCTTCACCACCTGATGCGGGTCTTTCACGAAGCGGTCGGCGAGCTGCGAGACGTGCACGAGGCCGTCCTGGTGGACGCCGATGTCGACGAACGCGCCGAACGCGGCGACGTTGGTCACGGTGCCTTCGAGCACCATGCCGGGCTTCAGGTCCTTGATCTCGTGCACCTCGTCGTTGAACGTCGCGGTCTTGAACTCGGGGCGCGGATCGCGGCCGGGCTTGTCGAGTTCGCTGATGATGTCGCGCACCGTCGGCAGGCCGAATTTCTCGTCGGCGAACACGCGCGGATCGAGCGCCTTCAGTGTCTTGCTGTCACCCAGCAGCGCGCGCACGTCGCGCCCGCAGGCAGCGACGATCTTTTTGGCGACGTCATAGGCTTCCGGATGCACGGCCGAGGCGTCGAGCGGCTCGTCGCCGCCCGTGATGCGCAAGAAGCCCGCGCACTGCTCGAAGGTTTTCGGGCCGAGACGCGAAACGTCGAGCAGGGCCTTGCGTGTCCTGAACGGGCCGGTCTGGTCGCGGTGCAGGACGATCGCCTCGGCGAGCGAGCTGCCGAGTCCGGACACGCGCGCGAGCAGCGAAGCCGAGGCGGTGTTGAGATCGACGCCGACCGCGTTCACCGCGTCCTCGACGACGGCGTCGAGCGTCCTGGCGAGACGGAACTGGTCGACGTCGTGCTGGTACTGGCCGACGCCGATCGCCTTCGGCTCGATCTTCACCAGCTCGGCGAGCGGGTCCTGCAGGCGCCGCGCGATCGACACCGCGCCGCGCAGCGAGACGTCGAGGTCCGGGAATTCGGCGGCGGCGGTCGCCGACGCCGAGTACACCGACGCGCCGGCTTCGCTGACGACGATCTTCGTCGGCTTCGGCCCGCTCAGCGTCGCGAACAGATCGGCGACCAGCCTGTCGGTCTCGCGCGAGGCGGTGCCGTTGCCGATGGCGATCAGTTCGACCTGGTGCTTCGCGATCAGCTTCGCGAGTTCGGCCTGCGCGCCGCGCACGTCGTTCCTCGGCTGGAACGGATAGACCGTCGCGGTGTCGACGAGCTTGCCGGTGCCGTCAACGACGGCGACCTTGACGCCGGTGCGGATACCGGGATCGAGGCCCATCGTCGTCTTCGAGCCGGCCGGCGCAGCGAGCAGCAGATCCTTGAGGTTGCGCGCGAACACGCGGATCGCCTCCTCCTCGGCGCGCTCGCGCATGTCCATCATCAGATCGAGCGACAGCGAGAACGACAGCTTGACGCGCCAGGTCCAGCGCGCGACGTCGAGCAGCCAGGCGTCGGCGTTGCTGCCGTTGGCCGGAATGGCGTACGCGTCGGCGATCATCTGCTCGGCCGGCTTCAGCGCGCCGACGTGATCGGCGTCGAGTTCGATCTCCAGCATCAGCACTTCTTCGTTGCGGCCGCGCAGCATGGCCAGCGCGCGGTGGCTGGGCACCGTCGCCCAGCGCTCTCGGTGGTCGAAGTAGTCGGAAAACTTGGCGCCGGCCTCCTGCTTGCCGTCGACGACCTGCGCGCGCAGCTGCGCGTGCTCCTTCATGTAGGCGCGCAGGCGGCCGAGCAGTTCGGCGTTCTCGGCGAAGCGCTCCATGAGGATGTCGCGCGCGCCGTCGAGCGCTGCCTTGACATCCGGCACCTGCTCGCTGAGGTACGCGGCCGCCGCTGCGTCCGGCACCCGTCCGCGCTCATCGAACAGCGCATCGGCGAGCGGGCCGAGACCCTTCTCGCGCGCGATCTCGGCGCGCGTGCGGCGCTTCGGCTTGTACGGCAGATAGAGGTCTTCGAGATCGGCCTTGGTGGCGACGGCGGCGATCTTCGCTTCGAGCTCGTCCGTCAGCCTGCCCTGCGCGCGGATCGAGTCGAGCACCGTGCGGCGGCGCGCTTCAAGCTCGCGCAGATAGGTCAGACGCTCTTCGAGCAGGCGCAGCTGCGTGTCGTCGAGGCCGCCGGTGACTTCCTTGCGGTAGCGCGCGATGAACGGCACGGTCGCGCCTCCGTCGAGCAGTTCGACGGCGGCGAGCACCTGGCGCGGCTGCGCGGCGACCTCGGCGGCGATCGTCCGGGCGATCTGGCTGGTGACGGGGTCTGGGCTGGACATGCGATGGGAACCTGTGGATACGGCCGGCGCCGTCATGAGTGACGCGCCGGCCGGCAGAGAAGGGAAACACGGGCCGCCGCGCGGGTGCGGCCGGCCTGCGGAGCACCACGCTAGTTCCGCGCCTTGCCGATCAGGCTCGTCGTCGAATAACCGTCGTGGAACGGCAGCACGAGCACGCGGCCACCGCTGGCCGTCACCGCGTCGAAGCCGGCGATCGCTTCCGGCCGGTAGTCGCCGCCCTTGACCAGCAGGTCCGGCAGCACGCGGCCGATGACGCGGGCCGGCGTGTCTTCCGTGAACGGCACGACGAAATCGACGCAGCGCAGCGACGCGAGCAGCGCCATGCGGTCGGCCGTCGTGTTCAGCGGCCGCGCCGGACCCTTCAGGCGGCGCACCGAATCGTCGTCGTTGACGGCGACGATCAAAAGATCGCCGAGCCGCCGCGCGTCCTCGAGATAGCGCGCGTGGCCGACGTGCAGCACGTCGAACACACCGTTGGTCATGACGATGCGCCGGCCGGCGGCGCGCGCGCGCGCCACGGCGCGCAGCAGCGCCTCCTCATCGACGACGCCGGCGTCGACGTCGGCACGGCCGCTGAGCGCGACGAGCTGCGCGCCGCGCTC
>JASGFY010000110.1:0-6730 GCA_047605265.1 Solimonas sp.
GTGCTGCAGGCGTTGCGCCCCTGTTTCCCTCGGGCCGCGCCAACCTGATTTTTTGAGCGCCCGCTCCAGCAGGCTGATGCCGTTTTGGTCCACCTCGCTCCAGATCTGGAAGTAGGCATGTACCGTGCGCCATTTGGGAAAGTCGCTGGGCAGTGCCCGCCACTGGCAACCAGTGCGCAGCAAATACAGTACCGCACAGAACACGTCGTACAGATCCACCTTGCGCGGCGCCGTCTTCTTGCGCGCGCCTTCCAGCAGCGGCTGAATCGCCGCAAATTGTTCTCGGCTCAGATCACTGGGATAGCGAGCTCTCATCCCTATAGCATCGGGAATTTTCGAAACTTTGAACAGGCTCTTAGAGTTCAAACCGTGATCCGCAGCTTCGCGCCGCGGCCTCATTGAAGCCTATCGTAGACAGGGGTGGATAGGATGTGCGTGCGCGGGTTTCTGAGATAATCGGCGGATGCCGAAATCTCTCAAACTCGCGCTCGCGCAGCTCAACCTCTGGGTCGGCGATGTCGAAGGCAACGTCCAGAAGATCATCGATGCCGCCGCGCACGCGCGCGACGTGCTGAAGGTCGATCTCGTCGCGACGCCCGAGCTGTCGCTGATCGGCTATCCGCCGGACGATCTGCTGCTGCGCTCGGCGATGCCGCGCGTGATCGCCGACGGCGTGCGGCGACTGCTCGACGAAGTGCGCGGCATCACCGTCGTCGTCGGTCTGCCCGAGTACACCGAAGAACACGGCGAGAAGGTCATCCACAACGCGGCCTATGTGATCCGCGACGGCCGCATCGTCGCGCGTACGCGCAAGCAGCTCCTGCCGAACTACGGCGTGTTCGACGAGCGCCGCCACTTCCGCGCCGGCCGCGCCGGCACGCTGGTGTTCGAGCAGAACGGCGTACGCGTCGGCCTGTGCATCTGCGAAGACCTCTGGGGCCCGAATCCGGCCGCATCCGCGAAGAGGGCTGGCGCCGAGCTGCTGCTCAACATCAACGCCTCGCCGTTCGACATCGGCAAGACCGCCGGCCGCCGCCGCGTGTTCGATTCGCGCGTCGCCGAGTCCGGCCTGCCGATCGCCTACGTGAACTGCGTCGGCGGCCAGGACGACGTGCTGTTCGACGGCGACTCGACGGCGATCGACGGCGATGGCCGCATCGCCTTCGCGGCGCCGCTGTTCGAGGAAGGCGTGTTCGCGCTGAGCTTCGCCGATGGTCGCTGGCAGGACGGCACGCTGCGCGACGGAGCGCCGCTCGAGGCGGTCGTCTACCGGGGCCTCATGCAGTCGGTGCGCGACTACGTCAACCGCAACGGCTTTCCCGGGGCGCTGATTGGCCTGTCCGGCGGCATCGATTCGGCGCTGGTCGCGACGATCGCCGCCGACGCGCTCGGCGCCGATCGTGTCTGGGGCGTGTCGCTGCCGTCGCGCTACACCGCCGGCATGTCGAACGAGGATGCGCGCCTCGAAGCCGAGGCGCTCGGCATCCGTTACTCGATCCTGCCGATCGAACCGGCGTTCGAGGCTTTCAGCTCGACGCTCGCCGGGACGTTCGCCGGCAAGGCGGTCGATCTTACCGAAGAGAACATCCAGTCCCGTTCGCGCGGCGTGCTGCTGATGGCGCTGTCGAACAAGTTCGGCCATGTTGTGCTGACCACCGGCAACAAGAGCGAGATGGCGGTCGGCTATTCGACGCTGTATGGCGACATGTGCGGCGGCTTCGCGCCGATCAAGGATGTCTACAAGACGCTGGTCTACAAGCTCGCCGTCTACCGCAACACGCTCGCGCCGCCGGGCCGGCCGGTGATTCCGGAGCGCGTCATCACGCGTCCGCCGAGCGCCGAGCTGCGGCCCGACCAGAAGGATTCGGACTCATTGCCGCCGTACGAGGTGCTCGATCCGCTGCTGGAGCTGTATGTCGAGAACCAGCTGTCGATCCCGGAAATCGTCGCGCGCGGCTTTGACGAAGCCACCGTCAAGCGCGTCGCCGGCCTCGTACGCCGTTCGGAATACAAACGAAGGCAGGCGCCGCCGGGGCCGAAGGTCACGCGCTGCGCGTTCGGGCGCGAGCGCCGCTATCCGTTGACGGCCGTCTACGGCGACATCTGAGCGGTCCGGGCCGCGCTGCGGCACATCTTTTCGCGCGCCGCTTTTCAATTTCCTGTCACGTTCGGTCGCTAACATCGCCGGTTGGCGCACGCCCTGGCCCGCACGGCGCCGATCCCATTCGAGAACGACGGAAATCATGCAAAGGAGCGGTTCCATGCTGCCTGTTCGCGCCCAGCGCACCCTCATTGCCGCCGCGCTGCTGACGACGGCGTTTCCGGCCGCCGCCGCCGATTTCACCGTGACCGGCAGCAACACCACGGCCCAGACGCTGGACCCGGCGGATGGCGAAACGCAGACGGGGACCGTCGAGTCCGCCGGCGTCCTCGACGTCTCCGTGAAGAAGACGCCGGCGATCACGGTCAGCAGCAGCGACGGGACCGGCGTGGCGGTCATCGTCAACAGCGGCCAGATCATCCAGGACAAGAGCGACCGCGCCATCCGCGCCAACAGCGGCGCGGTCACGCTCACCATCACCAACAACGCGGACGCGCTGATCGAGGCGACCGGCGAAGACGCCATCCAGGTGTCGTCCGGCGCGGATGGCACGACCTTCAGCCTGACCAACGCCGGCACCATCACGTCCGGTGGCGGGCGCGCCGTCAACGTGCGCGATGCCGGCGGCAGCAACAGCATCGTCAACGAGGCGGACGGCGTCCTGAGCTCCACCGCCGACGACGCCGTGCGTCCCGGCGCCGGCGGCACGATCGACAACTACGGCACGATTCAGGCGACGCCGACGCTGGACGACGACGGCGAGAGCGCCACCGGCTACGACGGTATCCAGGCCGACGAGAGCGGCACGGCGATCGCCACCGGCGTGACGGTGACCAACGAAAGCACGGGCGTGATCTCCGGCCGCCACGGCATCACCGGCAGCGCGAGCGGTCCCGACGACGACGATCCCGACGAAGCCTTCACCATCACCGTCATCAACCAGGCGGGCGGCACGATCACCGGCGTCAACGGTTCCGGCATCAACATCGACAACAACACCGACGACAGCGACACCAGCAACGTCCTGATCATCATGGGCGACGCCGTCGTGACCAACGACGGCACCATCACCGGCAACTACGACAGCACGTACAGCGTGGGCGACGGCGACGGCGTCGATGTCGACGGCCTGCTGACGCTGGTCAACAACGGCATCATCCGCGGCACCGGCGCCGCCGGCGATGGCGACGACGGCAACGCCAACAACCCCGAGGGCGTGTCGATCGGCGGCGGCAGCATCACCAACAACGCCGGCGCGGAAATCACCGGCCAGAACACCAACACCAGCAGCACCGCCAAGGGACACGGCGTCCTGGTCGACGACTCCAGCGGCGGCGACGCCTTCGCGGCGACCACCATCACCAACGCCGGCACGATCCGCGGCTACGACAGCTACGCCATCAAGCTCGTCGGCGACTGGGACGACACCATCACCAACGAGTCCACCGGCGTCATCGAAGGCGCCGGCGACAGCGACGAAGGCGCGGCCCTGCAGACCGGCGACGGCGCCGACACCGTCACCAACAGTGGCAGCATCATCGCCGACGCCAACGACCTGGCGATCGATCTCGGCGACGGCGACGACAGCCTAACGCTGGGCAGCGGCGCCAGCGTGCAGGGCGGCATCGACGGCGGCGACGGCAGCAACACGCTGACCCTCGATCCGGGCGCCGGCGTGACGTTCAGCGACAGCAGCGCCGTCAGCAACTTCTCCACCATCGTCCTGCAGAGCGGCAGCGCCAGCTTCGGCAGCCTGACGCTCGGCGACGGCCTGACGCTGGAGATCGCCACGCCCGGCAGCGACACGCTGACGGTGACGGGAGCCGCCAGCCTCGACAGCGGCGAGATCACCGTCGACATCGACGCCACCGACGTCGATCCCGGCACCTACACGCTGGCCACCTTCGGTTCGGTGTCCGGCATCACGGCGTCCAACGTCGCGCTCGGCACGGCCCCTGCCCATGCGACGCTGACGCTCGACGGCACGAGTCTGGTGCTGACCGTGAAGAAATCGGGCGGCGGTGGCGCTCTGCCGCTGGCGGAGCTGATGAGCCTGCTGGCGATGACCGCGCTACGCCGCGTCCGCCGCCGGCGCGCCTGAAGCGTCGCGCCCGGCAAACGAAAATGCCCGCGTTCGCGGGCATTTTCGTCGAGGCTGTCCGGCCTTGCGTCGGGCCTTACTGGGCCGGCGTGGCCGGCTGCGCGGGCGTCGTTTGTGAAGCATCGCCGTCCGGCGTCGTGGCCGGGGCGGCCTCGGGCGTCGCGCTGCCGTTCGCGCGCTGCGCCTTCATGCCCTTGATGATGTCTTCGCTGACGTTGAACTGGTCGCGCCGGAGGAAGTCCAGCGTGACGGCGCGCATCAGCCAGTTCCTCTTCTTCGGAATCTTGCCCGTCTTGAGGAAGTCCGACCGCGCGGCCGCGTCGATGTAGGCCTGATGCAGCCGGTGCGCGGCCTGGGCATGCTCGGGCATGTTGACCTTGTAGTAGGCCGCTTCGAGCGCCGACAGCGACTCGAGCGTGGCCGGCGAGCCGGGATACTGGGCGACGATCTGCTCGGCGCGCCGCGCGGCGGCGATGTAGGCGCCGCGCCGCATGTAGTAGCGGACCACGGTCATGTCGTGGTCGGCGATGCGGTTGCGCAGATTGATCATGCGCAGGCGCGCGTCGCTGTTGTAGCGGCTGTCCGGATACTTCTGCACCAGCAGTTGGAAGTCGTCGAACGAGCGGCGCAGGTTGGTGATGTCGCGCTTCGACACGTCGAAACCGAGCGTCGCCTCGAAGCCGCGGTCGCGGTCGAAGTTGACGAGGCCCTTCAGGTACTGGACGTAGTCGGCGTTGGCGTGGCGCGGGTAATCGCGCAGGAAATGATCGGCGTCGGTCAGCGCATCGTCGGACTTGTAGGCGCGATACTCGGCGTAGACCTTCTCGGCCTGGCCCTGCACCGCGTAGTCGGTGAACGGAAAGCGCGTCGCCAGCGTCTGGTAGCGCTCGATCGCCGTGCTGTAGTCGGACGAATCGAGCGAATCGCGCGCCGCGGCGTACAATTGCGCCGCCTGCACGCGCTGCTCGCGCTGCGAGATCTCGTTCGGCCTGAAAGGGTTTTTGCCCGGCAGCTTGTCCGGGTTGGAACTGCACGCGGCCAGACCGACGGCGGCGATTGCCACGGCAAGAATTCTGAGTTTCATTGATTGAAAAACATCCAGCGATGTCCCCGGAGTATAGCTTGAGCCCCGCCCATGCGGACGAAGAAGACCTCGCGTTGCGCGCCGAGGTTCCCGAGCACCTCGACGGCGGCCGCCTCGACGTGGCCTGCGCACGCCTGTTCGACGCCTATTCGCGCGCGCGCCTGCAGGCCTGGATCGAGGGCGGGCGGGTCCGAGTCAACGGCGCGATCCAGCAGAAGACGCGCGCGCCGGTGCTGGCGGGCGACCGCATCGAACTCGACGCCGAGCCGGACGAGGAGCGCAGCGTCGAGCCGCAGGACATCCCGATCGACGTCGTGTTCGCCGACAAGTCCATCGCCATCGTCAACAAGCCGGCCGGCCTGACCGTGCATCCGGGCGCCGGCCAGCGCGCGGCGACGTTGCAGAACGCGCTGCTGCATCGTTTTCCGCAGACGGCGGCGGTGCCGCGCGCCGGCATCGTGCATCGCCTCGACAAGGACACGTCGGGCCTGCTGGTCGTCGCCCTGACGCTGAAGGCCCACCACAGGCTGGTCGACGAGCTGGCGCGCCGCGAGTTCACGCGCGAGTACGACGCCATCGCGCAGGGCGAGGTCATCGCCGGCGGCACCGTCGACGCGCCGATCGGCCGGCATCCGCGCGAGCGTCTGAAGATGGCGGTGATCGACGATGGCCGCCCGGCCGTCACGCATTACCGCGTGCACGAGCGCTTCGCCCAGCACACGCACCTGCGCGTGCGCCTCGAGACCGGCCGCACGCACCAGATCCGCGTCCATCTCGCGCACATCCGCAAGCCCATCGTCGGCGATTTCCTCTACGGCGGGCCGATGCGCGGCGCCGGCCTGCCGCCGCGGCTGCGCGACACGCTGAAGGCGTTCCCGCGGCAGGCGCTGCACGCGCGCGAGCTCGAAGTGACGCATCCGGCGAGCGGCAAGCGCGTCGGCGCCGTCGCCGAACCGCCGGCCGACATGCAGGAACTGCTGGCGCTGCTGCGCGCGCACGTGCGGGGCGAGCTGAGCGCGTGAGACCTGAGGCGATATGGGCCGACTGGCCGGCGCCGGCGGGCGTGCACGCCGTGCAGACGACGCGCGCAGGCGGCGTTTCGACGGGACCGTACGCGTCGCTGAATCTCGGCAGCAACACGAACGACGATCCGGCGCGGGTCGCCGCCAATCGCGCCCGGCTGCGCGCGGCGCTGGGCGTGCCGGCCGAGCCGGCGTGGCTGCGCCAGGTCCACGGCACCACGGTCGTCGAGGCCGCGGCCATGGGCGGCGACGCGCCGGCCGCCGACGCCAGCCAGACGGCGGCGGCCGGCGTGGTCTGCGCGGTGCTGACGGCCGACTGCCTGCCGGTCGTGTTCTGCGCCGACGACGGTTCGTGGATCGCCGCCGCGCACGCCGGCTGGCGCGGCCTTGCTGCCGGCGTGCTCGAAGCGACGATCGCGCGC
>JASGFY010000111.1:0-6700 GCA_047605265.1 Solimonas sp.
CGTGCAGCGCCGCCGCGGCGCCCAGCGCGCGCGCATCGCCGGCGACGGCCTTGGCGAGCAGCGCGGCGGTCCGCAGTTCGCCGAACAGGTCGAGGTCGTTGTTGCTGGCCGCGCTGTCGGTGCCGATGCCGACATTGGCGCCGGCCGCGAGCAGCCGGGCGACCGGGCAGAAGCCGCTGGCCAGCTTGAGGTTCGATTCCGGGCAGTGCGCGATGTGCACGCCGTACTCGGCGACCTCGGCGATCTCGGCATCGCTGAGTTGCGTCATGTGCACGGCGATGAAATCCGGACCGAGCAGTTCGAGTTCCTTCAGGCGCGCCCACGGCCGCTTGCCGCTGCTGGCCACGGCCGTTTCGACTTCGTGCGCGGTCTCGTGCACGTGCATGTGGATGCCGATGCCGAGTTCGTTCGCGTAGCGGCGGATCTTCAGCAGCGGCGCGTCGGACACCGTGTACGGCGCGTGCGGCGCGAAAATCGTGCGGATCAGCGGCGAGCCTTTCAGCTCGTCGTGCAGTTCCAGACCTTTGTGAATGTACTCGTCGGCGCCGCCGCCCCAGGGCGTCGGGAAATCGAACACGACCAGGCCCACTGTCGCGCGCAGGCCAGCCTGCTGCGCGACGCGCGCGGTCGCGTCGGGGAACATGTACATGTCGTTGATGTAGGTCGTGCCGCCGCGGATCATCTCGGCGAACGCCAGCCGCGCACCGTCCTCGCAGAACGTGGGGCTGAGGTGCGCGCCCTCGGCAGGCCAGATGTGGTTCTGCAGCCAGTCCATCAGCGGCAGATCGTCGGCAATGCCGCGCAGCAGGCTCATCGCCACGTGCGTGTGCAGGTTGACGAGGCCCGGCAGCACGGCGTGATCGGCGAGCTCGATCGTCTGCCGCGGCTGATAGCGCGTGCGCGCCTCGGCGAGCGGCAGCACGGCGACGATGCGGTCGCCGTCGACGGCCAGCGCGTGCGCTTCGAGTGCGACGCCGGCGGGTTCGATCGGGATCAGCCAGCGGGGGATGACCAACAGGTCGATGGTCTGCATGAAGAAAGGCGGGCGGCCCGGGCGGATAGAATGGTGGCCCGAAGTTTAGACCGAGCCCGACATGTCCGCTCTTATCACGCCTGCCTCGCGCAATGCCGCCGTCAGCCCGATTGTCTGGGACGGCGAGCAACTGCGTCTGCTCGACCAGCGCGTGCTGCCGCACGAAGTGCGCTATCTGCCGTGCCGGACCGAGGGCGACGTCGCCGCGGCGATCCACGGCATGGCGGTGCGCGGCGCGCCGGCGATCGGTATCGCCGCGGCGTACGGGCTGGTGCTGGCCTTGCGCGCCGACCGTGATTCGCTCGAGCGCGCGTTCGAGACGCTCGCCGCGTCGCGCCCGACCGCCGTCAATCTGCGCTGGGCGCTGGAGCGCATGCGCGGCGTCTGGCTGACGAAGCCGGATCTGGCCGCATTCGAGGCCGAGGCCGTGCGCATCCACGACGAGGACCTCGCGCAGAACCTGAAGATGGGCGAATACGGCGCGGCACTGATCGGGCCGGGCTCGCAGGTCGTCACGCATTGCAACACCGGCGCACTGGCGACCGGCGGCCACGGCACGGCGCTCGGCGTGATCCGCAGCGCCTACGCCGGCAAGCGCATCCGCTGCGTCTACAACACCGAGACGCGGCCCTGGCTGCAGGGCGCCCGGCTCACGGCCTGGGAACTGCAGCAGGAAGGCATTCCCGGCAAGCTGGTCGCCGACGGCGCGGTCGCGCATCTGATGAGCCGCGAGAAGATCGCCTGGGTCATCGTCGGCGCCGATCGCATCGCCGAGAACGGCGATACCGCGAACAAGATCGGCACCTACGCGCTGGCGGTCGCCGCGAAGCAGCACGGCGTCAAGTTCATGGTGGTCGCGCCGAGCGGCACCTTCGACCTGCGCTGCCGCAGCGGCGCCGACATTCCCATCGAGGAGCGCGGCGCCGCCGAGCTGACCGAGTTCCGCGGCGCGCCGGTCGCGCCGCACGGATACGACGCCTTCAATCCGGTGTTCGACGTGACGCCGGCGGCGTTGATCGACGCCATTGTCTGCGAGCACGGCGTCATCGAAAATCCCGCATGCGAACGGGTCCGCGCGGTCCTCAAGTGAGGGTCGTCCGTCAAGGCCGGCGAGCGGGCTGGCGACAGGGCCGGAAAAGGCTGCCAAGCCCTCGTCCGTGCTAGAATTTCACGGTTCACGAGAGCTTCGTCCGCAGCCGCGGAAGCGGCGCCGCGCAGGAGCTTCTTTTCCGCCGTCGAAAACGAGTGCAACCCGTCGCGCGCCGCTTGGCGTTCCAGCCCCTGCCGCGACTTAGACCCAGACTGTCTCAATGACCGACTTCGCCAAGGAAATCCTCAGCGTCAACCTCGAAGACGAGATGCGCCGTTCGTATCTCGACTACGCGATGAGCGTGATCGTCGGCCGCGCGCTGCCCGATGCGCGCGACGGCCTCAAGCCCGTGCATCGCCGCGTGCTGTACGCGATGAAGGAACTCGGCAACGACCACAACAAGCCGTACAAGAAGTCCGCGCGCATCGTCGGCGACGTCATCGGTAAGTACCATCCGCACGGCGACAGCGCCGTGTACGACACGATGGTGCGCATGGCGCAGGATTTCTCGATGCGTTACATGCTGATCGACGGCCAGGGCAACTTCGGCTCGGTCGATGGTGACATGCCGGCGGCCATGCGCTACACCGAAGTGCGCATGTCCAGGCTCGCGCACGAGCTGCTCGCCGACATCGACAAGGAAACGGTCGATTTCCAGCCGAACTACGACGCCTCGGAAAGCGAGCCGTCGGTGTTGCCGACGAAAGTCCCGCAGCTGCTCGTCAACGGCGCGGCCGGTATCGCCGTCGGCATGGCGACCAACATCCCGCCGCACAATCTCTCCGAAGTCATCGACGGCTGTGTCGCGCTGATCGACGATCCGGCGATCGATCTCGCCGGGCTGATGCGGCACATCCCGGCGCCGGATTTCCCGACCGCGGGCCTGCTGCTCGACGCCGCCGGCCTCGCCGAGGCCTACGCGACCGGCCGCGGCCGCATCGTCGTGCGCGCGCGCACGCATTTCGAGGACGTCGGCGGCAAGGGCAGCGACAAGCAGGCGATCATCGTCACCGAGCTGCCGTACCAGGTGAACAAGGCACGCCTGCTCGAGAAGATCGCCGAACTGGTCAAGGACAAGAAGATCGAGGGCATCACCGAGCTGCGCGACGAATCCGACAAGTCCGGCATGCGCATGGTGATCGAGCTGCGCCGTGGCGAGAACGCCGACGTCGTGCTCAACAACCTGTTCCGCCAGACGCAGCTGCAGGACAGCTTCAACTTCAACATGGTCGCGCTCGACAACGGCCAGCCGCGTCTGCTGCCGCTGAAGCAGCTGCTCGAAATCTTCGTGCGCCATCGCCGCGAAGTCGTCACGCGCCGCACGCGATACTTGCTGCGCAAGGCACGCGAGCGCGCGCACGTGTTGGAAGGCCTGTCGATCGCGCTCGCGAACATTGATGAAGTCATCGAGCTGATCCGCCGCTCACCGACGCCGGCCGAGGCCAAGGCCGGACTGATGGCGGAGGCCTGGAATCCGGGGCCGGTGACGGCGATGCTCGAGCGCGCCGGCAGCGACGTGTCGCGCCCGCAGGATCTGGCGCGCGAGTTCGGCCTCGTCGACGGCAGCTACCGGCTCTCGGACGCGCAGGCTCAGGCCATCCTCGACCTGCGCCTGCATCGCCTGACCGGCCTTGAGCAGGACAAGATCCACGCCGATTTCCAAGAGCTGGTCGAATCCATCGTCGATTATCTCGACATCCTCGGCTCGGAGACGCGCTTGCTGTCGGTGATCCGCGACGAGCTGCTGGAGATCAAGGAAGCCTACGGCGACAAGCGCCGCACCGAGATCACCGACGCGGCGCTGAACATTGCGCACGAGGATCTGATCGCGCCGCGCGACATGGTCGTGACGCTGTCGCACGAGGGCTACGTCAAGGCGGTCGCGCTCGACGAATACCAGGCGCAGAAGCGCGGCGGGCGCGGCAAGATCGCGGCGACGACCAAGGACGAGGACTTCGTCGATCGGCTGTGGGTCGCGCACTCGCACGACACGCTGCTGTGCTTCTCCAGCTTCGGCAAGTGCTACAAGCGGCGCGTTTTCGAGCTGCCGTCGGGTTCGCGCGGCTCGCGCGGCAAGCCGTTCAACAACTTGCTGCCGCTCGAGGCGGGCGAGAAGATCAACGCCGTGCTGCCGGTCAAGGGCTTCGGCGTCGAGGACGAGAACGCGGAAGTCCCCGAGCACGGCCCCTACATCTTCATGGCGACGCGCCGCGGCACGGTGAAGAAGACCGCACTGGCCGCGTTCCAGAACGTGCGCAGCAACGGCATTATCGCCGTCGACCTGCGCGTCGACGACGAGCTGGTCGGCGTGGCGCTAACCGGCGGCGACAACGACATCATCCTGATCTCCGACGCCGGCCGCGCCATCCGCTTCAACGAAAGCGACGTGCGCGCGATGGGCCGCGGTGCGACGGGCGTGCGCGGCATGCGCCTGTTGAAGACCTTTGCCGGCGGCGACGACGAGAACGGCGCCGAGGAAATGTCCGAGGCTGCCGATGCGGCGGATGATGTCGCCGACGCGCTTGCCGACGGCGCGCGCGTGATCGCGCTGATCGTCGCTGAGGCCGGCGACATCCTCACGGTTTCGGAACTTGGCTATGGCAAGCGCACGCCGATCGAGCAATTTCCGCGTCGCGGGCGCGGCGGGCAGGGCGTTATCGGTCAGTCGCTGTCCGACAAGACAGGCCGTCTGATCGGTGCCGTCACCGTCGACGACAGCCACGAAGTCATGCTGATTTCCGAGGCCGGCGTACTGATCCGCTTCAGGACCACCGATGTGCGCACCATGGGCCGCAACACGCAGGGCGTGCGCCTAATGCGTCCGCAGGACAGCGACCGTCTGGTCGGCGTCGATCGCATCCTTGCCGAGGATGATGAGGTGCTACCGGAAATCGTGATGCCGGATGCGGGGGCGGAACCGACGGCCGAATGATTCCCCACGGCAGGGACGGCAGAGCCGGTGCAGGCTGCCAATACCTGCATTCGCACTGAATTATTGTCTGATCGTTTGCCAGATAATTAACATAATATACATTATGCGTCGTTCGATGCGTGCTCCAAAGGCTCATGGCATATTTGCGCCGTCTGATTCGGGGGGAATCATGCGCTTCATCGCTTTCGCACTCGCGGCATTCACCAGCACAACCTACGCAGCGGACAACATTCCAACGATCGCACGTGACGGCCTGATCAAATCTTTCGAGCAGCTCGGCGAAAACGTTTTCCAGAACTTCACTGGCACGGCCCCTCAGTGGTACACGGTCAACGGCAAGGACAAAGACGCTTGCCTCAGGGACACGCACGGCGCGCTGAACCGTGCCTACATCCTATGCCGCAACGGCTATCGAGCGCTTGCCAGAAAAGACCTCAACGGGAAAATAACGGTGCTGCAAGTCGAGAATCTGCCGAACAGCCGGAGCGTTAACACCCTACCGTCACGTGGATTCAAACAGCCAAGCACATCGGTCAAGTAACACGGTCTCGAGACGCGGGACACCGGCGCTTGGCAGGTTCGTTTTAGCTTATGGAATGAGCGGCGCAGGCACGTCCGGCGTTTCTCGCTCCTAGCGTCGCTCGTTCACGCCGGACGTGCCTGCGCCTCAGTGTCGCGTTTGTCTTCTGGCACAACCCAATCGCCGGTGTCCCACGTCGCAATACCATCGGGCACACGGCATGACCATCCGATCAGGTTCTTTTTGCAGTTGCCATTGGGCACGCGCATGGTGCGACGGCCGGAACTGACGTAGATCATTTCCTCGCCGTCAATATCCATAACGGCGACAAGCCGCCAAACGTGGCTGAACGGATCAGCTACACCAGCAGGCGAAGCAACGCGCCGGAGATTTTGATCATCAACAGGAGCAGGACCAGCCTTACCAGCATCCGGCTTAGGAGCGGTGCCAGAAGCCGCCATATCTTGCCCCAGAGCCGCCTTAGCGAACGTAGGAGCGGGATGCCGGCTGATAAGAATAACTGCGCCAGCGAAAGCAGCGCCGAGGAACAGAAGCCGAGGATTCTTAAACAGCGAAGTGCCAACCTTGCTGTCGGTGAACGCCCCTGTTGCAGTGCTTGCATAGCACTGAAAAACCCACTTTTTAACGCGGCGGAACCGCGCTGAATACATGTCGCCTTGGTTTCCATTGTCTTCGGCCAAGTGCATCGATTGGAGAAAAAGGCCGGGAATCCCAAGGAGCGCGAGATTCTTGTGTTTGTACGCAGCTTCAGCAGCCGCACGTATCTCAGGCCTGACCTTCGTGATTTTTGGTGTCGTAAAGCAAATGTCCCAGTTGCCATGACGGTGCATATCAAAGATCAATTCCACTTCCTTCGGCATCACCTCCCCGTTCGGTCGGAACTTCAGGTGAATACAAACTATTCGGCTGGGAAGTGGGGACTCCCCGACAAGCGAATATCGGTTTACGTTCTGACCGTCGATATTTCGTAGTCGGCGCTGGCCGACAAATTCTTGCGAGGCAAGCAAAGGCGACAGTGCTGCCAGCACCGCGCCCCGCCGCAATGGACAGGGCGCGGTGGGCGGCCGTCAGGCCGCCTTGGGCTTGCTGCGCGACCAGATCAGG
>JASGFY010000112.1:0-6536 GCA_047605265.1 Solimonas sp.
CTGCGGCGCGGCGGCGAGATCGACGGCGTGCAGCGTCAGCGGCAGGCCGAGCTGCGCAGCGCGCGCGCGCAGCAGCCCAGCATCGGCGACGGCGACCAGCTCGGCCGGCCAGGCGTCCTGGGCGATGAGGCAGGCCAGATCCGGGCCGATGCCGGCCGGCTCGCCGGGCGTGACGACGATGCGCGGCACGCGGCTCACCGCCGCGGCTCCGGATGGGCCTGCGATGCGCGCGGCCTACTGCAGCTGCTTGGCGGCTTCGGCATCCGAGGGCAGGCGATACTCGATATACGCTTCGTTGCGCAGGCGGCGCAGCCAGATGTCGTATTCCTCGGCCGACTTGCGCGTGCCGAGCGCCGTGCGCGCGCGCGCGCGCTTCTGGTCTTCGGTGACGTCGCGTTCGCGACGCTCGATCAGCTGGGCGATGTGCCAGCCGAACTGCGTGCGGAACGGCTCGGAAATCTCGTTCGGCTGCAGCGCGTCGAGGCGCGTCTGGAATTCCGGCACGAACACGCCCGGCGGCTGGAAGCCGAGATCGCCGCCGCTGTTCTTCGAACCGGGATCGTCCGAGAACTGCCTGGCGAGCTTGGCGAAGTCCTCGCCGTTCTTGAGCCGTCCATAGAGATCCTGCGCGAGGCTGCGCGCCTGATCGTCGTTGCGGATCGCGTTGGTCTGGATCAGGATGTGCCGCGCGTGCGTCTCGCTGATGGTCTTGCGCTCGGTGTCGCCGCCGCGCACATCGGCCAGCTTGATCAGGTGATAGCCGCTGCCGGTCTCGAAGATGTCGCTGGTCTGGCCTTTCTCCAGCTTGGCGGCCGTGCTGGCGAACACGCTCGGCAGGTCGCCGGCCTTGCGCCAGTCGAGGTCGCCGCCCTGCAGCGCCTGCTGGCCGTTCGAATTGGCGATCGCCAGCTGCGCGAAATCCTCGCCGGCGCGGATGCGCTTGAGCAGGTCGGCGGCCTTGGCGCGCGCCTGGTCGCGGACCTGCTGGCTGGCGCCGTCCGGCACCGCGATCAGGATGTGCGAAAGGCGGTATTCCTTGTCGCTGTTGGCGCCTTCGGTCGCGAGGTAGGCGTCGACGTCCTGGTCGGTGACGATGACGCGGCTGTCGACTTCCTTGTTGCGCAGGCGCTGGATCGTCACCTCGTCGCGGATCTGCTCGCGCAGCGAGAGATAGTCCATGCCGTCGTTGCGCACCGCCTCGGCGAACGCCGACAGGCTCATGCCGTTCTGCTTGGCGATGTTGGTGAGGACCTCGTTCAGCTCGCGGTCGTCGATGCGCACGCCGGCCTGCGCGGCGCGCTGCGTCTGCACCTTGGTCAGGATCAGGCGCTCGAGCACCTGCGCGCGCAGCGCGTCTTCGGGCGGCGCGGCCATGCCGCGCTTGCTGATCTGCTGGCGGGCGTCGTCCATCGCCTTATCGAGCTCGCTTTGCAGGACCACGCCGTCGTTGACGACGACGATGATGCGGTCCAGCGGCTCCGGGGCGGCGACCGCGGCGCGGGCCAGGCCGAGGCCGGCGCCGAGCGCGAACACGAAGGAAGGCAGCAGGCGCAGGGCGGTGCGCAGGGAAAGACGCGACGGCATGATGGGACCGGTGGCTGGAAAGCGGCTCTGGAAGAGGGTTCGTGCGGCGGTTCGAAGGCCCGGCGGACGGCGGATTATCGCGCAGCCGGCCAGGGCCTGTTAGTTTTGCTGATTCTGCTTGATCCGGACATGCCGGCAGTATCGGGCGCTTCAATAGACATCGTCTTCGACCCGAAGGTTCGGGAAGCCGGAACCGATCTGGCCGAGTCCCTTGAGCTCCAGCTGCACGTAGATGCCGGTGTTGAAGGTGCCCTTGGAGTCCGAGATGTAGCGGCGCGCGGCGACGTCGACGGCGTAGCAGCAGGTGTCGTAGCGCAGGCCGACGTAGGTGTCGAGCGTCTCGCTGTCGCGGATCGAATAGCGCCAGCGCGCGGCGGCGCTGATCGCCTGGTAGACCGGCGTGACGGCGATCAGGTCGGTCTGCTCGAGCAGATCGCGGGTATAGCGGTAGGAGGCTTCGAACAGGCGGTGATGGTCGTCGCGATAGCGGATCGCGACGCCGGTGCGGGTGAATTCCGATTCCTCCGGCGACCACTGCGTCATCAGCCGGGTCCCCCAGTTCTGCGACAGGTTGTAGTCGAACTCGCCGATGAAGTCGGTGGCGCCCTGGTCGGGCGCTTCCTCGTCGGGCAGTGTCACGCGCGGCGCTTCGAAGCGGTACAGCTGGCCGACCGCGACCGACGCCTTGACGGCGCCCGTGCTCGGGTCGAGCTGCCGGCCGGTCAGCGCCAGCGTGATTTCGTTGGCGTCCGAGATGCGGTCGAGGCCGGAGAAGCGGTTGCGCGCGAACAGCTGCGTGAAGTCGAAGTCCGGTTCGCCGGTGTCGAAGACGGGCAGGTCGTCCTGGTTCCGGTACGGCACGTACAGATAGAAGAGGTGCGGCTCGACCAGCTGCGGCGTGCCGTCTTCGAGCAGGCGCTCGAAGCGCAGGCCGTACTCGGCGCTGAACATCGGCAGTGCGCGGTCCGGCGAGTTCGAGTCGCCGGCGGTGGTGTTGGTGAGCTGGTAGCCGGTGTAGCGGTAATCGATCTGCGCCTTGCTGAACCACGAGATCGTGTCGCGCTCGATGCGCAGGTAGGGATCCAGGTCGTAGCGCTGGCCCTCGACTGAATCGTTGCGCGTGAAGTTGCTGTACTCGCCGGCGAAGCCGGCGCGGGTGTACAGGAAGTCGTTGCGCGTCTGCGCGTTGATCAGGATCTGCGGCAGGCGCCGGTACGGACGCTCGGTCGACGTGATGTTGCTGTCGATCTTCTGATAGTCCTGCACGAGCGCCTGGATCGAGTACGAGGCCGGCGACTGGTAGGTGAGGCGCGCGCTGCGATCGAGGAACGAGATCGAGCTCAGGTCGACGTGGTTGCCGCCGAGGTCCTCGAAGTAAGCCGGATCGCTGACGTTGGCGTAGTTGATGTCGAGCGCGAGGCGGTTGCTGAGCAGGCCCTGGTGCGTGAGGTAGAGGTAGTCGCGCTTGTCGCCGGTGACCTGATCCTTGTCGAGATACTGGTAGCCGAGATCGCCCTCGGACTGCTCGAACAGATAGCGGCCGGTCAGGCCCAGCTGCAGGCCGCGCTTGGACATGTAGCGCGGCGTGAACGTCGCGTCGTAGTTGTCGGCGAGGCTGATGTAGAACGGCTGGCGGTAGTCGAAGCCGGTCTTGTTGGTGTCGGCGATCACCGGGTACAGCAGGCCACTGTGGCGGCCGTCGTCGATCGGGAACTGCAGCCACGGCGAATAGAAGATCGGCACGCCGAGGAAGCGCAGCCGGGCGTCTTTCGCGGTGCCGAAGCCGGCGTCGTAGTCGAGGCTGATCGACTTGGCTTCGAGATACCAGCTGTCGTCGCCGGGCGCGCAGCTCGTGTAGCTGGCATGCTGCAGCGAGGCGGTCTTGTCGCCGTTGACCTGCATTTCCTTGGAACGGCCGCGCGCGACGCGCGTCATCAGCGTGAACGTGTTGTCGCTGAACAGGCCAGTCTGGTCGTCGAGGTCGAACTGCGCGCGCTGCGAGTCGACGACGAAATCCTTGTTGCGGTACAGCGATTCGTTGTTGATGATGATGCGCTTCTCGACGTCGTCGTAGTCGAGCTGGTTGGCCGTGATCTCCCGGTCGAGCTGCCGCACCTTCACCGAACCCAGCAGCTTCGACAGGCCGTCCTGCTGCAGATCGACCTGGTCGGCGGTCAGGCGGACCTTGTCGTCGTCGGCGATGTCGAGTGGCGGCAGCGTGTCGGTGATCTGCGCGCAGGTCGACGCGACGTCCTGGTGCCGATCGCTGGTGTAGTTCGACTTGGTCGGCAGCAGGCTTTGCGCGCGCGCCGCGCCGGCCGCCAGGAAACTGACGCTGAGCAGGGCGGAGAGCGGAAGGCGGAGGCTGAGCAAGGCGGGTCGTTGTCGGTATTGGAATACGCGAGTATATCGATCACCGCGGCCGTCGACGCGCGTCGTCGTAGGCCGGTCGCGGTTCGGGTAAGCTGCGTGCGCCCGCTGATCTGATTTGACCATCTTGACTCCCGCCACCGAACTCGACGCCCGCGCCGCCGCCGCGCGCGACTGGGCGCTGCAGCAGCTGTCGCTGCGCGACGCCGTGTTTGCGCCGGCCTCGGCCGATGCCAGCTTCCGCCGCTATTTCCGCCTGCAGGACGGCGCTGCCGGATCGGCCGCGCGCAGCTGGGTGCTGATGGACGCGCCGCCCGGGCGCGAGGACTGCCGGCCGTTCATTCACGTCGCGCGGCTGCTGCTCGATGCCGGCCTGCACGGTCCGCGCGTCATCGCTCAGGATCTGTCGCAGGGCTTTCTCCTGCTCAGCGACCTGGGCCGCCAGACCTATCTGAATCGCATCGACGCCGGCGGCGCCGACGCCGATGCGCTGATGAGCGACGCGATCGACGCGCTGATCCGCTGGCAGCTCGCCAGCCGCCCCGGCACGCTGCCGCCGTACGATGCGCCGCTGCTGCAGCGCGAGCTGTCGCTGTTCCCCGACTGGTACATCGCGCGTCATCTGCGGACGACGCTGTCGGTCGCCCAGGCCGAGGTGCTGGCCAGCGTCGAACGCCTGCTGATCGCCTCGGCGCTGGCGCAGCCGCGCGTCTACGTGCATCGCGACTACATGCCGCGCAATCTGATGGTGTCGACGCCGAATCCGGGCATCCTCGATTTCCAGGACGCCGTCGAAGGACCGATCAGCTACGACGTCGTCTCGCTGTTCAAGGATGCGTTCCTCAGCTGGCCGGCGGCGGACGTCGAGCGCTGGCGCGGCTGGTACGTCGAGCGCGCGCGCCGTGCCGGCCTGCCGCTGCCGGACGACGCGACGTTCGCGCGCCAGTTCGACTGGATGGGCGTGCAGCGCCACCTCAAGGTCATCGGCATCTTCGCGCGCATCCATTACCGCGACGGCAAGCCGCATTATCTGGCCGACGTGCCGCGCTTCATCACGTACGTGCGCGATGTCGCCGCGCGTTATCGCGAGCTGGCGCCGCTGCTGAAGCTGTTCGACGAGCTGGGGATGTCGGGCGGCACGACGGGCGGCGCGTGACCAAGGCCTTCATCCTCGCGGCCGGCCGTGGCGAGCGCATGCGGCCGCTGACCGATCACACGCCCAAGCCGCTCCTCGAAGTCGGCGGCCGTGCGCTGATCGAACATCACCTGCTGAGACTCGCGGCCGCGGGCGTCGCCGAGATCGTGATCAACCTCGGTTGGCTCGGCGCACAGATTCGCGAGCGCCTGGGTGATGGTGGGTGCTACGGCGTGCGTATCGAATATTCGGATGAGGGCTGGCCGGCCCTCGAAACCGGCGGTGGCACCCGTCGCGCCCTGTCGCTGCTCGGTACTGCACCGTTCATATCCATCAGCGGCGACATCTACAGCGACTATCCGCTGCAGAAGCTCGTCGAGAGCGCACGGCAATGGCGTGGCGGTGATCTTGCGCACCTCGTGCTCGTGCCGAACCCGCCATTTCATCCGCGCGGCGATTTTTCGCTGATCGACGGCCGCATTGTCGAACCAGCGCAGCCGCCGTTGCTGACCTACGCAAATTTCGCAGTGATCGATCCACGCCTGTTCGCCGCGCATGCCGACGGTACGTTTCCGATCGCACCCCTGTTGCGCGCTGCAGCCCGCGAGCATCGCTGCAGTGCCGAGCTGTATACGGGGCCATGGTCGAATGTCGGCACGCCTGAACAGTTGCGTGAACTGGCCGTGCGCCTGCAGTTCCCCTTGCAAGCGGGCGCCGCCGCCCATAACCCTTGATGCCATGAACCGATCCCTTGCCGCGTCCACGTCTGGCGCCGAACTGCCGTCCGCCGACGTCCTGCAGTCCCGTCTCGAGATGGCGCTGGGCCGCGCGCGCGCCGGCGGCGCGACGGCCGCCGAGGCGAACATCTCGGCGAGCCGCGGCCTCACCGTCAACGTCCGCCGGAACGAGATCGAAAGCCTCGAATTCCAGCAAGACCGCGATCTCGGCCTGACCGTCTACATCGCCGGCGCGACCGGCCAGCGCAAGGGCCATGCGACGACCGGCGACTGGAGCGACGCCGGCATCGCGCAGGCGGTCGACGCGGCGCTGGCGATCGCCGGCGCGACCGGCGAAGACCCCTGCAACGGTCTGGCCGACGCGGCGCGGATGGCGCGCGACTTCCCGAACCTCGATCTCGACCATCCCTGGGACCTCCTGGCCGAGGCCGCGGTCGATCTGGCGCGCGCCTGCGAAGCCGCGGCGTTCGCGGCCGATCCGCGCATCGGCGGCAGCGAGGGCGCCAGCGTGTCCAGCCATCGCGGCATCTCGGCGTACGCCAACACGCACGGCTTCTTCGGCGCGCGCACCGGCACGCAGCACAGCCTCAGCTGCGCGGTCGTCGCCGGCGCCGGCGACGACATGCAGCGCGACTACTGGTACAGCCACGCACGCGCGCCGGCCGAGCTGCTGTCGCCGGAGGCGGTCGGCGCCAGGGCCGGCCGGCGCG
>JASGFY010000113.1:0-5416 GCA_047605265.1 Solimonas sp.
AGGCTTTTACCGTCAAAGACGGTAAAAGTCTGAATAGTGAACGAGAGCGTCTTAACCCGCCCGAACAGGGCGGGTTTTCCGTTGGTGGACATCCGGCTTGGAGACATGACCGCGAGGTGCTTGCTTGCGCTGCTCGATCCAGGTTGGATCGCACAGCGAACGCGCAGCGCTTCGATGAGCTGCGCGTCGGCTTCCTGCATCGAAAAAGCACGCCTGTGCCACCCGCGTTCACCAAGCTGCACGGTGAAGTCGCGTGCGCTCATCTGGGCAAGGAAGGGTAGGTGCGAAGATCGCCGGGTAGCAGGCGGCGGGGCCGGGGGTAGGGCGGCCCGATCGTTCCCAGAGCATACGTGCCCTTTGGGGGCGGGCCGGCTCAAACGGCGGGCAAACGCTTCTGCACGCGAAACTGTCCTGGTTCGTCGGTGGTCACGAGGCGCCATGTTCGCGCCGCCACGTTCGTTCCGCGTTGCGTGCGATAGTCCGGCATCTGCAACACGACCGCTTCCTTGTTTGCTTCCATCAATTGCCCGATGGCGAGCATGCCGTCGCTGAACTCCACCAGCAGTTCATCGCCTGGTGACAACCGTGCGTCGCTTTCAGCATCGAGGCGGCGCAATAGCGCTCCGGGGTAGAGGTGCGTGTGGTTGGCAGCGAAGCGTCGGAGCATGGAAGTGTCTCCGGTGTTCAGGGACATCGAGC
The DNA here is from genome assembly GCA_047605265.1 of Solimonas sp. Taxonomy (GTDB): domain Bacteria; phylum Pseudomonadota; class Gammaproteobacteria; order Nevskiales; family Nevskiaceae; genus Solimonas. The sequence goes on from JASGFY010000113.1 coordinate 700, forward strand.
GTCAATCCTATCAATTCGACGATTCAACGGGGGGGCGGGCCCAAAAGCATGGCCGGTCGCGCTGTCGTGCTGCGCGTCGAGCATCCGACGCTTCTGCAAGGGCTTTGGGTGACAACGAGAAAGCGAGGCGGATATGGATCACCCGCGAAGCTTCGATAGCAGGATCTGATGTAGACGATTCCAGACACCGGCCGCTTGCCAATCTCGCAGGCGGTGCCAGCACGTCATGCCCGATCCGCATCCCATTTCCGGTGGCCGCGTGCTCCAGGGGATTTCGCTCATCAGTATGAACAGCATGCCCGTCGGGGCATGCCGATCGGATAGGGGTTTGGTCCCGGATTCTTCGTCCGCCGTGGCTTGCGTTGCGCAAGCAGCGGTTCGATGATCGTCCAGAACGCGTTTTCCACCGGAGGCTTTGCCATCTTTCATCCCAGTCAGTTAGATCGAAAAAATCCTAAACTAAATCCTCATTTCGTTAGATGCTCTAAGCCATGCAGCGACGCGCCAATTCCAAGTTGTTATCCAAACTGCTGTACCTTCTCCTGCTGCTTTGCCCGGAGGGAAGCCTGATGAGTAATGAAGCACGTGCCGCGGAGCCGGCTCCACCGGTACCTGCGATTGAAAGCTGGAATGCGATGGTGAACCACCTGCAGACCCTGCCCGACCGCATGCTCGCCAAGCTGCCACAGGAAATGCGCGAGAATTCGCAGTTGCAACAGGAAATCGCGCGCTACGCTCTTGGCTCGTTGGCCTATGCCGTGCTCGATGCGCTCGGCTCCGATGGCGACCATCCGGCATTTCTACCGGCCAGTGGCCCGGTACTCAACATCGGCCAACCCAACGCCGACACCGTGTACCGCGTGGCGCGGATCACGCCCGGCGGTAGCTACCGACTGCGCGGCAAGCGCGGTTCGCTTCGTATCGCCAGCATCGGCCAAGTACCGCCTTCACCGGGCGAGCCCGGCTATCCGCCGGCCAAGCCATTCACCAACCGCGGCTACCAAGATCTCAATGCACTGAAGACGGACGCCACTGGCCACTTCGACGTGCTGCTGAGCCCGAAGCGACCCGAAGGCTATGACGGCGAATGGTGGCCGCTGAATCCCGACGCCAACAAGCTGCTGCTGAGATTGGTCAGCGCGGATTGGGCACACGAAGAATTCCCGACGATCTCCATCGAACGGATTGATCACGCGGTCATCCGGCCCCGGCCCGACGCCGCCGAGCTGATGCGGCGCCTGCAGCAAATCTCTACCACGACCGACTTCATGGCATTGATGTTCGTTGATCACGTCGAGAAGCTGCGACAGCAGGGCTACGTCAACCAGCTCAAGTCCTTCGACATCTCCAAGTCCGGCGGACTGGATGGTCAGTTTTATTACGAAGGCGTCTATGAACTAACGGACGACGAGGCGCTGCTCATTGAAACGAAGGTTCCGGCCCACTGCGGCTACCGCTCACTAATTCTCACCAACGAGGTTTACGAAACCACGGACTGGTACGACAACCACAGCAGCCTAAACGACGCACAGGCTTCACCGGATGCGGACGGCGTGCTGAGGATCGTCGTTTCCGCAAGAGACCCGGGCGTGCCGAATTGGCTCGACACTGCCGGCTATCCGCGCGGCATCGTGCAGGGTCGATGGACTTACTGCGACAGTGCACCGGTCCCTGAGGTGCGCAAAGTAGCAGTCAGCGAAGTGCGCAAGCTGCTGCCGGCAGAGACGCTCGTCGTCACACCGGCCCAGCGCGAAGCCATCATCCGCGAACGTCGCGCCGCAGTTCAGCAGCGACCTCTTTGGTAGCAAACGAGGCGGCCAGTCAGCCAGAGAAGCCGGCCGTGGCCGAGGCGACGGCAAGACGCCGTACACACCACCGAAGGAACCGCCGAAGTTCTGATCGTTGTCGATTCGAACGAAACTTCGATTGCCTAACTCGATACGCCGCAATGCGCCGTCGCTTGCGGTGTTTTTCGTTCATTCGCCCCCCTGCGCGAAATCTTGCTTTTTCGCGATATTGCTTTCGATAACGGTCTTTGACCGGCCCTTGATCTGACTCCGATCCTTGCGGTGGACCGCGACGCCATGGACGAGGGCAGTGCGAGGGCTTCGGCATCGAGCGACGAACAGTCGCCGGCGCGGCGACGCGCGGGTTCAGTGCGGCGCGAGCGCGAAATCGATCGCCGCGCAGACGGCGGCGACTTGCGCCACATTGCACTGCTCGGGCGTTGCGCGCGGGCTGTCCGGATAGACCTCGGTGGTGGTCGTGTAGCGCGCGCCGCTGATGCCGGCGCACAGGCCGAGCGCCTTGAGCGGATATTCGATGACGCCGGGCGCCACGGTTGGTGAGCCGATGATGTTGCCGTGCGCGTCGGCCGGCGCGATGTGCGTGACGCGCGCGACCGCGCCGATGATCGCCTGCTGGAATGCCGGCTGCGGATTCTCGCTGTCGTCGACCAGATAGAAGCCGTCGGGAATCGTGTCCGGTTCGTAGACCTTGCCGTCGCGCGCGGCGAGGGCCGGACGGAATTCGGTTTCATCGCTGTCGGTCGTCTCGTGCAGGTCGATGTGCACGAGGAAGCGACCGCGCAGCGGCGCGATCAGCGCCAGCAGCGCCGCCGATTCGCCGGCCGGGCTGTCGGCGCGGAATGAACGGTTCGGATCGAACGCGTCGGGATTCCAGCGGTGGACGCGCTCGTACGCCCAGGGGCTGACGCAGGGCGCGACGAGCAGGTTGACGCGGCCGGCATAGTCCTGCGCGCGCTGCCCGGCGAACCGCAGCGCGCCATGCACGCCGCTGGTTTCGTAGCCGTGCACGCCGCCGGTGACGAGTGCGCTCGGCAGCGCGTCGTTCCAGTCGCGGCTGCGCAGCGCCAGCAGCGGATAATGGTCCGGCGCGTAGTCGAGCCGGCCGTATTCGATGACGTCGAAGCGCGCGCGCAGACGTTCGATGACCGGCAGCACATCGACATCGTAGCGCCGCCGCCGCGTCTGCTGCGCGCGCCATTCGGCTTTCTCGGCCGGACTCCAGGGCCGTCCGGGCGTGCCGATGGGGTAGCAGGCCGAAATGCTCATCGCGCGGGTTCTCGCAGTAGCGCCAGGAAAGGCGCGGACTGTAGCACCGGGACCGTGCGGGGGCGCGAAATGCCGCCGTCCGCGTGCACGCCTGGGCGTGCTGCATTGCAGCGCCGCTGCATGGCCGGATTGTGCCAGCGATGCGCCTGATGCGCGGAAGCGCCGCGTGCCATAATGCATTGGCTCTCCCGCCGCCATGGCCCGTCGATAGCGCCGACCGTAGGCAGGCGGAGAAAACAGAAGAGCCTCTTCAGTACACAACTTCAGTCAGCCCCCGCTCGGGACGCCTCGGCCGGCCAGATCCGGCTGCAGCCGCCTTTCCGCCCGAGGGCCGGCACTACGCTTACGGAGATACCGCATGAGCACCGCGCAGCCCACCATCATTTACACGCTGACGGATGAGGCGCCTTTGCTGGCGACGTCGTCGTTCCTGCCGATCATCCGTACCTTTGCCGACCAGGCCGGCGTCACGGTCGACACCAGCGACATCTCGGTCGCCGCGCGCATCCTCGGCCAGTTCCCGGATGTCCTCACCGAAGAGCAGCGCGTGCCGGACAACCTCGCCGAACTTGGCAAGCTGACGCTCAAGCCGGAAGCCAACATCATCAAGCTGCCGAACATCAGCGCGTCGGTGAACCAGCTGATCAACGCGATCAAGGAACTGCAGGGCAAGGGCTACGCGATTCCGGATTACCCGGAAAATCCGAAGAACGACCAGGAAAAGGAGATTCGCCAGCGCTATTCGAAGGTGCTCGGCAGCGCCGTGAACCCGGTGCTGCGCGAAGGCAACTCCGACCGCCGCGCGCCGAAGGCCGTCAAGGAGTACGCCAGGAAGCATCCGCATTCGATGGCCGAGTGGAGCCAGGCCTCGCGCAGCCACGTCTCGCACATGCACGGCGGCGACTTCTACCATGGCGAGAAGTCGATGACGCTCGACAAGGCGCGCGACGTCAAGATGGAGCTGATCACCAAGAGCGGCAAGACCATCGTGCTCAAGCCGAAGGTTTCGCTGCTGGACGGTGAAGTCATCGACAGCATGTTCATGAGCAAGAAGGCGCTGCTCGAGTTCTACGAGAAGGAGATCGACGACGCCTACAAGACCGGCGTGATGTTCTCGCTACACGTCAAGGCGACGATGATGAAGGTCAGCCATCCGATCGTCTTCGGCCATTGCGTGAAGATTTTCTACAAGGACGCTTTCGCCAAGCACGGCAAGCTGTTCGACGAGCTCGGCATCAACGTCAACAACGGCATGGCGCAGCTCTACGAGAAGATCCAGCAGTTGCCGGAATCGAAGCGCGAAGAAGTGATGCGCGACCTGCACGCCTGCCATGAGCACCGCCCGGAGCTGGCGATGGTCGATTCGGCCAAGGGCATCACCAACTTCCATTCGCCGAACGACGTCATCGTCGACGCCTCGATGCCGGCGATGATCCGCAACGGCGGCAAGATGTACGGCGCCGACGGCCGCCTCAAGGACGTCAAGGCGGTGATGCCGGAGAGCACCTTCGCGCGCATCTACCAGGAGATGATCAACTTCTGCAAATGGCACGGCGCCTTCGATCCGAAGACCATGGGCACGGTGCCGAACGTCGGCCTGATGGCGCAGCAGGCCGAGGAATACGGCTCGCACGACAAGACCT
>JASGFY010000114.1:0-5229 GCA_047605265.1 Solimonas sp.
CGAAGCCGCTCGGCAGCTGCTTGACCAGCGCGGCCATCTCGCTCATCGCCGTGCCGGAGCTGACGCCGTCGGCCGACTGGCCGCTGATTTCCATCGACGCCGAGCCGTTGTAGCGCGCCAGCGAGGCCGGCGCGTAGCTCCAACCGCTGGTCGAGAACGCCGAGAACGGCACCATCTCGTCGTCGCTGTTGCGCACCGCCCAGCGACCGACGTCCTGCGGCAGCATGCGCGCGTCGGCGGCGCCCTGCACATAGACTTTCTTGACGCGGCCGCGATCGATGAAGTCGTTGACGTAGGTGCCGCCGAGCGCGGTGGCCAGCGTGTCGTTGATGTCGCCGACGTCGAGATCGAGCGCGCCGGCCTTGGCGTCGTCGATCTGCACGGCGAACGTCGGTGCGTCTTCCATGTTGCTGTAGCGCACGGTGCTGAGCTTGTCGTCGCCGGCCGCCAGCGCCAGCAGCCGGTCGCGCGCGGCGACCAGCGCGTCGTGGCCGGCGCCGCCGAGATCCTGCAGCTCGAACGTGAAGCCGGCGCTCTGGCCGAGGCCGGGGATGCCGGACGGCGCGAACGCGTAGATCTGCGCGTCCGGCACCTTCGCCATCGCCTGCATGACGCGGCCGGCCAGCTCCGACGCGCTGGCGTCGCGCTCGCTCCAGTCTTTGAGGCGGATGAAGGCCTGGCCGGCGTTCTGGCCGTTGCCGCTGAAGCTGAAGCCGGCGATCGCCATGATCGAATCGATCTCCGGCTGGTGCGTCACGAACTCGGTCAGCTGGTCCATCACGTACTGCGTGCGTTCCTGCGTGGCGCCCGAGGGCAGCTTGACCTGCACCATCAGCATGCCCTGGTCCTCCTCCGGCAGGAACGAGGTCGGCAGACGCCAGAACAGCAGGCCCATGCCAAGCAGCAGCGCGACGAACACCAGAACGCCGACGCGGCGATGCGCGAGCACGCGCTCGACGCCCTGGCGGTAGCGCGCCGCGCCGCGGTCGAAGCGCGCGTTGAACCAGGCGAAGAAGCGGCCGAGCGGGCCGCGCGGCGTGGCGTGGCCGCCGTCGAGCGGCTTGAGCAGCGTCGCGCACAGCGCCGGCGTCAGCGTCATCGCCACCGTGACCGAGAGGATCATCGCCGAGGCGATGGTCACGGAGAACTGGCGATAGATCGCGCCGGTCGAGCCGCCGAAGAAGGCCATCGGCAGGAACACCGCGGTGAGGACCAGGGCGATGCCGACCAGCGCGCCGGTGATCTGGCCCATCGACTTGCGCGTCGCCTCGCGCGGCGACAGGCCCTCCTCGCTCATCACGCGCTCGACGTTCTCGACGACGACGATGGCGTCGTCGACCAACAGGCCGATCGCCAGCACCATGCCGAACATGGTCAGCGTGTTGATCGAGTAGCCGAGCAGCGCGAGCACGCCGAACGTGCCCATCAGCACCACCGGCACGGCGATCGCCGGAATCAGCGTGACGCGCCAGTTCTGCAGGAACAGGTACATGATCGCGATGACCATGACGATCGCCTCGAACAGCGTCTTGACGACTTCCTCGATCGAGACTTTCACGAACGGCGTCGTGCTGTAGGCGACGTGATAGCCGAGGCCGCTCGGGAAGAACGGCTTGAGCTCGTCGAGCCGGGCCTGCAGCGCTTCGGAGACGGACAGCGCGTTGGCGCCGCTGGCCAGTTCGATGCCCATGCCGGCGGTCGGCTTGCCGTTGAACTTGGCCGCGGTCGAATAGCTCTCGCTGCCGAGCTCGACGGTCGCCACGTCGGACAGGTGCACGACGGCGCCGCTGGCGTCGGACTTGACGACGATGTCGCGGAACTGCTCGACCGTCTGCAGCCGCGAGCGCGACGTGACGGTGGCGTTGAGCTGCTGGCCCTGCGCCGACGGCAGCGCGCCGAGCGAGCCGGACGACACGTCGGCGTTCTGCGCCTCGATCGCGCTGTCGATGTCCGACGGCATCAGGCTGTAGGTGCGCAGCTGCTCCGGATGCAGCCAGATGCGCATCGAGTACTGCGAGCCCATGACGTTGACGTTGCCGACGCCGGACACGCGGCTGATCGGGTCCTGCAGCGTCGACACCATGTAGTCGGCGATGTCGGTGTTGCTCATGCTGCCGTCGTCGGAGGTGAAGGCGAGCACCATGAAGATGCTGCCGTTGGACTTGGTCACCGTGACGCCGGTGCTCTGCACCGTCTCCGGCAGCTTCGACTGCGCCTGCTGCAGCTTGTTCTGCACCTGCACCTGGGCGATGTCGGGATCGGTGCCGGACGTGAACGTCAGGCGCACCGAGGCGCTGCCTGACGAGCTGCTGCTCGACGACATGTACATGAGATGGTCGAGGCCGGTCATGCTCTGCTCGATGACCTGCGTCACCGAGTTCTCGACGGTCTGCGCCGACGCGCCGGTGTACGTCGCGCTGATCGACACGCTCGGCGGCGCGATGCTCGGATACTGCTCGATCGACAGCGTGAACACCGCCAGCGTGCCGGCCAGCGTGACGACGATGGCGATGACCCAGGCGAAGATCGGACGGTCGATGAAGAAGCGGGCCATGGCGGATCCTTCAATCCTTGCGCGTCTGGCCGGCGCCAGACGCGGCGCCGCCGGAGGCGGCCGTCGCGGCCGTCGTCATCTCCTCGCTCTGCACGCTCGTGCCGGCCGAGACCTTGCTGCCATCGCGCACGATCAGCCTGTCGCCGGCGGCGAGCCCGGACGTCACCACCCACTGATCCTTCAGCGCCGCGCCGGTTTCGATGACGCGGCTCTGGACCTTGCCGTCCGCCGCGACCAGCAATACCGTCGCCTCGCCCCTGGCGTTGCGCGACACCGCCGTCTGCGGCACGACGATCGCCGCGTCGTTCATCGCCATCGGCAGCACGGCGCGCACGTACATGCCGGGCAGCAGCAGGCCGTCCGGGTTCGGCACGACGGCGCGCAGCGTGACGTTGCCGGTGCCGGTGTCGACGGAGGTGCCGACGAATTCGAGCGTGCCGGCCTGCGCGTACGTGCTGCCGTCCTCGAGCACGATCCGCACCTGCGCCTTGCCGTCGACCGCCTGCAGCGCGCCGGCCGCCAGCTGCTTGCGCAGCGCCAGCAGCTGCGCGCTCGACTGCGTGACGTCGACGTAGATCGGATCGAGCTGCTGGATGGTCGTCAGCGCGGTGTCCTGCTCGGCCGTGACCAGCGCGCCGGGCGTGTACGTCGACGTGCCGATGCGGCCGCCGATGGGCGCGGTGACACGCGTGTAGCCGAGATTGATCTTCGCCGTCTGCAGCGCCGCCCTCGCGGCGATGACCGCCGCCTCGTCGGCGCGCAGCGTGGCGAGCGCGTCGTCGCGGTCCTGGCCGCTGACGGCGTCGAGCCTGGCGAGGTTCTCGTAGCGCTCGGCCTTCGGCCGGGCCGACAGCACCGCGGCCTCGGCCTGCGCGAGATCGCCCTGCGCCGAGGCGTAGGCGGCCTCGTAGGTCGCCGGATCGATCTGGTAGAGCACCTGGCCGGCCTTCACGTCCTGGCCTTCGCGGAACAGGCGCTTCCGGATGATGCCGCCGACCTGCGGGCGCACATCGGACACCTGGTAGGCGACGGTGCGGCCGGGCAGCGTCTCGTCCATCGCCAGCGTCGTGGTCGCGATCGTCTGCACGCCGACGACGGGCGTCGACGTCGCCGGTGCGGTCGAGGCCGAGCACGCGGCGAGCAGCAGCGCGGCGGCGAGCGGTGAGCCGTGGCGCCGGAAACGGGCGGGAAACCGGAACGTGGAAGACATGGGCGCTCTCGTGAGGACCGGCGCAGTCCGCCGGCATGCGCACACCGTAAACGGCAAATGTGCAGCGAATTTGGAGAGCGCCGCGCGCAGCCGCCGGCGCCTTGATTTCCGCGGCCGCGGCGCGGCTAATACGGGCTGTCCGCCAACCGTACCGCCGGAAAAATCGCCTTGAAACTGCCAGCGAGACTGGGCATCACCGCCAAGCTGTTCGGCGCCGTGCTCGCCGCCTGCGCGGCCGTGCTGCTGGTCAACGGCATCGCCGGCCGCATCAGCTTCGAGCGCAGCTTCATCGGCTATCTGAACGAGCAGGGCGTCGAGCGCATGGAGGAAGTGCTGCCGCGCCTCGAACGCGCGTATCGCAGCCACGGCAACTGGGCGTTCCTGCGCGGCGACATCGAAGCCTGGTTCGCGCTGATGCGTCCCGATCCGGATCCGCGCCGGGCGCTGCGCGGACCGCCGGTCTCCGACCAGACCGGCGCGGTGCCGCGCTTCGCGCTGCTCGATCCCGACTACGCGCTGATCACCGGCAATCCGACCGCCGGCCGCGAATCGATCCTGCGGCCGGTGATCGTCGACGGGAGGACGGTCGGCTGGATGGCGATGGTGCCGTTCCAGAAAGCGATCGCCGCCGGCGACGTGCGCTTTTACGAAGCGCAGCTGCACATGTGGTGGACGATCGGCGCGGCGTCGGTGGCGGTCGCCGCGCTGCTCGCCTGGCTGCTGTCGCGGACCCTGCTGCGGCGCCTGCACGGACTGACGACGGCGACGCACCGCCTCGCCGCCGGCGACTACGCGACGCGCGTTGCGGTCGGCGCGCACGACGAGCTCGGCGGCCTCGCGCGCGACTTCAACCGGCTCGCGCAGGCCCTCGAACACAACGAGCGCGCGCGCCGCCATTTCATGGCCGACATCTCGCACGAGCTGCGCACGCCGCTGGCCGTCGCGCGCGCCGAGCTGGAAGCGATCGAGGACGGCGTGCGGCCCGCCGCGCCGGCGTCGCTGCAGGCCGTCGGTCAGCAGATCCGCCAGCTCGGCCAGCTCGTCGACGACCTGCACGATCTGTCGTTGACCGACATCGGCGCGCTCGCCTACCGGCACGCGCCGCTCGATCTGTCGCTGCTGCTGGAAACCGCCGTGACGTCACTGCGCGCGCGCTTCGCCGCCGCCGGCCTCGAGCTGCGCGCCGCGCTGCCGGCCGCGCCGCTGCCGCTGCTGGGCGACGAGCGGCGGCTGCAGCAGCTGTTCGGCAACCTGCTCGAAAACGCGCTGCGCTACACCGACCGCGGCGGCGCCGTGGAGCTGCGCGCCGACCTGCGCGGCGAGCGGCTCGTCGTCACGCTCGACGACACGGCGCCGGGCGTCGGCGCCGACAAGCTGCCGCGCCTGTTCGAGCGCTTCTACCGCGCCGAGCCCTCGCGCAACCGCGCCAGCGGCGGCAGCGGCCTGGGCCTGGCGATCTGCCGCA
>JASGFY010000115.1:0-5213 GCA_047605265.1 Solimonas sp.
TCAACTTCTGGCCGGTCGGCGGCCTGCTACGCCGCTGCGGCGCGTTCTACCTGCGCCGCAGCTTTTCGGGCGACGCGATCTACACCGCCGTGTTCCGTGCCTACGTCGACGCGCTGATCAAGCGCGGCTACGCGATCGAGTTCTTCCCCGAGGGCGGGCGCAGCCGCACCGGCCGCCTGCTGGCGCCGAAAACGGGCCTGCTGTCGATGGTCGTCGAGGCCGGCCTGCGCCAGGACACGCGGCGCGTGGCGATGGTGCCGGTCTACATCGGCTATGACCGCGTCTGGGAAGTCGGCAGCTACACCAAGGAACTCCGTGGCGGTGCCAAGACCAAGGAATCCGCCGAGGGCCTGCTCAAGGCCGGCAAGATCCTCGGCAAATCCTACGGCAAGGCCTACATCAACTTCGGCGAGCCGATCATCCTGCAGGACTACGCGACGCAGCGCATGCCCGGCTGGCGCGAGGCGATGGCGGCCAGCGACGAGGCGCTGCCCGACAACTTCAAGAGCTTCGTCGCCGAGCTGGCGATCGAGAACAGCCGCCGCATCAACGCCGCCGCCGTCGCCAATCCGGCCAGCCTCGCGGCGATCGCCCTGCTCGCCTCGCCGCAGCGCGTCGTCGCGCACGAGGAACTCATCGAGCAGATCGGCTACCTGATCTGGCTGCTCAAGGGCCAGCCGTACGGCGAGCATCTGTACATTCCGGAGAACTCGCCGAAGGCGGTCGTCGATTGGAGCGGGCCGATCGGCCAGATCGCGCGCGTGCCGCATCCCTGGGGCGAGCTGCACGGCGTCACCGCGCGCGACGCCGTGGCGCTGACCTACAACCGCAACAACATCCAGCACCTGTTCGCGATCCCCTCGCTGATCGCCAACCTGTTCCGCACGCGCCTGCTGCTGTCCGACGAAGCGGTGGTGATGGGCGTGCGCGCGCTGTATCCGTTCCTGCGCAACGAGTTCTTCCTGCGCTGGGACGCCGGCGAAGTGGAAGGCGTCGCCAAGGCCTGGATCAGCGTGATGCTGGGGCTCGGCCTGCTGAGCCGCGAGAATGACCGCCTGCGCCGTCCGGACGCCGACCAGCCGGCCTACTCGACGCTGGCGATGCTCGGCCGCGTGCTCGGCGAGACGCACGAGCGCTACTGCATGACGGCGCTGCTGCTCGCCGACGAGCGCCGTTCGCCGGCACCGCTCAAACGCGAGCGCTTCGAGGAAGACTGCCGCCTGCTCGCCGAACGTGCGGCGATCCTCACCGGCCGCGACGCGCCGGAATTCTTCGACAAGGCGCTGTTCAAGGGTTACCTCAACACGCTGATCGAGATCGGCCTTGTCAGCGTCGCCCCCGACAAGACGCTGGCCGTCGACGCCCGCATCGACCGCATCGCCGAACGCTCGCTCGAACTGCTGTCCGACGAGGCGCGGCAGATGCTGCTGCAGCTGCTCGCGCGACGGCGCCGCGCCGAGAAGGCGGCAGCCATCGAAAGCACCGCGCGGAACGGCGAGCCGGACACACCGCAGAACGCAAAGGACGAGGCCGGGACAGGCGGGGAAAAGCCGCTATAATCGCGCCCGACCGGCGCGCTCTGCGCCTTTTTTGCATCCGGACCTTCCATGAAGAATTCGTTACGCCTGCTGGCCCTCAGCGTCGTCGCCGCCGCCTTCGTGGCCGGCTGCGCCAAGAAGGACGACAAAGCCGCCGGCGACGCGGCGCTCGAGACCGACGCGCAGAAGTTCAGTTATGCGATCGGCGTCGACCTCGGCAAATCACTGCAGCCGGTCAAGGACGACGTTGACCTCGCCGCGCTGAAGGCCGGCCTCGACGACGCCTTCGCCGGCAATCCGCCGAAGCTCGACGACGCCGCGCGCGAGGAAATCAAGAACACCGTCGCCAAGAAGATGCAGGAGCGCCAGATCAAGCAGCGCGAGGAGCAGGCCACGAAGAACAAGGAAGAAGGCGCCAAGTTCCTCGAGGAGAACGGCAAGCGCGAAGGCGTGAAGACCACCGCCTCGGGCCTGCAGTACGAGGTGCTGACCGAAGGCAAGGGCGACCACCCGAAGAGCAGCGACACCGTCACCGTCAACTACAAGGGCACGCTGATCAACGGCGAGACCTTCGACAGCTCGTACGACCGCGGCCAGCCGGTGACCTTCCCGCTCGCCAATGTGATCCCGGGCTGGACCGAAGGCGTGCAGCTGATGACGCCGGGCGCCAAGTACAAGTTCTACATCCCGTCCGACCTCGCCTACGGCGAGCGTGGCGCCGGCGTGAAGATCGGCCCGAACCAGGTGCTGATCTTCGAGGTCGAGCTGATCTCGATCGGCGAGAAGAAGGGCGACGGCGACAAGGCCGCGAAGTAAGCGGAACCGGCCGCGAGAGAACGCCGCCTTCGGGCGGCGTTTTCGTTTGTGCCGGGAGCGACGAGCCAGCCGGCTGCGTTCATGAAGCGAACGCCGCCAAAAGAGCGGTCGGCTCAACGAGTGCGGCGCGCCACTAGAGCTTTGCGCAGCCGCAACCCGTCCCCGCCATCGTCGTAATAGCCGGCCAGCCGTTCGTGCTCCACATAGCCGAGGCTGGCGTACAACGCACGCGCCGCGACGTTATCCTCGCGCACCTCCAGCGACACCGCATCGCAGCCGGCCACGCGCGCGCCGCGCTCTGCGGTCCGCACGAGGCGTCGCCCGAGGCCGAGGCCGCGCGCCTGCGGATCGACGACGATGGAATAGATGCGCGCCGTCGCGCTGCCGGCGCGCGTCAGCAGGATCAGCGCCGCGACGACCAGGCGCGGCTGTGTCGCTTCGACGACCCAGACGCGCGCGGTGGCGATGCGCAGGAAGCGCCGCACCGAGGCGCGCGACACGCGGTCGCCTGGGAAATGCCGTTCGAGATCGAGGATGCCGTCGACGTCGCCGCTGCGCGCGCGCCGCAGCACGGCGTTCACCGCACCTGCTCGCGCGTGCGCTGTTCGAGACGCTTGAGGAAGTACGCCACCACCTTCCGGTAGATCGCATCCTTCAGCACCAGATCCTCGACACCGTGGTCGATGTTCGGGTTGTCGTTGACCTCGATCACCTTCACCACCTTGCCGAACTGCTTGAGGTCGACGCCATAGAGGCCCTCGCCGACCGCGCGTGCCGCCTGCACGGCGATGTTCAGCACCGCGGCCGGCACGTCCTTCACGTCCAGCGTTTCATGTCCGCCCTCGACGACCGCGCCGTTGCCGGCGCGCTTGACGACCTGCCAGTGGTCCTTGGCCATGTAGTAGCGGCAGGCGTAGAGCGGCTGGCCGTCGAGCACGCCGACGCGCCAGTCGTAATCGGTCGGCTCGTACGACTGCGCGATGATGAGATCCGAGCGTTCGAGCATGTCGGCAGCCTCGCGCCTGAAGTCGGCCTCGCTGTCGACGCGGATCACGCCCTTGCTGAACTGCGAGTCCGGCTGCTTGAGCACGCACGGAAAGCCCAGCTCGCGGCCGGCCTGCTTGACGTTGCGCGAATGCAGCAGCACGGTCTTCGGCTGCGGGATGCGGTGGCGCTCCATGAGCTGCGCGAGGAACACCTTGTTCGCCGCGCGCAGGATCGACAGCGGATCGTCGACGACGACCAGCCCCTCGCGCGCGGCGCGGCGCGCGAAGCGGTAGGTGTGGTGGTTGACCGCCGTGGTCTCGCGGATGAACAGCGCGTCGAACTCGGCGACGTGGCCGTAGTCGGACTTGTCGATGAACTCGACCTCGAAGCCGAGCTCCTCGGCGGCGCGCTCGAACATCTTCAGCGCGCGCGCGTTGGACGGCGGCTCCTTCTCGTCCTCGTTGACGAGGATCGCCAGATCGTAGCGCGACGACTCACGGCGCGGGCTCGGCGCGCGGCGCCGCGCGAAGTAGTCCTGCGCCGCTTCGTAGAGGAACTCGTGGTGCGACGCCGGCACCTCGCCGAGCGCGATCGGCCCCAGCGTCTCGACGCGCCACTCGTCGCCGCGGAACGCGAACCTGGCCTGCAGCAGCGGCGCCGGGAACTGGTTGAACAGCGCGCGCGCCAGGCGCTCGTGGCGCTTGGCCATCGAGCGGCCGAAGTAAACGTTCATCACGTACTCCGCCGAGCCGATGCGCGCCAGCGACTGCTGGATCAGCTCCTCGACCTCGTCGTTGAGGATGCGCGGCGACTCGGCGAGCTTGAGATCCTGGATCGTGGTGATCTCCGGCAGCGGCTTGTGGCCGCGCGCGCCGGCGAGCAGGGAGACGTAGTAGCCGGTCGACTGGTAGGCAAACGAGCGGCACAGGTTGTAGATGCGGACCTTGCGCGCGCGGGTCAGCTCCTCGTGCGTCAGATAGTCCCAGGCGCTGACGACTTCGATGCCGGGAATGTGCACCGGCCAGTCGCTGCGCTGATCGACGACGACGATGCCGCTCATGGCGGCGGGCGACGGCGACGGCCGTCAGCGGCAGGGGGAGGCTCGGCGGATGCGGGGGGCATGCGGCAGCGTGAGAGAGCTGGAAGTGTCGGGGTCGGATCGAACGCGCGTCATGCTGCCGGAAACGAGGGCGCTTTGCCACGCTCGCGCGGCCTCCGGAAGGGACCGTCGATGCCGCGTCTACCAGGCGCGCAGATACCGCGGCGGCGCGGCCGGCTCGACGTGCAGCGCGGCGGCGGCACGGCGCGGCCAGTGCGGATCGCGCAGCACCGGGACCGACCGGGCTCTTCTCCTGCGGCAGCAGGCCGCCGCTCGACACGTCGATCAGATCGACGCCGTCGTGCCTGATCGCCTCGACGAATGCGGATGATTGGCGATCGGCGAGACGACGATGCGGTTCTTCAGCGTGCGCTCACGCTGCGGCAGCGGCGAGAGCAGGCTCATGGCGACTCCGGGCAAGGCGCGGCGGGGCATCCTGTCAGCCTCGCCGGCCCGCCGCGCACTACCGCGCGCGCCTGCGCAGCGCGCTACGGCGGCAGCAGGCCGTGCCGCCAGGCATAGCGGAACAGTTCGACGATGTTGCGCACGCCGAGCTTGTCCATCATCCGCGCGCGATGGTTCTCCGCGGTCTTGGTACCGACGCGCATGAGCTTCGCGCATTCGCGCGTCGTCAGCCCGCTGAGCACGAGATCGAAGATCTCGCGCTCGCGCGGCGACAGTTCGAGGAAGTACCGCGGTGGCGCCGCTGCGAGCCACGGACAGGCGCTGCAGGCCGACGGCGCCGGCGCCGCGAGCCGGCGCAGCGGCAGCGC
>JASGFY010000116.1:0-5055 GCA_047605265.1 Solimonas sp.
GTGCGCGCTCACGCTCGCGCGGCGGGCCGCGCCGCGCCACTGCCGCGCCGCTGCAGCCGGTCCCGCCATTCCCACTGTGTCGCCGCGTCCGCGTCGGCCAGGAACTTCACGTGGCCGCCGCTCAGGCTCGCGACGGCCACCCCGCCACGGAACAGCACGCGGTTGCCGGGCAGCGCCGATACGCGTTCGCCCGGCACGATCAGGCCGGTGAGGTTCAGCGGATCGCAGCCGGAGACGACGACCAGCGCGGCGTCGCGATCCTCGCGCTGGCGCATCAGGCTCGCCGCCGCTTCCGGCAACGCGAACTGCTCGCCGGCGAAGCCGCTGACGAAGCGTCCGCCGCGAATCTCGCCGCGCGCTTCGAGACGACGCAGCACGTAGAAGATTTCCCGCCATGGCGGCAGCGATGGTTCGCGTTCCACCAGCCTGCGGAAGACGACGCCGTAGCGTTTCAGCAGGGCCCAGGCGATGGACTCGCTTGTGCCGGCGCTCTCGTCGCCGTTCCGCGGCTCTTCGCCATCACGGCGGCGCGCGCGCAGCAGACTCCAGCGGCCGGCGCCTTCGAGGTTCTCGAACGCCGCGCGCACGCCGCCGCGACGCAGGCGCCGCGCCTTGATCCCGGCCGGCGCGACCAGCGCGCGCAGGCCGGCGAACCCGTCGGCGGTGACGAGGCCGTGACTGACCAGCTCGCCGAGCGCCGCTTCCACTTCGCTGCGCAGGCGCCGCGTGTCGGCGACCAGATCGACGAAGAACGACGCGCCGTGCATGCGCAGCGCCTCGCACACGTCGCGCGCGGCGCCGGACAGTTCCGGATCGGCATCGGGCGATGACTGCCAATGCCGCGCATGGTCGCGCGTCAGCAGCACGATCGGCGTCGCGCGCACCGGCGCGCTCTTGCGCGCGTCGCCATTCAAGCCGTTTGGCAAACGCTGCCAGATGATGCGTCCCGTCGCGCACAGCTGATCGAGCCAGTGCGGCTCGTACCAGCGCACACGCGCCGGCAGGATCTCGCTCTCCCAGGCGCTCGCGGCGACCGGGAAACCTTCGAGCTGCGCGAGCACCGCTTCGAGCGCGGCCGGCCCTTCGCGCCGTTCGCCGCCGGCGAGGCCCTGCCAGTTGAACAGAAAGCGCATCAGCGCCGCCGGCGACACCGGCGCGAACTCGGCGCGCCTGCGCTCACGCGTGTGGCGGTGGATGCGGGCGAGACGGCGGCGCTCGCACCATTGGGTCTCGCCGGTCTCGACCGCATCCGGCGTGAGCGCGCCGCGCATCACGTAGCCCTGCTGTTCGAGCGCAAGCAATGCGATGTCGATCTCGCCGGCGTCGATGCCGAGCGGTGCGGCGAGCTCGGTCGCGGTGATCGGGCCCAGCGCTTCGAGACGGCTGCGCATCAGCTCGCGCAGCGCGGCATCGCGCTCGACCTCGCGGCCGAGCAAGGGCGCATGGCCGCTGACGCTGGCCTCCGGCAGCACGGCGAGCAGTTCACGCAGGCGCTCGGCGGCGACCCATAACGACGCTTCTCCCTCTCCCCTCGCGCCGTGCGGGGAGAGGGTCGGGGCGAGGGGGGCGTTCAATGCCACACGCGCCACACGCCGCGCCGCCATCAAACTCATCAGCATGCCGTCCCACGGCCGCGCCTCGACGCTCGTGAAGAAGCCGTGCACGACCAGCGCGTCGTGCGCTTCATCCTCGTTCGCCGGGTCCGGCCACATTTCCTCGCGCACGCGGGCGATCGCGTCGGGATCGAGGCGGCCGAGATCGACGGCGGTCTGTGGTTCGAGGCTGCTGCGACGCTTCACCGCCAGCGTGCGGCGTTCCTCGGCGGCGCCGTCGTCGAGGAAGGCGTAAGGCTTGGCGTTGAGGATGGACTCGGACAGCGGCGATGGTGCGGTGAGATCGCGGCAGATCACTTGCACGGCGCCGGATTCGAGGCGGCGCAGCAGGGCGATGAAGCCGTCCTCGTCCATCAGTTCATGCAGGCAGTCGGCCAGCGTCTGATGCACGAGCGGATGATCGGGCACCTCGCGGTCGCCCGGCAGATTGTCCTGGCAGGCGACGGCGTCCGGAAACGCGTGCGTCAGCAGGTCCTCGGCATCCGAGCGCTGGAACTGCGGCGGCACGCGCTTGCCGTTGCGGTTGCGCGCGACGGCGAGCGCGACCGACGCCGCCCAGCGCCAGTGCGTGCCGAACATCGGCGCCTGCAGGACGGCCTGCACGAGTGCCTCGTGCGCGCTGTTCGAGTGCAGATAGCGCGTGACATCTTCGAGTGGAAAGCTGTGTGTCGGGCCGAGCGACAGCACCAGCGAATCTTCGAGTGCGGCCGCCTGCAGCTCGAAGTTGAACTGCCGGCAGAAGCGCTTGCGCAGCGCCAGTCCCCAGGCGCGCATCACGCGCGAGCCCAGCGGTGCGTGGATCACGAGGTGCGTGTCGCCGACCTCGTCGAAAAAGCGCTCGAAGACGATCCGCTCGCGCGTCGGCAGCACGCCGAGCGCGGTCTTCGCCGACGCGAAATAGTTCGCGAGCTGCACGGCCGCAGCGCCGCCGACGTGCAGCTCGTCGACGAGCCAGCGGATCAAGGCATCGACGTCGTTCCGGTCGCCGAGCACCGTGTCTGCCCTGGCGCGCAGGCGCGACACGGCGACCGACAGTTCGTCGCTGCGGCCCGGACTTTCGCCGAGCCAGAACGGCATGTTCGGCGGCTGGCCTCTGGCGTCCTCGACGATGACGCGGCCGGTCTCGACCTTGAGGATGCGGTACGAGGTATTGCCGAGTTGCACGATGTCGCCGGGCAGCGACTCGAACGCGAAGTCCTCGTTCAGCGTGCCGATGCGCAGGTCTTCTGGCGCGAGCACGACTTCGTAATCGAACTGATCGGGAATCGTGCCGGCGTTGGTCACCGTCGTCAGCCTGGCGCCGCGCCGGCCACGCAGGCGGCGATGGACCTGATCGTGGTGCAGCAGCGCGCCGCGCCGGCCGCGCCGGGTGGCGTAGCCGTCGGCGAGCATCTGCACGATTTCCTCGAAGCGTTCGAGCTTGAGCACGCGGTACGGCAGCGCGCGCGTGTAGCGTGCAAACAATTCGTCGAGCGACCAGTCCTGACACGACACCTCGGCGACGATCTGCTGCGCGAGCACGTCGAGCGGCGCGGCAAGGATCGTCGCGCGATCGAGTTCGCCGCGCGCGATGCAATCGAGCAGCGCCACGCACTCGGCGAGATCATCGAGCGCGATCGGGAACAGGCGGCCTTTGGGGATCGCCCCGACGGCGTGGCCGGCGCGGCCGACGCGCTGCAGGAAGGCGTTGATGCCGTGTGGCGAGCCGATCTGGCAGACCAGATCGATGTCGCCGATGTCGATGCCGAGTTCGAGCGAGGCGGTGGCGACCAGCGCTTTCAGCTCGCCGGATTTCAGACGCTGCTCGGCGCGCAGGCGGTGTTCGCGCGCGAGGCTGCCGTGATGCGCGGTGACGTGCTCCTCGCCGATGCGTTCGGCGAGATGGCGCGCGATGCGCTCGGCCATGCGGCGCTGGTTGACGAAGATGAGCGTCGTGCGGTGCTCGGCGACGAGCGCGGCGAGGCGATCGTAAATCTCGCTCCAGACCTCGGTGGCCATCACCGCCGAGAGCGGCGACAGCGGCACTTCGAGGGCGATGTCGCGCCGGCGCTTGTGGCCGGTGTCGACGATCGCGCAGCGCGCGGCGTCGGCGCCGCAGAGCAACTCAGCCATCAATTCGATCGGACGCTGCGTTGCTGACAGACCAATACGTACGGGCGCACGGCCACACAGCGCGTCGAGGCGTTCCAGCGTCAGCGCCAGATGCGCGCCGCGCTTGCTGCCGGCGACGGCGTGCAGCTCGTCGACGATGACGGTGCGCACCTTGCCGAGCATGGCGCGGCCGGCGTCGGACGTCAGCAGGATGAACAGCGATTCCGGCGTCGTCACCAGAATGTGCGGCGGCGCCTTCTTCATGCGCTCGCGCTCGACGCTCGAGGTGTCGCCGGTGCGCACGGCGGTGCGGATCGCCAGCTCGCCGAGACCGAGTTCGCGTGCGCGCTGCGCGATGCCGGCGAGCGGCGCTTCGAGATTCTTCCGGATGTCGTTCGACAGCGCCTTCAGTGGCGAGACATACAGCACCTGCGTCTCGTCCGGCAGGCCCTGCTCGACGCCTTCGGCGACCAGATCGTTGATCGCCGCGAGAAACGCCGCGAGCGTCTTGCCGGAGCCGGTCGGCGCGGTGATCAGCGCGTCGCGGCGCTGTGCGGTGACCTGCCAGGCGGCGCGCTGCACGGTCGTCGGCTGGCCGAACGCCGCCGTGAACCAGCCGGCGACGGCGGGATGGAACAGGCCCGCGAGCGGTCCGTCATCGGCGACGGCGGGCGCGGCGAGGGGAAGCGGCTGCTGCATTTCTCTAGCTTAGATCGCTCGTGAAAAGGGTGCTGGCGCACCCGGCGGCGGCCCGGAAAATCAATGTCCTGTCTCTTGATCGGGGCGCTTGGCGTCACTTCAACGCGCGTTGCGCACTTGGCGTGCACCGCTCGTCACTTCGTGCGCGCCGCAAGGTGACGACATCGGCCCACGGTTTGCTATGGTCCCCGCCGTTCACGAAATCGTCACCAAAAGGAAACACGACTGAAATGAAACTGTGCTGGTCCGCCGGCAGCGCCTGCGTCAATGGCCTGCGACTCCATTGGGAAGAGACGGGGCCGGTGCACGGCGATCCCTTGCTGCTCGTGATGGGCCTCGGCGGCCAGCTGATCCATTGGCCGGATGCGCTGTGCGCGCCGCTGGTCGAACAGGGGTTCCGCGTGATCCGCTTCGACA
The DNA here is from genome assembly GCA_047605265.1 of Solimonas sp. Classification (GTDB taxonomy): domain Bacteria; phylum Pseudomonadota; class Gammaproteobacteria; order Nevskiales; family Nevskiaceae; genus Solimonas. The sequence goes on from JASGFY010000116.1 coordinate 4,821, forward strand.
ACCGCGACGCCGGCCTGTCCGGCGACAGCGACCGCGGCATCAAGGTCAACCTGCCGAAGTCCTGGCTCGATGCGCGCTTCGGGCGCTCGACGCCGTCGAACTACACCCTTTACGACCATGCCGACGACGTCATCGGCCTGCTCGATACGCTCGGCATCCGCCGCACGCACATCGTCGGCGCGTCGATGGGCGGCATGATCTCGCAGATCATCGCCGGCCGGCACCCGCAGCGCGT
>JASGFY010000117.1:0-4991 GCA_047605265.1 Solimonas sp.
GATCTGAAGAAGGTGTACCAGTACATCGACGATCACATCGACGATCACGTGATCAATCTGCAGAAGTGGATCCAGCAGCCGAGCATTTCGAACACGGGCGAAGGGATCCAGGAATCGGCGGAGATGGTGAAAGGTTTCTGGGACCAGCTGGGCTGCCAGCAGACGCAGGTGTACGACGTGGGGACGACGGAGTGGGGCCAGCAGGGCAATCCGGTGGTGTACGCGAAGTGCGACGAAGGAGCCGAGAAGACACTGGTGATCTACTGGATGTACGACACGATGCCGATCACGCAGCCGGATTTGTGGAAATCGCCGCCGTTCGAGGGACGGCTGGTGGAGCAGGCGCCGTACAAGAAGGTGCTGATCGGCCGTGGTGCGGTGAACTCGAAAGGACCGCAGATGGCGCAGTGGAATGCGTTCATGGCGATCAAGGCGGTGACGGGCAAGCTGCCGGTGAACCTGATCGTCGTCGCGGAGGGCGACGAGGAGCGGATGGACATCGGCTACCGCAAGTTCGTCAAGGAACATCCGGATCTGTTCAAGGGCGCCGACGCGATGTATCCGTTCGCGTTCCAGGGTTACACCCTGACGGGCTCCGAGGGCTGCGTCTTCGTGGAATTGAAGACGAGCGGCGCGAAGTGGGGTCGCGGCCCGGACTACAGCGACATTCACGGCGCGCACAAGCGCGAAGTGGACGCGCCGGCGTGGCGCCACATCAAGATGCTGTCGACGATGGTCTCGGACGACGGCAACAAGGTGATGATCGACGGCTTCTACGACAACATCGAACCGCTGACCAAGAAGGAAGAGGCCAAGCTCGAAGAGCAGGCCAAGAAGATGAAGCTGGACGTCGCCGCGAAGAACCTCGGCGTCGCGCGCTTCATTTCCGATGATCCGCTGACCATGCTGAAGATGGCGCGTCACGGCACGTCGATGAACCTGGACGGCATCTGGGGCGGCAACATGTTTCCGGGCGGATCGGGCGCGATCCTGCCGAACCAGGTGGTGTCGAAGCACAACTTCCGCTACGTGCCGAACCAGAACGGCATGGACATCGTCGCCAAGCTGCGCAAGCACCTCGATAAGCACGGTTATCAGGACGTCGAGATCAACGTCGTCGGCGACGTACCGTGGGCGAAGATGCGCTTCGACACCGACGTCGCGCATGCGCTCGAGCGCACGTTCGATACCTTCGGCATCGCCTACGAGAAGCCGATCGAGGATGAGGCGTCGATCATGGGCGGTTACTGGCCGGCGTACCTGTTCGCGGGCGACCCGATCAACATCCCGATCGTCGGCGGCTCGGCGGGCTCGGGCGGCGGCGCGCACGCGGCGAACGAGTATTACGTGATCGAAGGCGCGGGCAAGACCTACGGCATCGCCGGCGCCGAGAAGTCGATCGCCACTGTGCTGTACGAATTCGCCGGCCTCAACGGCTCCGGCGCGCCCAAGGCCGCGCCGGCCAGCGGAACGTAAGGAAAACCGCGTGGCGGCCGCCGGCTGCGGCGGCCGCCCGGATCTGGAGAACGGAACATGTCCGTCATTTCACTTCGCAATCTCAAGAAGAGCTACAGGCTCGGCGACAACACGGTGCAGGCGCTCGGCGGCGTTTCGCTCGACATCGAGGCGGGCGAATTCGTGACGATCACCGGGCCGTCCGGTTCGGGAAAGTCGACGATGATGCACATCCTCGGCTGTCTCGACCGGCCGACCGAAGGTCACTACCTGCTGAACGACCGCGACGTCTCGAACCTTTCCCGCGACGAACTCGCGGCGATCCGCAACAAGCAGATCGGCTTCGTTTTTCAGGGCTTCAATCTGTTGCCGCGCACGACGGCTGTGGAGAACGTCGAGGTGCCGTTGCTGTATTCGCGTCCGGCGATGCCGGCGATCGAACGGCGCAAGCTCGCGCTGGCGGCGCTCAAGTCGATGGGCCTCGAATCGCGCGCGCATCATCATCCGAGCCAGTTGTCCGGCGGCCAGCAGCAGCGCGTCGCGATCGCGCGCGCGCTGGTCAACCAGCCGTCGCTGATCCTGGCCGACGAACCGACCGGCAATCTCGACACGAAGACCAGCATCGAGGTCATGCGCATCCTGCAAGAGCTGCGCGAGCGCCGCGCGATCACCATCGTGCTGATCACGCACGAGCCGGACATCGCCGCGTACGGCACGCGCATCATCGCCGTGCGCGACGGTCTGGTTGTCAGCGACAAGCCGAACACGCCGCAGGCCGCGCTCGAGCACGACGCGCAAGAGCCCGCGCCGCGTCTGGCCGCCAGCGGAATCTGAGGCGATGCCGTTGCGTCATTTCCTCCGGCTCGCGCTCCAGGCGCTGCTGCGCAACCGCATGCAGACTGCGCTGGCGATGCTCGGCATGGCGGTCGGCGTCGGCGCGCTGGTCACGAGCCTCGCGCTCGGCCGCGGCGCGCAGGAGGCGATCAACGATCAGCTGCGTGCGGCCGGTGCCAACGTCATTGTCGTGACGGCCGGCAACTACCAGATGAAGCGTGCGGTGCGGCAGTCCGAGGTCGAGGAGGGGCGCCTCGATCCACGCGAGCTGCCGTATGCCTTTCCGGCGCGCGATGCGGTGCGGAAGGCGGCCTGGCATCCGGGGGCGTCCGGCGGACTGCTGCCCGCCGTCGGCGGTGCCCGGGGCCACCTGCTGCGGGCGCATTTCGAGGACGATCCGTTCGCCAAGCACGATCATCCGACCGCGGCCGAGCGCCTCGGCGACGCGATGGCGGGCCTCGGCGCGGCGGCGACGCTGACGCGCGACGATGCCGACGCGATCCGCAGGCAAATTCCCGGCGTGCAGTTCGTCGCTTCCGGCGTGCACGAGAACACGCGCGTCCATGCGGCGGGCCACCCGGAGCAGGTCTGGTTCACCCGCATGCACGGCACCGAGGCGGATCTGCCGGAGATCCGCAGCGGCTGGGTGTTTCCGCACGGCCGTTTCCTTTCGCAGAAGGACGTCGACGCCGGCGCGCAGGTCATGGTGCTGGGCCGCGTCGTCGCCGACCGGCTGTTCGGCGCCGGCGTCGATCCGGTCGATCACGAAGTGATCATGTGGAACCAGACGTTCAAGGTGGTCGGCGTCGTCGGCAGCCGCAACTGGGCGACACAGCCCGCCGCGGGCGACGATCAGTTCGATGCCGTCTACCTGCCGGTCTCGACGGTCCACCACCTGCTCAATCTGAGCAAGCTGAACACGATCACGATCACCGCGGCGTCGGTCGGCGACACGACGCGCATTGCCGGCGAGATCGGCGATCTGCTGCGCAAACGGCACAAGATCGCCGAGCAGGCGCCGGCGGACTTCACCGTCCAGACCCAGGCGCAGCAGGTGCTGGGGCACGGCCTGTCGCCGGATCTCGCATACGCCGTCGCCGGCAACCTGGGATCGGTCGATCAATTGACCATCGAGAAGTTATCGAGCTCGCTCGAGCGCGCCAACGGGACCATGCTTGGGCTGCTGGCGGGCGTCGCCACCGTCTCGCTGCTCGTCGGCGGCATCGGCGTGATGAATCTGCTGCTGCTGTCGGTCACGCAGCGCACGCGCGAGGTCGGCCTGCGCATCGCCGTCGGCGCGCGGCGCAGCGACGTGGCGACGCAGTTCGTGATGGAGGCGCTGCTGCTGAGCGTGGCGGGCGGCCTGATCGGCGTCGTCGCCGGCGTGCTGGCGTCCGGCGGGCTCGAGCGCTTCTTCCGCTGGTCGACGGTGATCTCGCCGCTGTCGGCGGCGCTGGCGATTCTCGTCGCCGCCGTGCTCGGCGTGGCTTTCGGCGTCTATCCGGCGCGGCGTGCCGCGCAACTCGATCCCATTGAGGCCCTGCGCCATGAATGAGCCCTTCCGCTTTCGGCCGTTCGCCGTCGCGCTGCTGGCGGCATCGCTGTTCGTCCTGGGCCCGTCGCCGCGCGCGTCGGCGCACGAGGGCGCGCACCACGGCGACCACAACCCGCATCACGGCGGCGCGGTGCTGATGTACAAGACCATTCACTACGAAGTGGTGCTGCTGCCGGCCGGCGGCGTGCAGCTCTACGTCACCGACGAGATGCGCGCCGATCTGCCGGCGACGACGGTGTCCGACGTGACCGTGCAGATCGAGCGGCCGGACGGCAAGAGCGAGAACGTCGACATGGCGCTCGGCCCGACGAACGAATACTGGCAGGGCAGCAGCGCGCCGGTGACCGACGTCCGTTCGAAGGTGCATGTCGCGTTCGTGTTCGAAGACAGCCCGGTCGTCGTCAGCATCCCCGGCTCCCTCTGGCCGGCGCTGGCCAAGGGCGCCGGCGCGGACATGAAGGGGATGAAGATGGACGGCATGGACATGCCCGGATCGGACGCCCATGTCCATTAATCTGCAGACCGCGCTCAAGGCGCTCCTGCAGAACAAGCTGCAGGCGCTGCTGACGCTGCTCGGCATGAGCGTCGGCGTGGCGATGGTGGTGATCGTCTGCGGGCTCGGGCGCGGCGCGCAGGTCACCATCGAGGAGCAGCTCCAGCGCGCCGGACCGACGCTGATCGTGATCCGCTCCGGCAACTTCAAGCCGGCGGCGCAGGCGACGCGCGGCCAGCAGGACAACAGCGGTGGCGAGATGTCGGAGTCCGGCGCGCAGACGTCGGCGGCTCCGGAAGGCACGTTCGACGTCAGCGCGCAGAGCCAGGCGCTGGCGCGCGCGCCGGTGCGGCGCATGCAGATGGTCCGGACCCGGACGCCGGCGACGCCCCTGGGCGACGCCGAGATGCACCTGCTCGAGCACGACATCGATGACGTCCGCGCCGTCGCCGGCAGCGTCGACGGCAATGTCAGCGTCGATGCCGACGATCCGGGCGCGTCGCGCGTCGTGCACGTGCACGGTTTCGGCGCGGCGTGGCCGGACATGCACAACTGGCATCTGGCCGCCGGCCGCATGATCACGGCGGACGAGCACGCCGCGGGCGCCGCGGTCGCGCTCGTGACGGCCGCTGCGGCCGCGCGCCTCTGGCCGGA
>JASGFY010000118.1:0-4972 GCA_047605265.1 Solimonas sp.
TGCGATCATCTGCTGGCGAGTACTGCAACGATCATTTTGTTAGATGCTCTAAGTCTCCGGATGGCTGGCAAAGGAAAAGTTTGTGCATCATTCCCGTTTTCGCGGGCATGACGGAAATGCAGTGTCTATGACGAGGACTCGGACGATGCCTGGGCTTCGGCCTTCAGCACGGCGCTGATGCGGTCCTGGTTCTCGCTCCAGCGGACGACCCATTCCGCCAGGGGTGGCGTCTGTTCACCGCCGCCGCAGACGTCCATCACCTTCGATGGCGGCACCGGCCCCTGCCGGCTGACGAACACGTAGCGCACCAGCAGCAGCGCGCAGACGTGGCCGTCGCGCACGAAGCGGTGCTCGCAATAGGTCCATTTGCGGTCCCAGCCGAGCGTGCGCGAGCGCAACTCGTAGCGCTCGAACGGCTGCGGCGATCGCGAATAGCGCGCGTCGGAATCGCCGGCGACCGGTCGCCAGCCGCGGCGCAGGGCGGCGTGCCAGACGCCGTTGCGCAGGCCGAGATCGAGGCGGCCGAGATCGGCCACAGAAAAGTAGCGGCCGTTGTTCATGTGCAGGTTCATGTCGATGTCGCCGGGCCAGACGCGCAGGCGCAGGCGGCCGATATCGAGCACGCCGAGGCGGCCGCGCCAGCGGAAGCTCAGCCAGATCCACAGGCTGCGCCAGAGCATCGTCATCGCAGGATTCCCGGAAAGGTGGCGTACGCTAGCGCAGCGGCCGCCATGCCGGCATTGGCGGTCGCGACAACGGCATGTCGGCAAGGCAAACTGCCGCCCGGCTTTCGGGGGAACGGCATGACGGATTCCGCAGCACCGGCCGCGCGTCGCGGCGCGCTGATCTTCATCTTCATCACCGTCGTGCTCGACATGCTGGCGTTCGGCATCATCATTCCGGTGCTGCCGAAGCTGGTCGAACAGTTCATGAACGGCGACACCGCGCGCGCGGCGCGCGTCTACGGCTACTTCGGCATGGTCTGGGCGCTGATGCAGTTCCTGTTCTCGCCGCTGCTCGGCGCCGCGTCCGACCGTTACGGCCGGCGGCCGCTGATCCTGCTGTCGTGCTTCGGGCTCGGCGTCGACTTCCTGTTCATGAGCGTCGCGCCGACGCTGGGCTGGCTGTTCGTCGGGCGCGTCGTCAGCGGCATCACGGCGTCGAGCTTCGCGATGGCCGGCGCCTACATCGCCGACGTCACGCCGCCGGAGAAGCGCGCCGGCGCCTACGGTCTGCTCGGCGCCGGCTTCGGCATCGGTTTCATCTTCGGGCCGGCGCTCGGCGGCGTGCTCGGTCACGGCGATCCACGCCTGCCGTTCATGATCGCCGGCGCGCTCGCCGTGCTGAATGCGCTGTACGGTTTCTTCGTGCTGCCGGAATCGCTGCCGCCGGAACGTCGTACCCCGCGGCGGCTCTGGGCGCGCGCCAATCCGCTCGGCTCGCTGCGGCTGCTGCGCTCGCATCCGGAGCTGTCGGGCTTTGCGACGGTCTGTTTCCTGTTCCAGTTCGCGCATTACGTGCTGCCGAGCACCGCGATTCTCTACGCCAGCTATCGCTACGGCTGGGATGCGCGGGCGCTCGGCCTGATGATGGCGGCGACCGGCCTCTGCAGCATCGTCGTGCAGGCGTTCGTCGTGCGCCGCGCGGTGGCGCGTTTCGGCGAGCGGACGGCGCTGCTGATTGGCCTCGGCGCCGAGGTGCTCGGCTTCGCCGGCTACGGTCTGGCGCCAAGCGGCGGATGGTTCATCGCCGCGATCCCCGTGTTCGCGCTGTCCGGCCTCGTCAATCCGGCGCTGCAGGCGCTGATGACCGCGCGTGTGGACCGGGACGAGCAGGGTCAGCTGCAGGGCGCGAACGCGAGCCTGATGGGCATCGCCGGCATGGTGGCGCCCGGCTTCTTCACGCAGACCTTCGCCGTGTTCATCGCGGCCGGCGGCACGCCGCTGCCGGGCGCGCCAATGTTCGCGGCCGCGCTGCTGACGGTGGCGGCGCTGGGCGTGAGCCTCGCCGCCACACGCCACGCGAGGGCCGCCGCCCCACGGCCGTGACGCGCCGTCATTCGCCAGGCCGCCAGCGCCGCCGCGCCGGCGGCCAAGGCGGGCGGCCCAATCGCCGTTAAGCTCGCGCGAACTTCCTCGCAGGTGGAGTGCCGATGTCCCAGCCAGGCGTGCGCAGCAGCGAGTTCCAGTACCAGGGCCATCGGCTCGCCTACACCCTGTACGGCGCGCCGGGCGGCCAGCCCTGCGTGCTGGTGCACGGCATCCTGCTCGATTCGCTGCTGAACCGCGGGCTCGCGCTCCGCTTCGCCGAACTCGGTTACGAAGTCGCGCTGCTCGACCTGCTCGGCCACGGCAAGAGCGACCGCAGCCGCGATCCGAAGGAACATCGCGTCGACTTCTACGCCGACCAGGTGCTCGCGCTGCTCGACCATCTCGGCTGGCCGCGCGCGCTGGTCGGCGGCGTGTCGCTCGGCTGCATCACCGCGCTGACCGTCGCGGTCAAGGCGCCGCAACGCTGTACGGCGCTGTTCCTCGAAATGCCGGTGATGGAATGGTCGGCGCCGTGGGCGGCGCTGATCCTCTCGCCGCTGCTCGTCGCCTCGCGCTACAACCCCTTCGTGCAGGCGCGCGTCGCGCGCTGCATCGCCCGGCTGCCGCGCCCGCCGATCGACTGGCTGGCGAGCGTGATGAACGCCGCCTCCAACGATCCGCGCGTGATCGCCGCGATCCTGCACGGCGTGCTCGTCGGCCCCATCGTGCCGACACTCGCCGAGCGCCGCCGGCTGACGATGCCGGTGCTCGTCATCGGCCACAGCGGCGACAAGCTGCACGAGCATCGCGACGCGCGCGCGCTCGCCGCGCAACTGCCGGACGCGCGCCTGCTGATGGCGAAGTCCATTCTCGAACTGCGCGTGCGTCCGAAGCGCCTGTGGCCGGAGATCGAAAGCTTTCTCAAGGCGGTGCTGCAGGCACCGCAGCCAGGGCGCGAGATGGCGGCACCGGCCGCACCGGCATTCACACGCGTCGTGAAGAAGAAACCGAGCAAGACGGCCATCAGGAAAGTTGTGGCGAAGAAGGCCGTGGCAAAGAAAGCGGCGCAGCACGCGGCCGCGAAGAAGGCCGCGGCGAAGAAAGCGACGAAGCCGGCCGCCGTGAAAAAGCGCACGCGGCGCTGAACGTATCGGTACCCCTCGATTGAAGGACTCCGCGCTTCAGCCGGCGACCGTGACCTTCGGAAACCGCGCGCGGAAATCGTCCGGCATCGCCTGCACCTTCTTCTTCGCGTAGTTGAAGAACACAAAGCCCGACTTCGCCATCGCGATCAAGGTTGCCTTGGGTGCGCCATCGGCCGGCCTCGTGATGCGGAAGACGATGTCGCCGCCGTAGCGGTTGAAATCCATCACGCCGATCTCGAACAACAGCTGATCGCGCGCATGCGCCTCGGCGCAGTAAATCGTCGCCAGATCGGTGACGATGATGCCGAACGTCGCTCCGGCCGCATCAGTGATGCCGTAGTCGAACAGGAAACGCGAACGTGCCTCGGAAATCATCGAGATCATCGCATCGTTGCCCAGATGGTTCCCCGCGTTGATGTCCGTGCTGCGGACGGTCAGCGTCGTGCGGAACACGAAAGCGTCTTCGGGAAACTGCAGATGCAAGCGTGCCATGGTCAGTCGTTCGAGTCGTGGAAGAAGGCAGTTAGGTCGGAGTGTTAACTAAATCGGGGGGAGCTTCCGACTTCGGGTTGAACAGCTTGTTGGGCGATTACACAGCCGCTTTTGCGCGAAGGGAACTGCCCCTGCTGCGAAGGGACAGGCTCAAGGACAACCTTGCCGTTTGCCATGCGACCGAACCAGCTTTGCCAGTGGTCCACTCGTGCGGAAGCTGGATAACTCACTTTTAACTCGGCAGCAGACTGCCATGCGTGAGCGCTCATTCTTGCACGCCCCAAGATGCTAATGGCGGGAGTACTTCAGATGACTCCTCATCAAATTGTTGAAGTACCGACTTGAAGCCAAAACGAGGTTGCCAGTCCAGCTCTTTTTGGGCTTTTGCATTTGAGTAAACACGATCGATGGTGGCGGGAAGGTTCCAGCCACGAGATTCAAATGCTTGTGCGAGCTCCGGTGCGCGTTGCCTTATGATAAGTGGAGCGTTGCTCTTTAACTGGAATGTATCTTCAGGTTGAAATGGCGTATTGCCGGAAACGATAAATACACGAAATGGGCTGTCATTGGTCAGCAGTGCCTTTTCATGTGCGACAGCAACATCTCTTGCGTCAATGCCGCGATGTAGCCTGTACATTGCCATGATTGGAGCTGGCTCTGGGAAGCAGCGCGACATGCGTATAACGGTTGTGTGCAATGTTCCGCTCTGCGAAGCAGCGCGAAGCAAAGATTCGGCTTCTATCTTTGTTGTGTGATAGATAGTCTGCGGGACTGGAGCTGTGTCTTCAGTGACCCATCCGGCGTGATCCAACGGGGTCGCAGCCACGCCAAATAGTGCAGTTGTACTTGTGTAAATGATGTTCTTTACGCTATTAGCGATGCAGCACCTGATGATCGACTCAGTGCCTTTTATATTTACATCCACGAATCTTGCTTCATCCACATGCGGAACATGAGGTGCATGTAGTGATGCGGTGTGTATTACGGCGTCAACACCGCACAGGGATTCCATAAGCCTTTGCTCATCGCCCAAGTCTGCAATGACGCTGGAAACGGAAGCGGGATTTCTATCAAGTCCTATGACTTCGTGACTTCGCATCAGGCGCGTAACAATGGCCCTGCCGATGCGACCGGAACTTCCGGTAACGAGAATTTTCATGCCGTATAATGCCGGAATTAATCCGCGCCGCGAAGCGGCGTCGGCATGAACGAATTGGGCGGATTCAAATTTGAAGTGCAACACCCGCAGTTTCAATGAACGAAGTTCGATTGTGGTTGAGCGTGGGTGATCAGCAATTGGCGGTA
>JASGFY010000119.1:0-4918 GCA_047605265.1 Solimonas sp.
CAGCTTCGCGGCGGCGACGTTCATCTCGTGGCTCAACGCTTCCATGCCGTAGTCGACCATCGAGATGCGCTGCGCGTTGAAGGTGTTGGTCTCGATGATGTCGGCGCCGGCCGCGAGGTACTGGGCGTGGATTTCGCGGATCACGTCCGGCTGCGTCAGCACCAGCAGATCGTTGTTGCCCTTCAGATCGCGGGGCCAGCCGGCGAAGCGTTCGCCGCGGTAGTCGCGTTCTTCGAGCTTGTAGCCTTGGATCATCGTGCCCATCGCGCCGTCGAGCACGAGAATGCGGCGGCGCAGGGCGGCGTGCAGCGGGGCGGTGGCGGGATGCGGCGACATGGCGTCGGGCGGCGGGGCGGCAAAGGGGCAAAAGTATATCTGCACATGCGGATGAACAGATGCATGCGCGCGGGCCGGCCCATCCGCCGGCCCATCTGCCGGCTAGGGCCGGAGCCGTTCGTCCGCCCGCATGGGCCACGCGTCCCGTGGCCGTGCTTTTCCGTCTGCCGCCGGTGTAAGTTTGACCGGTGCGTGGACTGCAGACCTCCATGCCGATTCCCCCAACCCGGATTTCCCCAACCTTTCCGGGTTACTGAGGGCCGGGCGCGAGCCTGGTCCTAATTTTTTTGCTCCTGTTCCGCCGCAATGCCCGGTGCGACCGATCATCGGCTGCTTTTTGACTTGAATTAAACGATCGGATAATTTCCCTGCGTCGCCCCGGATGGCGCACCGCAATCGAGGAGAGAAGGGAATGAGCACCACCGCAACCCTGGCGCCGGTCTGGCGTGACAACAAGCGCTATCTGTGGCCGCTCGGCGGCATCATCATGCTGCTGGTGCCGATCGCCGGCGTGCTCTACGGCGCCACCGGCTGGGGCGGCTGGTGGTGGCTGGGGCCGATGGTGGTCTACGGTCTGATTCCGATCGCCGATCTCTTCGTCGGCGCCGACGCCAGCGATCCGCCGGAAGCGCGCGTGCCCTCGCTGGAGAAGGAGCGCTATTACCGCTGGGCGGAGTACATGGCCGTCGCCTGCGAATACGTGTCGGTGATCTGGGGCGCGTGGACGGCGGTTCGCGGCGGCCTGCCCTGGTACGACGTCTTCGGCCTGGCGATCACCATCGCCATGGTCACCGGCGTGTCGATCAACACCGGCCACGAGCTCGGCCACAAGACCGACAGGCTCGAACAGTGGCTCGCCAAGCTGGCGCTGGCGCCGACCGCGTACGGCCATTTCTTCGTCGAGCACAACCGCGGCCATCACGTGCGCGTGGCGACGCCGGAGGATCCGGCCAGTTCGCGCTTCGGCGAGAGCTTCTGGTCCTTCCTGCCGCGCACGATGCTCGGCAGCCTGAAGTCGGCGTGGGAGATCGAGGCCCGGCGCCTCGAGCGCAACGGCCAGCCGGTGTGGTCGGTCCGCAACCACAATCTCAACGCCTGGGCGATGACGGCCGCGCTGTTCAGCGGCCTGGCGCTGTGGCTGGGCTGGCAAGCGCCGCGGAGCGTCAGCGTAGATCGCTCGCCGGCGGGCCAGATCCCACCTCCCGGGGCGGCGCATCGGCTAAGATGCGCCGCCTTTTTCGTGCAACCCGCAACAACCGAAGCAAGCGAGACCGTGATATGCCGTTCAAGAAGTGGCGCTGCGTGATCTGCGACTGGATCTACGACGAAGAACTCGGTGCGCCGAACGACGGCATCGCCCCCGGCACGCGCTGGGAAGACGTGCCGGCCGACTGGAGCTGCCCCGATTGTGGCGCGTCGAAGGTCGATTTCGAGATGGTCGAGCTCGACTGATGGGCACGCAATTCGACGGCGTCTCGATCGTCAAGAAGGCCAACGTCTACTTCGACGGCAAGTGCGTCAGCCATACCGTGCTGCTCGGCGACGGCACGAAGAAATCGGTCGGCGTGATCCTGCCGTCGACATTGAACTTCGGCACCGGCGCGCCCGAGCGCATGGAGCTGCTCGAAGGCCGCTGCCGCGTGCGCCTGAAGGGCGCCGGCGAGTGGACCGAATACGCCGGCGGACAGAGCTTCGCCGCCCCCGGCGATTCGTCGTTCGACATTGAAACGCTCGAGACCCTGCACTACGTCTGCCATTTCGGCTGACGTGATGCACCGCGGGCCGGACCGCTCGCGGTGAACGCCGGCAGGCTCGCGGGCTGGCGCCGGCATCTGGCGCGCAACGGGCGGCTGTGGCGGCCGCGCGTGCTGTACTGGACCGCGGCGGCGGCGATCGGCTTGGTCGCCGCGCTGTTCGCGCGCGCCGCCGAATGGGCGCACGGCTGTATCGAGCACGGGACGCAGTGGCTGCCGCTGCTGACGCTGCTGACGGCGCCGATCGGCCTCGTCGTCATCGTCGGCGTCACGCGCCGCTTCGTGCCGAGCGCCGCCGGCAGCGGCATCCCGCAGGTGCTCGCCGTGCTGCGCCACCACGACGCCGGGCTGCGGCGGCGGATGCTGGCGCTGCCGGTCGCGCTGCTCAAGCCCGTGCTGACGGTATTCGCGATCCTCTGCGGCGCCTCGGTCGGCCGCGAAGGACCGACCGTGCAGATCGGCGCGGCGATCGCCAATGTCGTCGGCGCGCGCTTCAACCCTCGCGTGCAGCGCAGCCTGATCCTCGCCGGCGGCGCGGCCGGCGTCGCCGCCGCGTTCAACACGCCGATCGCCGGCATCGTCTTCGCGTTCGAGGAGCTGGCGTCGAGCCTCGAGGAAAAGGCCAGCGGCACTCTGCTGATGCTGGTCATCATCGCCGCGATGGTGGCGATCGCGGTGCTCGGCGATCGCGTCTATCTCGGCATCGTCGATACGCACATCGACCATCTCTCGCAATGGCGCGCGGTGCTGATCTGCGGCCTCGCCGGCGGGCTTTGCGGCGGCCTGTTCAGCCGCGGCCTGTTCGCCGGCACGCGGGCGGCGCGGCATTACCTGCAGCGCATCGGCCTGCGCTGGGCCCTGCTGTGCGGCCTGCTCGTCGGTCTGATCGGCCTCGCCGGCGGCGGCAGCACCTACGGCAGCGGCTACGGCGAGACGCGCGCCCTGCTCGGCGCGCCGGACGCGCTGCCGGTCTGGTTTCCGCTGCTCAAGGCCGCCGCGACCTGGCTGTCGTACGTCAGCGGCATTCCCGGCGGCATCTTCTCGCCGTCGCTGGCGATCGGCGCCGGGCTCGGCAGCGATCTCGCGCGCTTCATCGGCTTCGCACCGGCCGCCGCCGTCGTGCTGCTGACGATGGCCGCGTATTTCGCCGGCGCCACGCAGGCGCCGCTGACGGCGGCGGTCATCGTCGCCGAGATGACGCTCGGCCAGAAGATGATCCTGCCGCTGATGGGCGCCGCGCTGCTCGGCGCCGGCACGGCGCGGCTGGTCTGGCGCCATTCGCTGTACCGGGAACTGATGAACGATCTGCTGGCGCCGCCGCCGGCCGCGACGGTCGAGGCTCCGGCAACGCCCGCCGTCGCTACGTCGGCGCCGCCGCACGAGGGGCCGCACGAGGAGCCGGCAGCGCCGCTCGTGCACAACGGCGACACCCGCCGGTCCTGAGCCTTCGTCTGCCGCCACGTCGCTCTTCTCGCTGACCGACCGCATCGCCCTCGTCACCGGCGCCGCGCGCGGCCTTGGCTTTGAGATCGCGCGCGCCGCGGCCGGCGCGCGGGTCTACGTTCACGGCCGCGATGCGCAAGGGGTGGCGAACGCCGTCGCGGCGATCACGGCCGACGCCGGGTGCGCCGCGCCGCTGGTTTCGATGTCGGCGACGAGGTCGCGGGCGCGCAGGCGATCGCGACGCTGGCGGCGCGGCACGGCCGCCTCGACATCCTCGTCAACAACGCCAGCGTCCGCGACCGGCGTGCGCTCGCCGAATTCGATGCCGATGCCGTGCGCCGCGTGCTCGATGTCGATCTCGTCGCGCCGTTCCTGCTGTTCGGCCGCTGGGGCGAGCCGCACGAGATTGCCGGCGCCGTCGTCTTCCTCGCGTCGCCGGCCGCGTCGTACGTCACCGGCCAGACGCTCGCCGTCGACGGCGGCTATCTCGCGCATTTCTGACCGGCTCGCGGGCCGGCGGCCCGTCGCGCGGCCGCGCGCGCGGCGCGCTCAGGGCTCGGGCGGTTCGGTCTCGAAACGGTAGCCGACGCCGTAGATCGACTTGATCCAGTCCTCGCCGCCGGCGTCGGCGAGCTTGCGGCGCAGGTTCTTGACGTGGCTGTCGACGGTGCGGTCGGTGACGACGCGGTGGTCGGCGTACAGACGGTCCATGAGCTGATCGCGCGAATAGACGCGGCCCGGATTCGCGGCGAGCGTGCGCAGCAGGCGGAACTCGACCTGGGTCAGGCCGAGATCGCGGCCGTCGACGCTGGCGCGCCACGCGGCGTCGTCGATCGCCAGTCCGCCCGCCGCCACGCCGTCCGCCGTGCGGCGGTGGCGGCGCAGCACGGCGCGCACGCGGGCGACGACCTCGCGCGGGCTGAACGGCTTGCAGATGTAGTCGTCGGCGCCGACGTCGAGGCCGAGCAGGCGGTCGAGCTCGTCGACGCGCGCCGTGATCATGATGACCGGCACCTCGGACGTCGCGCGCAGCTCGCGGCAGATGTCGAGGCCGTCGCGGTTCGGCAGCATCAGGTCGAGCAGCAGCAGGTCCGGCGCGTGCGCGCGCACGGCCGGCAGTGCGGCGGCACCGTCGGCGACGTGCGTGCTGCGATAGCCGGCCGCCCGCAGGTAGTCGCCGAGCACCGCCGCCAGGCGCGGCTCGTCCTCGACGATCAGCACGTGCCCCTCGTCCGTCGCCATGCTCAGCGGCCCGCCGGCAATTCGATCGTGACGCGCAGGCCGCCGAGCGGCGAGGCCGCGGCGGCGATCGAGCCGCCGTGCGCCTCGGCGATGTTGCGGCAGATCGCCAGGCCCAGGCCGCTGCCGCCGCTGGCGCGGTTGCG
>JASGFY010000120.1:0-4822 GCA_047605265.1 Solimonas sp.
TGGTGTTGCTGAACTCCAGCGTCACGTGGCCTTCCCATTCCGGCTCCAGCGGCGTGACGTTGACGATGATGCCGCAGCGCGCGTACGTGCTCTTGCCAAGGCAGACGACCAGCGTCGAGCGCGGGATGCGGAAGTACTCGACGGTGCGCGCCAGCGCGAACGAGTTCGGCGGAATGATGCAGACGTCGGACTTCACGTCGACGAACGATTTCTCATCGAAGGCCTTCGGATCGACGATCGTCGAATTGATGTTGGTGAAGATCTTGAACTCGTTGGCGCAGCGCACGTCGTAGCCGTAGCTCGACGTGCCGTAGCTGACGATCCTGTGGCCGTCGACGTGCCGGACCTGGCCCGGCTCGAACGGCTCGATCATGCCCTGCGCCGCCATGCGGCGAATCCATTTGTCCGACTTGATGCTCACGCGCCTGCCCTCGTTGACGGCGCGCATTGTAGCGGGCGGGCGGATCGGCCGGCCGCGCCGGACCGGCTTCGCGCGTGGACGGTCGCGGGCGGCGCGGCACGCTTGCATTGCGTCCGCCGCCGCCCGATGCTGCGCTTCCCCAATATGCTTCCTGCCGCCCCATGACCACGACCGCCAACCACCGCACCGCCGACCATCCCATCGATCCCGTGTTCCTCGAACGCTGGTCGCCGCGCGCGTTCACGCCCGATCCGATCACCGAAGACGAACTGCTGACGCTGTTCGAGGCCGCACGCTGGGCGCCGTCGTCGTACAACTCGCAGCCGTGGCGCTTCGTCTATGCACGGCGCGGCACGGCGCACTGGGAGCGCCTGCTCGGCGTGCTCAACGAGTTCAACCAGTCCTGGGCCAAGCACGCCGCGGCGATCGTGGTCGTCGCGTCGAAGAAGACGATGGCCGTGCCGGGCAAGACGGAGGAAGCACCGTCGCACAGCCATTCGTTCGACGCCGGCGCGGCATGGGCCTCGCTCGCGTTGCAGGCGACCCAGCTCGGCTGGCAGACGCACGGCATGGTCGGCGTCGACTTCGCGCGCGCCGCGGCCGAGCTGAAGATTCCGGACGGCTATCGCCTCGAAGCGGCGATCGCGATCGGCAGGCCGGGCGACAAATCGCAGCTGCCGGAGAACCTGCGCGCCCGCGAAACGCCGAGCGCACGCCAGCCGCTGTCGGCGACCGTGTTCGAGGGCGTGTTCGGCGGCTGATTCGGGCGGTCGCCGTCCGTCAGTCGTCGCTGATCTCGATGGTCGGGAAGGCCGCCGCCGGCGTGCCGTAGGCCAAGCGCGCCGCGGCGCGGCGCGCGATGTCGCGGTACAGCAGGCTGATCGCGGACTGCGGATCGGCGGCCACCGGCGGGCGGCCGCCGTCGGACTGTTCGCGAATCCTCAGGTCCAGCGGCAGCTGGCCGAGTAGTTCGACGTCGTACTGCGCCGCCAGGCGCGCGCCGCCGCCCTCGCCGAAGATCGCTTCCTGGTGTCCGCAGTTCGAGCAGACGTGCCAGGCCATGTTCTCGACGACGCCGAGCACCGGCACCTCGACGCGGCGGAACATCTGCAGACCCTTTTTCGCGTCGAGCAGCGCGATGTCCTGCGGCGTGGTGACGATGACCGCGCCGCTGACGGGAATGCGCTGTGCGAGCGTCAGCTGGATGTCGCCGGTGCCGGGCGGCATGTCGACGATCAGGTATTCGACGTCGTCCCACGCCGTTTCGTTGAGCAGCTGGCCGAGCGCCTGCGTGACCATCGGTCCACGCCAGATCATCGGCTGGTCCTCGTCGATCAGGTAGCCGATCGACATCGTCTGCAGACCGAGCGCCGGCACCGGGTTCATGCGCTTGCCGTCCGGCGACGTCGGCCGCGCCGCATCGGCGCCGAGCATGCGCGGCTGGCTGGGGCCGTAGATGTCGGCGTCGAGCAGAGCGACGCGCGCGCCTTCGGCGACCAGCGCCAGCGCCAGATTGACGGAAACCGTCGACTTGCCGACGCCGCCCTTGCCGCTGGCCACGGCGACGATGTTGCGGATGCCCGGCAGCGGCTGCAGGTTCTTGCGCAAGGCCTGGCTGGCGATGTTCCAGTCGATGGCGAGCTGCGCATCGAGGCCTAGCGCCGCGCCGATGTGGCGCGCCACGTCGCGAGCGAATTCGTCGCGGATGCCGGCGGCCGGAAAGCCCAGCGTCAGATGCACGCGCGCATGGCCATCGACGATCTCCGCCGCCGTCACGGCGCCGGCCGCGACGAGGCCGCGGCCGATCAGCGGATGGACGTAGGCATCGAGGACGGTGCGCAGTTCGGTATCGGTAGTGGAGACGGACATCGGCAACGCTTCAGCGAAAAAGGGGCCGCAGTCTACACCCCTGGCGAGTCCGGCCCGCGCCCGCACGGGCGCACTGTGGCATCGCCGACCGGCAGGCACGCGTGCCGGCTTCGAGCCTTCGCCACAAAAAAGAAAGGCGGGCCGATGGCCCGCCCGAAGGCTTGATCAAGCAGTAACGCTTTCAGGAGCGCCATCCATGACACTCCTCATTCTTGTTGCACTGATCCATGACGATCGTCCGCCGGCGCGGCACGCGCCTCGCGCATCCGGACATCGTTGCGGTGATAAGGCGTCCAGCGACGATGGCGGTAGCCGTCGGCGACGAGCTGCTCCTGCTCGTAAGGCCGCCCGGTGTCGAGATAGACGTTGTAGCCGTCGCGCGTGTATTGCTGAAGCAGCAGAGGCAGCACGGCACCCTGCGTCCAGCCGTCGCCCTCGCGCCAGAACCATAGCTGCGCGTCGGGCGCGTAGTAGATCTGATGCTTCGGGTAATACACGTAGTGATGACGCTCCGCCGCGGGCGGCGCTTGCGCATGTCCGGCAGGCGGCGCCAGCAGCGCGGGGAGCAAGGCAGCGGCGAGCAGCGGACGGGTCATGCGAGAGGCTTGGTTCATGCGTCGCTCGAGGCTAGGTCGCAGCGCTGAATCAAAACTGAACTCCAGCGCTCGCATCCGGCCGGCACGGCGCGGCATGCGATAATCGCCGTCCGCTCCTGCCGCCGTATCTTCGCAGACGATCCATGGCCCGCCAGATTCTCGTCACCAACGCCCTGCCCTACGCCAACGGTCCGATCCATCTCGGCCACATGGTCGGTTACATCCAGGCCGACGTCTGGGTGCGCTTCCAGCGACTGCAGGGCAATACCGCGCACTACGTCTGCGCCGACGACGCGCACGGCACGCCGATCATGCTCGCCGCCGAGAAGGCCGGCATCGCGCCGGAGATCTTCATCGCCGAGATCAAGCTGCAGCACGAGCGCGACTTCGCCGACTTCCTCGTCGCCTTCGACCACTATCACTCGACGCATTCCGAAGAGAACCGCCTGCTCTGCGAGCTGATCTACACGCGCCTGCGCGCCGGCTCGCCGGTCGCCGCCGAGCGCGCTTTGATGCCGCCGGCGATCGCCAGCCGCACGATCCAGCAGCTCTATGATCCGGTCAAGGACATGTTCCTGCCGGACCGCTACATCAAGGGCGAATGCCCGCGCTGCGGAACGCCGGACCAGTACGGCGACAACTGCGAGCATTGCGGCGCCGCGTACTCGCCGACCGATCTGAAGAATCCGAAGTCGGTCGTCTCCGGCGCGACGCCGGTGCTGAAGGATTCCGAGCATTATTTCTTCGAGCTGCCGAAGTACCGGGGATTCCTCGAGCGATGGCTCGATGGCGAAGTCGCGCATCCGTCGGTCAAGGCCAAGCTCAAGGAGTGGTTCACGTCCGGCCTCAAGGACTGGGACATCTCGCGCGACGCGCCGTACTTCGGCTTCGCGATTCCGGACGCGGCCGGCCCCGGCAAGCCAGCAAAGTTTTTCTACGTCTGGCTCGACGCGCCGATCGGCTACATGGCCTCGTTCAAGGCGTACTGCGAGAAGATCGCCGTCGAGCAGAACCGCGAGGCCGCGGAAGTCTTCGCCGAATACTGGGACCCGCAGCCGAGCAAGGCCGCCGAGCGCGGCACCGACATCAGTGGCGCCCGGCCGCTGGAGACCGAGCTGCATCACTTCATCGGCAAGGACATCGTCAATTTCCACGGCCTGTTCTGGCCGGCGATGCTGCACGGCGCCGGCTTCCGCACGCCGACCGCGCTGCACGTCAACGGTTACCTGACGATCGACGGCGCCAAGATGAGCAAGAGCCGCGGCACCTTCATCAAGGCGCGCACGTACCTGAACCATCTGAATCCGGAATACCTGCGCTACTACTTCGCGGCCAAGCTCGGCAGCGGCGTCGACGATCTCGATCTCAACCTCTCGGACTTCGCCAACCGCGTCAACAGCGATCTGGTCGGCAAGTACGTCAACATCGCCAGCCGCTGCGCCGGCTTCATCGAGAAGCGGTTCGACGGCCATCTGGCGGTGGCGATGCACGACCGCACGCTGTTCGAGGACTTCGCCGCCGAGGCCGACCATCTGCGCGAGCTGTACGAGGCCGGCGACTTCGCCGGCGCGCTGCGCGAGATCATGCTGATGGCCGACGACGCCAACGCCGAGATCCAGAAGCTCGCGCCGTGGACGCTGGCGAAGGACGAGGCGCGCCGCGAGGAACTGCATCAGGTCTGCACGACCTTCCTCAACCTGTTCCGCCAGCTGACGATCTACCTGAAGCCGGTGCTGCCGCGCGTCGCCGCGCAGGTCGAAGCCTTCTTCAACGTCCCCGTGTTCACCTGGAGCGATGCCGGCAAGCCGCTGCTCGGCCACCAGATCCAGCCGTACGCGCCGCTGATCACGCGCATCGATCCGCAGGCGATCGAGGCGATGCTCGCCGAGGAGCGCAATGAAAGCCCCTCTCCCGCCGGGAGAGGGGTTGGGGTGAG
>JASGFY010000121.1:0-4555 GCA_047605265.1 Solimonas sp.
GTGCTCGAAGCGACGATCGCGCGCGCGCCGCTGCCGCCGGCGCGGCTGCTCGCCTGGCTCGGCGCGGCGATCGGGCCGCGGCATTTTGAAGTCGGCCCGGAAGTCCGCGATGCGTTCGTCGCGCCGCTGCCGGCGGCGGCGGACGCCTTCCGCCCCGGCCGCGGCGATCGCTGGCACGCCGACCTCTACGCGCTGGCGCGCCTGCGTCTCGCCCAGGAGGGCCTGACGCGCGTCCACGGCGGCGGCCTGTGCACGTACGCCGACGCCGCGCGCTTCTATTCGTTCCGCCGCGAACCCGACGGCGGCCGCATGGCGACGCTGATCTGGCGCAGCGCCGGGACGCAGGCTTTGCCGGACTGACCGGCGGGACTTGCGTTCGGGCGATGGCCGCGCGCGTGCGGTCTGCCTAGCACTGCGCAACATGGTCCGGAATCGAGGAGTGGACCGGAGCGCATACAGAACGACGAACCGCGCTCCGTCGGCATGGAGGTCGATCCGGTGACCGGCGAGAAGCTCGACTACGCGGAAGTCGCCGACGGTCTCGAGGAAAAGCTGCGCGGCCGCTTCATCAATCCGAAGAAGATCCTCTACAGGCTGAAGAGCGACAAGGGGCCGCTGAAGGCCGGCGCGCAGGTCGCCGAAGATTTCGTCGACTACGGCCGGAAGCTGGCGCTGAAGGATTTCAAGGTCCAGGACCCGCGCGATCCGAACGCGCCGCCGATCGTCGTGCACGGCTACCAAGTGAAGATCGAATTCACCGACAACCCGCAGTACAACCCGGACGTCGATGTGCACATCGTCGGCTTCGCCAAGGCGGTCGGCGACGTCATCGACGCCACCATGCAGGTCGTGCTGTTCTTCCTGCTGACGCTGGCGATGACGCTGGTGCTGCTGTGGCTCTAAACCGGCAGCTTCAAACTCGCGGTGCTGCCGCTGATCTGTTCGGTCACCGCCGTGATCTGGGAGTTCGGCCTGCTGCGCCTGCTCGGCATCGGCCTCGATCCGTTCGCGATCCTCGTGCCGTTCCTGATCCTCGCGGTGTCGGTCAGCCACGGCGTGCAGTACGTCAACGCCTGGGTCGGCGAGATCACGCTGAACCGCCGCAACAGCTTCGACGCCTCGCTCGAGACCTGGCGGCGCCTGGCGATCTACGGAACGATGGCGATCATGACCGACGTCGTCGGCTTCGCGCTGATCGGCCTGATCCCGATCGACATCATCCGCGAGATGGCGCTCAACGCCACGCTCGGCATGCTGGCGATCATCGTCACCAACAAGGTGATGATGCCGATCCTGCTGACCTGGGTCGACATCGGCGATCCGGTCGCGTTCCAGGCCAAGCAGGATCGGCGCGACGGCGTCTTCGATCCGCTGTGGCGCTGGATCTCCGGCATCGTGCAGCCGAAGCCGGCGATCGTCGCCATCCTGATCGGCGCCGCGCTCTACGGCTGGAGCTTCTGGAAAGGCGAGGATCTGCAGGTCGGCGACAGCCAGAAGGGCGCGCCGGAACTGTTGCCGGATTCGCGCTTCAACCAGGACATGGTGGCGATCACCGACAACTTCTCGATCGGCACCGACATCTTCAAGGTCGTCGCCGAACTGGACCCCGAATCCTGCGTGCGCTACGACATGATGGAGCAGATCGACCGCTTCGACGCGCACATGGAGAACACGGTCGGCGTGCAGGGCGTGATGTCGCTGCCTTGGGCCGCCAAGCAGGCCAACTCGGCGTTTTCCGAAGGCTCGCCGAAGTTCCGCGTGCTGCCGCGCAACCAGTACACGATGGTGCAGGCGATCACGCCGATCCCGACCTCGACCGGCCTGCTCAACCAGAACTGCTCGGCGCTCGCCGTCTTCATCTTCACCAAGGACCACACGGCGGCCACGCTCGAACGCATCGTCGACAAGACCAAGGCTTTCAACAAGAGCAACGCCGCCGAGTTCTACGACACGCACAAGGACGTCGACGCCCAATATTGCGACGCCAAGCTCGACGCGCGCCGCGACGTCGGCGCCACGCGCGTGAAGATGGAGAAGTACGTCGAGAAGCTGAAGAAGAGTGGAAAAAACTCAGCGACGACGAGATCGCCGCCAACGCCACGGTCAAGGATCTGACGGCGAAGTTCGAGGCGGCCAAGGACAAACTCAATGGCATGGACAAGGCCTGCCCGGTCAATTTCGCGCTGGCCACCGGCAACGTCGGCGTGATGGCGGCGACCAATGAGGAAGTGCACCGCCTCGAGCGGCCGATCCTCTACATCGTCTACCTCGGCATCGCCGTCTGCGTATTCCTGTCGTTCTTCGAGCTGAAGTCCATCATCTGCATCATGCTGCCGCTGTCCGTGGTCTCGTTCATGGCCTACGCGGTGATGGTGCTGCTCGGCCTCGGCATGCCGCGCCACTGAGCGGCGGCGGCCAGCGTTTCGAGCGATATCGACGGCCCGCCTCGCGCGGGCACGTTTTCGGTGCGCCGCAGTCGATTTCGGTGCTTTGGGTCCGGCTTTCAGATCGGATGTGGCGGTCCGCTTCTTCCACTGGGCGACGGTCTTCTGATGGATGCCGGCGCGCGGTGAAAGCGCGCTCCATGATGATGGATCGCTCGACGGACGCCTCTGTCGTTGTGGCGCGGTGAGGTAAAACCTGCACCATCAAGCCCGGGATCAAACACCTAAGCGGCGCTGATGGCCGGAGTCCGCTCGGCGTGCTGCGCAGCGACATCGAACAGGCGATGGTCTTCCAGCCGCAAGGCCGTCAGGCGGCCGCCCCAGACGTAACCGGTATCGAGTCCGTGCACATGGTGTTCCGGCCATTGCACCTGGCCGAGCGTGGACCAGTGCCCGAACAGCACCGGCGTGCGTCGGGTACGGCGTCCGGGCACGGCGAACCAGGGCATCTGCCCGGGCGGGGCGTCGCGGGGGCCGAGCTTGAAGCGGAAGTCGAAATGGCCGGCGCGATCGCAGACCCGCGCGCGCGTCAGGATATTGACGATGCCGCGGATGCGTTCGGGGCCCTGCAGCGCGTCGGACCACTGCCGCGGTTCGTTGCCGTACATCTGCTTGACGAAGCGGCGATAGTGCGCATCGTCGCGCAATGTCGCTTCGGCTTCCGCGGCGCGCGACAGCACGTCGCGCTGCGTCCATTGCGGCGCCAGACCGGCATGAATCATCAGCACGCCGTGCCGCGGATCGCGGAAGGCCATGCGCTGGCGACGCAGCCAGTGCAGCAGGTGGCCGGCATCCGGTGCGCCGAGCACCTGATCGAGACGGTCGTCCGGATCCGCGCGTTCGCCGGTCTCGGCGAGCGCCAGCAGATGCAGATCGTGATTGCCGAGCACGACGGTCGCCGCGTCGCCCAGGCCGGCGACGAAACGCAGCGTCTCCAGCGAGTCGGGGCCGCGCGCGACCAGATCGCCGGTCAGCAGCAGGCGGTCATGGCGCCGATCGAAACCGAAGGCGCGCAGCAGGTCCCGCAAACCCTGGAAACAGCCCTGGATGTCGCCGATCGCGTAGGTGGCCATGTTCGTCCGAGTGGCGCGGCGCCGGTCGCCGGCGCCTGCGTGCGCAGTGTAAGCAATGCGGGTCCGCGTGGCGCCGCCGCTGGCACGGTATCCGGCAACGGAAAATGTCTGCCGTCAAGGTTTTCTTTGTCGGCAGAGTGGAGAAATAGGCCATGCAGGGCAATGGGTTAGGCTAGGTTCTAGCCATTGCCGATCTTCAGCACGTTGTGCGCCAAGGGCCGCATAGGTGCGTTGTGGTGGAAAGCATGGAAGCAATAAGGCGATAGCTGGCGCAGTCCAGCAAGGACATAGCGGCGGAAACCGGTTTGGAACATCGGCCCGTGGGAGACGGGCAGCGCGTGGCCGGCATCTACCGGCGTTCCGTCATGCTCGCCAGCGGACGTTACGCGATGCTTGATGACGGCATGGGATTCAGTCTGATGCCGTGGCGGCCAGTGATAGAACAGCGGCTTGGACAGCAAATCGCCGCGACGGCTCGCGGCGGTAGGGTACCCTGAGAAGTTGGACGGCAGCGCAGCCCTTCGGTTGGTTAGGAGGCTCACACCCCCTCTGCGGAAGCCCACGCCCGCCAATGGGATGCAGCGCCAAAGCCAACTTGGCGATGCACCCAGTGACGATGCGCGGGGCGCATGGGGCTTTAGCGGTTGGCAGCTACATTGTTCGTCAGCAGAGCAATCAGTCCTTCGACGGCTCGTTCGTATGGGATAGTCGAGTTGGCCGCACGAGCCAAGACATATCCGCCCTGACGCACAGCGAGCACGGTAGCGGCAAGATCCTCTGGATCGCATCCTACTGGCAACCGGCTATCGGTCTGGGCATCACGCAGCAGCGCCGCCAAACGCTCAGTGACCCAAGCAAATGTGTCTTCGAGCGGTTTGCGCAATGCATCATCGGCCACTACTTCTGGGTCTGCGGCCAGACGGCCAATGCGGCAGCCCTTGAGGATATCGCGCTCGCGTCGAAGATAGGCCAGCACTCGATCAAGCGGAGTGCCCGGGCCGTCGAGGAGCTGCCCGACTTCCTCGATCAATTCCGCGG
>JASGFY010000122.1:0-4138 GCA_047605265.1 Solimonas sp.
CAAGACCATCGAAGCCGCGCGATGCAGCGAGGTGCAGAGCGTTGACGCCGCTGCATCGCGCGGCTTCGATGGTCTTGCGAAGCTGTTGCTCGCGCGCGGCGTCGATCGCGCGGCGAAAACCGAGGATGGCAAAACCGCGGCCGAGATCGCCCGCGAACGCGGCCATCTCGGCACGGCGGCGCTGATCGAGCTGTCGGCGAACTGAGGCAGGGAAGCCGATGCCAGACGCGGTGGTCGGGTCCGGGCGGCATCCGCAAGCCGCGCAGGACGAAGTCTTCATGCGCCATGCGCTGTTGCTCGCGCGGCGCGCGAAGCTCGCCGGCGAGGTGCCGGTCGGCGCGGCCATCGTCCACGGCGGGCGCATCGTCGGCGAGGGCTGGAACCGGCCGATCGGCACCCACGATCCCAGCGCGCATGCGGAGATGGTGGCGATGCGCGCCGCAGCGCGGCGGCTCGGCAACTATCGCCTGCCCGATACGACGCTGTACGTGACTCTCGAACCATGCGTGATGTGCGCCGGCGCGATCGTGCACGCGCGCGTCAGGCGCCTGGTATTCGGCGCCTGGGATCCGAAGGCCGGCGCGGTATCGTCGGTCTACGACGTCATCGGCACGCCCCGGCTCAATCACCGCCTGGAATGGCGGGGCGGCGTGCTCGAAGCACCGTGCGGCGCGCTGCTGCGCGATTTCTTTCGCGAACGGCGCGCGCTCGCGCAGAAGCTGAAGCGCGAACGCGACGGCTGAAACGGCTTCGCAGTCCACGCCGCGCGCGCGGCCGGGCCTTGAAAAGCGCACGTCAGTCCACCACAGAAGCGGTCATCGTGCGCCGAAGCGTCCGCCGTTGCGAACGCGACTGTCCCGCGCCCCTGCCCGGATTCTTTCGCATATGCCGTCGCGCCTCTTCGTCGTCATCGTCTTCGGCCTGCTCGGCCTCTTGCACGGGTACATCGGCGCACAACTGCTGCCCGATCTGCCGATCGGCATGGCCGGCCGCGCGGCCGGCGCCGCGCTGCTCGCCGCCTCCTTCGTGCTGATCCCGCTGAGCCTGCTGTCGACGCGCCTGCGCCGCCGCGTCGGCGACGGTCTGATCTGGGCGGGCCTGCTCGCGCTGGGGCTGTTCTCGTCGCTGCTGGTGCTGACGGCGCTGCGCGAGCTGCTGCGCCTCGCGCTGAACGGCTTCGGCGCCGCTGGCCCGCGCTTCGACGAAATGTCGGCGATCGTCGTCGTCGCGTTCGCGCTGCTCGCGTCGGCGGTCGGTTTTCTCAATGCGCGTCGCCGGGCGCGCGTCGTCGAGGTCGACGTGCCGATCGCCGGCCTCGCGCCGGCGCTGCACGGATTCACGATCGCGCAGATCAGCGATATCCACGTCGGCACGACGGTCCGCAGGCCGTACCTCGACGCGATCGTCGATGCCGTCAACGGCCTGCGCGCCGATCTCGTCGCCATCACCGGCGACCTCGTCGACGGCAGCGTCGCCCGGCTCGCGCCGCACACCGCGCCGCTCGCGCGCCTGCGCGCCCGGCACGGCGCCTACTTCGTCACCGGCAATCACGAGTACTACTCGGGCGCCGAGGCGTGGACGGCGGAAGTCTCGCGGCTCGGCATCCGCGTGCTCGCCAACGAGCACGTCGTGCTCGATCACGACGGCGCGCCCGTGCTCGTCGCCGGCGTCACCGACTACACCGCGCATCTGTTCGATCCGGCGCAGCGCAGCGACCCGGCGGCGGCGCTGGCCGGCGCGCCGCCGGACAGCGGTCCGAAGATCCTGCTTGCGCACCAGCCGCGCAGCGCGGCGGCGGCGGCCGATGCCGGCTTCGACCTGCAGTTGTCCGGCCATACGCACGGCGGCCAGTTCTGGCCCTGGAATCATTTCGTGCGCCTGCAGCAGCCGTTCACCGCTGGCCTGCACAAGCTGCGCACGCTGTGGGTCTACACGAGCCGCGGCACCGGCTACTGGGGCCCGCCAAAGCGGCTCGGAGCGCCGTCCGAGATCACGCGCCTGCGCCTCGTCGCCGCGCCGCGCTGACGCCCGCGCCGCCCTTCCCGCCGGAAGCGGAACCGCGCGTCGCTCAGCGCTTGCGCTCGGAAGCGATCAGCTGGTCGGCGTTGTCGAGGATGTTGTCCCAGTCCTTGCCTTTGACCAGATAGCGACCATCGATGACGAGCGACGGCGTCGACATCACGTGGCTCTGCTGGGCGAACTGGCGCGCCTTGGCGATGCGCACGTTGACGGTGAAGCTGTCCATCGCCGCCTGGAAGTCGGCGGCACTGGCACCGTAGCCGGCGTAGAACGCGGCGATCTTCGCTTCGTCCGGCTTCTGACCTTCGCCCGGCAGCGTGTGATTGTCATGGACGCCGGCATAGACGGCATCGTGCGTCTTCTCGACGAGACCGAGCTGCTCGGCGGCGTAGAAGGCGCGCGCGTACTGCACGAAGTCAGGGCGGAAATCGAGCGGCGCATAGACCACGCGCACGTCCGCCGGCAGTTTCTTCTTCCACGCCTGGAAGTACGGATTGAACGCATTGCACGCCGGGCAGGCGTAATTGAACAGCTCGACGACTTCGATCTTGCCGGGCTGCGGATCGAGCGGCGCGCCGTTGTCGATCAGGATGTAGTCGGTACCGGCCTTCAGCGTCGACGGCGGCGCCGCCGCGACCGGCGCCGCCTGCAGGCACAGCAGCAGGGACAGCAGGACACCACCGGACCACCAGGTACGCAGCTTCATGCAGCAGACTCCAGGATGAAGAAACAGTCCGGGCCCGTCGCCGCCCGGCCAACCCAAACTTACACGCGGCGCCGCGCGTGGCCGGCCGGCAGCGCGCCGGCCGGCGAACACCGGCACTTCAGCCCTCGCCGCCGCGCGTCGATTCGAACAGGAACCACACGCGCCGCTCGGTCTCGTCGATCCAGTTTTCGATCAGGCTCGCGGTGGCGATGTCATTGTGTTCGTCGCACAGATCGTGCGCGGTGCGCAGGCTGCCGAGCAGCGCGGTGTTGTCCTCGCGCAGTTCCGACAGCATGTCGCGCGGCGTCACGTAATCGGCATCGTTGTCCTTGATGCGCTGCAGGCGCGCGATGTGGCCGATCGAATGCAAGGTCGTGCTTCCGAGCTTGCGCACACGCTCGGCGAGCGCATCGGTCATCGCGAAGATCTGGGTGCCCTGCTCGTCGAGCAGCAGATGGTAGTCGCGGAAATTCGGGCCCGATACGTGCCAGTGGAAGTTCTTGGTCTTCAGGTACAGCGCGAACGTGTCGGCGAGCAGCGCGTTGAGCGCGCCACCGATGTCACGCGCCGCTTTTGCGCCGAGATCGTTCGGCGTCGTGAGAGGGGCCTTGCGCAAAGCCTTCGCATCCGTCTTGCCCATGTGCTGTCTCCGTGCTGCGAGGTCGGTTTGTCGGGGATCGGCATGCGCGGCATGCCGTCCGATCTTTTAATCGCTGCGCGGACGCCGGCGCAAGTGCCACCGCCGTCGGACGCAAAAAAAGCCGCTCCGGCCTGCGCGGGAGCGGCTTCGCAAGCCCGACGCCGATCAGGCCCGCAGCGCGGCAAGCGCAGCGTTGAAGGTCTTGCTCGGACGCATCACGTTGGCGAGCTTCTCGACATCCGGCAGGTAGTAGCCGCCGATGTCGGCCGGCTTGCCCTGCACATCCGCCAGTTCGCCGACGATGGCCTTCTCGTTATCCGTCAAGGCCTTGGCCAGCGGCGCGAACGTGGCGGCGAGTTCGGCGTCTTCCTTCTGTGCCGCCAGTTCCTGCGCCCAGTACACCGCCAGATAGAACTGGCTGCCGCGATTGTCGAGCTGGCCGGTCTTCGGCGACGGGCTCTTGTTGTTGTCGAGCAGCTTGCCGGTCGCGGCATCGAGCGTCTTCGCCAGCAGCTTCGCCCTGGCGTTGCCGTGCTTGATGCCGAGTTCCTCCAGGCTGACGGCGAGCGCCAGGAATTCGCCGAGCGAATCCCAGCGCAGATGATTCTCCTCGATGAGCTGCTGTACGTGCTTCGGCGCGGAGCCGCCGGCGCCGGTCTCGTAGAGGCCGCCGCCGTTCATCAGCGGCACGATCGACAGCATCTTGGCGCTGGTGCCGAGCTCCATGATCGGGAACAGGTCGGTCAGGTAGTCGCGCAGGATGTTGCCGGTGA
>JASGFY010000123.1:0-3816 GCA_047605265.1 Solimonas sp.
TCAGCACACCGGCCAGCGCCGCCGCGTGATAGCCGAGCGCCAGACTGCCGGTCGTCAGGCCGACCGCGAAGCCGGTGATCGCGCCGACCAGCATCATGCCTTCGACGCCGAGATTGAGAACGCCGGCGCGTTCGGTGACGAGTTCGCCGAGCGCCGCGAAGATCAGCGGCGTCGCCGCCGCGGCGGTGCTGGCGAGCATGGCGATGACGATGTCGATGCTCATGCCGCCACCCTCGCCGGCGCGACGCGGCGCACGCGATACGTGACAAACGCGTCCATCGCCAGCAGATAGAACAGCAGCAGGCCCTGGAACAGGCCGGTGATCGCCGACGGCAGCGCCAGATCGATCTGCGCCTGCTCGCCGCCGAGGTAGAGCAGCGACATCAGCAGCGACGCGAGCACGATGCCGAAGGCGTTGAGACGGCCGACGAAGGCGACGATGATCGCCGCGAAGCCGTAGCCCGGCGACACCGATGGCTGCAACTGGCCGATCGGCCCGGCGACCTCGCCGATGCCGGCGAGCCCGGCGCAGGCGCCGCCGATCAGCAGCGCCAGCCAGACGTTGCGGCGCTCGCTGAAGCCGGCGTAATTCGCCGCCGCCGGCGCCAGACCGGCGACCTGCAGACGAAAGCCCGCGTAGGTCTTCTCGGTGAAGAACCACGACACGACCGCGAGCCCCATCGCCAGAACGATGCCGAGATTGATGCGCGTGCCGTCGACCAGCAGCGGCAGCAGCTCCCAGTCGTTGAACATGCGCGACTGCGGAAAATTGAAGCCGGCCGGATCGCGCCACGGACCGTGCACGAAATAGCTCAGCAGCAACTGCGCGACGTAGACCAGCATCAGGCTGGTGAGGATTTCGCTGGTGCGCAAGTGCGTGCGCAGCAGCGCCGGGATCGCCGCCCACAGCATGCCGCCAAGCGCGCCGGCCACCAGCATCGCCGGCAGCAGCCAGTGCGATTCGGTCTCACCGAACGCCAGCGCGATGCCGCTGCCGGCGAGCGCACCGACGACCAGCTGGCCTTCGGCGCCGATGTTCCAGACATTGGCGCGAAAGCCGATCGCCAGACCGAGCGCGCACAGCAGCAGCGGCGCCGTCTTCACCAGCACTTCGCCGAGCCCGTACACCGAGTTCAGCGGCTTGACGAAGAACACCTCGAACGCTGCCAGCGGCTGCTTGCCGAGCACGGTGAAGATGATGAAGCCGGTGACGAACATCAGCAGCGCCGCCAGCAGCGGCGCCAGCACGCGCATCGCGCGCGACGGCTGTGGGCGCCGTTCAAGCCGCAGCATCGTGCGTCTCCCCGGCATCGAGAATGAAGCCGCCGGCCATCCAGCGGCCGATCTCGGCGACGCTGGTGCCGGCCGGCGTGCGCAGCGGCGACAGACGGCCGCCGGCGAGCACGGCGAGCACGTCGCTGATCTCGAACAGCTCGTCCAGTTCTTCCGAGATCACCAGCACCGCCGTGCCCTGATCACGCAAGTCGATCAGCGCCTGGCGGATCAGCTGCGCGGCGCCGACGTCGACGCCCCAGGTCGGCTGCGCGACGACCAGCACCTTGGGGCCGAGCAGGATCTCGCGGCCGACGATGAATTTCTGCAGATTGCCGCCGGACAGGCTGCCGGCCGCCGACTGCTCGTCGCGGCACTTGACGCGGAAGCGCTCGATGATCGTGCGGGCGAATGCGCGCGCTGCTCCCATCTGCACCAGACCACGGCGCACCAGCCCGCGCGCCGCGCCGGTCAGCAGCGCGTTGTGCGCGAGCGCCAGCGACGGCACGGCGCCGCGGCCGAGGCGTTCCTCCGGCACGAAGCCGAACCCGCGGCGGCGGCGCGCCGCCGGATCGAGATCGCCAACCGGATCGCCGCCGAGGCGGATCATACCGCGAGTGGGCACCGGACTCTCGCCGGACAGCGCCGCCAGCAATTCCTTCTGGCCGTTGCCGGACACGCCGGCGATGCCGACGATCTGCCCGGCGCGCACGCGCAGGTCGATGCCCTGCAGCGAGGTGCCGAACGGATCGGCACTGGCCTGCGTAAGGTTGGTCAGCTCCAGCTCGATGTCGCCCGGCGCGCGCGGCTGCAGGCTGCAGGCGGCGAGCTCGCGGCCGATCATCATCTGCGCGAGGCTGTCGTTGCTTTCGTTTTTCGGGATCGCCTGACCGCTCACGCGGCCGCCGCGCAGCACGGTCGCGACATCGCACAGCGCGCGGATCTCGTCGAGCTTGTGGCTGATGTAGAGGATGCTGACACCCTCGCCGGCGAGACGGCGCAGTGTCAGGAACAGCTGCTGCACGGCCTGCGGCGTCAGCACCGACGTCGGCTCGTCCATGATCAGCAGCTTCGGTTGCTGCAAGAGACAACGCACGATCTCGACACGCTGCCGCTCGCCGACCGACATGCTGTGCACGAGACGCTCCGGGTCCACCGGCAGGCCGTAGCGCTCGGAGACCTCGCGGATGCGCGGCGCGAGCTGGGCCGGCGTCTCCCGTGCGTCGAGCGCCAGCGCGATGTTTTCGGCCACGCTCAGCGTTTCGAACAGCGAGAAATGCTGGAACACCATGCCGATGCCGAGCGCCCTCGCCTGCGCCGGGCTGGTGATCTGCACGTCGCAGCCCTGCCATTCGATGCGGCCTTCGTCCGGGCGCGTGACGCCGTAGACGATCTTCATCAGCGTGCTCTTGCCGGCACCGTTCTCGCCGAGCAGCGCGTGAATCTCGCCGGCCTGCACAGTGAGGCTGACGTCGTCGTTGGCGACGACGCCGGGATAGCGCTTGGCGATGCCATGCAGCGCCAGGCGCGGCACAGGGGTCGCGGCGCTCATGGCGGCTGCCTCGCGCAGCCGCGGCAAGCGTCGCGCTGCGGATGCGACGCGCAGTCGTCGGACGCAGCCTTGCGCGGTGGCGGCTGCGGCAAGGTGTCGAGCAGTTGCGCCGCGATGCTGACGGCAATCGCCGCCGGCCACTTGCTGCGCGACTGGCCGAGGCCGACCGGACAACTCAGCCGCGCGATGCGCACGCCATCGACGCCGTCGCGCGCCAGCCGCGAGCGGAAGCGCGCCGCCTTGCTCTGCGAGCCGATCAGGCCGGCGAACGCAAAAT
Source organism: Solimonas sp. (assembly GCA_047605265.1). Classification (GTDB taxonomy): domain Bacteria; phylum Pseudomonadota; class Gammaproteobacteria; order Nevskiales; family Nevskiaceae; genus Solimonas. The sequence continues at coordinate 3,102 of JASGFY010000123.1, forward strand.
CGTCGCGCGCGAGGATCGCGCGGCACAGCCGGTAGTCGAGCTCGTGGTCGTGCGTCATCACCAGGAAGCGCGCGCCGGCCGGCGCCTGCGGGAGGGTCTCGACCGGATCCGCCGGCACCAGCGCACGCGCACTACCCGACAGCTGCGCCGGAAACAGTTCGGCGCGCGTGTCGACCCACGTCAGGCACAGCGGCAGCTCGGCGACGATGCGCGCCAGCGCCTGGCCGACGTGGCCGGCGCCGTATAGCCACAAGGGCGCGCCACCGGCCAGCCGCTCGTGCAGTTCGACGCCGTCGTCGCGGCGCTGCAGCTCGGCCCGGCCGCTCATCGCATCGTTGGCCGCGACCGCGTGCCAGCCGCGTTGAACCTCGCCACGTCGCAGCTGGCTGCGCAGTTCGAGCGCCGGCTGTGCGTGCAGGGCCAGCGCCAGATCGTCGAGCACGGCGAGATCGCTCGCCTCAAAGCGTTCGAACCACAGTTCGACGACACCGCCGCAGCACTGGCCCAGCTCGGTGCCGAGCACGTAGCGCTGCACGCGCGCCTGCGGCAGCCGCGCGGCGCCGAGCAGGCTGTGCGCGGTGTTCAGCGCCTGCCATTCGAGATGACCGCCGCCGATCGTGCCGAGCAGTGCGTCGTGCGTGACCAGCATGCAGGCGCCGGCCTCGCGCGGTGCCGAGCCGCGCACGGCGGCCACGACGACGCGCACGCAGCGGCC
>JASGFY010000124.1:0-3759 GCA_047605265.1 Solimonas sp.
CTCGGCGGCGCGGCCGTCGGCCAGCGCGATGCGGACCCGCAGGATCGCCGGCCATTCGCGCGGGCGCGCGCCGATGCGCCGATAGATGCGTGCCGAATCGTCCAGCGCCCGCCGCGCTGCATCGATTTCCCCCTGCTCGATCAGCGCCTCGGCGCGAAACTCCAGGGTGAGCGCGAGGAAGGCGTCGTCCCGCCCCTGCATGCGCACCTCGGCGAGCGCGGTCTCGGCATCGGCGGCACCCGCTGCCGGATCGCCGGCCCGGACCTTCGCGCGCGACGCGGCGAGATGCACGTAGTTGCGCAGCATCAAGGCCTCGGCGTCGTCCGGGCTGGTCGGCGGCGCGGTGTCGCTGGCACGGGCGGCGAAGGCGAGCGCGTCGCGCGGGCGCTCGGCGCCGGTCAGCGCCTCCGCCATCGCGGTCTGGGCGCGCACCGCGTCGTAGTCGCGCTCGGTGCCCTTGGCGCGTGCCGCGTCGATGGCCCGCTGCGCGCTCGCGATGGCGACGGCGTGCGACCGCACCATGTTGGCGATCTGCGCCATCCGCAGGCAATAGAACGCCAGCTCGGGCGCGTGCGGACCCTTGACGCGAACCAGCATGTCGATGGCGCGCTGCATCGGCGCCATGGCCTGGGCGTAGCGGCCGCTGGCGCCCTCGGCGATGGCCTGGGTGTACAGGGCATCGACCAGCTCGAACGACTCCGGGTAGCGGCCAAGGATGGCGACCGCCTGCGCGGCTTCATCGCGCGCGCGGACCATGTCGGAGGCGCTGTCGTTCGACGCCTGCGCGGCCAGCAGGCGGCCGCGCAGGAAGGAGTCGCGGTCGTGGCGGCGATCGAGAATCGCGCGGACCTCATCGATCGCGCGCGCGGCGCTGTCGGGATCCACGTCGCTGCTGACCCAGGCCTGCTGCAGCAGGTCGCCGGCCCGTTCCGGGGAATCCCGGCCGTACAGGCGGCCACTGAGGTCGACGGCTTGCTGGCGCAGCGGGATTTCGTCCCTGGCGAGGGCGAAATCCCGATACAGATCGCCGAACAGGCGCAGCAGCGCGAGCTTGCTCTCCGGTGCGTCGTCGAGCTGCGTGGCGATGCGCCCGACGCCGATGTCGAGCAGCTCGCGCGCGCTCGTCTGGCGCGCCTTGACTGGGTCCGGCTGGTTGCTGGTGTTGGTGCGGAACAGCTCGACCATGAAGGACTGCACGGCCTCGGCGCGCCGCGCTTCCAGGCGTGTCTGGCGCGCCTGCCAGGCGATGCCGGCCAGCGCCAGCGCCATCGCCGCGAACACCGCCGCCGCCGCGCTCAGCGGCAGCCAGTGCCGGCGCAGGCCGCGGCGCAGCACGTAGCCGCGCGAGCCGGCGCGCGCCTGCACCGGCTCGTGCGCGAGATGGCGGTGCACGTCGTCGGCCAGCGCGCGGGCGTCCGGATAGCGCGCATCCGGCTCCGGACGCAGCGCGCGCGCGACGATCGCGTCGAGATCGCCGCGCAGCAGCGATTTCGGGATCGGACCGCCGTCCGCGACCGCACGGCTCGGCAGCGGCGGCGGTGCCTTGCCCAGGCGCCGGATGGCCGTGGCCAGCGCGGTGCCGCTCCGGCCCCATGGCAAGTGTCCGGTCAGCAGCTCGAACAGAATGACGCCGAGCGCGTAGACGTCGGTGGCGGTCGTCACCGGCTCGCCGCCCAGCTGCTCCGGCGCCGCGTAGGCCAGCGTCAGTGGCGCGTTGATTGTCTCGGTGTCGTCGCCGGCGAGCTGCTTGGCGATGCCGAAATCGAGCAGCTTCACCTGGCCGTCGGCGGTGACGCGCAGGTTCGTCGGCTTCAGATCGCGGTGCACCAGCAGGTGCCGGTGCGCCCAGTTCACGGCAGCGCAGATTTGCTGGAACAGCGCGAGCCGTGTCGGCAGATCGGCCCGATGCGCGTCGCACCAGCGCGTGAGGTCGATCCCGTCCACCCACTCCATGACCGTGTACGGCCGACCGTCGCCGGTGACCCCGGCATCGTAGAGCCGGGCGATGCCGGGGTGCTCGAGCCGCGCGAGAATCTGCTGCTCGGCCTCGAAGCGCGGCAGCGCCTCGATCGCCTCCGGGCGCAGCAGCTTGACGGCGACGGTCTGCTCGTAACGCCCGTCGGCCCGCTCGGCCCGGTAGACCTCGCCCATGCCGCCGCCGCCGACGCGCTCGAGCAGTCGCCACGCGCCGATCTGCTGCCCGTCGCACCCCGGCGCGGCGGCCGGCGGCTCCACGCGCAGAGCGTCGAGCGCCGGCGCGTCGAGCGAAGGATGCGGCGCGTCGGCCGCCGCGAGCAGACGCAGCAGTTCGCGGTGCAGCTCCGGGTCCGTCGTGGCCAGATGCGCGACGTAGGTCCCGCGACGCGCGGGCGACAGCGCCAGCGCACGATCGAAATGGGCTTCGAGCTCGGACCAGCGAATGGCATCCATGATCTTTCTGCCGCACTGCCGGAAACGGGCGATGAGGTCTCAAGTTTGGACCTGGAACGCCCGCCATTGCGAGCCGCGAGCACGCACGACTCCCCCTTCCCGCGAAGATGCCCGAAAATGTCCCGATTTGTCCGCGCGACCGCGGCATAAAATCATCAGCTTCAATGAATCGCCGAGGTGACATGGATTTTTCTTCGCATACCCCGCTGATGCAGCAGTACCTCGGCATCAAGTCCCAGCACCCGGATACGCTGGTGCTGTTCCGCATGGGCGACTTTTACGAGCTGTTCTACGACGACGCGCGCAGAGCGGCGAAGCTGCTGAATATCACGCTGACGCAGCGCGGCGAATCGGCCAGAGCGCCGGTCGTGATGGCCGGCGTGCCGCATCACTCGCTCGAGCAATATCTCGCGCGGCTGATCAAGGCCGGCGAATCGGTGGTCATCGCCGAACAGGTCGGCGAAGTAGGCGCGGAGAAGGGTCCGGTCAGGCGCGAGGTCACGCGCATCGTCACGCCCGGCACGGCGACCGACGAGGCGCTGCTCGACGCGCGCACGCAGACGCTTCTCGCGGCGGTGTGCTCGGTCGATCAGCCCCAAGGAACTATTTGGGGCCTGGCGTGGCTGGAGCTTTCATCCGGCCGCTTCAGCGTGCTGCAAGCCGCATCGCTCGCCGAGCTGCACGCCGAGCTGTACCGCCTGCAGGCCAGCGAGCTGCTGGCGCCGGACGGCTTCGATGGCGCCTACGACGCCTTCAAGTCGCGCGCGCGGCCGGCCTGGCATTTCGACGCCGGCTCGGCGTACCGCCTGCTGCTCGAACAGTTCGGCACGCAGGATCTGCGCGGCTTCGGCGCCGAGGGCCTGAGCGCCGCGATCGCCGCCGCCGGCGCGCTGCTGCAGTACGTGCAGGAGACGCAAAAGTCGCGGCTGCCGCATCTGCGCGGCCTGCGCGTCGAGACGACTGGCGACGCGCTGATCCTCGACGCGGCGACGCGGCGCAATCTCGAAATCGACCGCGCGCTGTCCGGCCAGCACGAATACACCTTGCTGCGCGTCGTCGATACCTGCGTGACAGCGATGGGCGCGCGCGCCCTGCAGCGCTGGCTGACGCGGCCGCTGCGCGGCCACGCACAGATCGATGCGCGCTACGACGCCGTCGCGCGGCTCGGCGACGCGCAGCCGCGCGGCGGCGGCAACGAACGCCTGCGCACGGCGCTGAAGGACGTCACCGACGTCGAGCGCGTGCTGGCGCGCGTGGCGCTGCGCTCGGCGCGGCCGCGCGATCTCGCCGGCCTCGCCGTCAGCCTCGCCGCGCTGCCGGCCGTGCAGC
>JASGFY010000125.1:0-3657 GCA_047605265.1 Solimonas sp.
TGTCACGGCCCAGCTTGCTGGCGTCGATGCCGCCGCTGCTGCGCGCCGCGCCGCTGATCGCCGACGGCGCCTGCTTCGGCGCCGCGGCGCTGCCGCTGATCGTCGCCGCGCCGCTGGCGACGCGATCGGCCGCCTGCGAATCGCGCAGCGCCGCCAGATCGGACTGCAACGCCGCCAGACCGGCGCTGGCGCGCGCACGCGCCTGCTCGGTGCGCTGCTCGGCGCTGGGCTCCGGCTTCGGTTCCGGTTTCGGCTTGGGTTCGACCTTGGGCTGCGACCTGGGCGCCGGGCTCGGCTGCGGCGCGGACGCCGGCTCGGCGGGCTCGACCGGCTTCGGCGGCGGCTGCACCACCGGTTTGGGCACGGGCAGCAGTTCGGCGTACTGGCGGAACTCGGCCGGCGGCGGCAACCGCGCCTCGCGCTGCACCTTGAACAGCGTCACCGCGATCGCGAACAGCAATACCAGCACCCCGACCTGCAGGCAGATCAGCGCGAACCGGCGGTTGGCGCGGTCGTCGAGTTCCCAGCTGTCCCAGCGGATGGCGCGCGCGTTCACGGTGAGCCTCCCGACGCGCCGCGCGTCACCGCCAGCGAGATGCGCGCGAAGCCGGCGTCGCCGCCGCAGGTCGCCATCACCTTGTGCAGCAGACCGAACGGCAGGTCCTTGTCGGCCATGATGTTGATCTCGCCGCGCGTGAGCTTGCCATCGGCGCCGGTGCTCTGCGGCACGTCCAGCAGCCTGGCCTTGAGCGGCGCCAGCACCTCGGCGGAGTCGCGCTGCGCATCGGCCGTGCTCATCACCGACTGGCCCTGGAACAGGATGGCATCGTGCGTCACGGTGACCACCGCCATGTCGGCCGGCTGCTGCACGGAGGTCGACGGCGGCAGCTGCAGGCTGCGCGGCGAGCGCAGCGTCTGCACGCTGGTCGAGGTCAGCATCAGGAAGAACACCAGCGTCGTGAAGATATCGATCATCGACACCAGATTGAGCGGCACGGCATCGGGGCGCGCGGCTTTCTTCAGCAGGCGACGGCGACGCGTGGCGGCACCGAGCAGGCTCATGGCGCGGCCTCCAGGGCGGGCGCCGGCGCGGCGCCGATCGCGATGTCCGGGAACAGCTCGGCTTCGGCGCCATGGCCGTCGCCGGGATCGGCGCGCACGGTATCCATCAGCGTGACGACGATCTGATACGGAATGCCGGCGTCGACCAGCAGGCTGATGCGACGATCGTCCGGCTGCGCGGCCTTCAGCTCGCGCAGGCGCCCCCGCAGGCCGGCGTAGTCGTATTCGGCGCCGCGGCGCGCGAAGCTCGCCAGCGCCTCGCCATTGTTCGCCAACGTCAGCGCGTCCGGGCGCACGACGACGCTGAGGTCCTGCGGCGGCGGCTCGCTGGTCACCGCGGCGCTGGCGTCCGGCAGATTGATGCCGAGGATGGAGACGCCGATCTGGTTGACGAGCAGGAAGAACACCAGCACCGTGAGGATGTCGATCATCGACACGATGTTGAGTTCGGTGCCGCGGCGCCGGCGTGCACGGCGCATCGCCCGACGCGTGCCTTTGGCGAGTCCTTGCATCATGGCGCGGTCAGTCTTCGAGGCCGAGGCTGTTGAGGAACTTCACGGCGGCCATTTCGATGTGATCGACCAGGTTGTCGGTCACCGACTGCAGCCACGAATGGATCAGCAGGAACGGAATCGCCACGCAGAGGCCGAAAGCCGTGCAGTTCATCGCCTCCGACACCGAGGCCGACAGCAGGTCCTGCTTCTGCGCCGGATTGACGTCGGCCAGCGCCCCGAAGCCGTGGATCAGGCCGATGATAGTGCCGAGCAGGCCGAGCAGCGTGGCGACGTTGGCGAACGTCGCCAAGTAGTGCGTGCGGCGCTCGAGCTGCGGCGTCACTTCCATCAGGCTTTCCTCCATCACGCGTTCGACCGGCGCCCGCCGCACGGCGCCGCGCGCGCGCGCCAGGCCGAAGCCGAGCACGCGGCCGATCGCCGTCGACGAATCGCTGGCGATCGCCTCGGCGTCCTCGTAGCGGCCTTCGTTGATCAACGGCAGCAGCCGCGCCCACAGCAGGCGCGTTTCGCTGTGCGCGCGGCGCAGGTAGATCATGCGTTCGATGGTGATCGCCAGACCCAGGCCGAGCAGCAGCAGGATGGGATACATGAACAGGCCGCCGGCCTGGAAGAAACTCGCGATCGCGCTGAAAGTCATCGTGCTGTCCTCTGCTGCTTCTCTGGGTCTGGTTCGTGGGTCGGGTCGATCCGCAAAATAACGCCTGCAGGCGCCGCGATACATGCCTTCTTCATGGCGCCGCGTCGGGCTGCAGCCCTTCGTAGTACCGCAGCTCGCGGCGGAACTCAACGCGATTGACCGGCTGTGTCGCTTCATCTAGCACGCTGTCGGCCGGCGCGCCCGGCGGCAGCGCCGACGGCGGCCGCTTCCACGGCACGATGTTCATCACGCGCGGCTGCTCGCGGCTGCCAGTGATCTGCATCGGCGCCAGCTTCAGCGGCTCGCTGGCCTTCCGCTCCGCGGTCTCGGCAAGCGCGATCGCCGGCAGCAGCGCCGCCAGCGCCAATGCCGCCGACAAGAGGTCGGACCGCATGTTCGGATGATTCATGGCGAAGCTCCTGTGGCGGCCGCGGACGGCGCGCCGCTGCGGCGGCGCAGGTCGACGATCCAGCGCGCGACTTGCGCGTCGGGCGCGGCCTGCAGGCGCTGGTACTGCTCATAGGCGGCGAGCGCCACGTCGAGGCGCTGCAGGTACAGATCGTTGAGCACGCCGCGGTCGTAGATCGCCGCCGCGTAACCGGGGTCGAGCGCGATCGCGCGCGCGTACGCCGCGTCGGCGTCGGTGAAGCGGCCGGCATCGCGCAGTTGCAAGCCGAGCTGGTGCTGCGCCGGGGCGTAACCGGGCCAGCGCTTCGCAGCCTTTTCGACGAGCGGCCGCGCTGCGGCGCCCTGGCCACCGAGCCGGTAGACGATCGCCAGATTGACCGGCGCACCCGGCAGCTCCGGATAGTCCCGCTGCAGCTGCTGCAGCCTGACCTCGGCCGCGCGCCAGTCCTGCGTCCGCTGCGCGTCCGCGGCCTGCTGGAAGGCCTGCGCCGCGCGCGCCGGCAGCGAGGTCCCGGGCGCGGCCGGGGCGACCGCCGGCTCGCTGGCGTCGGCCTTCGCGTAGCGGCCGGGCGCCAGCGCGGCCAGCGCGGCGTAGCTGCGGGCGATCCACGGATCGTAGAGGCCGGTCGTCACGCGGCGGATGTTGGCCTCGTGCAGGGCGATCGCCTTGTCGATGAAGGGGTCGATCTGCTCGTCGAGCAGCAGGTCGTACTGATCGCGCGCCTCGGCATCGAGGTTCTTCGGCCGCTCGGACTGCTTCAGCGCCCGCGCCAGATCGTGATAGAGCTCGGCGGTCTCGTAGGCGGCTTCGGTCACGACGTCGGCGACGCCGGAATCGCTGGCGCTCGCGTAGGCCGACAGCGCCGCTTCCATGCGCTGCCGCTTGGCCGCCAGGCTGTCCTTCAGCGGCTGCTTCAGCGGCACAACGCGATACGCGTCGCGCGCCGCCTGCGCGCCAAGCATCGCGGCCCGGGCCGCCAGCTCGCGCGTGCGCGGCGTGCGGGCGCTGGTCGCCTACGAGGCCGGCGCGTCGCC
>JASGFY010000126.1:0-3607 GCA_047605265.1 Solimonas sp.
GTTCGAGGCACCGCTGGCGCCGCGCCGGCAGGCGCCGTCGGAGTGGGCGGAAGCGTTCACGCAGGCGCTCGCCGCCGCGCGCTGGCCGGGACCACGCGTGCCCGACAGCGAGGAATACCAGATGCTGTCGCGCTGGCGCGAAGTGCTGCTCGAGTTCGCCGCGCTCGATCGCGTGCTCGGCCGCGTGCCGCTGTCGGCGGCGGTGTCGGCCTTGCGCGAGTTGGCCGACCGCACGCTGTTCCAGCCGCAGGCCGCTCCGGTCGCGCTGCAGGTGATGGGCGTGCTCGAAGCACAGGGCCTGCATTTCGACGCGCTGTGGGTGACCGGCGTCGACGACGAGCGCTGGCCGGCGGCGAGCTGGCCGCATCCCTTCATTCCGCACGCGCTGCAGCGGCGCTCGGGCCTGCCGCACGCCTCGGCGCAGCGCGAGCTGGCCTATGCGCGCGCGCAGCTCGACGGCTGGCGGCGGCGCAGCGGCGAGTTGGTGTTGAGCCACGCGCGCGGCGGCGACGGCCGCGAGCGCGCGCCGAGTCCGCTGCTCGCCGACGGGTGGCTGCCGGTCGAGGCGATCGACGTCGACGCGCTGCCGGCGAGCTGGCGGCGCAGCTTCGCCGCGTCGCGCATCGAGACGATCGACGATGCGCATGCGCCGCCGCCGGCGGCCGATGCCGTGCTCGGCGGCGGCACGCGCGTGCTCGGCGATCAGGCGCGCTGTCCGTTCCGCGGCTACGCGGTGCATCGGCTCGGCGCGCGTCCGCTCGAAGTGCCCGGCTACGGGCTGACCGCGATCGATCGCGGCGTGCTCGTGCATCGCGTGCTCGAACGCTTGTGGGGCGAGTGGCGCGATCAGGCGACGCTGCTGGCGCTGTCCGACGAAGCGTTGACGCTGCAACTGCGGAGTGCCGTCGACGCCGCACTCGACGAACTGAATCAGCGCGCGCCGCAGTGCCTGCCGCCGGTGCTGCGCGGGCTCGAGGCACAGCGTCTCGTCGGGCTCGTGCTCGACTGGCTTAACGACGTCGAGAAGGCACGCGCGCCGTTTCGCGTGCTGAGCCTCGAGAAGCGCGCGCCCGAAGCGAACGACGAGGCGGACGGCGGACGCGTGGCGTTCGAGGGCCTGCAGCTGCGCCTGCGGCCGGATCGCGTCGATGTCGATGCGCAGGGCCGCCGCATCGTGCTCGACTACAAGACCGGCGCGCGCAAACCCGTGCCCTGGGCCGACGGCCGTCCCGAGGATCCGCAGCTGCTGCTGTACGCATTGACGGAAGGCGAGGTCGGCGCGCTGGCCTTCGCGCGGCTGGCGGCCGGCGACGTCGGCCTGCAGGGCATCGCCTGCGAAGACGGCTTCGCGCCGGGCATCGTTTCCTACGCCGCCGAGCGCGCGACGCGCGATGCCGAAAGCTGGGCCGCCCTGCATGGCCGCTGGCGCGGTGAGCTGGCGACGCTCGCCGCGGAAATCCGCAGGGGCTGGGCCGCCGTCGCGCCCAAGCATCCGCGCCAGAGCTGCCGCGACTGCGGCCTGCACGCGCTATGCCGCATTCGCGAGGACGTTTCGCTCGACGAGGGCGAAGAGGTGGCGACGTGAGCGTCGTCGACGCCGCCGCGCGCGTCCGCGCGCTCGATCCGCGCACCAGCTTCATCGTCCAGGCGCCGGCCGGATCGGGCAAGACCGAGCTGCTCACGCAGCGCCTGCTCGTGCTGCTCGCCGGCGTCGACGAGCCCGAGGAGATCGTCGCCATCACCTTCACGCGCAAGGCCGCCGCCGAGATGCGCGCGCGCGTCTTCCGCGCGATCCGCGACGCGGCGACGGGCGATGCGCCGGCGGACGCGCATCGCGCGCAGACCTGGCGGCTCGCGCGCGCCGCGCTGGAGCGCTCGCGGCAGCGCGGCTGGCAGCTCGAGGACAATCCGCAGCGCCTGCGCGTGATGACGATCGACGCGCTGTGCATGCAGATCACCCAGCAGATGCCGGTGACGGCCGGTTTCGGCGGCCGCGCGCAGATCGCCGACGAGGCCGAGCCGCTGTACCGCGAGGCGGCGCGCGCGACGCTGGCGACGCTGGAGGCGGACACGCCGTATCGCGAAGCGCTGGCGCGCGTGCTGCGCCACTTCGACAACCGCAGCGCAACGATCGAGCAGCAGCTCGTCGCGCTGCTCGCGCGCCGCGACCAGTGGCTGCGCTTCGCGACCGAAGGCGGTCGTGCGGCGCGCGCCGAACTCGAAGCCGCGCTGGAGGCCGTGATCCGTGCGGCGCTCGAAGCGGCGCACGCGGCGATCGCCGTGCCGCATCGCGAAGCCTGGCTCGCGTCGGCCGCGCACGCCTCGACGCAGCTCTACGCGACGCAGCCGGCGCTGGCCCTGCACGCGCTGCGCGACGGCGTCTGGCCGCACGCCGAGCCGGCACAGCTGCCGCGCTGGCTGGCGCTCGTCGATCTGGTGCTGAAGAAGGATCACGACTGGCGCCAGCAGCTCGACGCGCGCTGCGGCTTCCCGGCCGGCAAGAGCAAGGCCGAGAAGGCGCAGTTCGGCCCGCCGCGCGACGCGCATTTGCAGCTGATCGCCGGACTCGCCGCGCAGGACGGGCTGCTCGACCTGCTGCAGCGCCTGCGCAGCCTGCCGGCCGCCGCCTACGACGACACGCAATGGGACGTGCTGCAGGCGCTGCTCGACGTGCTAAAGCTTGCCGCCGCGCAGCTGCGCGTGGTGTTCGCGGCGCGCGGCGTGGTCGACTTCGCCGAGGTCGCCGCGCAGGCGGTCGACGCGCTCGGCAGCGATGCGGCGCCGAGCGAACTGGCGCTGGCCCTCGACTACCGCATCCGGCATCTGCTCGTCGACGAATTCCAGGACACCTCGACGACGCAGTACCGCCTGCTCGAACGGCTCACCGCCGGCTGGCAGGCCGATGACGGCCGCACGCTGTTCGTCGTCGGCGACCCGATGCAGAGCATCTACCGCTTCCGCGAGGCCGACGTCGGCCTCTACCTGCTGGCGCGCACGCGCGGCATCGCCGGGCTGCCGCTCGAAGCGCTGCGCCTCGAATGCAATTTCCGCTCGCGCGCCGGCATCGTCGATTGGGTCAACGCGGCCTTCGCGCAGGTGCTGCCGGCGCGCGAGGACGCCGCCCGCAGCGCCGTGCCGTACAGCGCCGCGACGGCGACGCGCGAAGGCGAGGCGGCGCCGGCGGTCGTCGTGCATCCGCAATTCGCCGGCGCCTCCGGCGAGGACGCCGCGCGTGCCGAGGCGCGGCGCATCGTCGCGCTGATCCGCGAAGCGCGCGCCGCAGATCCCGAGGGCAGCGTCGCCGTGCTCGTGCGCAGCCGCACGCATCTCGACGAGATCATGCCGGCGCTGCGCGCGGCCGACCTGCGCTACGAGGCCGTCGATCTCGAAAGCCTCGCCAGCCGTCCGGTGATCGAGGACCTGCGCGCGCTGGCGCGGGCGCTGCTGCAGCCGATGGACCGCGTCGCCTGGCTGGCGGTCCTGCGCGCGCCCTGGTGCGGCCTGCGGCTCGCCGATCTGCTCGCGCTCGCCGACGGCGTGCCGCCGCAGCAAGCCCTGCTGCCGGCGCTGCGCGACGCGTCGCGCGCGGCCCGGCTCGGCGAAGACG
>JASGFY010000127.1:0-3532 GCA_047605265.1 Solimonas sp.
GAGCATCTTTGCATCGGCATTCATCACGCCTGCGCTGATTCCGTTCCTGCTGTCTACAAGCTCATGGCCGATCACGTGGGGCGCCATCGCGCTTGCAGCTTTGTTGGCTGTGCCCATATCGCCCAAGCGCAGCAGCAAGGGCTGATAACGAGGCGAATTATGGAGCTTCGTCATCTCCGCTGCTTTCTGGCTGTTGCTGAAGAACTCCATTTCGCCCGCGCTGCGGAAAAGCTGCACATTGAGCAGTCGCCGCTGTCGCGGGCCATCAAGGAACTGGAAGAAGACCTGAGCGTTCGATTGTTCATCCGCACCACACGTAGCACGCGCTTGTCGCGTGCGCGCCAGCGTCGGCTGCCTCTGGTGGCGACGCAGCTCACGGCGCGCCAGCGCACCCTCTGGAAAGACGCCGGCTGCCCGTGGTTCAGCGGCGGAGACGATCCCGTCGCGATGGACGCCGAGCAGGCGATCGGCTGGATCGGTGCCCGGCAGGTATCGCCGCTCTGAGCGTCCGTCGAAGATGGCGAACGGGTGGTACTGGATGGCGTCCGTCGCCGCGACGCGCACTCACCATCCGGAAAGCTGCTTGAGAAACAACTCTCGACGACGCTCCGATGTGCTACATTGGTAGCATATTATGGAGCGGCCACATGAGCAGATATGCTTTGCGAAAAGCAGGTGGATCGGTGATGGTGACGATTCCACCGGCCTTTCTGAAGAAGACGGGATTGAAGGCGGGGAGCGCGGTCGAGGTCAATGCGACCGGCGACAAGCTCGTCGTTACCCCGGCCAAAGTCCGGGTCACGCTGGCGGATATCCTCAAAGCGGCGCCGAAGGATGTGCGCAAGCTGCGTGCCGAAGGCTGGGAGGAGATGCCGGCTGCGGGCAATGAAGCATGACGCCTGATGTCGGAGACGTTCTGCACCTGTCGTTCGATCCCGCGAGCGGCCGCGAAATGAAGGGCGATCATTTCTGCATCGTCCTGACGCCCCGGGCTTTCAATGAACGCTTCGGTCTGGCGTGGACCTGCCCGATCACGACGGGCAGGCAGGACGTTGCGCGCGGGCTGACAGCGGTCACGCTCATGGGCACCGGCCTGAAAGTGTCGGGAATCGTACTCTGTCACCAGATCAAGGCGCTGGATTGGTCCGCCCGGAAAGCGAACCGCATCGACCGGCTCAAGGGGCCGGTGCTCGAACAGATCCTGGATATCTGCACGGCAATCATCGACCCTAGCCGACGCTGATTCCAACCGGATTTTCCGGATAGCCGGATATCCAGGACAGGGAGGTCGCTGCTGCCGACTCGTAGGCGTGTCCGTGCGGAAAACGGAATGCCTCAGACGTGCAGCGCCAGCACGTCGCAGCTGGCGCGCGTGACGACGCTTTCCTCGGTATGGCTGAACCAGGCGGCGAGGCCATGCCGCGGGTGATGTCCGAGCACGATCAGGTCGATCTGCAGCGATTCGGCGATCTGCTGGATTTGCGGCGTCACCGGACCGGTGGCCGTATGCACATCGGCGGCGGGAATCGACAATTCGGCGCACAGCGCGTCGAGCTGCTTGCGCGACTGCTGCTCGAGTTGCTGCGTCAGATCGATCGGCGCCGTCATCAGCAACTCGCCGCTCTCGACCGGGATGTATTCGACGACGTGCAGAACCGAAAGCCTGGCCTCGAACAGTCGCGCCAGCGCCTGTGCGCGGGCGAGCACGCTGCGACCGGACTGATCGAGAGCGACCGCGGCGAGGACATGACGATAGGGACTCATGTGCGGCTCCGGCCGGAACGGGTGGGGCGCCAGTATCGCGCGTGTGGCATGTCCGTCAACCGGGTAGCCAGGGCAGCCTGGTTCTGCGAGACACGCGCCCCTGCCCCTCTTCCGGCGGGAGCGGGGTTCAGCGCTGTGCTCTCATCAGGCCTCGTGCAGGCGGTTCGCCAGCGCGGCGAAGTCGCGGGCGTGCAGGCGTTCGGCGCGTTCGCCCGGATCGATGCCGGCGGCGCGCAGCGCATCGGCGCCGGCGATGCCCTTGAGCGCGTTGGACAGCGTCTTTCGGCGCTGCGCGAACGCGGCGGCGACGACGCGATCGAACAGCGCCATGTCGGCGATCCGGTAATCCGGCGCGCGCGGCCGCAGGCGCACGATCGCCGAATCGACCTTCGGCGCCGGCCGGAACGCGCCGGGCCCGACGTTGAACAGGTGGGCGACGTCGCAGCGCGCGGCGAGGGCGACCGACAGGCGGCCGTAGTCGTCGTCGCCGGGGCCGGCACACATGCGGTCGACGACTTCCTTCTGCAGCATGAAATGCATGTCGGCGATCGCGTCGGCCTGCGCGAGCAGATGGAACAGCAGCGGCGTCGAGATGTTGTACGGCAGGTTGCCGACGACGCGCAGGCGCCGCCCCGGCTCGGCGAACGGACGGTAGTCGACGCTCAGCGCGTCGGCCTGCGTGATCTGCAGCGCCGGCGAGTGGCCGGTCGCTTCGAGCAGATGCGGGATGACGTCGCGATCGATCTCGACGACGCGCAGCCGTCCGGCCCGTTCGAGCAAGGGCACCGTCAGCGCGCCGAGGCCGGGCCCGATCTCGAGCAGCGTGTCGTCCGGTTGCGGGTTGATCGCGCGCAGGATGCGCGCGATGACCTGCGGGTCGTGCAGGAAGTTCTGGCCGAAGCGTTTCTTGGCCCGGTGCGTGGCGGTATCGTTCATGCGGCGAGGGCGATGGCCAGCCGCAGCGCGGCACGCAGACTGCCGCTGTCGGCGTGTCCCGTTCCGGCGAGGTCGAGCGCGGTGCCGTGATCGACCGACGTGCGCACGATCGGCAGGCCGAGCGTGACGTTGACCGCCTCGCCGAAGCCGGCATGCTTGAGCACCGGCAGGCCCTGGTCGTGATACATCGCCAGCACCGCGTCGGCGCCGGCGAGATGCTGCGGCGTGAACAGCGTGTCGGCCGGCAGCGGGCCGCGCGCGGCGATGCCTTCGGCACGCGCGGCGTCGAGCGCCGGTGCGATGACCTCGATCTCTTCGCGGCCGAGATGCCCGGACTCGCCGGCGTGCGGGTTGAGGCCGCAGACGAGGATGCGCGGCGCCTCGATGCCGAAGCGCGTGCGCAGGTCGTGGTCAAGGATGCGCAGCGTCGCCAGCACGCGTTCCCGCGTGACCGCGTCGGCGACCGCGCGCAGCGGCAGGTGCGTGGTGATGAGCGCCACGCGCAGCGGCCGCGCATCGCTCGTGACGAGCATCATCACCGGCAGCGGCGCCTTGCAGTATTCGGCGAGGAATTCGGTATGGCCGCTGAACGGCACGCCGGACTCGGCGATCACGCTTTTCTGTACCGGCCCGGTGACCAGCGCGTCGGCCTGGCTGGCGAGGCAGGCGTCGGCGGCGCAGCGCAGAGTTTCGAGCACGTAAGGCGCGTTGCGCGGATCGAGCCCGCCGGCCTGCGCCGGCGCGGCGAGCGGCACCGGCAGCACCGCGAGCGCTCCGGCGGGGCCCCCCCGCGGCGCCGGCGCGCCCGAGACCGCGGGCCCCCGCACCGGCC
>JASGFY010000128.1:0-3509 GCA_047605265.1 Solimonas sp.
GCTCGGCCGCACGCTGGCGCTGGGCGGCCGCGTGGTGCGCGTCGTCGGCGTGGTGTCGACGGCGGACGCCAAGGCGCCGTCCGCGCTGCTCGTGCCGGGCGTCGAGATTCCGCTGCCGCTGGCGCGCGCCCTGCTGAAACGCGACAGCTACGACTCGATCACCGTCCGCACGATGTCGGTCGGCGTTACCAGCAAGGTGGCGCAGGACATCACCGTGCAACTGCGGCTGATGCACCAGCTGCCCGACGATACCGTCGACGATTTTCGCGTCGAGAGCCAGAGCGTCACGGCGATGCCCGGCATGGGCATCAATCCGCAGGTGGCGCGCGCCGTGCATTCCAACATCGTCGAACTCGAGCAGGCGTCGTGGGAAGAGATGGCCAAGAGCATGCGCCAGGCCGGCCGCACCTTCGCGCTGCTGCTCGGCGCGGCGGCGGCGGTTTCGCTGCTCGTCGGCGGCATCGGCGTGATGAACATCATGCTCGTGTCGGTGACGGCGCGGACCCGCGAGATCGGCCTGCGCATGGCGGTCGGCGCGCGCACGCGCGACGTGATGACGCAGTTTCTCGTCGAGGCGGTGGCGCTGGCCGCGCTGGGCGGCCTCATCGGCCTCGCGCTCGGCGCGCTGGGCCTGCTGCTTGCCGATCGCGGCTTCCACTGGGCGACGTCGATCTCGCCGGGGATGCTGCTGGCCGCCATTCTCGTGGCGGTACTGACCGGCGTGGTCTTCGGCTACGGGCCGGCGCGTCGCGCCGCCGTCCTCGATCCGGTCGTCGCGCTGCGCAAGGAGTGAGCGACATGCCATCGACCGCGCCTGTTTCCGTCGTGCCTCTTTCTGCCCGGAGCCCTTCATGATCGCGCTGTTGCCCGTCAATATCCGTCTGGCGATCCGCTCGCTGAACCGCAACCGCCTGCGCACCCTGCTGACGATGCTCGGCATCATCATCGGCGTCTCCGCCGTGCTGGCGATGGTGGCGATCGGCACCGGCGCGCGCGCGTCGGTGCAGGGCACGGTGGGATCGGCCGGCACGAACCTGATCTTCGTGCGCGCCGGCAACTACACGCGCGGCGGCGAGAGCGTCGGCATCGCCGCCGGCCGCGGCGCGGCGAAGACGCTGGTGCCGGCCGACGCCGACGCGATCGAAGCCGCGATCAAGGGTGTGAAGGCGATCAGCCCCGGCATCGCGCTGCGCACGTTCATCGCCGCCGGCGACGCGCGCGCGTTCGGCAAGGTGCAGGGCGTCGCCGCGAACTTCGCGGACATCGGCGCCTGGGATCTGCGGCCGGGCCGCATGTTCGCCGCCGCGGCGCCGACGCCCGAGGCGGTGATCGGCCGCGTGCTGGCCGATCAGATGTTCGGCGCCGGCAGCGATCCCGTCGGCCGGGTCGTGCAGATGCGCAACGTCGACTACCGGATCGTCGGCGTGACCGCCGGCGAGGCCGACGAGCAGAAGGACACGCTGTTCGTGCCGTGGCAGGTCCTGCAGAAGAGTCTCGGCACCGCGCATCTGGACACGATCACGATCGCCGCCGAGAAGGCGGGCGAGACCTCGCGCATGGCCGACGAGATCAAGGCGCTGCTGCGCGAGCGGCACGGCATCCAGTCCGCCGCTGCGCCGGGCCGTGGCTATCTCGGCGGGCAGGGCGGCCCCGGCGCGACGCCGGACGATTTCACGGTGGAGACGCAGGCCGCGCAGGCCTTGACCAAGGGCTTGTACACGCCGGCGGCGGCGTTCGCGCTCGCCAACCTGCCGAAGCTCGACGAAGTGACGCTGGGGGAGATGGCCGACACGCTCGACCGTTCGAGCGACACCATGACGGCACTGCTCGCGAGCATCGCCGGCGTGTCGCTGATCGTCGGCGGCATCGGCATCATGAACATCATGCTGGTGTCGGTCACCGAGCGCACGCGCGAGATCGGCCTGCGCATGGCGGTCGGCGCGCGCTCGTCCGACGTGGCGCTGCAGTTCCTCGTCGAGGCGGTCACGCTCAGCGTGCTCGGCGGCATCGTCGGGCTCGTGCTCGGCCTCGTCGCGTCGCGCATCGTCGGCTGGTCGCTGGGCTGGCCGACGGCGGTGCCGGGCAGCGCGATGCTGCTGGCGCTCGGCATCGCCGCCGCCGTCGGCCTGCTCTTCGGCAGCTATCCGGCGCGTCGCGCGTCTCTGCTGGATCCGATCGATGCGCTGCGCACGGAATGAGCGACATCGCCGACCGCCTGCCGGACGCGTCAGCCCGTGGCTGCTGCTGCCGGCCGGTGCGCTGCTGTTCGGTTTCGTCATCGGTTCGCTGCTGGTCGTGTCGCGCGCCCGCGCCGCCGACCCGATCGAACGCCAGGCCGAGGAATTCGTGATGCTGGCGCTGTCGCTGGGCCGCGCGCCGCATGCCGGCGAGGTCGACGCATATTTCGGTCCGCCGCGGCTGGCCGAGGCGGCGCGCGCCAACGTCATCGGTCAGGACGCCCTGCGCTCGCGGGCGCAGGTCCTGCTCGCCGGCCTGCAGGCTGGGCAGTTGCAGGATCCGTCGCCGCGCCGTGCGCGTCTGGCGACGCAGGTGCGCAGCTTCGCGGCGCTGCTGGAGACGGTCGAGCAGCCGCGTGCGCGCTCGTTCGACGCGGAAGCGCGCGCAGTCTACGGGCTCGCGAGCGAAGTGTCCGACGCGGTGCGCCAGCGCACGATCGTGCGGCGCCTCGACGGCCTGCTGCCGGGTGCGCAGCCGCTCGCGCAGCGCGTCGCCGCCTACCAGGCGCGTTTCGTCGTGCCGGAAGCGCGGCGCCGCGCGGTGTTCGAGCGCGCGCTCGCCGAATGCCGCGCGCGCACGCTGGCGCACTGGACGCTGCCGGCCGACGAGCGCCTCGACGTCGAGTGGACGCGCCAGGTCGATGCCGCCTGGCACCGCTACGAGGGCGGCCATCGCAGCCGCCTGCAGATCAATCCGGCGGCCGTCGCCTTGCCCGGCGAGGCGATCGACGTCGCGTGCCACGAGGGCTATCCCGGCCATCATGCGCAGTTCGTGCTGATGGACGCCGCCGCCGGCGCGCAGGGGCTGCCGGTCGAGGACACCGTCGTGCTGCTGCGCTCGCCGGCCTCGGTGCTGCGCGAGGGCGCCGCCAACTACGGCGTCGACCTCGCGTTCCCGCTCGACGCGCGCATCGCCTTCGAGCGCGACGTGCTGTTTCCGCTCGCCGGCCTGGATCCGACCGAAGCGGCGCGCTACGTCGAAGTCCATCACCTCGTCGGCGAACTGTCGCTGTCGACGGTCGCGATCCTGCGCGACTACCGCGACGGCCGCCTGCCGGCGGACGATGCGGCCGCGCAGCTCGAAGCGACGGCGCTGGTGACGAGCCCGCGCGCGCTGCTCGGCTTCGTCGACCAGTTCGGCGCCTACGCGATCGGCTACACCGTGGCGCGCGATGCGGTGCGCGATGCCGTGGCCGCGCGCGGCCGCGATGCCGGCGTCGAGCCGTGGACGGCGCTGCGCGACCTGCTCGTGCAGCCCGACGTCGCCGCGCT
>JASGFY010000129.1:0-3296 GCA_047605265.1 Solimonas sp.
CGCGGCGTCACAGGCCGCCCGCCCAGCGCGACACGCGCTCGAGCAGGCCGTAGCGCGTCAAGTCGACGAGCAGCGGCGTGATCGACACGCGGCCCTGCGCGACGGCGTGGAAATCCGTGCCTTCGCCGCAGTCGGCCTCGGCGCCGGCCGGGCCGATCCAGTAGATCGTGCGGCCGCGCGGGTCCTTCGACGGCAGCACCGGCTCAGCGAGATGGCGACGGCCGGCGCGCGTCACCTCGAAGCCCCGCAGCGCGTCGAACGGCAGGTCGGGCACGTTGACGTTGAGGATGGTGTCGGCCGGCAGCGGCTCGCGCGCCAGCTGCTCGAGCAGGCGCAGCGTGACGCGGCCCGCCGTGTCGAAGTGCTCGGGCGCGTGCGAGACGTTGGACACGGCGATCGCCGCGTAGCCGAGATGGCGGCCTTCCATCGCCGCCGCGACGGTGCCCGAGTACAGCGTGTCGTCGCCGAGATTGGCGCCGGCGTTGATGCCGGAGACGACGATGTCCGGCTTGAAGTCGATCAGGCCGTTGAGCGCGAGGTGCACCGAATCGGTCGGCGTGCCGTCGATGCTGATGCGGCCGTCGTCGTGATGCTGCGCGCGCAGCGGGCGCAGCACGGTCAGCGAATTGCTGGCGCCGCTGCGATTGCGGTCGGGCGCGACGACGCGGACTTCATGCCGGATCCGGAGATGATCGCGCAGGCACAGCAGCCCCGGCGCATGACAGCCGTCGTCGTTCGAGAGCAGGATCTTCATGGAGCAAAGCGGATGGTTCGCGACAGTTTAGCGGATATGATCTGACGGACACGGACCGCCGCCGTGACGAAACCGTGATGAACGGCCCGTAATGAATGACGACCCCGCCAGCGCGCCGGACGACGACGCGACGCTGTTCCGCCTCGCCATGCAGGGCGTGCGCGTGCAGCCGCCGTCGCCGCGCGTCAGCGACAAACCGTCGCTGCCGTCGCCGCAGCCGCGCCAGCGCCAGGCCGACGAACTCGCGGTCCTGCGGGAGCTGCTGCGCGACACCGAGCCCGACGAGATCGAGAGCGGCGACACCCTGCTCTACCGCGCGCCCGGCGTGCAGGACGGCGTGATGCGCCACCTGCGCCGCGGCCATTACCGCATCGACGGCGAGCTCGACCTGCACGGCCTCAACCGCGAGCGCGCCAAGCTCGCCGTCATGCAGTTCATCGCGCGCTGCCACGACCGCGACCAGCGCTGCGTGCGCATCATCCACGGCAAGGGCAACGGCTCGCCGAACAGCGGCCCGATCATCAAGGCCCTGCTCGGCAGCTGGCTGCGCAAGCGCCGCGACGTGCTCGCCTACTGTTCGGCGCGCGTTGTCGACGGCGGCACCGGCGCCGTCTATGTGCTGCTGCGCGCGCGTTGAACGGGGCGAGGTCTCTCAGCCTTTCGCCGTCTTGCCGCGCCGCGCACGCGCGGGATGCGCCTCCGGCTCGGCGAAGCCGCGGATCAGCTCCGCCAGCGCATCGCTCTCCGCGTAGAAGAATGCGGCGGGCACGCCCAGTTCGCGGGCGATGAGGCGGACAATGCTGAACGCCGGCTCCTTGCCGCCGCGCTCGTACTGGTTCATGCGCGAACTCGCGACATCGGGATGAATCCCGATGCGGATACCGAGCTCGGCCTGCGAGAGGCCGGCTTGCATCCGCAGTTGGCGCAACCGTAGTCCGACGGGACTCCTGGCGATGGCATCGGGAGGAAGTGGGAGCAGTCGCGCCATCCATCAAGCATGGGTGGCATGGCCTGGCGTTTATACTAACTATGAGTTAGCATTCAAAAGTCGCGGTTTCGCACTGCGGCGATCCATCTTCGCGGGGGAAAAACCGGCATGCGCTACTACGACCCGATCATGGGACGCTATCGCTTCAAGCGACGCTACGTCTGGATGCCATGGGGATTCTGCGGAGGCATGCTTTGCGGCGCCTTGCTGCAGGCCCTCTTGTGAGCGGCACCCCTTGCATTCAGGGCAGCGGACCGCGCTCCGGCTTGTGCCCGGTCAGCTCGAGCTCGAGCTGGTCGAGCAGCTGGCGGAAACGCGAAGCGCCGGCGAGGCGCGCGATCTGCAGGCCGCCCTGCAGCGCGGAGCCGATCATCACGGCCTTGTCGTAGGCGTCGCCGTCGAAGCGCAGCGAGCCGTCGCGGCGGCCTTCCTCGAGCGTCAGCACCAGCCAGGCGTAGATCTCGCGCATCAGCAGGCGCGCCTCGAAGCGCATCGCATCGGACAGCGTGCCGGATTCGGTGCCGAGCACGCCGCCCGGACACAGGCGTCCGTCCTCGGTTTCGAGATGGGTGACGTAGGTCGAGAAATAGCCCTTGAGGCGCAGCCAGGCCGCGCCGTCGAACGTCAGCTCGCGGACCCAGCCGTCGAAGCCGTCGCGGTAGCGGCGCACCAGCGCGACGCCGAGGTCGTCCTTGCTCGGGAAGTGATAGTGGACCGCCGCCGGGCGCAGGCCGAGCCGGGTGGCGATGTGCTGGTAGCTGAAGCCGTTGAAGCCGCGCTGCAGGAGCAGCTTCTCGGCGCAGACGAGGATGGCTTCGCGCGTATCGGGCTGGCCGGGCGGGCGGCGGCGCAGCTTGGGCGCGGCGTCCGACATGCGCGGCCGCGGCTCAGCCGGCCTGCATCAGCAGGACCACGGCGTGCGCCGCGAGCCCCTGCTTGTGGCCGATCGCGTCCATGCCTTCGTTGGTCGTCGCCTTGACGTTGACGCACTCGCGCGCGACGCCGAGGCCGGCGGCGAGTCGCTCGCACATCGCCGCCGTGTACGCCGAGACGCGCGGCGCCTGCGCGACCAGGGTCATGTCGGCGTTGACGACGCCATAGCCGGCATCGCGCACGCGGCGCATGACTTCGTCCAGGAGCCGCAGGCTGGCGATGCCCTTGAATCGCGGATCGCTGTCCGGAAACAGTTTGCCGATGTCGCCGCCGGCGATCGCGCCGAGCAGCGCATCGCACAGCGCGTGGATGATCGCGTCGCCGTCCGAATGGGCGATGATGTGGTATGCGCACGGGATGAACACGCCGCCGAGGTGAACGCCTTCGCCCGCTTCGAGGCGATGCGTGTCGTAGCCGTGGCCGATGCGCATCTTCATGATGACTTCACGGCTGCTCCGCCTGCCGCTGCAGCCAGAACTCGGCGAGCGGCAGGTCTTCCGGATAAGTGACCTTGATGTTCGACTCGCGGCCACGCACCAGGCGCGGCTTGTAGCCGGCGTGTTCCATGGCGCTCGCCTCGTCGGTCACTTCGAGACCGCGCGCCTCGCATTCCCGCAAGGC
>JASGFY010000130.1:0-3192 GCA_047605265.1 Solimonas sp.
GGTGTAGCCGCCGGGGCCGGCGCCGAGCACGACGATGCCGGCTTCGATGTCGGCCTGCCTGCCGGTCGATGCAGCGGCTTGCGGAGCCCCCTCTCCCGCCGCTTTCGCGGCACCCTCTCCCACGAGGGGAGAGGGAACAGCGGTTTTTGCCCCCTCTTCCCTGACGGGAGAGCTCGAAGTCGCGGCCAGCGGCTGATGGGGAGAGGGTGAAGGCGGCGCAGCGCCAGCACCTTCGCTTTCCAGCACCGCGACGACCGCGCCTTCGCTCAGCGTGTCGCCGAGCTTGACCTTCAATTCCTTGATCACGCCGGCGGCGCTCGACGGCACTTCCAGCGTCGCCTTGTCCGATTCGAGCGTGATCAGGCCCTGGTCCTTCTTCACCGTGTCGCCGACTTTCACCAGCACTTCGATCACCGGCACGTCGTGGTAATCGCCGATGTCGGGAACCTTCACTTCAATCGTTGCCATGCTCGGTTCTCCTTACAGCAACACGCGGCGCATGTCGGCCAGCACTTGCGACAAATACGTGGTGAAGCGAGCGGCCAGTGCGCCGTCGATCACGCGGTGGTCGTAGCTGAGGCTCAGCGGCAGCAGCAGCTTCGGCTGGAACGCCTTGCCGTCCCACACCGGCTGGATCGACGACTTGCTGACGCCGAGGATCGCCACTTCCGGCGCATTGATGATCGGCGTGAACGCGGTGCCGCCGATCCCGCCGAGCGAGGAAATGCTGAAGCAGCCGCCGCTCATGTCCGCGGGCCCGAGCTTGCCGTCGCGCGCCTTCTTCGCCAGTTCCGATGTTTCCTGCGCGATCTCGATCACGCCCTTCCTGTCCGCGTCGCGGATCACCGGCACGACCAAGCCGCTCGGCGTGTCGGCGGCGAAGCCGATGTGGAAGTATTGCTTCAGCGTCAGGTTTTCGCCCGAGGCATCGAGCGAGGCGTTGAATTCCGGGAATTTCTTCAGCGCCGAGACGCTGGCCTTGATCAGGAACGCGAGCATCGTGAGCTTGATGCCGGCCTTCTCGTTCTCCTTGTTGAGCTGCAAGCGCAACGCTTCCAGATCGGTGATGTCGGCGTCGTCGAACTGGGTGACGTGCGGGATCATCGCCCAGTTGCGGGCGAGGTTGGCGCCGGAAATCTTCTTGATTCGCGACAGCGGCTGCACCTCGGTTTCGCCGAACTTGGCGAAGTCCACCTTCGGCCACGGCAGCAGGTTCAAGCCGCCGCCGGCCGCGACCGCGCCGCTCGACGCCACGCCGCCGGTCAGCGCGTTCTTGACGAACTTCTGCACGTCTTCCCTGGTGATGCGCCCGCCCTTTTCGGTGCCCGTCACTTGCGCCAGATCGACGCCGAGTTCGCGCGCGAACACGCGCACTGCCGGGCTGGCATACGGCACTTTCTCCGGGAGCACGCGCTCGGCGTTGAATTCGACCGGCGGCGAATGCGGCGGGTTGGCCTCGGGATCGATGCCGGGCTTGCCGGGGATAGCGTGTGGCGCGGGCGCCCCCTCTCCCGCCACGCTGCGCGCGGCACCCTCTCCCACGGCGGGGAGAGGGGAAACAACAGCAGGAGCAGGTACCGGCTTTTCGCTCTCTCCCTTGATGGGAGAGGGTGCCGCGACAGCGGCGGGAGAGGGTGAAGGAGCGGCAGGCGCGGCGTCGCCGGCTTCGATCAGCGCGACCACCGCGCCCTGCGACAGCGTGTCGCCGAGCTTGACCTTGATTTCCTTGACCACGCCGTCGAACGGCGCGGGCACTTCCATCGTCGCCTTGTCCGATTCGAGGGTGACCAGACCTTGGTCCTTCTTCACCGTGTCGCCGACTTTCACCAGCACTTCGATGACGGGGACATCGTGGTAATCGCCGATGTCGGGAACGAGGGCCTGCTTGACCTCAGCCATGGGGATGCTCCGCGCTTGGTTTCGTGATGAACCCGCATTGTCGCCTTTTTTGCCGGTGCGATAAACGTGGCGATTGGCCTGCTTTTGGTCGGTCCGGCGCGCGCGCAGACATACGGCGGCGCATGTCACGCCGTTTGCAGCACGCGCCACGCCGCGAGCAGGCGCTTGAAATCGAAGCCCGCATTGGCCGGGCTGGTCGATGGCAAGGCGTGGATTCGCAGGCGCGCCGACACGTCGGCGGAAAGTTGCGGCTGCACGTGGCGCCGAAAAAGTTGCGTCGCCACGCCGCCGTTCAAGCCGATCGCGCGAATCGACGGATGCGCGCGCAGCAAACCGGGAATGTCGTTGGCGACGATGCTGTCGGTTTCGATGTCGGTATCGAGGCTGCCACGGCGGCGGCATTGGCCGACCACGTCCCACAGGCCGACGCGCGCCGCGTGCAGGGCGGCGATGCGCGTTTCGTAATCGGCGCGCGGATCGAAGCCGAACGGCGTGTCCATCAAAAGCTGGCCGAGCAGCGGCCAGAAGCGATTGCGCGGATGCGCGTAGTAGTTCGCCGCGCCGAGCGAAGCGACGGACGGCATCGAGCCGAGCAGCAGCACGCGGCAGCCCTCGGCGACGCGCGGCGGCAGGCTTTGCAGCAATTCGGATTCAGGTCGCGGTTCGGTCATCGGCAGGCATCAAGATAAATCATGCGCGCGCCCGCGTTTGCGTTTTGCCGCGCCGGCGTGAATGATGAAAGGCATGGCCGCCACGACTTCCCCCCGTCGTCCGCCGCCGCCCGCGTTGAGCGAGGATTGCGCCTTGTTCCTCGACGTGGACGGCACCTTGCTCGAGTTCGCCCCGCAGCCGCATCTGGTCGGCGTGCCGGAGGGCCTGCTGGAGACGATGCAGCGCGTCGGCGACCGGCTGCACGGCGCGCTGGCCCTGGTCAGCGGTCGCCCGCTGGCGCAGATCGACCGCTTGTTCGCGCCGCTGCGCCTGCCCGCCGCCGGCCTGCACGGGCAGGAACTGCGCGGCGCACCCGCCGCAACGCTCGTGGCCGCGGATGCGCTGGACGCGTTCAAGCACGAAGCCAGGGCGCTGGCCGCGCGTCATCCCGGCGCGATGGTCGAAGACAAGGGCAATGGCGTCGCCCTGCACTGGCGCAACGCGCCGCATGCCGGCGATGCCCTGAACGCATTCGCCCGAACGCGGCTCGCGAGCCTGCCGGATTACCGCCTGCAGCCGGGCGATCGCGTGATCGAGATCGTGCCGGCGAACGTGGACAAGGGCCGCGCCGTGCGCGCGCTG
>JASGFY010000131.1:0-3032 GCA_047605265.1 Solimonas sp.
GGCGGCGTGATGATCGCCGCAGGCATTGTCTTGCTGTCCCGGACACCGGCCGCGCAGTCAGCAAGCCATGCTGCTCCGTTGGAGACCTCTTCGTGACATACCCTCTATCTCCCCCGTCCATGCGGCTGCGTCGGTTACGGCGTACCTCAGTGCTGCGCGACATGATGCGCGAGACGCGGCTTGGCGCCAGCGAACTGATTTATCCGGTCTTCGTGGAAGAAGGCATCGAAGTCGCGCAGGAGATCCCGACCATGCCTGGCGTGCTGCGTATTCCCGAGCGGCACCTGGCCCGCGAACTGGAGGCCATTGCCCGCGATGGCGTGCGGGCATTGCTGCTGTTCGGCATCTCGCATCACAAGGACGCGACCGGCAGCGACACATGCCGCGACGATGGGTTGATGGCGAGAATGGTTCGGATCGCCAAGGCGACGGTTCCCGAGCTACTGGTCATCACCGACAACTGCTTCTGCGAATACACCGACCACGGGCATTGCGGAGTGGCGGCAGGCGATAGCGTGGACAATGACGCAACCCTGGTGCTTCTCGGCCAGCAGGCTGTCGTCGCCGCGCGGGCAGGCGTGGATATGGTCGCGCCCTCGGCCATGATGGATGGTCAGGTTCGGGCCATCCGGGATGCGTTGGACACGGCCGGCTATCCACACATGCCGATCATGGCGTACTCGTCCAAGTTTGCTTCGGCGCTATACGGGCCGTTCCGCGCGGCGGCCGGCTGCGCCTTGCAAGGAGACCGCGCCAGCTACCAGATCGACGCCATGAATGGGCGTGAAGCCTTGCGCGAATCGTTGCTGGATGAAGCCGAAGGCGCCGACATGCTGATGGTCAAACCGGCCCTGGCCTATCTCGACGTGCTGGCGCGGTTGCGCACGCAAACCTTGCTGCCGTTGGTCGCTTATCAGGTGGGTGGCGAGTACGCGATGATCAAATTCGCGGCGGCGGCAGGCGCCATTGACGAAGCACGCACTGTTCAGGAAACACTGGGCGCGATCAAGCGAGCAGGCGCCGATCTTGTCATCAGTTATTTCGCCCGCGACTTCATCCTGGGCTTGGGAAGGTGAGCGGATGTCCGATGTGCTGCAAGGGACGATAGCCAAGCTCTAGGTTTAGAAGACGGATCGCCGGCCCGTAGGCCGGTTCTTTTTGGCCTATTTTGTACCGAACGATAAACTTTAGAAGGAGTTTCCCATGCCATTGGTGGTTTACATCCTGGGGTTGATGATCTTCTCGTTGACCACCTCGGAATTCATGGTCGCGGGCATGATGCCATCGCTTACGCAAGCGTTTGGCGTGTCGGTGACGCAGATCGGCTACCTGATCTCGCTGTATGCCATTGGCATGGTTGTCGGCGGGCCGCTGCTCACCGTCGGCCTGCTCAAGCTGCGCGTCCCCAACAAGCAGGCGCTGCTATGGCTGCTGGGCTTCTACGCAGTCGCTCAATCGGTGGCCGCGTCTGCAATCGTCGCTGGCAACCAATGGGAAGGCATGGGGCGTCAAGTGGAGCTGGATCGGGCCCTGGATGTCAGCCAGCAGATCAAGCGTATTGCCAAACCCACGCTGGTGATTGGATGCACGCACGACCATATGGTGCCGCCTGCTCATGCGCGCGCACTGGCAGCGGCTATCTCGGGAGCGTGCTACGCGGAACTGGACAGCGGACACCTCGCTCCGCTGGAGCGTCCTGACGAATTCGCTCAACTGGTGACCGACTTCCTAAGCACGGGAGTTCGACGGCCTACGTCTGGGGTTGCGCCGCATCGACTGCGGACCTGGTGAGCTTGAGTTTTGCCATGATGACTCCTCGGAAAAACCCTATTCCCGGGAGCTTCATAGGGGCCAACAGAGGGGAAGTCGGGTCAGGTTTCGGAAAGCGCCAGCATATGGTGAAAGCGCCTAAACTATTGATAAAACTGTTGTATCGAGCTTCGGCGTAGTCCAGCGGAATGCGGCACTGGAGTCATGGTGAAATAAAAAAGGGCCGCGTCGCGGCCCTTCCAAAAGTTTAACAGTTACGGATTCGTGATGCCGGTAGCCAAGCCTCCGCGTTCAGCGCAGATGCGTGGCCGCTGCGTCAGTGGAACTGCTCCTCTTCCGTCGAACCCGTGAGCGCCTTGACGCTCGACGAGCCGCCCTGAATCACCGTCGTGACATCGTCGAAGTAACCGGCGCCGACTTCCTGCTGGTGCGAGACGAAGGTGTAACCCTTCTCGCGCGCCGCGAATTCCGGCTCCTGCACCTTCTCGACGTAGTGCTTCATGCCCTCGCCGCGCGCGTAGGCGTGCGCGAACTGGAAGGTGTTGTACCAGTTGATGTGAATGCCGGCCAGCGTGATGAACTGATACTTGTAGCCGAGCGCCGAGAGGTCGTCCTGGAACTTGGCGATCTGCTTGTCGTCGAGGTTCTTCTTCCAGTTGAACGACGGCGAGCAGTTGTAGCTCAGCAGTTTGCCGGGATTCTTGGCGAGCACGGCCTGCGCAAATTCACGCGCGAAGCCGATGTCCGGCACGCCCGTCTCGCACCACACCAGATCGGCGTACGGCGCGTAGGCGACGCCGCGCGAGATGGCCTGCTCGAGGCCGTTCTTGACGCGGTAGAAGCCTTCCTGCGTGCGCTCGCCGGTGAGGAACGGCTTGTCGTTGGCGTCGTGGTCCGAGGTCAGCAGGTTGGCCGCCTCGGCGTCGGTGCGCGCGAGCACGATGGTCGGCACGCCGAGCACGTCGGCAGCGAAACGCGCGGCGACCAGCTTCTCGATCGCCTCCTGCGTCGGCACCAGCACCTTGCCGCCCATGTGGCCGCACTTCTTGACGGCCGCGAGCTGGTCTTCGAAGTGCACGCCGGCGGCGCCGGCGGCGATCATGTTCTTCATCAGCTCGAAGGCGTTGAGCACGCCGCCGAAGCCGGCTTCCGCGTCCGCCACGATGGGCAGGAAGTAGTCGATGAATTCCTTGCTGCCCGGCTCGATGCCGCGGCCCCACTGGATCTCGTCGGCGCGCTTGAAGGTGTTGTTGATGCGGCGG
>JASGFY010000132.1:0-2981 GCA_047605265.1 Solimonas sp.
CTCTCGGCGCGCTCGGGATCGGCGCGCTGCTCGCCGGCGGCGTGCTGCTCGCGCTGCTGCGCCGCCTGCGCGACGCGCCGCTGCAGGCGGCCGGCGTCGATGACGCGCACGCGGCCGGACCCGCGCTGCCGGCCTGATTCGTTTCGGGGAGTGGGGAAGGCCGGGACTGCCCACCGCAGCATTTTCATGACCCGGTGTCGATGTAAGAACCTTGAGAGGGAAATCAGCATGTTGTCCGTAAAGAAACTCGTGGCCGTGTCGGCCGCGGGTGTTTGCATGACGCCGGCTCTGGCCGGCGCGCAGGAAGTGGCGATGGCCGACGCGGCCGCGACGGCAGACGAAGTCGTCGTCACCGCCTCGCTCACGGAGCAGAGCAGCGCGGTGACGCCGGCGTTCACGACGGTGATCACGGCCGACGATATCCTCAAGTCGCCGGTCAACAGCCTGGCCGACCTGTTGCGCGAGACCGTCGGCGTCAACAACCAGAGCGACGGCAACGGCCGCGACGAGATCCAGATCCGCGGACTCGACGGCCATTACACCCTGATCCTCGTCAACGGCAAGCGCATCTCGTCGAGCGGCGCCGCGTGGCGAGGCGGCGACTTCGACTTCAGCTCGATCCCGCTCGGCGCGATCGAGCGCGTCGAGATCGTGCGCGGGCCGATGGCGGCGCTGTACGGCTCCGACGCGATCGGCGGCGTCGTCAACATCATCACCAAGCAGCCGACGAAGGACTGGCACGGCGCCGTCACCGGCGAGTACCGCGTCGTCGGCTCCGGCGCCGACGGCGACCAGCGCCGGGTCAACGGCTCGCTGTCCGGCGCGCTGGCCGAACGGCTGTCGCTGTCGCTGAACGCCGAAGTCCTCAACCGCGACCACTGGTACCGCTATTCGGACGACGATCCGACCGAGGTGCCGGCACTCGAAGGCAAGCGCTCGACGAACGCGACCTCGACGCTGCGCTACCGCATCGGCGACGCGCAGGATCTCGATGTCGACCTCGAATACAACCGCGACAAGCGGCCGTACGACCTGAGCAGCTACGTCTACTACCCGGCCTACGACTACGAGAGCTTCACCTACGCCGCCGAGGAAATGCGCCGCTGGTCGTACGGCCTGACGCACACCGGCCGCTGGGACTGGGGCAAGACCGTCGCCTACGTGAAGCAGGAAGACGGCAAGATCGACGACTACAACTCCGACTACGACGATCCGCAGCAGCGCACGGTGCGCGAGAAGAATACCTATGCGAAGGCCTACGCCGGCGGCAATCTCGGCATCAACGCGCTGATCGGCGGCGTCGATTTCCGGCGCCAGCAGATCGGCGACGCGGCCACCTATACCGAGACCGGCGAGGCCAAGACCGACAACATCGCGCTGTTCGCGCAGGACGAGCTGTCGCTGACCGGCAAGCTGCGCTTCACGCTCGGCGGCCGCTACGACCACGACGAGAACTTCGGCGGGCACTTCTCGCCGAAGGGTTATCTGACCTATGAAGTGCTCGACGGCATCACGCTCAAGGGCGGCGCCGGCCGTGCGTTCAAGGCGCCGGACGCGTACCAGCTCAGCGAGCAGTACAGCGTGATCAGCTGCGGCGGCAGCTGCTACCTGTCCGGCAACCCCGACCTCAAGCCGGAGACCAGCACCAGCTACGAGAGCGGCGTCGAAGTGCGTCGCCAGCGCTGGCGCCTGTCGTTCGCGCTGTACGACAACGACGTCAAGGACATGATCATCGCCGTCTACGACGCCAGCGTGCCGTCGCGCGAGTGGCAGAACATCGCCAAGGCACGCACGCGCGGCGTCGAGCTGGACGGCCGCGTCGACGTCGTCGAAACGCTGGCGGTCAGCGGCAACTTCACCTATATGGATGGCGACTATCGCGACGCCGACGGCACCGAGACCAAGCTCGACTACCGCCCCGAGGTGATGACGAACCTGACGGTCGACTGGCAGGCGACGCGCCGGCTGACGGCGACCGCGGCCGGCCACTACGTCGGCCGCCAGTGGTACGAGGGCGTGCGCATCTCCCCGTACACGCGCGTCGACCTCGGCGCCGCGTTCCGGCTCGGCGAAGCGCTCAGCCTGCGCGCGGGCGTCAAGAATCTCACCGACGTCAACCTCGACGAGAAAGCCGACGGCACGATCTACACGCACGAGCTCGGCCGCAACTATTACGTCAGCGCGACGTATAGCTTCTGACGGATAGCTTCCAGGGAACCGCGGCCGCGAGTCCGCCGTCATGGCGGGCTCGCGGCCGCCCGGCTGCGGCGGCTCCCGCTTCCGGCCGGCGCGGGCACGCGGCGTGCGGACCGTGCTTTACAAATCGTCACAAAAAGACGGGTTTTTGAGAGAACCGGCTGCTCGCCCGGCAGTCAAAGCCAGCGTATCGTTCATGCCAGTGCCGCACTGGAGGCAGCCGTCATGAAAAAGCTCCTGGTTCTCGCTTTTCTGTTTCCGCTGAGTGCCTTTGCGCGTCCGCCGGGCGGGCCGGGGCCGGGCCACGGACCGGGCGGGGTGCACATCGGTATTGGCTTTTCCGGCTATTACGGCCCGTACTATTACCCGTACGGGTACTGGGGTCCGTACTACGACTATCCACCGACGGTGGTCTATCAGCAGCCGGACGTCGTCGTCCAGGCGCCGCCGACGACGTACTGGTATTACTGCGACTCCGCCAAGGCCTACTACCCGTACGTGCAGCAGTGCCCGGAGGGCTGGCGCGCCGTGCCGGCCAATCCGCCGCAGACTTCCCAGAACGGGCCGGCGCCCCAGGCGGCGGCGACTCCGGCACCGCAGGGATCGGTGACGTACAGCCTCGGCGACGTGCTTTTCGATACCGGCAGCGCGACGCTGAGGGCCGAGGCGACGGCCGTGCTCGACAGCGTGGTCGCCTCGCTCAACAACGAGCCGAACCGCCGCATCGTCATCTCCGGCCATACCGACAACGTCGGCGACGCCTCGGCCAATGTCACGCTGTCGGG
>JASGFY010000133.1:0-2731 GCA_047605265.1 Solimonas sp.
CGCGCAGCACGGCGGCGGCCGACGTGCGGCTGCGCTCGCCGATGATCACCAGCAGCACGGCATGCGCCGGCCGCAGCGCCGCCCAGCGCTGCAGCCGCGCGAGCTCGGGGCTGGCGAAATCGCAGACGATGATCTGATGGCGGCTTTCGGCGATCGCCCAGTCGGCTTCGTTGGCCTGCAGGGCGTGCAGGGTGTGGCCTGCCTGGCGCAGCGCCTGGCGCAGGCGCAGGTCGATCGTGTCGGCGATGTACAGCGTGCGCATCGTCAGGCCGCGATCGTCAGGTCGCGCGGCGCGCAGTACAGCGAGACACGCGTGCCACCGCGTTCGCCTTCGCCGATCTCGAGCCGGAAGCCGTGCAGGCGGACGACCGCCGAGACGATGCTGAGCCCGAGTCCGAAGCCCGGCGCCTGCCGCGTGCCGTCGCTGCGGTAGAAGCGCTGCAGGACCGCCTCGCGTTCGCCGGGCGGAATGCCCGGCCCGTCGTCGACGACGCAGATCTTGGCGCAGTCGGACCCCTGCGGCTTCAGGCGCAGGCGGATCGAACCGCCGGCCGGCGTGAACTTGATGGCATTGCTCAGCAGATTGCTGAGCGCCTCGAACAACAGCTCGCGGTCGGCCGGAATGCGCGGTGCCGGCTCCAGGGCCAGCGCGATCTGCACGCCCTTGTCCTCGGCCAGCGGCGCATACAGCTCGTGGATTTCGCGCAGCAGGGCGCCGAGATCGATTTCGGCGAAGCCCGCGCGCCGGCGCAGGTCTTCCATCTCCGAGATGCGCAGCAGCGCCGAGAAGCGCTGCAGCAGCGCATCGACGTCGCCGATGCAGTGCTCGATCAGCGCGCCGCGCTCGTCGCCGGACGCGGTCTGCTGCTGCAGGCGGTGCAGTTGCGCGCGCAGCCGCGTCAGCGGCGTGCGCAGATCGTGCGCGATGTTGTCGCAGACGCCCTTGACCTCGACCATCAGCCGCTCGAGCTCGGCCAGCATGGTGTTGACGATGCTCGCCAGCAGATCGAGCTCGTCGCGGCGGCGGCCGACCGGCAGGCGTTGGTCGAGATTGCCGCGCATGATTGGCTGCACGGCCGCCTCGATCTCGCGCACGCGGCGCAGCGGCCCGCGGCTCAGCAGGTAGCCGCCGATCAGGCCCGGAATCAGCGTCAGCGACAGTGCCCACAGCAGGCTCTGGCGCAGGATCACGCCGATCTGGTCGATGACGCGCGTGCTGCGCGCCAGCACCATGACCTTGCCGTCGGCCAGGCGCAGGGCCAGCGCGCGCGCTGCCGGATGGTCGTCGTGATCGCGCCGCTGCACGCCCTCGCGCAACAGGCGCACGCCGCCGTCGATCGCCAGCCCGGCCGGCATCTCGGCCATGTTGCCGCTCAAGTAATGTCCGTCGGCGTCGAACAGCCCGTAGCTCATCACGCCCCGCAGGTCGACCTGGCCCGCCGCCGTCATCGCCTCCGGCAGATGCTGCGGTTCGATCGACGCGAGGTAGTGCGCCCGCTGCTCGAGGATTTCGTCGACGACGTTCGAGAGGTAGCCGCGCGTCTCCCAGTGCACGACACCGATCAGCACCGTGCTCCACACCACGAACAGCGCGCCGTAGATCAGCAGCAGCCGCGTCGACGACGAGCGCCAGGACACGTGCGGCGCGACGCTGGGGACGGTATCGCCGCCGCGCGTCTCGGGGCGCGCGGCGGCTCGCAGGGGGCTGTCGAACGGCGGCACGGTCTCAACCCGCATCGCTGATCATGTAGCCGGAGCCGCGCACGGTGCGGATCAGCGGCGGCAGGCCGGGGCGGTCGACCTTCTTGCGCAGGCGGCCGATGTGCACGTCGATCAGGTTGGTGCCCGGATCGAAATGAAAGCCCCAGACGGTCTCGAAGATCATCATGCGCGTCAGCACCTGACCGGCGTTGCGCATCATGAATTCGAGCAGGCGGAACTCGGTCGGCAGCAGTTCGAGCTCGATGCCGTCGCGGCGCGCGGTGCGCGTCATCAGGTTCAGATCGAGATCGCCGATGCGCAATTCGGTCGCCGGGCCGCTGCTGCGGTTGCGGCGCATCAGCACCTCGACGCGCGCCGCCATCTCGTCGGGCGTGAACGGCTTGGTCATGTAGTCGTCGCCGCCGGCGCGCAGGCCGCGCACGCGCTCGTCGACGTCGGACAGCGCGCTGAGCATGAGCACCGGCGTCTCGACGCCAACCTGGCGCATGGTGGTGACGATCGCCAGGCCGTCGAGTCCCGGCAGCATGCGATCGAGCGTGATGGCGTCGTACTGCACGCTGACGGCCTTGACGAGGCCGTCGCGGCCGTTGTCGACCCAGTCGACCTCGATGCCGTGCGCGCCGAGCTCGGCCATGATTTCCCGGGCCGTGACCTCGTCATCTTCGATCGTCAGAACTCTGGACATGGCGCGCCACGCTGAACCAAGGCCGCCGACCGGCCCCGCAACCGGGCGAGACCTTACTCCATGCGCGGCGCTTTCCCAACTATGCGTCCGCAGGCTGCGGCGGCTCGGTGGTTCCGGCCGCTGCCATTCTGTGCCAGCCTTGCGCGACATGAACGCTCCCGCTTCCTCCCCGGAATCGCCATCGACGCCTCCGCCGGCCGGAGAGGCGCCGCCGGCGCCGCGCCGGCGCATGGCGCTGCGCCGCTGGTGGTCGGGCTTGCCCGACGCGGCGCAGCGCGCACGGGCGCTCGACAATGCATCTTGGGCTGAGAAGAGGACTGGTCG
>JASGFY010000134.1:0-2593 GCA_047605265.1 Solimonas sp.
CCGCCGGCCGCCGTGCGCAGCGCGCGGTGCGCGGCGTGCTGGGCCAGTTCGGCGACGTCGAGGATCAGCACCGCGCGGCCGTCGGCGAGCACCGTGGCGCCGCTGATGCCGGGCACGCTGCTGATCTGCGGCCCGACCGCCTTGGACACGATCTCGCGATTGCCGAGCAGCGCGTCGACGACGACCGCGTAGCGACGGTCGCCGGCGCCGATGCCCTCGGGCAGACGCACGAGGATCGCGTTGACGCTCCTGCCGTCGGCGGCGGCCCGCGCGCTGCCGAGAAACGCCGCCAGCTCGCGCACGCGATAGCCGGCACCGCCGTATTCGAGCAGGGGTCCCTGCCCGTCGCAGTACGCGGCGAGCCGATCGCGCGGAATGCGCACGATGCCCTCGATGCTCGACAGCGGCACGGCGTACGTCTCGCCGCCGGCCTCGACCAGCAGCGCCCGCGACAGGGCGAGGTTCAGCGGCAGGCGCACGAGGAAGCGCGCGCCGCGGCCGGACTCGGACGACAGCTCCAGCGTGCCGCCGAGCTGCTTCACTTCGGCGGCGACCACGTCCATGCCGACGCCGCGGCCGGCGTCCTGGGTCAGCGCGCGCGCCGTCGAGAAACCCGGCATGAAGATGAACTGCGCCGCCTGTTCGTCGGCGATCCGCGCGTCGGCCGGCATCAGGCCGCGCCGGATCGCCGTCGCGCGGATCGCGTCGTAGTCGAGGCCGGCGCCGTCGTCGCGCACCTCGACATGCAGCTGCGTGCCTTCGCGCCACAGCTTGATCTGGATCTGCCCGGCCGCCGGCTTGTTGCGGATGGCGCGCAGCGCCGGGCCTTCGATGCCGTGCACGACGGCATTGCGCAGCAGATGCTCGAGCGGCGCCGTCATGCGTTCGAGCACGTTGCGATCGAGCTCGGCCTCGGCGCCGGAGAACAACACCTCAGCGCGCTTGCCGTTCTCGATCGCCGTCTGCTGCACGACGCGCTGCAGGCGCGCCAGCTGGCGCGAGAACGGCACCATCAGCGTGCGCATCAGGCCCTGCTGCACTTCGGTGTTGACGCGGCCCTGCTGCTGCAGCAGCGTCACCGCGCCGGCCGCGTAGCCGTCCAGCGCGCCGTGCACGGCCGCCAGATCGCCGACCGACTCGGACAGCGCGCGCGACAGCTCCTGCATGCGCGTGTAGCGGTCCATTTCGAGCGGGTCGAACTCGCCGGCGTAGCGGTCGGTGTGCTCGGCCTGCGGCGTCAGGCCGCGCGCCGCGATCTGCGCCTCGGTTTCGATGTCGAGCTGGCGCAGTTGCTCGCGCACGCGCGCGACGGCCTGCGCCATTTCCGCGAGCTGCGCCTGGATGCTGCTGTTGTGCTCTTCGAGCCGCGCGCGGTAGATCGAGATTTCGCCGGCCTCGTTGAGCATGCGGTCGAGCGCGGCGACCGGGACGCGCGCCGTCTCGCGCTGCAGCGCGATGTCGCGCGCGCTGTCCTCGTCCGGGCGCCAGAACAGTTCCGGCTCCCACAGGCCGGCAGGCGTCGCGGACCTGGCCGATGCCGCGGCCGGCGCCTGGCCGGCCTGCAGCAGGCCGTGGAAGTCGCCGCGCTCCAGTTGGTCGCCCATGCGACGCAGGACGGCGACCGCTTCGCCGACCGGCGCCAGCGCATCGCTGCCCACCGCGCCCGACGCTTCGAGCGCGGCCAGGCGCGTCTCCAGCTCGTGCGCCACGTCGCCCATCGCGAACAGGCCGGCCATGCGGGCGCCGCCCTTCAGCGTGTGCAGCGCGCGCTGCATGTCCTGCGCCGGCCCGGGCTGCGCCGGCGCAGCCTGCCAGCGCGCGCAGGCCCGTTCGAGCTGCTCGAGCAGTTCGACGGCCTCGCCGCCGAAGATCTGCAGCAGATCGGCATCGACCGCGTCGACGGCCGCATCATCGTCCGCCGGCACGGCATCGGCGTGCGCGAGCGGCGTTTCGGCGTCGCCGGCCGGCATCGCCGGCGCAGTCTCGACGTCGTCGATCGCCGCGGCCGCCGGCGCATCCGCGGCGCGCTGCGTCGTCGGATCGTCGAGGGCCGTCGCCGGAACCGGCGTGTCGTCCGCCGGCGGTCCGCCGGCTTCGGGCACCGCCGCCTCGATGAGCGGCGCCGGCGCTTCTTCGAGCGCCGCCAGCAAATCCTGCAGATCCGACAGCCAGCCCTGCCGCAGCTCGTCGAGCGCGTCATGCAGCCGGTCGGCGGCCAGCCGGAAGCGCGGCATCGCCGCCGCCGCATCGCCGTGCGACGCTTCGAGCAGACTTTCGAGCCGGTGCGCCGCTTCGCTGATCGACGGCGCGCCGGCGACGCGCGCGCTGCCCATCAGCGTGTGCAGCAGGCGTCGCCGTTCGCCGAGCGCGTCGGCGTCGCGCGGATCGCGTTCGAGCACGGCATTGCAGCGCTCGCAGGACGCCAGC
Organism: Solimonas sp.; assembly: GCA_047605265.1. Lineage (GTDB taxonomy): Bacteria > Pseudomonadota > Gammaproteobacteria > Nevskiales > Nevskiaceae > Solimonas. The sequence goes on from JASGFY010000134.1 coordinate 2,428, forward strand.
AGTCCCTCGGCCTCGGCGATGAAAATGTCCAGCCGTTCCGGATCGCGGCCCGGCCCGGCGACGGTGTCCGGCGACGGCGGCGCGGGCGCGCTGAACGCCGCCGGTTCTTCCGCCGCCGCCACAGCGGGCGGGGCGGCAACGGCGTCGCCCGCCTGGCGCAGCGACT